>JAQBXN010000077.1 GCA_027625095.1 Planctomycetota bacterium | reverse complement strand
GAAGACTCCCCGCGGAGCGTGGAGACCACGATTGTAGACCTCTGAATCCTGAATCCTGAATCCTGAATCTTTAACGGCGGCGGCGACCCTTGCTCTCTGAGCCTTTGGAATGCCCGAAGAAACAACAACTTCGCTGATTGATCCTGAGGCCCCGGGTATCCCTTTGCGCGGAATTGCGATTGGTGCGCTCTCGGCCTTCTTACTTAACGTCTTCGATGTTTATGCCACTCTAATCGTTATGGGGTCTTATATGACCCTTAACTTCAGCACGCCGGCGGCACTCTTCTTTTTCTTTTTCGTCATTCTGATCAGTGGGGTTGTGGCTGCGATTCGAAAACCCCTCGCGCTCAACAAGGCTGAGCTTGTCACGATTTACATCATGTTGATGGTCGCGTGCTGTGTGCCGAGCATGGGTTTTATCCCAGTAATGCTGCCGCAATTAGTTGGTCCAACTTACTACGCGACGTTTGAGAACCAGTGGGCCAATCTCTACAACAAACACGTTCCCCACTGGATTGCACCAGCCGACGAGGAGACGGCCAGATATTTTTTTGAGCGCTTGCCCCCCGGTGTGCCGTTCCCGTGGCGGGCCTGGGTGCTGCCTTTGACGTACTGGTATGGGTTCTTCATGGTGCTCAGTCTTGCGATGACGTGCGCCATGATCCTGTTGCGTAAACAGTGGGTGGAGCGGGAGCGATTGGCTTATCCGCTGGTGCAGGTGCCTCTGGATTTGATTCGACATGAGGAGAGCGGTTTTATCGGTCGGTCGTTTTTTTCGAACAGGTTGATGTGGCTGGGATTCGCATTCTCCTTCATTCTGTTGAGCGTCAACGGCATCCATTTCTACTTTCCCGAATTCCCGAAAATAACCAAGGCGACTTCGATCAGTTTCTTTGAGGGTTCAATAAAAATCAGTTTCTGGTTCAGCCCATCGTGGATTGGGTTTTTCTATTTTGTCGGGCTCGATATCTCGGCATCCATCTGGTTTTTCTACCTTCTCTCTTTAGTGCAACAGGGGGTGTTCACTTCCCTTGCTCTTAGAAGCACGGAACGTCTCGACCTGTTTGCCAGTGAAGCATATACCGCGCACCAGGGGATGGGCTCGATGATTGTCTTTGTGCTGATCACGCTCTGGCTGGCACGCTCTCATCTGGCGGATGTTTTTCGAAAAGCGTTCCCGGGTGATTCCTCGGTCGACGATTCGGATGAGGTCCTGTCCTATCGCCAGGCGGTGATTGGTTTAATCGCCGGGATGGGTTTGCTCGGGCTTGCCTTGCGGGCGGCTGGTTTGCCGTTCCTGGGCGTTGCCATGCTTCTGTTCAGCGCTTTTGTCATATTCATCAGTCTTACCGGTGTCGTGGCCAAAGGAGGTATTCCCGCCATGCGACCGCCGCTGATGAGCAGTTCCTTTGTAATTTCAGGAGCCGGAACAGGGGTTCTCGGGCCGCAGGGGCTTACTGCTCTTGGGCTCACTTATGGCTGGCATTCGGAAATTCGCTCTTTTGTCATGGCCTCTGTCGCCAATGGCCTGAAGATGTGCGAGATCATCGAAGGCTCGAAACGAAGGCTGTTCGGGGCAATCATGCTTGCTGTGTTGGCCAGTTTGATTGGGTCGACGCTGATGCTTTTCCATCTGGCATACACGCACGGGGGAGCGAACTTGAATCCGCTCTTCTTCGGCAGGAAAGTTGGATACGGGCCCATCGATATGGTTCGCCGCATGATGGAAGCACCCACGGGCCCCCGTCTTGATGCTTATCTTTTTATGGCCATCGGTGGAACAGTCATGGGCCTCCTGGTGTGGGCACGTAATTGTTTTCCGTGGTGGCCGTTCAGTCCCCTTGGTTACATGATCAGTGCCAATTGGAAAACAGGTCACATTTTTATCAGCGCGTTGGCAGCGTGGTTTATCAAGTTGCTTGTTTTGAAGTACGGCGGGGCGAGTGTTTACCGGAAATCTCGAATGCTCTTTATGGGGCTGATACTTGGGGAAGTGGTTGGTGCGGGTGTCTGGCTCTGTATAGATTTCATCACCGGACATACCGGCAGCTTTCTGACCCAGATCTGAAAGAGCGCAATGACTGAGAAAACTTCATTCTTTCACGGGCCGCGTCCTTCAACGGATAAGTTTCCAAATGCGGTAAGAGTGGGTGATCTGGTGTTTACGTCTGGCATAGTGGCGTTTGATGAGGACGGCAAAGTAGTCGCCCCGGGTGATTGCGCTGTGCAGGCGGAGTTGGTGTTCTCGCGCTTGAGTGAGCTGCTCGATAAAGCCGGTTCGAGCATTAAGCATGTCATCAAAATTAATGCGCACATTACCGATCCTGCAGACTACGCAGCGTACAATGAAATTCGGCATCGCTGGTTCATTGAAGACCCGCCGGCGAGCGCGACCGTAGTCTCTCGGCTTGTAAAGGAAGGGCTGGCGATAGAGATCGAAGCCATAGCCATGGTGGCCGGGAATGATTGAATCACCCGCGCAGCTGTCTTCACTCGGCCAGGGTGTGCCTTTGCGCGGATACCGGCTGAATCTTCGGTGATTCATCATCGAAGAAACGGATGAGCGAACGCAGTGGATCGGTACCAGGGATGCTTTCAAGACCGCGAGGATTGTGCAGCCCGGATGGGTGTCGGATTCACATCTAGTGAAAGATCTGCCACCTGCCCAGCCTGCAAGTGGTGGAAAGCGAGGCCGGCGATCATGGCCGCGTTGTCGGTACATAACGACAGTTTTGGCCAGTAAACGGGTAGTCCGGTCTGCTCTGAACGCTGCCGAAATTTCTCTCGCAGCCTGGAATTACAGGCCACGCCGCCACCGAGCACGATGCACTTCGAGCGGGTTTTTCTTGCTGCGGCAAAGGTCTTTTTCACCAGCACATCTACCACCGCCTCCTGAAAACTGGCTACGACATCCGCCAGATCTCTTTCGTTTATTTCGGGCATGGCTGTCTTCACCTTCGCGTTTTGCCCTTTGACATGATACAGAACAGCCGTTTTAAGCCCGCTGAAGCTGAAATCGAATTCGCCCTTTTTCAGGTTTGTGCGAGGAAAATCAACGGCCTTGGGATTCCCATTCTTTGCCGTCTTATCGATGATCGGCCCACCCGGATAACCCAGTCCGAGCATGGCCGCAACTTTGTCAAACGCCTCACCTGCCGCGTCATCGACGGTTGAACCAATCAAGTGAATTTCGGTGCAAGATAAACAATCGAAAATTGCTGTGTGCCCGCCGGAAACCACCAGGGCCACCGCAGGGAACTCCACCGCATGACCATCAAGAATGTTGGCATACACATGGGCTTCGATGTGATTGACCGCAACCAGGGGAAGGTCGTATCGCCAGGCAAGTGTCTTGGCTGCTGACAGACCGATCAGGAGCGCGCCGACCAGGCCGGGCGAATACGTCACTGCGATCGCATCTAAATTCTCAAAGGTGAGACCACTCAGATTGATGGCCTCTTCGATAACCGGAGTAATCGATTCAATATGCGCCCGGCATGCGACTTCGGGCACCACGCCCCCGTAGATTTTGTGGAGCTCCTGCTGTGAGGCGACGATATTTGAGAGAATCTCGATACCGTCGCGGACCACCGCCGCGGCGGTCTCGTCGCATGATGACTCAATGCCTAGAATGACCATAAGATGTCTGGGGAGGCCTTATCTTCGCGCCACCGCTTGCGGTGATGTTTCATTTTGGGAGAGATGCCTTCTCGCTCGCTTCCGCTTCGTCGTGCTTGTACTGGTCTGTTTCGAGCGCTTTCTTGTACGCGGCATCGTCTATGAGTATTTCGATGGCCTTGAGGAGTTGCTTGTCGAGAACTTTTGACGCTGGCTCGTTACCTTTCTGTTCTTCACCTTCGTTGTCACCTTCGTCATCCGTCTGAGAATCTTCCTTCTCTACGGGCTGGACTTCCTCCGGTTTAGTTTTTGAGCCATCAGTCTTTGGCGTCTCCTCAGTTATTGTTTCTTCCGACTTCGGTTTCTCCTCAGTTTTCGGGTCTACTGCTTTCGGTTTTTCCTCAGTTTTCGGCTCTTGCGATTTCGGATGCTCCAAATCTGATTCTTCCAGTTCATCGTCCTGTTCTTGAGGCCCTTTGAGGATCTCCAAATCCATCGAGGTTTTCCGCAACGCGATGAGTTCGTCTCGCGAAAGTTTCACCATGACATCTGGAATGATGCCCCAGTCATCTGTTGCTTTCGCGTCTTCCAGGCGGTGAATGTTCCGTCCGGTGGGGGTGTAATAGTGGGCGGTGGTGAGCTTCAGTTTGTGGCTGTCCGCGAGTGAGAAAATGCTCTGAACGGAGCCCTTTCCATACGAGCGGTCGCCGACGACTACCGCTAGTTGGCGATCCTGCAGGCAGCCGGCCACGATTTCAGATGCGCTGGCGCTTGCGCCGTTTATCAGAACCACTACCGGGAATTTCTTGTAGTCATCCTCTGGCTTGGCTTTGTATTCCTGATATGCCTCTTTCGTGCGGCCTTTGGTCAAAACGATAATGCCGCGATCTGTGAATCTGTCCGCCATGTCAATGGCGATATTCAAGAGTCCGCCCGGGTTGTTGCGCAGGTCGATAATCAGTCCCTTGAGGCCATCTTCAACCAGGCTTTTCACCACCTTGTCCATTGAGATGACTGTCTTTTCCTGGAACTGGGTGATCCTGATGTAGCCAATTTTATGTTCAGCATCAGCCCAGTAATTCCAGCCACCCTCAGGCAGGCGGTCGTAGCCCTTGACGCTCTTGATGCGAATGCGCGCTCGTGCGAGGGTGACGTTTCGGGTCTTTCTTGCACCATCATGTGCCAGAGTCAGTGTGACCTCCGAACCGGGTTTACCGCGGAGCAAATCTACCGCCTCCTGGATACTGAAACCTTCTGTCGATTTTCCGTCAATGGCGATGATGTAATCTCCGGCAATCACTCCCGCCCGGTATGCGGGCGTGTCTTCGATGGGTGTCACGACGACTAGTTGATCTTTTCCTCCGCCGCTGGGTTTCCTTAATGAGATCTGGATCCCCAGCCCGCCATACTGGCCTTCGGTATCCACCTTGAGTTCCTTGGCCTCGCGGGGTGGCAAGTATTGGGAATACGGATCGAGTTCTCCGGTCACTCCGTCCATGGCGCCCAGAAACAGTTTCTTCTGGTCTACGTTGGAGACATAGGAGGTTCGAATCCGTTCCATCATCTGGGCTAATAGCTCGTATTCGGGATAATCGCCGCCCCGTCGAGCCTTTGCCGGGCCAATGCTGATACCCAGGAGCAGCAGAATGATGGATACCCAGACTACTTCACGTCGTCCCATTTCGTATTCTCCGTTCGATACATTCCAGAAATTCAGGGAAGTGTTTTGTCGCCATTATAGGCGATTGTCAAAATGTTTGTTCCAACTTTACGTTTACAGATGTTGGTGACTGATCTGCCTTCAGGAGAAGGTAGCCACGCGTGAGCTGGTCTACTTCCCTATGCAGAATTCCGAGAAGATGACGTTGAGCAGGTCATCGGTGATCACCTCGCCTACGATTTCACCAAGTTGGTCGAGGGCATCTCTCAGATCCAAAGAAAGAAACTCGAGGCTTTGACCGGAGCCCGCACTCTCAAGGGCTCGACTGAGTGATTCCTGGGCACGCATCAGGCAGCCCCGCTGTCTTGAATTGACTATAAACGCGGAGCTTGCCGCCCCGATTTTCGATGATTCGAGCGCAGTAACTATCTCGGCCATTAAGGTCTCCATGCCTTCCCCCGTCACAGCGCTGACTTTAATCGCTTCACGATTGGTCACCCATGAGGGAAGTGAATCGAGCCTCAACTTCTGTGCCAGGTCACATTTATTGATCACAGGAAGAATGAGTCCCCTGGGCAGATCGGTAGCGAGTTGGATATCTTCCCCTGTCACGGGCTGGCTTGCGTCCATGATGAAAAGAATGAGATCTGCGGAACGGGCAGTGTCCATGGTTCGTTGGACGCCCTCTGATTCCAACTCATCCTGGGTCTGCCGTACGCCCGCCGTATCGCGCAGAATAAACTGAACGCCTTTGTGAACGAGATGGCCTTCAACAACGTCCCGGGTCGTGCCCGCGATGCTGGAAACAATCGCGGCATCACGTCCGATCAGCCGATTGAGCAGGGAAGACTTTCCAACGTTCGGCCTGCCTGCAATGAGGGTTCGAACGCCTTCCTTTGCAGGGGCCGTTTCGCGGGATTCGTGCAGGAGATTAGTGACATCCTCATGTGCTGAACGAATCTCTGCTGTTACCCAATCATGGTCGATCACCTCGATGTCCTGATCAGAAAAGTCGATAGCTGCCTCGGCGAACGCACAGACATGTATCAGACCTTCTTTATGCTTGAGAATGCGTTCATGCAGAGCACCTCGAAGATGCTCGTGAGCTTGCCGGTGCGCGGATTCATCCTGGGCATGTATCAGACTGAGTACTGCTTCGGCCTGGGTCAGGTCGATCCTGCCGTTAAGGAAGGCCCTTCGCGTGAATTCGCCCGGGCCCGCCAGATAAACGCCCCTGGTCTGCAGGGCATCCGAAATCAGGGAAAGCAGAACCGGCGAACCGTAGGTGTGGATCTCCACAACATCCTCGCGAGTGTAAGAACGAGGCCCGGGCATCCAGGCAATTTGAACCGGGGCCTCGTTTTGGATGCTGCCAAGATACATGTTGCGTGAGACATACCCGCGGGGTGATGGCTGGACAGGGTTGTCAAGGAGCGATGCAACCACCTCCCATGCGTCAGGCCCACTCACGCGCAGAACGCCGCGCGGGGCTCTGCCGGGTGGCGATGCGACTGCCAGTATGGTGGTTCCTTCCCCGTGGTAACCGATCATGTGGAGCGTAATCGGGTAATGAGTAATGCGTAAAACGTAATGTTGGGGCAGATTTTACTGATTCTGAATCGACTGACCTTCTGCGTTGCCTGACGACTTCGTTTTCGGTATTTCTCGTTCGGATTACGCCGTTGATAATTTTCACCCTTTCTTTTCTCGCTGAATTCAGACCATGAAATTCAACAAAGACCAGTTGGAGCAGTACAACACCGAAGGTTACGTGATCTTTGAGTGCCCTTTTCCGGAACAACTCACGACTGACTGCATGGCAGCAGTGGAGAAAGTTCGTCTCGATGATCCTGAGGAGGTCACAGCCTGTGACGGTAAACGGAATCATTACCGCCTCAAACCGCAGATACCGGGCTCTTACTGGTGCGATCTCGATCATTCCTTGCCGTTTCTCAAGGTCATCCTGCACGAAGAGATTGTAGAGCTCGCCCGGCAAATAATCGGCGAAGAGGACCTCTACCTCCGAAACGCTGGCATCAATGAGCAGGCCCCCAATCGTTCTACACTCTGGCACAGAGATGGTGGGGCGGCGTGGGCTGAGTTCATGCACTACTTTTCGGGCGCCAGACGTGAGGACGGCTGTCTGCGCGTTGTCCCAGGCAGCCAATATGGCCCGATTGAACCGTGGAAGGATCTGCTGGAGCAGTCGCGGAAAGAGCAGGGCGTTACTACCAGCCCTGGAACAGACGGTTTTGAAGATGCCGAACTCCCTGAGGAAATATCATTGGAGGTAGATCCACATCACATGATCGTCCGATTCTCTCAAATTTTTCACGCTACCTGGTTGAACCGTTCTGACAAGGGACGCTGTATGAGCCACTGGCTGTTCCATTCTCACACAGAGAACAATCACCGGTTTGATTTCAACGAATACCTGACTCCGGAGTTAATCGATTCGCTGACTCAGGAACAGAAGGACGTTTTGTGGCTGGACCGCGAATTCGAGATCGATCCCAAGTTCGCAAAAGAACGAGAAACGGAAGTGGGGAAAGTGAAGTGGGGGATCATTTAGGGCCGATTAAGGCTGGCCTATGTCGGGCACTGTTTTGGCTCACACCTGCTACCCGCCATGAGCGTTCAAAGGCGAGCTATCCACGAAACCGAGTGACTCCATGACACCACGAATCAGGATCGGCCAGGCGATGGTTGCATCGCTGCGAACTTCGGCAAAGCGGCCTCCTTCTTCCGGGCTGAGGAATTTGCCCCACGACACCCCTTCCGAATAAGTGCAACCGCTCAATCCGCCCCAGTTCACCGGCTCAGGGCAGATGCGAACCGCGTAGGTGAACCGGGGTACGTCGTAGCTTGTTCCCAGCCGCATGTTGATGATATCCACGAACGGGCCTACCTGTTGGGCCCAGTTTCGAGGTACGCCGCCACCTATGGTGAAGATGCCAAGACGTTTTGCTGAATGCGCTCGCTTGGCGTAGTCGTACAGGTCCAGATAGGGATTATAGAGCGGAGGGATACTCAAGAGTGAGCCCAGATCGGGGCATGAAGACGCTATGCCCGCTTGTTTGAGCACATGCGTTGCCACGTCGAGCCCCACCTCTGAATCGGTAAACGCGGGGATAAAGACCGGCACATTTTTCTGATGGGCGCATCCAAGAATGCTCGGCATTTGTCCAGCTTGGACCAGTCGACGCCCAAGCTCACGGTTAATCGCTGAGGAGCACGTGGGCTCGCTATCGCTCATTGATGAGAGTGTTTCGCTTACAAATCGTTCGGTGTCGCAAAGGTTCGCCTCCATCTCCAGCGTGTCATACACTCGGTTGTATCCCCACTCGTAAAGCTGATTGTCCGGGATGTTCGGATCGTGTTTGTAGTGAACGCCTCCTGTCGCCTCGGAGAGCCCATGCGCCATGATGGCTCCCGTGCTGACGATGACATTGACCATACCGAATTCGATCATGTCGCACACAATTCGTCCCATCTTTCCGACGGTCATCGCGCCGGAAAGTGTCATGACGACGGTACAGTCAGGATCGGATACCATGGCCTTCAGGACGTGAAATGCCTCGCCAAGCTCACGGCCTCCGAAAGCGGTATGAGACATTGCCTGGAGCATTTCGGAGAACGTCCCGCAGTGGCGGAGGTCAAGAGATTCGAGTGGGACCAGCCCGTCTTTGTTACCATCGTGAAGTTCGCGGTGCATGGGTGAATGGTGCTCATATTGTCTGAAAAGAATTACGGTGGTTTGTATCTGATTTCAGGTACAGGTTGCAATCGGGAGCATTCTGGAAATTTTCGCAAAATGTGTTGGTGGAAGACCCACTTCATCGGCACAATCCCCGCCTTCACCAAACGTTAAATATGTCATTCTTAGATCCCGACCAAACCACACTCCTGAAACTTGCACCATGTTCGCCTGGGGACGCCGACGCTATCGTTCTCCCCGTGCCGCTGGAAATGACTGTTTCGTATGGCCAGGGAACTCTCCGAGGACCTAGTGCGATCCTTGAGGCCAGTACACAGATCGAAACTTTTGATGAAGAATGGGAATTTGATTTCGAAAGAGACCTTCGTATCCACAACGCCGCTCCGTTGTCGTCGGATGGGGGAAGGGTGAAGGACTACCTGGAAGGCGTCGCCGCGTCTGTCAGACAGTACGATGGTAAATTCGTTTTGGGACTGGGAGGGGAGCACACGGTTACCTGGGGGTTGATCAAGGGACTCTCAGTCTCGCCTGAAGACCTCACCGTGATTCAAATAGATGCTCACGCCGACCTTCGCGATCAATATGAGGGCGAAGAGTGGTCCCACGCCTGTGTCATGCGGCGCGTCCTGGACGAAGGATGTCGGCTTATTCAGATCGGTATACGCAGCACTGCGCGAGAAGAGTTCGAACTGATCGGCTCCGAGCCGCGCGTTCAGTCGTACTACGCCCACCAGATGCATGGCAGTTGGGCCGCCATCCTGGAAACGATTGGCCTTATTCGAGGGCCAGTCTATCTTACTCTCGATGTGGATGGCATTGATCCTTCCATCCTTCCAAGCACCGGCACACCGCAACCGGGCGGGCTCTCGTGGTCAGAAACCATGCAAGTCCTGAGAGCGCTATCCTCGAATAAAAATGCATCCTGGGTAGGGGCGGACGTTGTCGAATTTGTTCCGTCCCCCAATCCCCCCGGATGCGACATCATCGCGGCAAAATTGCCTGTGAAAATTCTTGCGTCCTGGGCCACAGGAAGACGCAAATGACAATTCTAATTTCAGAAACCTACGCTTATCCTTTTCACAATTCGGTCTAAGGAGTAACACATGTCTAACATGACTTTCGTTCCAAGAAAGGTTTTTTTTACCAACGGGGTTGGCAGGCATCGCAATGAGCTCGAAAGCTTTGAGCTGGCTCTTCGAGATGCAAGCATTGAGAAATACAATCTCGTTACCGTATCCAGTATCCATCCGGCAGGATGCGAAATTGTGAATCCTGCTGCCGGGGCGCTTGAGCTCACCCCTGGCCAGGTCGTGTTCTGCGTCATGGCCCGAGCCTCCACGAACGAGCCCAATCGACTGGTCGGAGCAGGAATCGGCCTCGCAGTTCCGGCGGCCGGGGACCACTACGGCTACCTCAGCGAGCATCACGGATACGGCATGACCAAACTCAAGCTCTCCGACTACGTGGAGGACATGGCAGCGACTATGCTGGCCACGACACTGGGAATCGAATTCGATCCGGATTCAGCGTACGACGAGCGACGTGAGGTCTACAAGATGTCCGGCAAGATCGTTCAAACACGAGCCTGCGTTCAGACCGCAGCAGGAGACAAGGAAGGCCGCTGGACAACGGTGGTTGCTTCTGCCGTATTTTTGATGTGATCCGCATTCAGATCTCGTCCTCTTCACCAACGATTATGTAAGCAGCAGCGACCTCTGAGGGCACTCTCTTGGGTTTACTCGTTTGCAGGTCGATAAAGACCCATTTGGTTTCAGCGACAGCTAAAACGGTATTGTCCCTCTTCCTGGCGATTTTGTATTTGCGGAGAGAGGCGATCCCCTTCAAGTTTGCCACCCATGTATGAACCGTTATCTCGTCGTTCTCAAAGGCTGGCTTCCGGTATTCGATAAAATGGGACCGGGCAACCCAACTGAACCCTGACGCACGATAACGTTCCATCGACCATCCGTTACCCGACGAATGGGCGATGGCGGCTTCCTGCATCCAGCGGATGTATTCCACGTTGCCTACGTGACCCAGTTCATCGATTTCGTCGGGGGAGACTATGCGGTGATGTTCGAAGATTGAATGCACGCCTATTCGTTCTCCGCGGCGCTGCGAGGATTGTTTGCCCAGTGTCCCGTCGGATCGCTTCCGCTGACCCAGACGCCTTTCTCATTCCAGTTCTGGTAAGCGCGTACGTCCATCGAAGAGTAACGAAGCGTGATGCCGCACCGTCGTCGGCTGGAGTTGTTCGGTTCGGAGCCGTGCAACAGGAGGTCGCTGTGAACTGATACCTGGCCGGCCTGTAATTCGACATCGACGGGATCGCCCAGTTCTTCAGCGTTGGGAACTGTCTGGTTAAGCACGTTGCTTTCAGATGCCTCACTCTCGTGGTATTCGAGATGCCCACTGCGATGCGAGCCAGGTATGAATCGCATGCACGAGTTTTCCGTGTCGGCATCGTCAATCGCCAGCCAGACCGTAGCCGTCTTGGAAGGTGTGAGCGGCCAGTAGCTCGCGTCCTGATGCCATGAGACCCGTTTTCCATCGCCCGGCATCTTGCAGAAATAATGGCAACCCCAAGCAACCACGTTTTCGCCCAGTAGATCGCGAGCAATGGCCACGACCCCTGGATGAGTAATGAGATCATACGCGCCAGCGTATTTCAGATGCGCCGTGCTTACGGAATAACTGCTCTTGCCCGCGGCGGTAATTTCTTCAAGGACTCGATCAAAGTAGGCCCGGTGAGGGGCGATCTCATCCTCAGTCATGACTCGAATTCCTTTTATGTAGCCCTTTTCATTAAAGTGGAGGATCTGCTCCTGCGACAGAACCTCCGGGTTTGGGTTTACGATTGGATGAAATCGTAGATCCCTCTCGATCTTTGTTACGTCTTCGGGAATCATCTGGAATTGTTTTGACATCAGGTTGAGCCGATTTGGGTTGGCGAAATTAAGCCGGTTGGGTTCAAATCACATATATGCGAATACTCATAACGATAACCATTTTTGTGTTTGCTGCGGGAATAACGCAAGCGGAAGAAAACTGGCTGCAGAAAGCAGCCAATAAGACTATCGTCAAATTCGATGGCAAGAACATCACCAGCCAGGATGACTACAAGAAAGATCGCCGCGGCAAGGTGGTAGTTCGCCGCGTAAAGCCGGAATGCAAATCGGATTGGAATAACGACCCGACGGCGCTGCCCTATCTCTTTTACCAACTGCGTGAGCGCACCCAGGGCAAGTTCCCGGTGTATCTCGACAACGAAGGGATTTCCCTTCTCGGCGACGAGATTTTCGATTATCCGATCATCTACTTCACCAGTCATTTCCCGTTTCAGTTCACCGACGAAGAGGTGAAAAACCTTAAGAAGTATTTCGCTCGCGGGGGCACATTTCTTTTTGACGATTGCGTAGGGACGGGCCCCTTCATGGATTCCGTGCCTTCTAATGTGCAGCGGATCGCCCCCGGGACTGAGATGAAACTGATGCTGAAGGAGTCGAAAGAGTTCAGCATTCTGTTCGATCTTGTCTACAAGCTCGAAGGCCTGCCGCCACTCAAGGAGCAGTACATGCAGCCGTTCCAGTGTGCCTTTTTCAATGGCCGTCCCGCCTTCCTCATTTGTCCCAACGACTACGGCTGCAATTGGGAAGTCGCTTCGCCGCCCACTGCTCTCAATCCGCTTGGCAACGCGGCGCATGCGGATTCCACTCCCACGGTGCAAAAGTCGCGAGAGCTTGTGTACCAACTGAGCATCAATTGGCTCTTCTACGCCCTCACGCATTAGAGCGATTTGGCCTCTTTTCCACTCCGCGAGTTTTCGGCTACTTCCTGGACACCACCATTCGTAAACCGGCTGCGTCTGAAAACGCTTTCCCAGCCAGGACGTCCTCTTCGGTAAAAGTAGCCATCAGAATCTCCATCGCCTCATGTCGAGAGTGATCGTAGATCAGATAGATCACGCCCTCGTCTGTCTCCACGGCGTCCGGATAGGAGACTCCCTTCCGTTCATCGATAAGCAGGCCGCCCTTCCAACTCTTTCCGTCATCCTCTGACAGGTGCACTGTCAGGTGAGAACGCGGGGGAGCGCCGTCGAATTCTCCGGGAGGATCGTGGTGCACGAGCAGCAGTCGCCCTGAATTCAGTCTGCGAATATGGAATCTGGAATTCGCATTCCTGATCCCTGAAGGCTTGCCTTCACTCCAGTTTTTTCCGCCATCAAATGAGACACTTTCTCCGATACCGTACGCGGTGCGCACGAGTGTCCAGAGCGAGCCGTCATTCCGCTCGATCAGCATGTGCTCATCGTAGACTCGTTTGTCCACTCGGGTCTGCCCAAGAAGATCCCAAGTGTCGCCCTGGTCTGTCGAGACGAAAAGATTACCACCCTTCAAATCACCCAGATCGTGAAGGAATGATTCGTTGATACCACGGCCCCGTGGTTCTGATTCCCAGACGGCCGCGGGCAGAATCCACCGTCCGTCAGAAAGGACAGTCGGTTTGTTCAACATGATTCCATCGCATAAGCGACGCGGAGCGGACCAACTGGGGTCAGAGGAATCCGACTCTTCGGTTGTAGCAACCCACACCCCTGAACGGCCATCCCACCAGCCATAGGACTGAGCCCAGACGAGCCAGAGCCGATTTGTGGGATCGATCCAGAGTGCGGGGTCGTAAGCGCGTACCATGCCGGGGGGATCTACTACCAGGACCGGTTCGGACCAGGTCTGACCGTCATCGTCGCTGGTCACTACAAGCACGTAGTTGTCCGGACCTTCTCCAGTACCTCCTGAATACCAGACTGCCCAAAGCCTGCCGTTGGGCGCGCGCTCAATGCCAGGGATACCCTGCCATTGCCGATTGCGGATGGAGTAATCTTCGTTTGGACTTGTGTTAATCTGTGGTGGTTCGAATGTGGGGTCGTTCATGGAGTTTTATGGATTTGGTCAGGAGAAATTGGCGCCAGGCAATCTTTCTTAAATTATGCCTCACAGCTATACTACGAGCGCGTGGCATTCGCACTTAAGACACTTAACCCCATGAAAGTCCTCATTCTCGGTGCCGGCGGCCCGGTCGCCCAGGCGGCAATCAAGGCCATCGAAGATACACACGAGCTCAGGCTTGCGGATCTGAATCCTCTAGAGAGTGATCGTCATGAGTGCGTGCAGATGGATGTCACAGACGCTGGTCAGGTTTTGAATGCCGCACGCGGGGTGGATGCCATTCTTAATTCGACAGTCATCAGACATGATCGAATCCAGAGTTGGCGAGTGAATTTCATCGGTTGCTACAACGCACTGAAAGCTGCGGCAGAACTTGGAATCAAACGGTTCATTCAGACATCGCCGACCGGTATGTTCATGGGCGTACCGGATGGTTACAACTACGACTGGCCGGTGGATGAATGTTCGCCGCCGCGCCCGGGAACAGGCATCTACAGCATGACCAAGTATCTCGCGAATGAGACGTGCAAAGTCTTTGCAGATCGGTATGACATCCAGGTGATCGCATTCGGCTATATGGGTTTCAGTGAGGTGACGAGTTACAAGCCTGCCAGTATTCCATGCCGAGCACATCCTGAAGATGCAGGACAGGCATTTCGGTTAGCGTTGGAGGTCGATTCTTTACCCCGCAAATATGAGTTTTTTCAGATCACTGCCGAGTGGGCGCACGAGCAATACGGGATGGAGAAGGCACGCCGCCTGTTGGGTTATGTGCCAAAATATAATTACAACCATCTGATCAAGAAAGTTTGAAGTTGGTATTGCCTTCAATGGGTGATGCCTTAGACTCTTCAGATGCATTGTGGCAAAAGGGAACGAAGGGCGAGATTCATGAGTCAGACAAATTCAAACGCTAAACATAACCTGCCAGATTTCAGGCACATTCCAGTGGCCCGCCAGTCTGAAACCAGGTCACTGCTGGGCTCTGGCCGATATGGCCATGTTTACCTGATCCGTCGTAACAATGGGAGCGAGCTTGCTTTAAAGACTGTCCAGGGGGCCAAGTCTGCCGGGCTGAACCAGCTCGAGAATGAGTTTGGGCTGCTGGCGCGGCTGCGGCATCCGCATTTAGTTGAGGCTTATGATTTCGGGCGGACCGAAGATGGCGAACAGGCTGTCTTCACCATGGAGTATTTGCAGGGCACACATTTCCATGATGCCTGCAAGGCAGCCGAACTGAAAGAGGTCGCGAGCTGGCTTGTGAAAGCGTGTCTTGGTTTGGATTATCTCCACACGCGAGGCTGGATTCATGGGGACGTCAAACCTGAGAATCTCATGATTGTGAATGGCGCCAAGTCTTCGGTGAAGTGGTTCGACCTGGGAATGGCGCAGAGGGCTGAGGCCGTGAAAAAGGAGTTTCTGGGCGGGACGCGCCGTTTCATGGCTCCGGAAATTCAGAAAGGGTTTATCGATGTCCGGTCTGATATTTACTCTTTCGGGGTTCTCCTTTTTGAGGTACTAGCCTCACGGTTTCTTGGCGATAATGTGGTTTTTGATGCGGAATCGATATCCAAACAGTTGGATCAGATGACCAGTGCAGGTATGCAGTACCAACTGGCGGATTTGATTGTCTGCATGACGGAATGGTCGATGGAAGAGCGTTGCCCCCGGGTCACTCATTTCATTGATGTTTGCGACAAGTTGAATCTGCGATCCGGAGAAGATGAAAAAACGCAGTTCTGCTCTTCCCCGCCACCTTTCCCATTCATCATCGGCCGCGAGAATCTGATTTGCGACTTTGAAGAGACGCTCCAGGCATTGCTTGGCGGCCGTCCAGTTCAATCCAGTTGGCTGCTTACCGGGGAAGCCGGCTTGGGCAAAACCCGGCTTCTTGAAGAGTTCCGCATCCGAGCCCAGCAGGCGGGCTGTGTTTTCCTGAAGATCGCATTTGGCTCTGGCCAGAAAGATTCATACAGCCCCTTCTATGAGGCCCTCAGTGATTTCGGGGAGCCGCAGCCGACTGCGATGGAAACAGAATTTATCGACGGGGAGGATGCAGCCCAGCAGCAGTGGGATGCCATCGGCTCGCGCTTGATTAAGTTTTGCTCTCAATTTCCGACCCTGCTGGTATTTGAAGACCTCCATCTTGCAGATCAAGAGGCATTGAAGCTCTGGAGCATGGTCGTTCGTTCTCTGCGTGGAAAACGGATTTTCATGTGCGCATCATTTCGCGAAGACGAGAACGCCGAATTGCAGATCCTGTCGAGGGAGCTTGAGCAGAGCGGCTGGTGTATGACCCGCCCTCTTAATCGGCTGACGCTTGATGAGGTGACGGCTCTGGTTTCCCGAACTCTGAATGACGAACAGGTGGACAGAGAGGCTGCTCGCACGATCTGGCAAAAGTCCGGCGGAAACCCTCTGTATCTGCGTCTCATTCTGGACCAGGTTTTCGAGACCGAAAGTACCGGCACATGGCCACAGATGAGCGCGGCCTTGAACACCATTAAATTGTCCGGAGTGCGTGAACTGATTCTTTGGCGCGTCCGCGGGCTCGCATTCGAAGAGACTTCGTTCATAGAGGCGTTAGCCGTCATGGGTCGCCCCGTCCAGTTAGAAGAGATTCATCAGGTGCTTGGGATGGAGTATTCCGATGTGCAGGCCGTTGGGCTTCGTCTCTGCTCCAAAGGCTTTCTGGCGAGGTCGCGTTCAGGGCCCGGGATGTACGAGTTCGCTCACAGCGAGCTTCGGTTCAGTATCTATGAGTCCATCGACGAAGAGGAGAAGAAGCGCCTTCATCGGCTGGCGGGTGAACTCAGCGAAACAAACCCGAAGAGCCGACTGGAAGAGACCGCCTGGCACTTCATCCGCGCCGGTGAGAAAGAGAAGGCCATCCAATACGGACGGCCCGCCGCAAGAAAGGAACGGCAGGCTTCTGCTTACCAATCTGCTGCACGCCTCTTCCGCGCAGTGCTGGATTTCATGGAAGACACGGATGAGTTTTATGCCGAGACAGCGATGGACCTCGCGCTGGTCGTCTCCTGGATGGGGGAATCGGACAAGGCTATCCGAAGGTATGAAGACTTGTTGAACCAGAAACTGCCAGAAGAAATGCGAGGGAACCTGCTCCGCAAACTCGGTGAAGAGTATTCTCTCCAGGGCCGGCTTGATCCGGCTGAATCCGCGTTTGAGGAATCTCGTTCGTTGTTGAAATGGTGGCCCCAAAGCCTGTACATGGTTCGACTTCGAAGTGCAGAGCTCCGTTTTCTGATTAACAAAGGGGATTATCTACTCGCCAAAGAGGGTCTGCTGGAACACCTGTCATTGAGCCAGCGCTTCGACCCGGACTGCACTGCTTATAACTACGAATATCTGGGCGGGGCATGCTATGGCATGGGCGAATATGAAGAAGCAGAGTTCTGGCAGAAAAAGGCACGTAATGAACATAGTCGTAGAGGCAATCTGAAAGGCAAGATAAGGGCAAATATCCGGCGGGCGCACATTGCATATAAGTCCTCGCGGTATACCGAGGCCGAGTGTCTTTATCGCGAGGCGTTGGAATTCTACGAACGCTTTGGTCACTTTGGGCTGGCCGCCACCGCCATGAGAAATATCGCCAATATCTGTTACACCAAAGGCGAACTGTACGAGTCAGAAAATTTGAATTTGCGCGCCCTGGCGGTTTATGAGTCCAGCAATTCAACCGGACGAATGGCGAGCGCTTTGGCCTCCCTCGCGCTTACCCAACTGAAGCAGGCGCGATACACGGCGGCCCAGGAGTCCATAGATCGTGTGAATCGCCTGGAAGGTTTGAGCCAAAAGATTTTGAGGGAAGTCAGGATCTTTGAAGCCGAGCTATCCCTCCTGCTCGGAGATCTTGGGAGAGCGGGTAAACTACTGGATCTGATCGAAGAATCGCTGGGTGATGATGAAGCTCATGCGAAGGTGCTATACGTGGAGTACATCCGAGCTAAGTATCTTGGGGCCAGCGGCGATGTGAGGGAAGCACGAAAGATACTTGGGGCTTCCATAGCAAGGGCTGTTCAACACGATCTCATGTACGAGGAATCATATCTTCGGCTGGAACTGGCCAGGCAACTCCCGACTGTATCGCCGGTCGCGATGTCCGAAGCAGAGGCGGCGTTTGAGATCGCATCAAGCATCAAACATGGCATCCTGCAATGCGAAGCCAGGCTTATGTTGGGCATGATTTGCTATGAAAGGAAGCTTTATGAGACGGCCATCCAGTATTTCAACCCCTGCGTGGAAAAAGCAAGAAATGGCGGTATGAAGGACCTCTGCTGGCAGGCAGGCATGCTGCTTTCCGCCTGCCAGGAGGCATTAGGGCGTAACCGCTATGCCTATCTGTATCGGAGAGAGTCCAACCGTCTGCTGAGCACTTTGCGCAATCAATTTTCCAACGAACTGGGCTGGGATAATTACGCAGCGGCTACCAGCCGATCGCCTCTGCTGGCCTTTGCAATTTCCCACTACGAATTATGACGCAGGGCAACGTAAGCGATCTGGACAAGACGCTCGCCTTCAGCAGGGCGCTGTATGATTTCGATGAAGTCGAGTCACTTCTCAAATTTCTCATCAGCCGATTCATAACCGACCTCGAGGCCGAGCGAGGATTTCTGATCCTGTTCGAGAAGGGCAGGCACGTCTATAAATTCGCACAGACGTTTGAAGGCTTGACCGTTGACGATCCTGATAAAGAAATCAGCACCAGCCTTGTCGAGGAAGCAGTTCGCCGGGAGCGGGCCATTCTCGTCCACGATGCATTGGCGGATCCTCATTTTGCCGCAAGCAAGAGCATCCATCGTCTCGAGCTGCTTTCCGTCGTCTGCGCTCCGCTGATGACCTTTCACAGCCGCGTCATCGGCGTTATTTACCTGGATAACCGGACAGAAATAGAGCGCTTTTCCCAGAGAGATTGCGACATGCTTGAGGTGCTGGCGCTCCATGCCGGCGCGGCGCTTGAGATTAACTGCAACGATTTGTCCGGCCGCGCGGAAGAGAGCTCGCATACCGGGAATATTTCGCTGGAGTTGAACCAGCAATTTCGCCGAACTTTGACTGATCTGACCGGCCAGATACAGGCCAGCCACTGGCTGTACGCCAACGGGGCAGCTACCAATCTGCGGGAGATTCAGACCTCACTTCGCCGGGGACTCGAACTTACCAGGGCGGTTCAAACCCTGGCTGCCCCTCCCCGGAAAGACCAGTTTCAGCCGTGCGATCTCAAGAGTGTTATTGAAGCCGCGCTCAGCCACGTGACCGGCCTCAGAGACCAATCTGTCGACCCGAAGATTGGTCAAGTAATGTTGGAATGCAGCCCGCCGGAACTTCAGCAAGCGTTTGAAGAGCTTCTCAAGAATGCGTGGGAAGCAACACATGGGATGAAGGATCGCCAAGTAGCGGTAACCGGTGGGATCGCCCACGGCACCGCCTGGGTCTCGATCACTGATAACGGAATGGGTTTTTCTGATGAATCCCAGGAAAGGGCAGGGGAAGCATTCTTTACCACCAAGAAAAATGTCAAAGGTCTGGGCCTCAATGTCGCCGCCGCGATCATCAACTCATTTGATGGCACGCTTACATGGGCCAGTCAAGACGGCCGGACCGAAGTGCGAGTTGAACTGCCGAATGCGGTTCACAAACCGGAAGTATCCCCGGACCAAATCATCCAAAAAGGAAAGATCCTGTTGGTGGATGATTCTTCCACCGCCGCGGCCGTCCTCGTTCAGACTCTTACCCGTCACGGGCACGACGTAACCCACGTCACCGCGCCGGACGAAGCCGAGACTCGTCTGAATGAAATTGAGTGGGATTTGTTACTGGTGGATGGTGGCTTCTCCCTCAGCCAGCTCCAGTCGCTGATCAGAAGTGCAAAGGCGCTGCCGATCGCACCGGGCGTCATTCTCTTGACGTCCTGGACAGAGTGGTCTCATGCTGCCGAACTCAGCCAGGCCGATATGGCAGTATCGAAGCCAATCCAGCTCCGATACCTGCCCCGCGTGATCGCCCAGGCCCTCCAGGCCCGGTAAAGTCTAGTGCCCCTATCAGAAACTCTTCCTACAGTTGGGTGGCGTTACTGATAAGCTGCGCGTACTTATCAGTCATCTGCACAGCCTCAGGGGTTTTCAGCCATGCGGCCTTGACCTGAGGCTGGGTTTTTTCAATCACCAGCATTCCGTTCTTCCTGGCGTCCTCCTGCTGGATCATCAACGCTACAATAGCCCGGACCTGATCCCCGGCGTCCTTTTGCTTCGTAATGGATGCAGCGGTAAAGACCACATAATCCTGAAAACGCCAGACTTTCCAGACTTCATTGTCAGAGGCAAGAAGCGAACGGCTGAAGCCTCGCTCGGAATTCAGAAAAGACGGTAAACTCTGACCGAGATCCAGGTGAGTTTTCTGGGCTGCTCTGAGCGGCAGACTATCACCATCTGGGTCAGCCGGTTCGGGATTCAGAGCCGGTGCTTCCACCTCAGCCTCAGCATAAATTCGGTAGGAATCGAACGGGATGATCGGAAAGGCCAATAGAAGCGAAGACAAGAGCCATCGAGGAGAAAGAAGGGAGTGAGACATAAGAGCCTCCATAGGGGGTTAGATAAGAACGACAATATACGACATAATCCATATACGATAAATTATACGAATATTTCTAGTTTTCAACCAAATATTCAATATATTTGGTATAGTCTATTTTTATATTGAACGACGTCTCTGGAGGTGTATACTCATGTCCTTCGGGAAAAGAATCCGTGTGCTCCGGAAATCGAAAAACCTGACCCAAACCGACCTCGCCGAGGCTCTTGGGGTCAGCCAACGAGCTATCTCCGATCTTGAATCGGGGAAAACTCAGGCGAAACCGGACGCTATCCGCCGCTTAGCGGATATTTTGGAATGTTCGTTTGCAGACTTGGCTTCTGGTGCTCCTGAAGTTTCCGCGGGAGACCTGCTCGCCGCGCTGGATGCCTTCACCGTCCCCTTGATGGGAACCGTGAGCTTGGGAAGGTTTGAATGGCCTGCCTCTCTCATTCCCAAGCAGTCAATGGAGGTGCCGCAGCGGCTCTATGGGGAGAAACGCTTTGTGCTGCAGGCCGGTGACGACAGCATGGAATTGGAGATTCAGATCGATGACTACTGCATTTTTGATCCTGGAATCAAGCCCTTGCACGGGGCCGTTGTCTGCTGCGAGGTCACGGGCTCCGACTCATCCATCTGCATGGTTCGCTCCTATCGGGAAACTGAAGAAGCGGTCATCCTGCAGCCGGCGAAACAGAACGATCCCCAACTCCACACCCTTGTACTGGTCAAACAGAAGGGAAACAGATACCAGTTCGAGGGAAAGAAGTTCGAACTGGATTTCAAAGGAGTGCTCGTCGGCCTGTTCCGAGATTATTCGGTCGTGTGAGGTGCCGTCTGCTTCGGATCTTCCTCTTAAGCATTATTTTAGCGCTACTCATAATCTTTTTTCCCGTTGTAACCCGTTCTCGAATCCTGACCCGGGAGGAAAAGAATCTAAGGATACGAGTAGGATTGAGATTACGAGCAGGATTAAGATAAAGATTAAGAGGAAGAAAGCCCTCCTCGCGGCCATCATCCTGCTCCTCACCATCCCATCTGTTTTTGCCGGGCCTGTTGCCGGGATGTTAGCTGACGATACCTGGACCCGTGGCAACTGGGTTGGCCGATACGGTGGGTATGCCTACGCCCTCTTCGGCGCAAAGTCTCCGGCTTCTGATTTCGGCGGACCGGGGTGGCCCGTTCACTTGCGCGGCTATACCGGTGACCCCAATGATTCACACCGCGCCTGGCTCTCTCGAATGAACACTGTGGCCGACGACCGTGCCCTGCAGACGCCAGAGGGCCAATCCCGAATCGCTTCCGTATGGGACGACCACGGCGAAGAAAAAAAGATGGGAGAGGCGCCGGGGCTGCTCATTGACCTGAATCTGCCTGACGGCCTGTGCCTGCTTTCGCTTTATTTCTTCGAGATCGATTGGCCCCAGTTCCGCGATTACAAGCTTCTTCTCCTGTCGCGTGAAACCAAGAAGCCCGTCCTTGCGACCACTGCCGGCCATTTCTTTGGTGGAACTTACAAGCGATTCGCACTCAGCGGGCATCGGAAGATCACCATCCAAATTGATACGCTCACCAGCCCCAACGCCGTCCTTGCCGGGCTCTTCATCGATCGCCTGGACGATCTCATCAAACTGCCCGACTGGGTTGCTGAAGAATCGTTCGAGGAGGATGGCAATTACAGGAATCAACTGGCTGGCAAGGTCGTGGCCGCTCAGAAAGCGTTAAAGGCGGCCGAGGAAGAAGGAACGGGGGACGAAGAGTATCTCACGGTTGAAGGTCAGCTTCTGGCCTTTGCGGATTGGGCGGAGGACAAGGTGCCTTCCGCAATCTTCGGCCTTCTTCATCGCGAATCGACCAATGCCCAGGAGCGGCTGCACCAGTTTGCTAGGCTGTCGTTTTCCAAAACTCATCAGGAGCGAGCCCTGCAACTTGCCTGGTGCTGGGCTGCGGCACTGGCAGATATTCCAGAGCAGGAGAATTGCCTCAAACTGATCGAAGCACTCAATAATCAGCCTAGCCAGGATGCGGCACACAAAAAAAGCAATCTTCCTATCAGGGCGTTGGCAAGTGATTCGACGACCTCACTGAGGGCGCGTGCCGGAGAGCAGTTCAAAGAGGGAAACTTCGGCTCGTTTGCCACGACCATGCGTCAACTGGCTCAGCAGCAATCAGCGAACATGACATCTGAGGATCATTACCTCCTAGCCAATGCCCTCTTATATCGGGGCAATTATTCCGAGGCAGTAATTCACTTTTCGAGGGCCATCAAGGGCGGCCTCACCGCCAGGGCGTCCGCCTGGGCCTATCTGAATGAAATCATTTGCCTGATTCGAATCGGAGACCCTAAACGGGCCCGGGAACTCTTGAGTCACTTTGAAGCAGCCCATCCTTCCAGAACCGAATTCCGCCACGGGCAATTAAAAGTGGCTGAAGCCTTGAAAAAAGAGCGACCGGAAACAGCTAGGCAGATGCTGCAGGTACTGCTCGAGAACCACCTTGAAGATGACAGCTTGAGGACCAGCGCCCTGCTCGTCCTGGATCAGCTTTCCAATGAGGGGAGGCAAAAGGATTAAATGTCCATACCTGGTTCAAATCTGAGACTTTCAGCGGTGTTGTTGGCCTGCTTCTTACTTGAGGGAGGATTGGCTGAGACCGATGGCTTCGTGACGGAGAAAGGCCGGCTTCCCCATCTGACGATTGGCCACAACACGATGACATTTGCCACCAACGGCGCATGGGTACTCACTTGGCAGGGAAAGGACCTGTTGAGTGGAGGCATCACGTTCCGCGAGAAGGGCTGGCTGCGATGGGGGACACAAATGAGGAGGACCTCGGATGCCGATGCATTCGAGGCCTCCTCGAACGAATTTCCAGAGTTAAAGTTTTCGTCCACCCTCAAGGATCTTGGCCGAAGCGAGCTGTTCGAGATTCAGCAGAGCGTTATCCGTCAGGAGAATGAGCTTCGTTTTGAGTATCAACTGAAAGCTCTGATTGATATCGAATCTGAGGTGCTTGGAGGTGAATTCGAACTACCTCTGAAAGAGATCTTTTCGCAGCGGCTTCTACTGAGATTCGACAAGCGAATTGCGCCGATCTCGAAAACCCAAAAAGGCCAAATGGTCGGCGAGTTCACGGCGAGCGAGTTTGCAGTCCTCAATGCCTCCGTGGCTGTCGCCAGGATAAAGGTACCTGCCGGGACTGTCTGGCACCTGCTTGATGACCGGCCTTTTGAATTGAATGTTGTCCGGGCACAGTTCGGCATCCCGGTGAAGGACAAGAAAATCTCAAAGGGACAGGAATTCAACCTTGGCTACACCATTCACCTTCCGGCCGGCAGCACTCGAACCGTAGCTCTTGGTTCATACGGACTGGATTTCAACGAAAACGGAGACCTGGCCATTCATCAGCTCCAATCCGGCAAGATTGCAGAAATCGGACTCAGGGCCAGAAAGGAAGGGCAGCCTCGGTTACTTGAAACGGCAAAGTTGCTGCCGCCAGCCAGCAGCGCCACGGGCGTTCATTTCGCCGGTAGCCTTCAAGCCAGGCACAATGATATTGAGAGCCAAGAGGGAACGAAAGACGCCCCGGTCGTGCCATATCGCCTGCGAGCCATGCTGTCAGGCAAGACCGTGAACCTGATTTGGCGTTTTCCGAGTTCCAAACTTTCTAGAGACTGGCAACTCGGCATCTTTCACTCTTCCCAGTCTGCTCTGCAGGTTGTCCCTAATCCTGAATCAAAGGAGGGCGAGCCAGCAAAAGATTTCATCTTGCACCAGGGACAGAGTGAAGCCATAAGTCTCAAATTCGATGTTTCAACGGCACTACAACCGATCCAGAGTAAGGGTGAGAGTCAGGGCTTTCTGCCGCTGTCTCTCACCCCACTGGATAAGAGTGAGAAGCCAGAGTACGTCGAGGCGCGCATTTCCCTGGAGTGGAAGGCTATTCCTCAGAAATCTCAATGATCAAAGGAAGTCCCCATGAATCCATACCGTTCAAATGGCTTGAGCAAGGGCCCGGCAGTTGAGTGTTTTCACGCCGGATTGCTTACGGAGCCGGAGAAAGCCAGGCCGGCCCCTAAACGGGTGTTGCTTGTGGATGATCGCCCGGTACTTCTGGAACTGCTCAAATGCTGCTTTGAAGGCGAAGATTTTGAAACTCATACCACAAATAATGGCAAGACCGCCCTTGATATGTTCAACGCGGACCATTTCGATGTTGTCGTAACGGAACTTGCCATTCCAGGAATCAACGGCACCCACCTCGCCAAGCTTGTAAAATCCCACCGACCGGGCACTCCGGTCATCCTTCTCACCGGCTTCAGCAAAGAGACCACGGAATCCCTCACCACGGTCGAGGAAATCGATGAAGTAATTTACAAGCCATTCCAGCCACGCATGCTGAGATCCGCGATTCGCATTATTCTTGAGGAGATGCCGGTGAGCCGCGATTCTTCTGCTATAGATGCAAGGATTAGAGCGTCCAGCGGCAGAGATGTTTAACTTTGCCGCATCTAGTTCTGGGATGTAACAGCGTGATGCGTTCCTCGCTGGACAGGTGACCGGAGGCCGCGTTGGAAGCTTGGCTGATGACACATTTCACTCAGGAAGACAGACGACAATTTCAGGAGAACGGATATCTCATTCTTCGCAGTCTTTTCAGTAAGGCAGAAGTGGAAGAGGTTCGCGAGCATTTCTTTCAGATGCATGACAGCCGCGACTACCCGAATGCGAATGAAATTGAACCGGGCAGTCCAGACCCGCTGAAACGGTATCCGCGGATCGTTCATCCTCAGCGATGGGAAGAGTTCAGTTTGCGGTGGTTCACTGACGATCGGCTGGCCGAAATTCTGCGTGAGTTGTTCGGGTCCGAGCCATTGGGCGTGCAGAGCATGTTTTATTTCAAGCCGCCGGGCGCCCGGGGGCAGGCTTTGCATCAGGATCAGTATTACCTCCGCGTCAAGCCCGGTACCTGCATCGCAGCATGGATGGCCGTTGACCGTTGCGATGAAGAAAACGGCTGCCTCTTTGTCGTGCCCGGCAGCCATCGCTTTCCCGTGTTGTGTACCATAGATTCCGATCAGACTGAGAGCTGGACGACCGTCACGGTCCCTCTGCCGGAAACCATGAAGCCGGAGGCAGTGATTCTAAATCCCGGCGATCTGCTCTTCTTTAACGGCCAGGTAGTTCACGGCAGTTATCCAAACCGATCCACAGACCGATTTCGTTCATCTATGATCGCCCACTACGTTTCCGCCGAAGACGAGAGTGTGTCAAAATTTTTTCACCCGGTTTACCGGATGGACGGTTCGGAAATTGATTACGGGGTTAGTGAACAGGGCGCCCCCTGTGGAGAATGGGCCAACGAGAACGGCCTGCCTGTGCCCGTGATGACCGATAGAATAGAAGACCCAAGAAAGTAGAAAACACAGTCATGCTCCAGAAAACTCATATTCAACAATACCGGCAATCTGGCTTTACCATCGTCCGTGCACTCTTCTCTCATGAAGAGTGCGACGCCCTGCGAGAGCACTACATGCAGATGAACGCGCGCGGCGATTACCCGGGCGGAGAGAGCATCGACCGCACCAGCGATGACTCGCTGCACCATTACCCGCGCATCATGATGCCGCACCGGTTTGAGGAGGTCGGCCTCAATTGGTTGATTGATCCACGCATCAACGAATGTTTGACCGGCCTGACCCTGCTTGAACCGCTGGCCGTGCAGACCATGTATTATTTCAAGCCGCCCGGTGCCCGGGGCCAGTCCCTTCACCAGGATCAGTTCTATCTGCGCACTCGGCCCGGCACCTGCATGGCTGCCTGGATGGCCATAGATCGCTGCGACGAAGAGAACGGATGCCTCCGCATCGTCCCTGACACCGGCGATCTTCCCGTGATGTGCACCAAGGAGGCCGATCTCAACGAGAGTTTTTCCGGAGTCGAAATCCCTCTGCCAAAGGGCAAAGGAGCGGTCCCGGTGATCCTCGATCCCGGCGACGTGCTGTTCTTCAATGGCCAGCTCATCCACGGTAGCCTTCCCAATAAGAGCGATCGATTCAGGAATACTATTATCGGGCACTACATCATGGGCGATGCCGACGAATGCTCCGCCGGCTACCACCCGGTCTACCGCATGGACGGCACCATCGTCGAGCATGTAGGCAAATCAGAGCGTGGCGGCCCATGCGGGGTCTGGGTCGAACGGGATGGACAGGTTGTCCCTGAATTAGTGGCACAGGCTTGAAACGCACCAGCAATGGCCGGCGGCTGCGAGGTCTCGTCTAAATGGCAGTGCTGGATGGCAGCCCTACGATGCGGATATTACTTCAAAGCAACGTTTCAGGGATTTTATGATTCTACTCAGTCTTACTCTGTCTTTTCTGTGCGCGGAACCTCCATCCCCTGTTCCCCAAATCGTCGAGGCTCTATCCGATTGGTCCGGCTGGCGCGGAGCCAATAGCGACGCACTTGTCGGGTATCTGCCAGAAGAAATGCCGGCAAAAAATCTGCTCTGGAAACTTAAGGTTGCAGGTGAGTGCCACGCCGGACTCGCCGGAACAAGCGAGCTGGTTGTCCTCGCCGATCATGGGGTCGGTAGAGACTATTGGCGTGCGCTCGACATCAAGAGTGGAAAACAGATGTGGGAGCATTCGTACCCCAACGGGGTCAAGATGGATTTCGGCGCCGCGCCGCGTGCCACTCCGCTCATTTACCAGGGCCGCGTCTTCGGGCTCAACGCCCTGGGCAACCTCCTTTGCCTGGATCTCAAAACAGGCCAATTGATCTGGGAGGTGAATCTTTCCCAAAAGTACGCAAAGGAGAAAGGGCCCGACTGGGGCTACTGCGCTTCTCCGCTCGTTGCCGATGGCAAGATCGTTTCCATGACCGGCAGTAAAGAGTTTGCGCTAACCGCAATTGATCCGAATAGCGGCAAGATCGTCTGGGAGGCCCAGGGGGTCGGCACGAATTACGCCAGTTTCCTTTCGTCAAAAGTCGGAAAAACAGTCCAGATCATCGGCTACGAGAAAGAGGCCGTCAGCGGTTGGTCCGCTTCAGACGGCAAGAAAATCTGGAGCATGGAAATCGACCCGGGAGATGGATACACGGTAACCACTCCAATCGTTTGGAATGGCAAACTCCTTCTTACCACTCAGGCAGAAGAGACTCGGCTCTATGATTTCGATCAGGAAGGCCAAATCATTCCCAAGCCCGTGGCCACCAGCACGGATCTGTGGCCGGAGATGTCCACGCCGGTTGTGGTTGGCGATCTCCTCCTGGGCTCAACTCAAGGGTTGGTAGTGCTGGCACTCAAGGACAAGCTGAGGACTGTCTGGAAATTCGAGGATGACGAAGCCATTCACGGCTTCAATCAGCTCGTCGCATCGAAAGACCGTGCTTTGGTCGCTACCGAAAACGGCTATATGCTCCTCGTCGCAGTCAATGGCGAAGATTCCAAAGTCCTCGGCAAGATAAAGGTAAGCGGCGACACCATGGTTCATCCGGCGGTGATTGGGGATCGGCTGGTTGTGCGGGATAAAGAGTTTGTTTATTGCTACCGCCTGAAGTAAGGATTCAGGAAACAGGAATCAGGTACAAATGGAATCAATCAAAGGCGAGCATTCAGCGTACGGCGTCCAGCATTACGGGTCCCTTTACGTTGCGGTTCTTCTATTGCCCGCGTTGGCCTTCGCCGAGGAGCCCGCACCCGGAGAATCGTTTCATTGGCCGGCCTGGGAGATTCCGGCAACCCCACTGACAGAGGGAAGTGCGCTTTCTATCGTTGAGGATGAAGAGGCACAGTCTATCCGTGAGTTCGAGCAGGATGGGCAAAAAAAGAAAAGCGCTTCCGCACTGCAGATACGGGTGTCCCGACGGTCGATTGCAAAGGGATCGCTACCGGTTGCGGTGACGCCGGAAGTGAATTGGAAGAGCATAGTTCCCGGCGTTTACAAGCTGCAGGCACGCATCAAGTTTTCGGGTGAGACGAATGTGATCGGCACCCCCGTCCGGTTGACGGTATCCGTGCCAATGGGGCACTTTCCAGGGGCCTCACAGGATTTCCACAATTTCGACATCGGGGAAGAGGACTCCTGGGAAACCATTTCGCTGATCTATGAGGTCGATCCATCGCTCAAGAAACGAATGATCGCAAGGAGTCCAAGGCACAGTTGGCATTACTCGCATTACCTGGGAGAAATTTACCCGGATTATGATCCCAAGGTGGGTAGTGAACCGAAGCCACCGTCAGGTCTGCAGTTTGGAATCGTGTTGCCGCAGACCAAGTACTCATCGTTCTCGGGTGAGCCGCCGAATTCCGTGCGAACAGTGAGTGTGGACTGGGTCAAGCTCGATCGCATCCAACCGTCCGAAAGTTTGACCGTCAGATACCTTCGCGCCCAGAAGCGATGGATCAGGCCGGGCGCCGAACAGACCTTCGACATCCTGATTGAAAATTTTACAGGTCAAAGTCAGACCCGGACATTCGTGGTTGCGCTGGAAAACGAATTCAAAACCCGCGAAGAAATATTTCGCCAGGCTCTCACTTTGGACGCGGGTTCGCAGAAGGCAGTGAGCGTTCCATGGAAGACCGATGCCCAGACCAGGCTTTGGGGTTACAAGGCCATAGCCGAAATCCTCTCTCCACAAACCGAGCCAATCATTGAGAGCGCGGCGTTCGATGTTTTCAGCCTGCATCCCGAGGTGTATGTGGTGCACCTGATGGGGGCGAACGCGCGAGACTACAACCCGTTCAAAGAAAACGAGAATCTGGCGAACCTCATGGAAGTCTTCGCTGCGACGCCCGGGGACTGTGCCCGGATACTGCCGCAAGAGGATCAATGGCTGTGCGGTATGTCCATCGTGCCACAATCCTACAAGATTGTGCGCGGAACCACGGACTACAACCGCAGTATGGGTGTCTCCACTCACATGTATCTGTTCGCCGGCGGCACGGGTAACGCGCTGATGGACCTGTATATCCGCAAGCCGGAGTACCTCTCATCCAGGCTGGTGGCTACGGACGAGGTCTACCGCATCCGCAAGGCATCCATGGACGCGGTGCGCAAACACGATTTCAGCACCGGGCCGTTCGAGATGCCCAAGACGCCGCATATCGAGGAAGGTTTGAATCACTGGTATCCCGAGCTCATGGATCAGATTACCCGGGAAGCTGTCGAGTTTGTGAAGCGCTCCGGTTACGAGGGCATCCGGTTCGACGTGGGAATTTTTGGTCCGAGCACGGTGCAATCGCCGCTTGGCATTCCGTTGCCCTTTAAGAATGAGGACAAGATGGAACATGCGGCAAAGAACTTTAATCAGTTCAAAGATGCGCTGCGCAATGCTTACCCCGGTTTCGAATTCGGCGCGAACATGGACACCTGGGCCTACCTGGAACGCGTCGGCCGCCGTGACGAGGAGGCCCCACCCCCTGAGGACTTTCCGGAATTTATTGCCTTCGCGAAGGCCGGTGGCATGTTCATGGACGAAGGCACGATGAGCGCGCCCCTCTTCAATCATTACATGAACCGTTACGAAGACGCGATCTGGGGCATCTGTCAGAAGCGTGTTGCGGCCCGTAAATACAACGGCGTCTACCAGCTCTTTTCTCCGCATCGCAATGGCTTCGGCCACTTCGCGCACGATGACATTTACTGGGCTATTTTCACCATCGCGAGTGGCTCTTACTACGTCGGCCACTTTTCGGCTGCACCTTTCTGCGAAGATTCGCCGGGCGTTTTCATTACCCGCTTCAGCGAATTCTTTCGCAGCAAAGATCTTGTGCCCATCCCGGATGCCGAGGACGTCATCTACGTCGATTCGCCGGAAATTCTCTGGTATGTGGATACCGCCGTGCAGGCGAAGGTGGGCGACAATCTCCGCTACGTGATCCCTCTTATCAATCCGCCCGTTACCGAACGCTTCCGCCGCAACAAGACCAACGAGCTGCCTATTCCAGTCGATGAGCCATTCCCTATCGAAGTAAAGATGCCCGAGGGTTACACCATGGCAAGGGCAATGATGCTTACCTGGGAGCCGCGCACCATGGCAAAGGAGCTTAAAGCCACGATCAAAGATGCCGTGGTCAAGGTGGAGTTTCCCGGTATCAAACTGTTCAGGACCCTGGTGGTGGAGTTTGAAAAGTAGGCGACGGCTGCCCGAATGACGGTTTCTGAATTTTGAATTTTGAATTCAGAAGGACAAACATACGACCGCTCCCTCAAAGCTGGTCTGAAAGCCCTCGCCACATTAAGAAGCAATGAAGCACCCCGAGGTTCGCAAACCTGGGAAGTTCCGGCCCACACTCCGGACATCCTTGGCTCATCCAATCTCGCCGACTGCCATCTGATGGCCTTCGCGCTGACTGATGACCGCCGCCATCTCGATGAGGCGCGGGAGTGGCTGTACAAAGGGTTGCCGTTTCTGTACGCGTATCGGGTGCCCGGCACGGGTCCCGGCGTCAAAGCTCTTGTCCCCGATCCTCAGCAACATCCCGGGGCCGGGTCTGCCTTTTATGGCGATCTGGATGTGCACGAAGTAACGCACTACGGGTCCATCCCGGTGTTCGGCACGAGCCTCTATAGGGTTCCGTTGTTCGGGACGCTGGTTCAGTTCTGCGGGCTTGTGTGGGCAAAGAGTGTTTTCGATTACTTCGAGTATGCCGACGACCCAATACTGCGAACGGCCGCGGAAGGCGCGACCCAGGTGGGAATCAGCATGACGAGGGATGTGGAGCCTTACGTTGGCTCGTTGCCCGACTCATGGATGCTCGCATAGAATCGCGCCCAGCCCGCACTCATCGGCCCCATGCGCGTCGAACCGGGTCTCCGGCGGCTGATGAACCTGCCCGATATTGGCTCTCGAAGTACAAGAGTGGGTTGGCGTAAGGAAGTCCCGGTACACCTGCACTCCGAAGGTGCCGTCTCTCTGCCTAAATGGGAAAGAGCAGCTTTGACCTGGGAACAACAGAGTTTTGTTGGCAGCCAATGCGATTCCCTCGTCATCAACAAGGCTGTGGCGGCGGGCGGGCGGGAAGCTCCTCAAGTGGAAGATCTGCTAAACGCTGATGAAGGTCGGAAGACTCTGGAAAAGATCAAAGGCATCGGATTGCGCGTGAAACACCAGACCGAGCTGGAAAAGATTGAGGTGAGTTTTTGAGATTAAGCGGATGTTTCCAGACCTGCGAAAGGCGGCCCCCGTCCGCATTCAGGGGTGGTGCGGAGATCTTTTAAGCACGGATGAAGAGATAGCAGATGTTTTAATTTCGATATCTGTGGCCCCCTTCTTCCGTGGCCCCTGTGCTTGCGGCCGTGGGCCGCATTTTAAAATCTACCTCACCTTAGCCTTCAAGCCCCCAAGCCCAAGCCGGTCAAGCCACCAATCGGACTCACTGGCATTTCCCTTTCCTGCGAAAAGCCGCGTCAGGAGCCTGATTTCTTCCCAGGCAGATTCGTAGTCTTTCAGCAGATAATGAATCTGGGCAATTTCCCGCTTCGGCCTTTCCCGCCGGAACCAGCGGTGAGTCGAATAGGCAGTAATGCCATCAATACCGTCCATCTCGGTAATCAATTCGACAAGGAGCGAGACAAGACGTTCAGAAAGCTCATCAGCATCCGAGTCAGGGCCAATTTCCCAGGTGCCTGGCATCCCTTTCAACAGATATTCCAGGCGGTCACGAGTCCCCCTGACGGTGCAATGATGTTCTTTCGGCCGCTCCAGAATCGGAAGGCAACGCAAGTGGCAGATGGAGTCAAAGGCTAATCCAACATCGATATAAAATTCCAACCGTTGATCAGTGGCGCCGTATGCGGCCTGAAAATTTATCACCTGGACGCATTCGCCAAGTCGACGGTGAAAGGTCTGCCCGATGCGACTGAAGCTGGATTCAGAAAGAGCGCGGGCGATAGGCCGGGAAACCAATTCATGGAATTGGTATTCCGGGGGAGCGGGGTGGATTGCTGTGTTCAATGTTTTCTCGAATCAGGGGATTCTTCTGGCGGGAAAGCTTGTCTTAATGAATCTGAATCGTTTGGCTAGACATAATGAACGATTGCAAAAAAACAATCATGCTTTCTTATATCGGGCGGCTGTCCTGAACTCGGAAGGAGGTAAACGCATGGTAAAAACAACCAAAGTGCAAGGTCGACGGGATGTCCGTTATTCAAATTTGGAAGATCTCCTGGCTGATGCTGAGAGTCTAGCAGCAGGTAAGCCCGAGTTGCTCGGCAATTGGAATCTCGGCCAGATTCTTGGTCACATCGCTTGCGCCATGAATGCTTCAATTGATGGCTTTCCGGGCAGGATGCCTTTTCTTTTGAAACTCATAGCAGGGCTCTTCATGCGGAAAATGATTCTGAAAGGGCCGCTGCGTCCCGGCTTCAAGCTGCCTGAAACCGCCGAGGCCAAAATGGTGCCTCCGTCCGAAACTACCGCTCAAGAAGGACTCGAACTACTGAAAGCCGCAATCAGCCGGCAGAATGCCGAGACCCGCCGAGTACCACATCTAGCCCTTGGGGAGTTGTCCGTAGCGGATTGGGCCAGTGCCCATTTGCGACACGCTGAACTCCACATGAGCTTTGCGGTTTTGAAGGATTGAACAGCGCTGAGAATCTTGCGTTCGCCGGTACTCGAAAAGCCGGACCCTGCCACACCACCTTATAGACCCACCCGAATTTGGGAGTTCAAATTTAGTCCTTCTTCTCTAATGGTGCCGCCTCCCCCGTTGCCTGGCTCTTGAGAAGCACCTGATCGATGAGCATCTGGCCTGACCGGTCGCGGGTGAGGATGCGGAGTTCAAGTGATTCTACATCGCTGTAGTCATAGACGAAGGTGATGTCGCGGTTTCGCTTATGGTTGGAGTTTTTTTCCCGGCTCGTGAGTGGCAGGTGGAAGGTGGTAGAAGACCAGCCGGGCTTCAGGTACGAGGCCGAATTTTTCACACTCACCCTCTGCCCATCCTTTTTGACGAGGTAGAGATAAGGAGTGAAGTATCTCGTGCCGCTGTAGAAAAATTTCATATCTATCTCACGGATGTCCTTCATGTTGAGATCTTTGGACAGGGTGAGGTAGAACTCGGCGTATTTAGATCGCGACGATTTTGAGGTGATCAGATCGCCGAAAGTCACGCCTAGCAACTGATTGCCTTTGATATTTCCATGACGAATTCGAACGTCTTGCCCCTCTTCAGGTTTCACCTTCCAGCCATCGCTTGTCTCAATTCCCTCCTCACCGGACAGGTCAGGGATGCTGGCAACATAGTAGGGGAAGTGGGCGGCTGGCCCCCAGTTCTCCGCGCCATCCATGGCTCGGACATGGAAATAGTTCAGCCCGGTACTACCAACCAAAGGTGGCTCTCCCACACTTTCGGTTTGCATCACTTTTGCGTCGGGAATCGTTAATGGATTCTGATCGAATGCAGTGCTGTACCCCTTGATACCGGTGGTATCGGCGACCTTCCATTCAAAGTGTGGAATAGGCGAATTGGCTTTCGTCAGCAGGAAATTATCGATGGATGTTTTTGTGCCTGCCGGGTTTGGTTCATCCGACCAGTTCCCGAATGCGAATTCGTAGATGTAATAATTTTGCGAAGTTCCGTTCGCTTCGTTGAGGATTTGATGCAGATCGATGCTGGTGCTGTGCCATTTTCCATCGGCGATGATGTTGTCGAACGAGCCGATGTTGCCTGCCCTGGCTTCGGAGGTCAGCTTGATGAAGAAATACTTCTTCTCGGAGTAATCGTGTATGCGGAGCATCAATCTGGCACCGGGCTGAATTCGGTAGTCGAAACAAAGATAGGGAAAGAACGAGGTGTAGGTTCTCCAGGAGTAGCAGAAGGCAGATTCATCGCCCATGCCTTCGGAGACAGACTGCAGGCAGCGATCCTTCCGAATGGAATCCTCCGCGGCCTCAAGCTGTACCTTACCGTCGACCAGACTTCGCCAGAAATACCTTTCGCTCTTGGTCTGGCTCTGGACGAGTTCCTCCCCGGTGGTGAACGGCTGGTAAAGTCCCCAGCTCTGGACTGTGGAAAACGCTGGCGCAGGCGGAGCAATTTTGTCTTTTGAATGATCCAGCACCCACGACCATGAGTATGGTTTGGCCTCGTTGCCCGCATGGTCCTTGAGGCCGCCTAACTCAAATTTCATCTTCATCCCGTCTGGACGATCCGCATTCCTGGCAATGAAGGAATCCACCCATCTCCATGACAGCGTGCCTGCAAGTGGATCCCAGGTGACGTACTCGGATTTGAGCGAGATGCTTTCTCCGTTGAACGACAAAGAAAGGTCCTGCGAGGAGACCCCCGAGCCCGTGTCTTCGAGTTTGATTTCGATCCGGTCCGCGGCAGATCGCTCGTTTTGTTTTGGCGACACGGATGTGATTTTCGGAGAAGTGTTATCGATGAGATGACGATAATGGGCGGTTGGCCCCCAGTTTCCTGCATTGTCTCTGGCGCTTATGTGCAGGTAGCTGTCGCTCCCTCCCGGGGATTTTGAAACCCCTGAATTCTCTGCAAGAACCTTTCGGCGATCTGGTTCGTCCAGCGGCTTGTCGCTCCACTTTACCGCATAACCCGATATGCCGGAGAGGTCGGTGGCTTCCCATTCAACCTTTACGCCGGCCTTGCCACTGACAATGGGAACAAGAGACAGATTATCAAGGTGGGTGAAAGCCCCTGCGATATTCGAACGATCACCAAAGTCCGCAAAATAGAGCGAGTTCAGGATGCTGGAGGTGGACGTCTGGACTTTGACCGATTGGTAAGGGAGTTCGCGAAGGTCTATCTCCGCGTGATGCCACTTGTTGTCTGGCGTCACTGGTATGTCCTGGGCCTTCTCGAGTGATGTGGATGAACGATGGTCGCTCTCTTCTCGGTCTGTGAAGCCGATATATTTCTTGCCCGCCGTGGTGCTGAACATGAAGTCCAGCCGGTGGTAGCCGTCGGTCTTGTAATCGAAACTGAGGATGGGGTATTGACCAAGTGGTGAAGATTCGAATGTCGTATAAAAGCCACCATAAGACCCGAATACCGCATTCATCAGTTTCAGGCTGCGCTTCCCGCTCGCTGCGGTCGAGTCGTCCAGGCTGAGTTCTCCGCCAAATTCGTCGCTGTATGGCAAAAGCTTCCCAAGCGATTCCTCAAAATCCAGATCCAGGGGACGCCCGATGATCGTCACCCGACTGGGTGCGCTGCGGTCCTGGCTGGTGTCAACTGTGTAATGCCAGGTGTGTTTGTGTCGGGGCGAATCCGCTTTGAATTCAGAATACTCGAATGCGAACTCGATCTGTTCGCCATGCTTGAACCGAAGGCCAGAACGGTTGAGGTCCAATTCCAGTTCCCGCTTGTCGACATCGTAAGTGAGATTCTCTTTTGAAAACTCAACAGGTTTGTCATTGACCGACAATTGGATTGAAGAGAGGCAAGGAACGGCGGTGACATCGTTGAAGCTCATGCGGATTGGATTGAGACCCCAGGGTTGACCGTCGGCCGGGACGAGGGCTTTGATAGCAAGAGAGGGCTGAATATGAAGTTTGCTGTGAAGTGATTCCGTCCAATTGCCTCCCTCGTCAAGGGCTGAGGCGTGGATGTAGTATTCGCCGGGGGCGAGCTCGATCTCACCGGTCAGAGCCAAGTGGCGCGTCTCGAGCTTTTCCTTCTTTTCTTCCCGTCTCCTGCCTTTTTTCAAAGCCTTTCGGATCTCTCGTAAGTCGGGCTCGACAGACACCGGAACTTCCACAAGCTGGGTGGCTGTCTCAGTAGCGTGGCGTGATGTGGAAGCGGAGGTGGAGGCGCGTTGATCGACGACCCATTTAAATTTTGTGATCTCAACGCCGTCCGCGGGCCGGAATGCAAACTCCGTGGGGCCTGGCCCCGAGCCGAGCATATGAAAGTTGTCCAGGTGGTAGGAAAGGCCGACTGGGTTACCGCCGACTCCCGTCTGCATGTAGCCGTCGTGGAAGTTTCCAATCTGCATGGAGTCGGCAATAGCTTCATTGATCCATGGCAGGGCTCTCTTTATCGACTCCGAGATATTGATGGATGCCCGATGCCATTGGTTGTCCTGAGTGGCCTTGATATCGCCGACCGACATGAGTGAACGTTGTGAGTAGTCGTCACCGGTCAGTCGCACGAAGTACCGCGTGTGGGGATCGTTCTTGAGTTTGAAGTAAAGATTGACCTTTGCGTGTTCCGGAATGCGGTAATCAAAGCTCAGCTCACTGACTCGTAGAAGATTAAGTTCGCCTGCGGGAATCTCAGCACCAAAGTCACCACCGACCTGCATATTCGTGAGCTTCAGGCTCGAGCGGCCTCCCGCTTTAATCTTTGTGTCGAGTGAAAGAAAAGCGCTCTGCTCCTCGTCCGCCTGGGTCCATCCATTCAGCGACTTTTCGAAATCGCACGCAAGGTAGGGCTGAGTATCTGAAAAAATCCTGAACTTAGGTGAACCATCTGAGGCGAGCTCAGATGCCCGTTCGAAATCGTCATTCTCAATGATCGGTTTATATGTTTTGGGGTCGATGCGCGTCAATACCGGTTGCGGGCTGTTGGTGCAGACAATCTTGGCCCGGGCAATCACGATACTGTTTCCCTGGGTCCAGAGCGCCAGGCGTTTGCCGCTCGGCGGCTCGGGATCTTCGTAGCTTAGTACCGGCACGTTATCGAAGAACCAGTCAATGCGATTGCCCGTGCGACGGACTTTTATGTAGTACCACGCGCCATGGACCGGGCGGCCGCCCGGATCCCAATCGACCGGAATGGCTCTATGGCTCGGGCGGCCTTTGCGCACGGACGGGATGAATTCCTTATCGGTTTCGGCCACGATTTCCTGGCCGCGATAGATGCGAGTGTGCTGCTCTGTCCACAGCCGATCCCAGGCAGCGTGTACCATGGAATAGCCACTGAACACATTCTGGCCGTCACCGCAGAGCGTGAGATTAATGTCGCCCACGCGAGGGTAATACCAGCCGACGCCCACCCGCATGTCCGCCTGACGCATTCTCATGCCCGCATAAAACTCGACGGTGAAGTCACCTTCGAATTCGTTTTTGTTCCATAAGGCCGCGAGGCCATTGCTCTGTCCGTTCATGTGTGACCAGCGCGGATCGCAGGAGAAGCGATTCGTGACCTCCCAGAAGCCCTGGCGCTGCCAGTCTGTGGTTGCTTTTTCAAAGAGGTAGTCCCTTACCTGCTCACGCTGGACATGAACATTCTGGAAGTCCAAGCCGCCATCATGGGACATCGCCAGACAAAGTCCGTGGATAGGGGCGGGGTCAGCCCAGGCCACTAACTGCTTTCCGTCGACCCGAACGACAATGAATCGATTCTCTCGCACGAAGTTCATTTCGCTGGGGATGATGAGCTCTGCCCCTTCTTCATTCTTTTCTTTTTTTTGCTTCAACTCGATCTGCGCGGACGCCACTGGTTGATTCTCCCTGAAAAGCTGAAGCGAGAATCTGCTTGAGTCATCGTTCAGAACAGCTTTCAAGTTATATCCGGGAAGTTGTGGTTTCTGCCTGGCTTCGGCGGCAGCGATAACCCTGGCCTTCACCGTTTCCTCATCTACACCGAAATACAGATCAAAGCTCCTCGTCAACGGGAGAGAGAGATGCACGGGCCCTTGGATATCGCCCTGATGAATCCAGGTGTTGGGCCCTCCAAGCTGTTCAAGCGCGGTCTGGGGTCGCTTCTTGGGATCTTCCTTTACTGTCTCTTCCGCAGGCCGAATCACTGGCAGCCACGCCCAGCGGTTGGATGACCAGCCCTGCATGTATGGATCGTTGATAAAGATGGTCTGATTGGGGGAGATCTCGAGTTCGCGGTTTCGCTCACCGAAAATTCGAACCTTGGTGAAACGAGTCCCGTCTCCGCAATGCAGGAACGGCATGGCCTGTTCGTCTGGCCTTTGAATGCGATATTCCAGCCGGTTGTTGACGTATGCGCTCAGGACGCCCGGCTCAGTCAGGTCGAGCGCGAGTGAATATTTCGAAGCCACAGGCAGGGACACGGTATAGGGATCAAGAAGGTTTGAATCCTGGCCGGTGATGCTCAGAGTAAATCCGTTTTCCTTCCTTTGGAATACGAGGGAGACGAACTTCGTTCCCGTTACGCCGATTCCAAACTTTTGGGTCTGTGCCTGCGGCAGCACCTCAGCCTCAAAAAGATAGCCCTTCCAAGCCTTACTCCCCAAATTAAGGGAGCCGGAGCCACGGGCCTGCAGTTGTGATCCACCCTCCGATTCGATGATTGCCCACTCGCCTCCGGCGGCTTTTGTGCCGGATTCAATGATCGCATTGTTGTCAAAATCGATGGTCTCATCCGAGCGAACAAGCACATCATCGAAATTGCATCTGCCCTCCGAAGAGAAAAGGCCGACCTTACCGCCAGTGCAATCAGAGTGTTCGACATCGAAAACGCTCACGCCGTCGACACCGGCGCGGATGCGTCCGCCAACGATGCGCGCATGAAGCTTGTACCAGTTGCCCGCTCGGCTCAGGAGCTGCCGTTCCCCGAGAATTTCTTCGTCGTTGCCCGATTTCCGCACGAGCTCCAGTGTTGTGGCCGAAGGAAATGGCATCTTCTGAGTGAACCGGAGGAGAAAATAATCCTCCGGGCTTTCGTAGCCGAACACGAGCCCCATCTTACCGCCGTCAGTTTTGGCAGAGGTTTCGGCGTAATAGTTGGTCCAGGTAGGAAACCCGGTGACGATAAGTGACGCCTCCTTCGAACCGGAAAACAAAGAGAACGGATTTGCACTGCGCTCAGGCTCGGGCTCGCGGCGGCCCTGGTTCTGTTTTACACGGGGATCTTCATTGGTCTCTCTCACACGATCACGAACGGAAAGCAGCTTCCATTCGCCGGTAATCTGCTTCCAGACGGTGTCCTCGAGCTTCTGCTCATCGGTCACCATGAATGCATCGCTGAAAAAGATCGGTTCTTCCGGCAGATACTGAAATCGGGTAATGTCCAGGTCGTCCTGCATTCCTATCAGGAACTTGCCACCCCGGACTTCTTCATCCAGCAGATGCAGGGCAAGCGTGCCATTCACCGAAATCGATACCAGGTGAGCAGACCGCCAAATCAAAATTTCCTGCGACTCTGAGCCGGAAAGGTGGTGTCCCTTGGAACTCGCGATTTCCTTGCTCTCGCCATTCTTGACGATGTGGATGCTGGCCTTTTTCTGAGACAGGCTGAGCCTGCAGAAATTGGCCTCGTCTTTGAACGAGAGAAGGCATTCGAGGTCTCGCAGCCGTCTCTCTTTTTTACGAACCGCTGTGAGTGAAATGATGTAACGGTCGTGGGGCGTTTCCTGAATCGAAACGTAGTTGTTTTGGCCGAGATGTATGGTCTCTGCCGCCCCGGGACTCAGGATCGCCAGCCATACCAGACTGACGAGCAGCCACTGGTAGGTGCCCATATTTGTTCTTCTTTAGATAAGGGGTTGGCGGGGGAGGCCAAATCAAGACAGATAGCAGGCAGCTTGCAAGTCGAGTGCAGGACGTAATGCCTAATACATATCGCAGCCGTAAGGCCGCAACCAAAGGGAAGAGAAGTGCTTCCAACGAATTCAAGGAAACAACAAATGGGGAAGCCAAAATCTTTCAAAGAAAACAAGAAACTCAACTGTAACCATGTAATACGTAATGCGTAATACGTATCGC
>JAQBXN010000076.1 GCA_027625095.1 Planctomycetota bacterium | reverse complement strand
ACGGGTTCACGGCTATCCCAGGGTGGCGCTTGCACCTTCGGCGCGGCACTGACCCTGGGCTCTGGAATCAAACCTCTTCGAGGTAAAGAGAGATAACATTGTTAAGTTAATCTCCGCTTTCAGCTCTTTATTGTGGCATAAGAAGGCAGCGGTGTGGGATGGAGATTCCCGCACAGAATGGCCCGGAACGGATGAGAATGCCGAAGAAAGAGAAGTTTAACAGTAAGAGCCTTGCCCTCTGACCAGTTACGATTCCACTAGAATTCCGGGACATGCCATTTCCTCATAGCCACCGGCTTGCCAGTAGCACATGCTGCGAAACACAGGGGGAGGCAAAGTTTGCGTTTATCGCCTGTATTTTGGTTTGCCCTTGTCTTTCCGCTTACCGTGTTTTCCTTTCCCGGCGCTGCCTGGTGCCGCCCCCCTCTGGCCCTTTTTCTTTCCATTCTGCTTGCTCCGCTCTTTGTGCTTCAGCCAGACGGGTTCACCCTTCGCTTCCTGTTTTTCCTTCCTGTTTTTCCCGCTGGATTCCACGCCATCCGGCCTGAAGGAAACCTGCCGTGAGGGTATATCCACGTCATCGATCATCACCTGAATTCTTTGGCCCAGCCGCAGGGTTTTGCCCGTTGAGCGGCCGTGGAAAACCTGGCCGCGTGGATTGAATTCGTAGTAATCATCTTGAAAGGCTTGGATGGGAAGAAGGCCCTGCACCAGCGTGTCTTCCAGTTCCACGAAGAGAGCATTGTGGCGCATGTTCACGATGATGCCTGACATGGGCTCGGATCGGTGGTCTTTGAGAAAACGGAGGAGTTTGATGAGACGGAGTTCACGTTCGGCTTCATCGGCTTTGCGCTCGGCGAGAGAGCAGTGTTTTGCCAGCCGTTCCAGGTGCTGCAGCCAGGATGACCGCGCATCTTTGGTGCGCAGCTTACCGTCGAGAAATTCATCCAGAATGCGATGGACCAGGAGATCGGGATATCGCCGGATTGGCGAGGTAAAGTGGCAGTATCGTTCTATGGCGAGCGCGTAGTGGCCGACATTTTCTGGCGTGTATTCCGCCCGTTTCAGCGAACGCAGCAGAGCGATCTGAATGGGGTACGCTTCGGTTTTATCTCCGAGAGTGTCCAGGAAGCGTTGCAGATCGTGCCGATCTGGCTCGAGAGGGATGGTGTAGCCCCAGGCCAGCAGGAACTGCCGGAACTCATCGAGCTTCACCTCGCTTGGCTTGTCGTGGACCCGGAACATGCATGGCAGATTGTGGCGGCGACAGATTTCGGCCACTGCGGTGTTCGCAGACAGCATGAACTCTTCAATAATCCGATGCGAGAACTCGCGAACTCGCTTCCGCACTTCTTTTGTTGTGCCGTCTTTGCGAACCTCCACATCTATCTCCGGCATGTCCATGTCCAGGGCGCCTCGATCTATTCGCTGTCTCAGGAGCAGTTTTGCCAGCGAGTCCATCTTGTGCAGCAGGTTTGTTACTGCTTCGGATTCCTGATCTTTTCCGTTCAGTATTCGTGTGACCTGCTGGTAGGTCAGCCTCTTTGTTGAACGGATAACGGTGTGCGCGATTCGGTAGTCCTGCAAAGCGCCTTCATCGTCGAAGGTCATGAAGACTGATTTTGTCAGTCGATCCTCTCCTTCGCGCAGGCTGCAGAGGTGGCTGGAAAGTTCGGGCGGCAGCATTGGCAACACGTGTCCCGGAAGATAGACGCTTGTGCTGCGGGAAATGGCGTCTCTATCCAGTGCGGTACCGGGCTTCACATAATGAGAAACGTCAGCGATATGCACACCAAGCCGCCAGGTGCCGTTTTCGTAATCCAGAGAAATGGCGTCGTCGAAATCGTGCGCTTCCTTCGGGTCAATCGTTACGATGATCTGGTTACGCAGGTCGGTCCGATTTTCGATTGCCTCCAGCGTCACGGCTTCTCCAAAAGCCTTTGCTTCAGCCTTTGTTTTTTTGTCGAATTTATCGGGCAGGCTGTATTGCCGAATGACGGCGAGCGCATCAGTAGCGGGGTCGTTCGGATCGCCGAGGATCTCCACCACTTGTCCGGTCTTCACGATGGCGCCGTTCGTCCAGGCGTCCACTTTAACGACGACTCTCTTTCCAGCTTCAGCCTCAAAGGTGTCTTCGGAGTCGATATATATCGGCTCACTGATTCTCGGATTATCCACTTCGATCCAGCAGCGGTGTTTATCCCGGCAGAAGGTTCCCACCAGAATCTGGTTGGCCCTCCGGATAACACGGATAACCTTGCCTCGCGGGCCTCGATTGTCGCCACCCCGATTCTGTTTCAAGACCTGAACCACTACCGTGTCACGATGCATGGCTGTGCCGCGGTCTTCGGGCGGCACAAACAGATCCTGGAGGTCCCCCGTCCCTTTAGGAATCACGAACCCGATGTCACGTCGAGTTACATCGAGGGTTCCAACGATCAGGTCGGTGTCCTCAGGAAGGCACAACTTCCGTTTCTTTTCCTCAACGAGCAGCCCTTCGAAAAGGAGTTCATCGAGGGCTTCGTGGAAAGAGTCGAGGTCGCCTTTCTCTACGCCCAGCCTTTTCGCAAGGGCGTCGGCCTTCTCCGGTACGTATCTACGGCTCTTAACCGTTTTCAGAATGTCGTCAGCAGTAAACGATGGCATGGGGCGTAATAGGGAATGAGTAAGTTGTTTCGAGTCAGAGCGAAACGTCCGATGTGATAAGTGTGGCACTTCGTCGGAAGCGGTGGAAGGTTAGCATCGTATCCAGCCTCCACTATCGAGAATCCAGGTTCGAATGTTCAGTATCGGCCGCGCCAACTCCAGAATTGTCCGCCACCTTTCCAAATTACTCACTGCTTATTACTGCAACCTTCTCCCGCAGCGTCTCTGTGGCTGCCTTCCACCAGCCGGCTTTGCCGGACTTGAGACCAAAGGTATTTCCTTTCGCTTCGGTTGAGGAGCCTACGGGTTGGAATTCGGGGCTGCTCGAAGGGCCTTCTTCCTGGATAATGTAAGTCTGATGTGCGACCGTCGTGAAGTGGATTTCGTTCCCTTTCCACTCAAAGGGAATGGACTCTTCAGAACAGTGAACGAGGATCTCCCGGGACTTGAATGGTGAGACCAGAACACATCCAGCGCCGCCAAGAGATTGGATGACCACCGGGCTTGGGTTTCCATTCACCCGATGCGCACTGACCAGAAATGCGGATTCAGCCCGGAAATGATGGAAACTTGCATCGATTTCGGAGGAAAGTCCCGGGAACAGGCGGATCTTGCCGCCCCAGCTCTGGAGCAGCATTTCATTGATGGCCGCCATCGCACCGAATCCAGCTTCGAGTGTCGGTGAGCAGAACTCCAGAGCGCTGATCCCTTTGTGTTCGTAGTCGCCGCTTGTCGAGAAGGAGTTCGATTCGACGAATCCTTCAAGGTAAAGGCCGAGCATTCGTTCTGCCTTGCGGCTCTGGCCAAGACGTGAAGCGATGCACGATGCCCAGGGAAATGACCATGACATCCACATTCCGTGGCCGCGCTGGATGAGATTTGCCAAGGACTGTTTCGCCAGGTTTGCCTCGGCTTCTGTTCCTTCGAGATTCACGTCTCCGATAGGGAAAATGGGCGCCATGTGAGAGAGGTTGCGATGCGAATCTTGTGTATTCACACCGGACCACTCGGTCAGAAAGCCGGTAGAAGCGGGGTAGTCTGGTAATTTGCCCAACATGGCTTTCCATTGGTCGGTGCATTCCAAATCTGCCTGGAGCAGATCGCTTGCCTCGAGAGATATCCTCAAAAGATATTTCATGAGGCAGATATCGAGCGCAGAATCCGCACACCAGGCTTGTGGCAATTCGCTGTAAAGTTCCGGACTGTGGGAAGGGGAGAGGGTGTGTTTCCCTTCTTTGAGTTCCCAAATCTGTTCGCAGAATCTGAGGCATTCCTTGATGAACGGATAGGCCCTGTCTCTGAGGAAATTCCGGTCAAGGGTGTGCAGATAATGCAGCCAGAAATGCTGGGCCACCCACGCCCCGGCCATGGTCCAGAGTTGGACTGTCGACCAGCCGCCAATGCGTCTGCCCAATGGATCAGTGCCCGTCGGAAGGCAGGCTCCTTCCAGGCCGAACATGTCTTTGGTCTCACGTCTCAATTGAGGCAGGATATCCAGAATCCAATCGTATAGAGGTTCGCCGAGCTCCAGATGATTGCTGGTATAGATGGGCCAGTAAGTCTGTTGGGTCTTAATGTTGAAATGGTAATTCCCCTGCCACGGCGGCAATTTGCTGTCAGGCGGCCAGAGCCCCTGGAGATTGCAGGGCAGGAATCCTCGCTGCGAAGCGGAACCGAGTTTGTAGAGCTCCATGTGCCATAAGTTTTCGAGCTTTCTGTTGCTCATTGAGAGAAAGGACTTGTTCCAAAATTCCTCCCAGCGATGCAGGTGCGAATTCCAGATTTCACGAGAGGTGGTGTTCTCGGCGATCTGCATCCTTGAACTCGCATCTTCAAGGGCTTCTGCCCTGGATTTGCCGCTGCCGATCACTACGTAAAGCCATAGCGGCGCGCTGGACAGGATCGAAACATTCGTCAGGCCTTCCTCCGCTTCTTCAAGCTCCACTTTGCGATCTCCTCGATAACCAGCGATGAGAACAGCGCTTGCCATCGAATCCGGAATCTTTTGAACGTATCCCACGCATCCATCCTGGGTGACTTTCGCCAGGGGTGGGTAGCCAAGGGCTTCGGCGAGGTCGTTTTCTCCGCTCAGCAGTTTTCTTTCAAAGCCGATTTTCAGGGCGCGTCCGAGATTCTGATTCTGAATGCGGATGCAAAGGACATTAGGCTCGAGTGATATAAACGCTCGAATCTCCATGTGCCGCTGGTGGTAGCGCAGCTTCCTTTCTGCGTGAGCGCGGTAGAGGTCCAGCCGTTCGCTGAAAGAACTTTCGAGTCCACGAAGATCAAAATCCAGCGTCAGCCTGCCGACCGGCAGATATGTTGGTGTGATTCCTTCAACGCCTCGGAGGTTCGACCAGACTTCTTCAAAGGTTTCCCAATCCTGACCCTCGATGCATTGCTTGAGGAATGCCCAGGTGAATCTTTCATCCTCAATCTTATCCAGGCGTAAGTCCCAGAAATCACCTTTTGCCAGGGTGTAATGAATCTGATTGGGGCCGCCCCACTGCATGGCGCCGATATCGCCGTTACCGAGAGGAATGCCCTGCATCCATTTCGGAGGGGGTCTTTCGTTAACCAGAGCCTGGCGTCTGAAGTGATTGCGAAGAGACTCTTTCATGGAGAAGCGGGGCTCACTGGGATGGAGGAATAGATTATAAAGGTGTCTCAAAAAAACAAAGGAGATTGTCAATCGCCTGCTAGAAAACTTATATTCCTCGCTCTTGTCACCAACACTTTAGCTGTGCAGATTGCAGCATTCATATTAACAACGCGACACGAAGACCGCCGCGACACCTTAAAGGAGCGAACCCATGAGTGAGACAATTAAAGTTGGCATTATCGGAGCAGGCACGAATACGACCTCAAGGCATATTCCCGGACTGCAGGCTATTCCTGGCGTAGAGATTGTCGGTGTCTGTAATCGAAGTTATGAATCAGCACAACGTGTGGCCGACCAGTTCGGCATTCCAAGAATTTATGACAACTGGGTGGATGTGCTGGACGACGAAGACACCAATGCCATCGTCATCGGCACCTGGCCTTATATGCACAGCCGGTGCAGTATAGCCGCTATCGAGGTAGGCAAGCATGTAATGACCGAAGCGCGTATGGCGCGGACGGCACTGGAGGCCCACATGATGCTCGATGCGTCACAGGCCAACCCGGATGTCGTGGCGCAGATTGTGCCGTCACCAATGACACTGAAAGTGGACAACACCATCAAACGCCTTATCGCAGAGGGATATTTAGGTGAAGTCCTCGCTCTGGATATCCATCACGCGGGCGGATTTCTCGACGAGAAAGAAGGTCTGCACTGGCGGATGAATTTCGATTACAGCGGGTACAACATCCAGGCACTCGGGATTTACTACGAAGCCGTCCTCCGCTGGGTTGGTGAAGCCACCAGCGTAATGGCGATGGGTAAGACTTACGTGAAGATGCGAAAGGATGAAAATGGGCTGATGCGGCCGGTTCGAATACCCCAGCATCTGGATGTCATTGCCGACATGGCCTGTGGTGCGCAACTGCACCTGCAGCAATCGACTGTAAATGGTCTGATGCAGGGCGGCGGTGTTTACCTGTTCGGCAGCGAAGGGACGCTGAGATTTTTCGGTGGAAAACTCTATGGTGGAAAGAAGGGCAGCGGGGAGCTGCAGGAGATCAAGATCCCTGAGAACGAAATGGGAGGCTGGCGAGTCGAGGAGGAGTTCATTAACGCCATTCGCGGCGAGGAAGTGATTACGCATACGGCGTTCGACGATGGCGTGAAGTACATGGAGTTCGTTGAGGCGGTCACTCGCAGCATGGCAAAGAACCGTGCCATACCGCTGCCGCTTGATTTGGATCTTTGAGGCTGACTGTCCAGGAGAGATGAGCCCAGCCTGAGCCGCGTGGCTACCTTCTGCTGAAGGCAGGTTCTGCGCTCAGAAATGCGCAGCCACGGGCGGCCGGGGGAGGCTTCACCAGTCGTCAAAGGCCAGAACAAAAAAAGCCGTAAGTCTTCTGACTTACGGCTTTCTTAAGACCTGTGTCTTTTGTTCTTTTACCTGACCATCCGACTAGAGTTCATGACTCTTGCCGATGGGGATTGCAGGTCCCAGATGATGCCGAACCAGTTCAGCACCACGAGGGTGTAGTAAGTGATATCAATCTCCCACCAGTAAAAGCCCTGTCGGGCCGAGGTCTGGTAGTAGTGATGATTGTTATGCCAGCCTTCGCCGAGGGTCATAAGTGCGAGCAACCAGTGATTTCGGCTGTCGTCGGTGGTCTCATAACGTCGGTGGCCAAACATGTGCGTCAGGGAATTGATACTGAAGGTTACGTGAGAGCAGAGGACTGTGCTGACGCAGAAACCCCATACCAGCCCCGACCAGCTTCCAATCAGCCAGCAGATTACGGCTAGTGAAATAACCGGCACGAGGTGGTTCTTATTGAGCCAGCGAAGTTCCGGGTATTTGGTCAGGTCTTTTACCCGGTCGTAGCGTGTATCGAGGTATTCGCTGGAAAGAATCCAACCCATGTGCGACCACCAGAAACCATCGCGGCGCGGAGAATGCAGGTCAGCCTCCAAATCCGAATGATCATGATGATGGCGATGATGAGCGGCCCACCAGAGCACACCTTTCTGGGATGCCGATGAGCCTATCAGGGCCAGTACGAATTGAAAGGCCCGGCTGGTCTTGTACGAGCGATGTGCAAAATATCGATGGTAACCACCCGTGATGGCCCACATCCGAACGAAGTACAGCACAAGACAGAGGATGATGGCGGTGGGGTCCACTCCTGTCCATATCGCAGCAAAGCAACTGATGTGGAGCCCCAGAAAGACAACACTGTTTACCTGAGTCCAGAAATGCCGCTGCTCGTCAGTCTCCGGCAGATCCATATCTGGCGAATCTGATAGCTGCGACTTCTCGATTTCTGAATTAGACAAAATTACCTCCGTTGAGTCCTGGCTGGGACATGGTGTATCCGAATTGCAGGTTTGTAACGAAATTGAATGAGCCCGTCAGAAATGTTCCTGCTAGGCCCTGCCTCTCACTGGTTTTTATAATTTGCTTACCTGAATCCCTCAAGTTGGCGCGGATTGTAGGGGATCAAAGGTAGTCTCGCATCCTTAATCTATCAATGGTTCCGGACCAAAATATAGATTATTGGATGCCGAATATTCTGCTCACTCGGGGCTTTCAGTTCTTCCCGATACGAACCATTGGGTAACCTATACCCAGCTCTGCTAATGCTTTACGATCTTTTTCACCAAATTCCATTCGAACGTCATGGTAAACGAGTTGCACCGTGTCGCCACTCCTGAGGTTGAGTGTGCCTTGTCTGATAGGCTTGAAGTACTGTTGAGTATCCAACGAGCCGCTGAAAATCCCTGAATTGTTGGCCGTCTCTTTCAGCACCACGAATAACGAGATTCCGGTACTTTTCACTCGCAATTCTGCGGAGACTCGGTCCAGTTTGTAGGGGTTCAGATTCATGTCTTTATCCGTCACTTCAAACGCCAGCACATCACCGGGCACGATACCTTCACGGCCCTTATCAGTCCGGATGGCGGTAAGCCGCGCCCTCCCATCTGAGCCAAGGAGTAGCAGGTCACCCCAGGTATCGGGTTTGTTGAAGGACAGAATCTCTTTGGTTGCCGACCATTGAATCTGATCTTTCCGCTCTTTTGTGAGGTTGATTGAAAAGTTCATGGCCAGGTAACGGCCGGGAATAAGGCTTGTTTTGGCAAGCGCCCGGCGATGAACGAATGCCTCGATTTGATAACCGCCCGGAATGACTTTGCCCGCGGAATAGCCCTTCTGCCTTTTGCTGTCTACATAGTTCGTATAGTGACTCAGCCCTCTATGTCCTCGTCCGACCTCAGAAAAAGTAGATTGGGGATTGCCGATCAGGCCGAACGGCATGAAGCAAAACTGATGGGACGTCTTGCTCGTCTCCATGAATTCGAGCCGGCTGTTGTCCATGTCGACCCACGCTTCAAAACCGTCGCCCATCCAGGCGTCCCGTTGGTATTTCTGGATGCCGGTCGGGTCGAGAATTCTGTAACAGAAATAGAGCCCTTCAGGATCCCAGCGCATGTAAACTCTGGGGCCGTTTTCGATCTTGTTCGGGCTATGCCCTTGATACATCAACTGGATAGGATGTCTGAGCTCACCCCAGTCGGAAAGGTCGCCATCGATGGTGATAGGAGTTTCGACCATTGCTGCCGCGCCGAAGGCTTTGGTTTTGAATGTCGGTTCGGGAACGACTCTTTTTCTGGCTGGCTCAGATACCGTTTCTTCGACCAACACTTCCTCCACGAAGATACGAGCAGGGCCGAGGGCATCGGTCTCAGTGGCGGTCGATTCGGGGCCGCTGTCCTCATTTATGTCACTGTAGAAATTTGTTGGGTTGATCCGGTCTCTAAGGTCTTTAATGAATTCTTCGTATGCCTCACGATTGAAACGGAAGAGTTCGTGCCAATTTCCTCCCATGCCGAGTCCGTACGGACCGTATCCGAGACCCACGCCGGGAGCGGGGCTCATGCCCCCACTTGGAGGCCCGGCGGTTGGAAGCTGACCGAGACCCAGGCCGCGGCCCTCGGCCAGGTTTTCGGAAACCTGCATCAGTTTTGCTTTCAGCCCGGTCACCTCACCCAGAGCCTCAGATGTATCTGAGCCGAGAGGGCTCTGCACTTTGACCGCATTCGCACCACGCTCGATCTCACCCGGAAGGTGTTCGTGAGCAGTCTGAGCCAGCGCACTTGAGACTTCTTTGGCCGCGGCATCGATCTCGTCACCTGACAGCTCTTTCAGTCGCTTCATGGCTTCGGCCATCTGGCCTGCGGCTTCCGCTTCATTCGCGAGCTGGGCTTCGACTGCTTTCAATTCGTTCGCGGAATTCTCGATGTGTTTTGACACCTCTTCCGCTTTCGTCTGGGCCTGCGCGTGTTCACCGGTCTTGAGAAGCTCTTCTGCCTCATTCGCTTTTTGCTCTGCCGGACTGCGCTCGATGGCGGTCACGGCCTTGTCGATGTCCCGGTCAACGGTGTAGGTGACGCTTCTTGCACCGGCAAGGGCATTGAGTGCTTCGTTGTGTTCCTCACCAATGCGGAGGGCAAGTTCTCGCTGATGCTCGGTATGAGTGCCGGCGTCATCTTTATCCGCTGCCTCTTTGATCTCATTCTGTTCGGTTTGGGTTGCCTCAAATTTCTTGATGACTTTCGAAAGTGCCTGCCGAGCTTCTTCAATGTGTTTCAGGTCGAGGGCATCGAACGCATCTCTGGTGCGTGAGAGCGCTGATTGGGCATCGACTGGTGTCCTGGTCAGTTCTTCCTCGATCGCCCTGGAGATGTCCTTCTTCAATGAATCCTTGAACTCATCCTGATTCAGATGAAGCCTTGTCAGATCCTTTTCCACCGCGTGGGTAATCTTCTCTGCGGCGATGGGGATGGCTTTATCCTTGACGCGTTCCTTTACCTCGTCGTGGATTTGTTTCTCGATCTTCTGAAGGGCTTCGGCGACCACTGCCTTTTGAATCTCATCTGCGGGATGGCTGCGGGCTTCTGAATCCAGGCGCTGGGCGACGCCTTCAAGCTCTCGAATCTGTTGGTCGATGTTCCTGATTACTTTGCTGACTTCCGTCTGAGTGCTCTTCTTGTCCTCGGACTCGATGGCCTTCTGCGCGCTCTGGATCATTCCGGCAGTCTCAGCGCTACGATTATCTTTCTGCAGCTTCTTTGCTGATTCGGCCAGTTGAGGGCTCTGTTTCTCAACCGTTTTCAGAGCGTGCTTGACTGCTTCAGCAGCTTTGGGGGCTTGGGTGGCCGCTTCCATCTGCTCGTGTGCGGCCTTGGCAAAGTCTGATTCGGCGGCCGGAGCAGATACTTCCGTTTCAGCATCCTTCAGATCCTGCAATTCCTTTACTGCCTTTTGAACCTCTTCTTTTGCATCGGCAAGGCGTTCCTTTCGCGTTTCCCATGACTTTGCCTCTGCTTCCTTCTTTATGGTTTCTCCCGTCCGATTCCGAATCTCGTATTCGATGCGATTCTTGATCTGAGGGGCCACGTCGCTCCGGACGTACTGTCGAACCTGCGCCAGCAGCATTTCCTTCTGCATTGCTTCGAGATTCATCATCATCTTTTCGAAGGCTGCGTTGCGAAGTTGTTTGAGCAGCGCATCGATCTCCTCGGCGGTGAGCTGACTGAGGTCTCCGAGAGTTTCAATCCTGGCGTCTATATCCTGAAAGATGTCCGAAGAGAGTTCTTCATCCGCCGGATCACTCAGCTCATCTTCGATCAGGGTATCGAACTCCGCCTTGAGCTGATTCCTCAGCATCTCCTTGACCGCCTGTTCCTGCGCGTTCTGTGCGGCTTTCTCCAACCGCTGTTCCTGAGCACGGATGTCATCGATTACCGCCTGTTCCTGCTGGACAATCGCATGTCGCTCCCGGGCCAGCAGAAAAAAGATCACGGCGAACGCGATCACATGAATCACAAGCGATTTGAAGAGGTGCGGCGAAAGAGGTGCGGCAGGCGGGATGAGTGGATCGTTTTGCATGCCGGGCAGTGTATCGTCGATTCTCTGGCGTGCCTCTCTGAAAGAGGCCCCCGGAATCAGCCTGTTGGATTGAGCAAACTTGCTGAACGCGGAGCTTTTCTATCCTTCGAGCGCTTCCATCCGAAACAGTCTCTGGGCATTCTCAGACAGTTCATCATAGGTCTTCTGAGGAATGGATATTTTCGGATAAGTCGTCCGCAGCCAATGCCTTGCATAAATGAATGCCAGATTCGGGCGCGGCTCGTCTGACTGATTCGGCGTGCCTCGATGCCACAATCGCATATCTCGCAGCAGCAGCGATCCGGCCGGCATGAGCAGGCGTTCAGAGTGCATCTTTTCCGCCAGTTTCAAGATGTCTACGCCCGGCGCGATCAAGTGCGAGCCGCCGGGCCAGACTTCGACCGCCCCATTCTGTTCGGTGAAATCAACCAGAGGCAGATTCAACACCAGACCGTAGGCCGGCAATGGCTGATGAGGTATGTCCGGAAACAGATGCTGGATATCCATGTGCACCCTCTGATACTCCGATCCCGGGAGAGGTGTATCAGAAGCGAAGTAGTGGCAGATACAGTCTTCATTGAGCAGGCTCTTGATTACGGGCAGCACAACGGGATTGGCGATCACGCTTTCCTGGCAGAACGGCAGCCGGAAGGGAAGGTGCATTTGATACCTGCCCGGGCCGCGATTGGAATCGGTCTTTGAGATGTAATCAAGGAACAGGGCTGCGAATTCCTCGCGCAGTTCCTTCAACAATCCGGCCTCTATCACATTTTCAAACACCACGTAGCCGTTGCCGCGAATCTGCTGGACAGCGGACTCGAAGTGCTCGTCCGTAAGCTCCTGATTTTCGATTTCTTCCGGAGATATTTTCATTCCTGACCATGTTCACAGTCTGAAGTTTTCATGGTTGTCCTCTGTAATCGCGCCCCAGAGCAAAGTCCATCAGCTTCTTCCTGGGAGCGCGTTTCCAGTTCCGTTGGATTAATGACTTCGCTCGTGTAGTTTGATTAAGCCATGCCAAGCCCAAAGAAACGTGCTCCGCGCAACAAGACCATAGAGCTTACCGAAAGCGAGCGTGATCATTATCACAGCCGCCTGCTGAACCTTGACGCCCCCGCCACGCTCGAGGCAATCCTTGGACGGACCATCTGCCAGGACACTCTTGAAGCGCTCCCACTCATGCCCGAAAACTCGGCTGACCTGATCTTTGTTGACCCTCCCTACAATCTTTCGAAGAAATTCAACGAGCGGAAATTCAAGAGAGTCGAACCCGAAGAGTATGAAGCATGGCTGGAAACCTGGATGCATCACTTGCTCGGCATACTGAAGGACACTGGCAGCATTTATATTTGCGGTGATTGGTTGACCTCGTCTTCCATCCATCGCGTAGCCAGCCGGTATTTCACTATCCGAAACCGGATTACCTGGGAACGTGAGAAAGGACGCGGCAGCCTCACGAACTGGAAGAACAGCTCTGAAGACATCTGGTTCTGTACCTCCTCCAATGATTACGTATTCAATGTCGAGGCGGTGAAGCTCCGTCGCCGAGTGATCGCGCCGTATCGGGTGGATGGCGTCCCAAAGGATTGGGATGAAGGTGCGGATGGCCAGACCCGCCTGACGCATCCTTCGAATCTCTGGAACGATCTCTCCGTGCCATTCTGGTCGATGCCTGAAAATACTGAACACCCCACGCAGAAGCCGGAAAAACTTCTAGCCAAGGTCATCCTGGCAAGCTCGAACGAAGGCGATGTCGTCTTCGATCCATTTCTTGGCTCAGGGACAACTGCCGTGGTTTCACGCAAACTTGGTCGCCGATTCTTCGGTATCGAACTGGATGAGACTTACTGCTGCCTGGTGGAAAAGCGACTCGAAATGGCGGAGGCGGACAGCTCCATCCAGGGCTACTCAGGTGGCGTGTTCTGGGAACGGAACACGCTCGAACAGCAAAAGAAAAAGAGCGGCCTCCAATCCGGACCTCTGCTTTGGGACTCTGTTTGAACAGGTATTCCGATTCTATGAAAACAATTACTGACCCAATGGTTGAAGCTGTCATGAATTTTTCATTCGAAAACCGTCCTGAAGGGCACGGCCTGCTTTTTGACCGAACCGATCTGGGAGCAGTGAGGAAAAAGGCAAAAGCGAAAGAAGGCCTCCTCGAGCGTGTGAACCAACGCTGTTCCGAACTACTGCATTCTTCGCCGGATGAGGTTGATACTTTGCAGGTCTATATTTCCAGCGGGGAAGCGTTCGTGATGGCAGATGGTTTTGCTGTCACGGGTGAGCCTTCCTTTGCCGCCTGGGCGAAGAGAAGGGTTGAGGCGCTCTTTACCGCTGAAGCCTGGATGGCACCGGTTCATGTCCGCGCGTGCCGTATTTTTGACCATTGCATGGGCAATATCTCGGCCCACGTTGCCCTGGTGCATGACTATCTTGGCGACATTTATTCCGACCAGGAATCGGAATGCCTCGCAGGGCAGATGCGTGACAAGTTTCTCGTGCCTTTCCTGGATGCTACGGGCGATGAACCGGAATGGTGGTTTCGGCCCCAACGCGAAAGCAATTGGAAAATCATGACCTGCGGTGACTCGGGGACTGCCTTGTGCGGATTCCATCAGTTCTGGCCCGAATCAGGTGAGGCCCTGGCCCGGGCGGCACAGGGGGTTGTCCAGACCCTCGACAAAGTTGCCCCTGAGGGAGACTGGCCAGAGGGCGTGAACTACTGGTTCGGGACACTGTTTCTTGGACTCCGCTTTGCCAGGGCTCTTCGCCGGCTGAGCGAGGGAGCGCTGAATCTTTTCGAGCATCCGGCACTGCGGAAGACCGGAGATTTTGCCACGATGTTGGCTACACCGGGGGGCAGAATTTATAACTTCAATGACAACGACGATACCTTCGGAGGTGGCGAGGCCCTCGCCATGCTTGCCGTCGAGCATGGACGAGGCGACTGGATGGAGATGGCGCGAAGGACACCAGGAGAGACAGCTCTGTTCCTGGCCTGCGACGATCCGAAGCTGAAAAATCAGACGCCGCCTGCGACTCTGGCCTGCTTTCCGAGAACCGGAGTGGCGACCCTTCGTAGCGGTTGGGAGCCCAATGGGACTTTCATCGGCTTTAAGTGCGGGCCCTCGAACGTCGGCCACTCGCATCTGGACGCCAACTCATTCGTCGTCGAATCCGGCGGCCAGAGCCTTGTCCTTGAACACTCCTACTGGCCCCAGGCTCACTTCCTCGGTTTTTTCGACTCCAGCCGAGACCGCTGGAATTTCGATGGCCCCGGTACTGTGGGGCACTCCACTCTCCTCATTGACGGACAAGGCCAATCGCACGGGCCTGATTTTCCGGGGATGCTCTCCGACATCCGTGAAGAGGAGGACGCGGTTATCGTCTCCGGAGACGCCTCGGCCTGTTATCCGGGGTTGTTAAAGAAATACGTACGGACCCTCCTCTTCGTGAAGCCAGGCACAATCGTGGTCCGCGACGTGGTGGAATGCGACGGTGAACGACACGCAGAATGGCTGCTGCAATACGCGGGAAAGATTCGCAGCGAGGGAGTTCACTCCATCATTGAAAACGCCGGAATCAGCATGACGGTTACTCCATTTCTTCCAGACCGCCACTTTGGCTGGCGCACCAGTGACGTAGAAAGAGTGAGCGTTTACGAGTGTTCGGACACGAGGAAAGACGTCACCCAAACGATCCGCTACCGCAGTTTTTCGCCATTCCGAAAGGCAATTTCCTTCGAGTTCCTGTTCGGCATCAGTATCGGCGGCACAACTGACGATTGGATCTTCGAAGCGGCGGACGGGCAGTGGCAGCTTGCCTTGCCAGACTGCTCGTATCGAGTCGTGCCTGATGGAGAGGGGCTCCGAACCGGCCGATGACCTTAACCCTTCGTTATTCTGATCCGGTTTGAACCTGGATTTGGTTGACCGTCACCCCCCAAAAGTCGCTGCCACCACAGATCTCGCTGGGACCTGCCGCCTAATAATCGTTCCATCCACTTTAAAAACGGCCTCTCTTTCATCGCCGGGATTGAGCAGGAAAATCACCACTTCCCCGTCGGGGTTCTGGAACGCTATCGAACGAGCTGCGAAGCAGAATGATTCCACACGCCTGGCTTTTGGTTTCAGATGACGGCCGAGAAGATTCATCACCTGAAAGTCAGGATGGTAGGTGACCTCGCCGGAATTACGGTCAATCTGAACGAGCGAATTCTGGCTCCAGGCCCAGGCACTCGAACTGTTCTCATCGAGGATCATGTTCCAGTAAGTGTAAATCGTGCAGCCGGCCTTCATGTGGTCCACAAAGTCATGAAAGAGCGCGGCAGCCTGCCGTTCAGAGTTTTCGCCGCGCCAGCAGACGCTTTCCGTGTGCATGACGGGCGTGCCGGGATAGAGCTGCGTGAGTTCCAGAATATCGCCGGCGAAGGCATACTGGAATCCGACGCCGCTCACTGTTTCACGATAGAGAGCGTTGGCCATGCAGCGATGAGACTGTAGTCCGGTGATCCCCCGAAAAGTGCCGCCCCAGATTTTAGTTTTCAACCCGGCTGATCTGAATTCCGGAGCCAGGTAGTCCAGGGTGAACTTGATCAACGTCTCGGGCTCCATGTGGCAATTCGGAAACGACGAATTCGCGTCCGGCTCGTTCTGCACCATCACGCGATCAACAGGAATACCTCGGGCTTCGTACTCTTCAATAAACCGACGAAAGTAGAGAGCGTAGGCGCGGTAAATACGATCTTCATCAATCAGTAATCCGTCACCTCCATCCATTTTGCCCGAGGTTTTCATCCATCCCGGCGGGCTCCAGGGGCTGGCATGAATCTTCAGTTCCGCATTCTCCGCCTGCGCGGCTTTGATATATGGAATGAGGCCCTTTTCGTCACGCTCGACGGTGAAGTGTTCCATCGTGAAGTCTCCGACCGTGTCATTCAGGCTGTAAGCATCGGTGGCAAAATCGCTGGCCCCGATCGGCATCCGACAGAACGAAAAGGCGCAATCTGGCGTTGGGCCGAAAAGCTTACGAACGACTTTGTTTCGCTCGTCTTCGCCAAGACTGGCGAGGGCGTTCCATCCAATCTCGCTGAATGAACCACCAATACCCTCAACTGTTTGGAAGGTGTGCTCAGTGTGGACGTGCACCTCAATATCTTCAGGTCGCTGGCCGGGCTGATTCTTCTTATCGCGCCAATCAATAGTAAGAATGTCGGCAGGTCCGATGGCTTCGGTGAAGGAAACTGATTCTGTCTTTAGTGTCATGGCAAGGTGTATATGGAAATCGGTTTTGTGAATCTCAAGTCGCCCTTTTTCATCGTAGGACGGCTTGCCAATCCGTCAAGATATCGAGCGCTTTCCCCCGTGAAGACTTAAGAGAACAATTTCAGGAAAAATCGTCATCGGTTACCTCGGCCATCTGAGCCGTGCAAAGGGCATCTCACTGTTGCTTGACGCCCTGCTTCCGATCATGGATGAACTGGATGCCCGCCTTTTGCTTGCGATTGCAGAAGGAGCGGAGGAGGACTCCCTTATCGCTTCCCTGGGCAATCGGGTTTTGAATCCGGAGATTCAGCCGCAATGATTGCGGAAGAGGAACTAAAGAACCATTTTTCAAAATGAACTGATGAATGCACCATATATTAAGCTTTCTATGCTTCGGTTGTATCTGTGCCCAAGACTTGAAGATCGAGCTGCAGGTCAAGTGGCCTCAGAAATCACACACGACGGTTTGGCCAGTGAGTGTTGGCGTTCCTTTCGGCGAAGGAGTCATCCCGAAATCAGACAATCTGACTGTAGTTCTTGATAGCGGCATCCCTGTGCCAAGCCAAGTCGCACCACTCGCAACCTGGGAGGATGGGGGCCTCCGTTGGTGCATGGTTGATTTTGTCGCTGAGAAGGGCCTAAAGTACTTCCTGACGAGGGCGGACGAACCGAATAAGAGACACGGCAGCGATTTGCAGGTTTCCGCTGAAGAAGCCGAACTTATTATCAAGAACGGGGCCATACGTTGGAGGCTCAACACAGGCGAATGCGTTCTGCCTGAATTACATCTGGATCTCGATTTGGATGGCGTGTTCTCCAAAGAAGAGAGCTTAATCAACCCGACCGATTCCAACTATTTCGTGGTCGATTCAAAAGGACGCAAGGGCCTTCTGCAGGCAAGGGAGTTGAAGGTTGAGCTCTCTGGCCCTCGACATACTGTCGTGTCCATCAGCGGCGAATACCTTGATTCGAAACATGACCGCCTGGCCGCTGGCAAGGTTTATTACCACTTTTATGCGGGCGTGCCCCAAGTACTGATAAGTCATAAGTTCATCGTTACCGAAGACACAAACGAATTATGGTTTCGCGATATAGGTTTAAGGATCGGGCTTAACACCGAAGTTGCGTCAACGGCGTCTCTTAATGACTCGGCAGAACAGTCTTCTGTGACGAAACGGCAGTTAGACGGGAATGCCGAACTCATCCTGCTGCAGTCCGAATTCCCACATTTCGGTTCGAGCGAATCACTCTTTGAAATCATTGATCCCGCCACTCCCAATCAACCACTGAAGGCTGGCAAGGTTTCGGGCGACTGGTGCGATCTATCGAATCAAAAGAGGGGCCTTGCAGTACAGTTGCCCGGATTTGCCCAACAGTTTCCGAAGGCGTTTCGATTATCAAGAGATGCCATCCAGATTAAGTTCTGGGCTTCGGAGTCACGCAAGGAACTCGACTACCGCACCCGGGAGATAGTCAAGAATTATTTCGGGCATGACTGGATTCCCGAAAATCATGCCTCTTTAGCCCTTAAGAATAACGCACAGGGGACAGCGAAGATTCACGATGTCTGGCTCTATCCGCATGCCGGGGCATTCAGTGAAGAGGTCCAGAAATCCATTGGTGGTTCGTTTAGTGATATTTACGCGACGGCTGATCCTGTGTGGACGGCCGCCTCCGGTGTGTTCGGCCCGATACACCACAGAGATGTGAAGAACTTCCCGAAGGTTGAGAGCGCTATCGACGATTACTTCGGCCGAACTGTTCTAGCCCCCGAACAGGTTTTTCCACAGACCGGATACCTCTATTGGGGGATGTATCCCTACACCAGTTGGGAATTTCGCAAAACGGGTAAGTGGTACCCGCAATCACACAGGCTGTCCCGTTTCCTGGAATACAACCTTCGGCGCAGCATGTGGGTGCTTTATGCGAGGTCTGGCGAGCGCAAATATCGCGAATATGCAAAGCAATACACACGCCTGATTGGTGGCCTGGGAATGTCCAACTGGGATTCGACTCTGAAGCCCGTTGGATGGTTTGTGATGGGGGAGTGGCATTCGCCGATAAACTGGGGGCATTTTCATGATCCTGAGTGGAAGGCCGGCCGGCCGGAATTTCGGAGTCCGACGTCCAATCTGAGTTGGGCTTCCTGTACAGACGTCACCCAGTTTGTTCATGACTATTTTCTGACAGGCGATTTCCACTCGCGTGATATGGCCCGCCTTTGGATTGAAGCTATGTCGGAGGAAATGAAGTGGGACATAGGCAAAGCACTCAATTTTTACAGGCTCGAGGCTTTCCTTCGCATTCTGGGCTCTGCTTACGAATTGGAGCGAGACCCGAAGATCTTGGATTTCGCGGACAAACTGTTGCGTCATTTGGTTCGGCTTGACGAGGAGCACATTCTCAATCCGGAAGTTGAACTGAATTACTCCAAGTGGGGAGACCTCTTTTCCGCTTTCTACTATTTCTACGTCTCTACAAAACATCCTTTGGCGAAAAAAGTGTTGGTGCGTCTCGCGGAACACCAATATCGGACCGGGAACCTGGATTTCGTCGGCAGATCAAATCCCATGCTCCAGGCCTGCGCACTTGTTTACCAGGAAACAAAGGATGAACGATTCGCCCAATACCTGAGGGGGGCTGTTGAACAGTTCGGTCGGGACTATCAAACGCTTATGGATGAGGGTATGCCATTGGAATCCATAGGGCCCTCTACTGAAAAGTGGCAATCCCGAATCCTGACCACGCAGAGCGCCATCAATATCGGATTGCCTGCGGCGATGAAGGTAGTGGCAGAGAGTAAAGTGTCGTCTTCGGTACCGGTTGCCCTCAAGCCTTTTCCCACGGCTGAAACGTGGCTGCTCTTTGAAAAAGAGAGGGGCCAATCGTGCCACTTCGATCTGGCAATCAACAATGATTCCGAGCACCCACTTCGTCCGGCGGTAACAGATTCCCACGGCAATGAGCTGAAGCTCGATATTGCCGAACACTATTCCAGGCGGATTGGGACGCCTGATTTTTCAATCCCACTTCATCTCAGTATCTGGTATCTCCATTTTGGAGAGTATGTTTACTACCGATTGAACCTTCCCGCAGATGCCGCTGCTGGAATCTATCAATTGCACGCAGGAAAGGAGGTGGCCTACACCCTGTTGCATTCGAATGTTCGCAAGATTGTTCAAGTCGCTCCGAATGGGCTTGTCCTGATGCGCGAGCATCGCTATTTCTTCCGTGTGCCGCAGCAAAAAGAAGTGCACCTCTTTGCCAGCCGGATGGTGGATGTTTTTGATTCAGCCGGGCAGCCGGTGGTATTGAAGGCTTCAGGAGAAGGCTGGTATTCGTTTCAATCTGATGGAGAAGGCGGGGTTTGGTCGATGAAACCATCTGATGACGAATTTACTCATCCCCGTGGCCAGCGGGTCGATCCTTTTGTTCGTCTGAAAGAGTTTCCGCTTATTGTGGGACTGGACGGGCCGGAAGCTTTCTTCAACATTCCAGCAGAGTCCTTACCCAAAGTTATTGAGCAGGAGGTTCCATCGGATCAGGCATTTGTTGCCGGCAGGTTCGGCCAGGGCCTCCAGATGCATTACAAGTTTGTGGAAATTCCATTGCCAGGGCTTGATGCGGCTGATGCGCTTGATGAAAAAGAGGAGAAGCCGGAGGTCTTACTGACCCCTCAAGGGACAGTCGAGTTCTGGATGAAACCGCTCTGGTCGGCGACGGACTTTGATCACTCACATTCGACGCATCGTTTTCAGATTTATCATGCGGATCCGGTGAGTATCTCCTACTACATCGATCCTGATAATTCCGGAAGAACGGGCAGGTACAACATTGCCAGACTGGACCTCAATATTGCTAAGGCTGGTTACAGCCGTGCTCAACTTTTTTTGGAAAAAGGGAGTTGGTATCACATTGCCGTCACCTGGAATGTCGATGGCAAGAACAGTTTCTGCAACATCTTTGTCAATGGGAGAAGGAAATCCTTCGCCCATTACAAAATAGGTATGCCGGCCAATGCATCTCCTGAAACTCTTCTCAGGGGGGCCGATGCCGTACGAATGGGCTCTGGTCACTTGGCCGGTCGAACTGCCAGGGGAGAGGTGTTTGATGAACTGAGGGTTTCCTCGGTTGTCCGATACCGTGAAGACTTCACGGTTGTGAACTCCCCCTTCAAGGAGGATGAGGATACCGTTCTGCTTGTGAATTTTGACGGTGACCTAAAAGCGCGGCTCAAAGGCAAGGAGGTGGCCGGAAAACTGAAATCAGGAACGCAGTTTTGATGCTCTACTCCACCGCCACTTCATAAATCATTCGGGCCTTTCCATCCTCGTTCCGCACACTTAATTCGATCTCAAGGTTCCCGACTGTGGCCTTGGCCGGAATCGTTCCAAGTCGTCGTCCGCCGGTGGTGAGTTCGAAAACCTTTGCATTCTCAGCCTGTTCGAGTTCCAGGTGGATGGTAGCTTGGCCGTCCTGCACCAGATGCGGCAGTTTTCCCCACGCATTCAAAGTCTGTCTCGCCTGTTCGCCAAACCTTGCCTCTGAGTTCTGCAGGTCGGTCAGGTGAGTAATTATTAGTCGCTTGCTGGTCTTGATGGGCTGACCGTCCACGCTGGAAACCCATACCGTTCCGTAAGTCTTGTTCATTGTGATCCTTGCCGCATCGGTCTGAATTGTTCTCCCTTCAGGAGCATATCCTCCAGCGGTGCGTGGGGTATTTAGAACCAGCATGTCCTGAGGGGCGTTAATGAGTATCTCGCCGGTCTCACTTTTCAGGGTGTTTTCGTCCAGGTTCGTTTCGTTTTCTTCCAGCCATCCTTTCTCGCGCATGCGTGCCAGTAACTTGTTGCCGGCGTTTCCGCCATAGGGATCAGTTTTCAGAGTTTCGCCATCTGTCGATATCTCCTCACCGCCAAAAGGTATTACGAGGTCGCCGGGCACTTTTCTATCCTTTTGAGCCAGGAAAGAGCCGACGCGGGTCACCCAGGAGAGCGCATTCCATCCCGGTGCGAGAGACTTGTTGGTGGTCTTCTGACTTCTCAGCGAATCGGCATTCAACGCCAGGGCGATGGTGTGAGGGGCCTGCCGCATATCTCCTCGCAAGTAGAGGCAGACCGCAGCCCGATCGGCGGCCTGATTCAGTGGGTCAGTGCTGAGATCGAAGTAAGAGATCGGAGAAGGCTTGAAGAGATTGTCTCGGCTGTGGCTATAGGTGAACCGCCAGATAACGCCCCATCCCTGCAAGGCGCCCATGCATCCAGTGAGAATGCCGCCGACGCCACGAAAACGTCCAGGGCCGGAGTAATTGTATTCACTGACAGTGAAGGGCTTATCCAGAAGCCTCGTGAAAGAGCAACTGCGTCCTCCTGGTGCACCGGCGGCGATAGGGCTGCTGTTTGAACATCTTGAGGGCAGATTCCAAGGCTGGTCGATAAATTGAGGATGGTCCACGTAGAAATGGTCGTCGACATAGTCGTAATCGGCACGTGCAGCTTGTGTCGCAACTCGATTCGTCCATGCGTTCATGTTGGTGAGTAGAGCCTGGCACTTGAGCTCCTCGCGCAGGAATTTTTTCATGCGGGCAAACATGTTGGCTTCGGCCAAAGCGAGGAATGCGCTGAGGTCACGCCCCTGTGGAGAATCGTCATAAATCCCGGTGAAGAGATTCACCGTTCCGTTCACTGGATCGCCCGAATCTTTGCCCCACGATTTCTCTAATCCGGCGGCAGTGCCGTAGCGTTCGGCGAGGAACGTATTCCATTCGCGCTTCCAGTCTATCTGCGCGCGCTCACTGAGCCGGCCGATAAAATTGCCCTGGTTACCCTCGTTGATCATGCTGAGCCAGGAGAATGCGGGGTCGCGGGCCAGCGGCATCCCGGTGTGCGGGTTCGGCGCTCCCATGAATTGCCGCACGAATTCCTTCCAGTTTTCAAAAGCCTGCTCGTTCACCGGCACAAGCATTTTGAACTCGTCCATCCCCACGTTGCCTGTGGCACCGTCCCAGATTTCTGAAGCGAGGACCGGCCGTGAAACAAAGAGATCTGTTGTGATGTAAATGCCATGTTTTTTCAGGGCTGCGAGCAAATACTGAAGCTGGTCCAGCTTTTCCGGATTTGGCTGGGTGCTGTTGGCAGTAGCCTGGTCGGGCCAGATCTCCCATTCAATGGCCCCCTCTTCAGCCGCGCCGAATTTTGAAAGATGTTTTCCGGGGATAACTTCCCTCGGAGACTCGGAGGTCTGCCAGGCCACTGCGAGATGATCCCCTTGTTCGCCTTCGCGATGATTGGCTTCGATGAAGTATTTCTTACCTGCTTCCAAACGTATCTGTTTTGATTTCTGGGTTGCGTATTTGTCCCACTGCTGCGAGCCAGTCCAACCCGAAACAGAAGCAATCACTTTCTTAGTGCCGGGTTGATCGTCGGGGCTGAGGAATAGTGTGCTGTTGTCGTCGCTGGCAATCCAGAATACGTAATCTTCGGTCTTCGGCGGATACACGTAACCGCGAATCCGGGCAGTGTATCTGTCGCCCTCGTTGGACGGGGCCTCAAAAAGTGTGAGCGAATTCGTTCGCGCCGGCTTCCGGTCTTCAGGAATAGTCATCGAGCCTCCACCGGCGCGGCCGATTAGTTCGGATTCATGATGGTGGACGCGCACCGCGTTGTATCCGAGGCGTGCGAGACGCTCGGCAAGGCGGTCGGACTGTTCGTGGGTGATGTAGTGCGCGCTGAAGCAGAGATTCACGCCGTAGAAGCGTGCAGGCGTATCCGGCTTTTTTTCAAAGGCAAAAGTACCGTCGGACCTTGCAATGACGTGCCCATTTTTGCCCGCGGGCGCGTCGTGAAGCCCCATGCTCGAGAAATCCAGTGCAGAGCCAGGCTCGATATCGAGTTCCACATCGAGCGGAATCCAATCTTTGCCCGCGGTAATCGTAACCGGCCCGTCATGCACGACCGACATGCCTTGTTCCGAGGTCACGCTGAAGGCTAACTCTAATGTCTGCCCTTTCTTCCAGAGCCTGGTACTCAGATCACCCATTCGGAGGGTCAGTGAAGGCCCCCATTGCCGGTTGTCCTGGACGAGCGCCGTCATGGGGGTGGCCTGACGAATCTTGATTGCTCCTCCCTTTATCCCAATCGAAATCTCCTGAGCCTTACCTGACCAGAGGCTGACTTCACCAAACTCGAAGGGGACCAATTCCTTTTTGCCATCGACAGAGAAAGGCTGTCCGGCGACTTTGGCGACAGGCAGATCCATTCCTACGAACAGGCTGTTCGCCTGAATGTCGCTGAGCGCGACAAGGGTGTATTCAAGATGAACGCCGTTCTCGATGGTTTGGGCGATCAGTGTCGAATCCACAATTGCACCACTCGGGGCCAGGATGCGCCCTTTCAAAGCATTGACTGAATTCCCTGAAGCTACGCCAGGTTTGAAGTTCCCGTATTTCCAGCCGTTCTCGAAGAGGCCGGGACGCACCGTGGCGACTTCGATGCCCTTATGGGCAAGCCGCACTTCGCCTGAGCTGGAGGGCTTTGCCTCCCAGGCTGTTTCTGCGAATCCGGAGAGTGGGAATTCGATAATGAAAAACGTGAGTGCTAACAGAGTTTTGATCATGTGGTTGCCTTATTGGATTGTAAATGGTGCTGACGCTCCGCGGCAGATTGTTCATCAGTAGTTGTTACGGATACGTCTTCTCGCCTCCACGGGGCCTGCCCCCGTAGCGCGATGATCGGCCCGCCAGAACCAGGTCCTGGTCGAGGCCCAGATGCATATCCGTAACAGATAGTAATAAACCAAGACGAAGGTGATTTTACGGATTCAGATAACTTATTCAGGGGCAAACCTCCGACCGTTTGCCAACGCAGCGCATTGGGCTGGGTATGACTCAGCCCCTTCTATATGCCGAAGGTGTAAAGAAATGAGGGTAAAGCTCAGGCATGGCCCCTGAAATCCGTAAGATCACCTTCGTCTTGGTCTACTACTTAATCTTGTCGCGGATTGCCAGGACCACTACTTTCTCGGTGCCTTCTCCCATTTGACCAGTGCATCTGCGTTGGCCAGCACTTTGTGAATGCTGTTGGCCATCTGGTCCATCAGCATGGGCGATTCGGTCGCAGGAATGATGAACCGCAGCGAGCTCTTCTTGATGGCATCATAGTTCGGCAGGTCGCCGAGTTTGACGGGCTTGAACTCGACTCCGTTGGCATGCTTCGGTACGAACATCTGTGAGTAGAGGTCCATATCCTGGAACAGAGGAATCTGGCTGTAATCGCAGTATCCCTCGCCGCCGATTCCGGCTCCCTCAGCGTTGCATGCCTTGATAAAAGTATCTCGGCTAAACGGGGCTTTGGAGGCGTCGAAATTAGCGGGCGTGCCGTACCAGCCTCGCACTGAGTCACGGTGCAGTTTAGGCCATTGGATAAGGGGAACGTTCTTGAGGCGTGCGCGAAGCCGATCGAAGTTTGCCTGCCGCGCGGCATTCAGGGCGGGGAGTCTTCCGAGCTGTTCGATAGCGATCGCTGCGGCGACCGGGAACATGCGGTAGGTCCAGGCTCCGCCACCTTGGGCAAAGGGTTTCATTTCCTTAATCGACATCTCCGAACTGAGCCTTGCGCCGTGGTGACCGGGGACCTGCGCACGCTGAAAGTTGCGTTTTGAGTTGGTCAGCAGGAAACCGCCTTCTCCCGCGACAATAGCTTTCGACCCCTGCAGGCTGAAGGCGCCGACTTCGCCGATCGTTCCGCAATATTTTCCTTTGTATTTCGAGCCCTGAGCATGGGAAACGTCCTCGATGACGGGGATGCCCAATTCGCCGCAGACCTTAAGGATGGGGTCCATATCAGCCGGCATGCCCCACAGGTGTGTGACCACCACGGCCTTTGTATTGGGTGTCGCTTTGCGTTTGATCTCCGCCGGATCGATATGCCAGCAACCTGGTTTAACGTCGCAGAATACCGGTGTGCCGCCGGCGTGCAGGATGGCGGTGATGGCAGAAATCCAATTATGCGCGCAGGTCAGAACCTCGGCGCCCGGCCGGACTCCTACGGCGAACAGCGCGCAGTGTATGGCTGAGGTGCCCGACGAAAGTGACAGGCAATGCTTGCTCCCAAAGTGTCTGGCAAAATCCTTCTCAAATCGCTGGATGAACTTGCCCGTGCCGACATCGCTCAATTGCCGAGACATGATGACTTCGGTGGCCGCGTTTACCTCTTCGTGGCCAATGACCGGGTAAGGAGGTTGCGGCTGGACGACAGTCTTGGGGCCCCCGAGGAGTGCTAGTTTTTCCTTTGATTCTTTCTTAGCCATGGTGATGCTCCCTGTGTTGCGTCTTGAATTCTCCTTCCTTATATGAATCCTCTGGACTAACGCCAACCCGGAAAAAAGGAACATCAAATGAAGATCGGATTCGGCAGGAATGACATCACTCCGCGGGTGGGCGTAGAGCTTTGCGGCTTCGGCCCGTTCGTCTTGAGACGGTCGGAATCGGTTCGGGATCGCCTTTGGGCCAGGGCCATGGCTGTCGAGGTTGGTGAACAGAAGGTGATCGTCGCCAGTCTCGACCTTGTTGGAATTCAAAGAGGAAATGCTCATCGGATTCGGACGCTGGTTGGAGAAGCGACCGGTCTCGCCCCCGAATTGATCATGCTTCACTGCACGCACACCCACAGCGGCCCGAACACCGGAGGCTACATTGGATGGGGCGCGCCGGATGAGCCTTACCTTGAGATATTACCGCAGCGGGTGGCGGACGCGTGTATCAAGTCCTTCGAAAACCTGCAGGACGCGGAGCTCTTCCATGCCGAAGTGCCTTGCGAAGGCATCGGGCAGAATCGCGAATACGACCGTGATGGGCTGCCGCTTGATGAGGTACTGAAGGAAGGATGGCGGCCCCATAAACCGGAACTCACTGATACGACTTGCCATGTGTTCAAGGCGATGGCGGACGGAAGGATGATCGGATTTTTCAGCTATTTTGGATGCCACCCGGTTGTCTGCTGCGAGCAGACCACTGCCATCCATGGGGATTTCTGCGGTGTGGCCACCAACCAGATCGAGAGGGAACATCCCGGTTCCGTCGGCCTGTTTCTGCAGGGCGCTCAGGGCGACGTGAACACCTGCGTCGTGCACAAGCCGAAGCAAGAATCCATGCTCGCACTCGACGTCATTGCCGGGCGCTATGCGAACGCCGTCCGAGACGGCATACATCAAGCAGAACTCATCGAGGTGGATGCGATTAAGTGCGCGCTCGATGATGTCACATTCCCTCGCAAGCCGTTCACACTTGAAAAGCTCCGGACCATGCTCACGGAAAACGAAGCGATTCTCCATGCCCCCGATGCAAGCGATGATGACCGCAAGGTCCGCATGGCCATGGTCAACACGATTGCATTGAGGCGACTCATACAGAGGAAGGAGGCAGGTGAGAGCCTCGAGCCGCCGACCGAACTTCACGCCATTCGTCTGGGGCCTATCGCATTTCTCGGCAGCGGCTTTGAGATTTTTCAGTCGACCAAGAACGAGATCTGCGCCGCTACGAAATCACCGCTCACCCTGGTGATGGGCCTGACCAATGACAGTGTGGGATATGCTCCCGATCCTGCTGCAGCCGAGCGAGGAGGTTACGCGGCCGATACCGTCCCGCTCATCGTCTGCGCTCTGCCTCATGTGAATGTTCACGAGAAGGTCGTAAAGAAATTCATCGAGTTGGAAGCGAGGCTGCATTGAGGGTGTGGCAGAAACGGGGTTGGGGTAACACCTCCAGGCGGGTTTTCGGGGCAGGCCAGACCCGGCTAAAGCCGTTAATTAAGCTCCGGGACCGAATCACCGCACTACCCCAGAATAGTCACCCAGTGCATCTTCGTTTTGCCCACGGAGTGCAACTCAGTGCTACGAATCACGGCACTAACGGGGCGTAAAGACGGGCCAATCTTTGCACCTCGTTTGATTGGTGTTGGGCCGCGAGCTTTAAAATTTTTGAACATGTAGCTCGATCCAATTGCGTGGTCGCACGGATGGCGAAAAGCGCGGAGTCCGGAGTGCTGCCGGCCAGTTCGGTCAGTGTTTTCAATAGCTCACTCTTAATCTGCTCCTCCTCTGAAGCGAGAATGTATTTCAGGCCGAGCATGCGGAGATCGTTCAAAGTGCCTTGCTTTACCAGCGGCATCATGCCGGCGGCCATCTGATTGGTCAGTTTTCGATTTTCGTTCGGGGTCAGCGCAGCGAAAGCGAATTCTGTGAGAAGAGGGTGATTCCGCTGGGCGAATTCTTGTGCGAACTCAAGGCTCAGAGCGCCCGGCATTTTCCGCATCAAGTCCGCGCAGAATGACAGCCTGCGGTTCAATACCGGGATTCTGATTTGGCCGATCTCCCTCATGCTGATCAGGAGTTTATCGTCTTTGTTCACCAGCATTACCTGGAGCGCGTTTTGGAAATCTTCAATCTCCAACGCATTCTGGAGGATGGCATCAAGGAACGGCCCAACGGCCTTAGGATCACCGAGCCGGCAGCGAGAGGCGAGCGACTGCTGGTAGATGTTCTCATTCAGATCCGGGACAAGATCTATTTCAGTGTTCGTCTGCCGCTTCCTGGAGAACTCGCGGGTGATGTTGCTCAAAAGTTTTATTGCGTCGGCATCACCTAAATCCCCGAACGCAAGGACTGCGGCGAGTTTCAGCCGGCCGTTTGCAGCCATATCCAGTTCTGCCGAAAGTCCGGCCCCGGCAGCAGGGTTAAGTAAATCGTTCGGCTCGCCGGATGAGAAAGCGGATGCGCCCTTCTCCAGAAATTTGGCCAAGGTTTCCTGGGCATGAGCAACGCCACAGCTTCCCAGAATTCGCAGGCCGAGCTCGGACTTTCCGGTGGTACTCGAATCCAACAGTGTTTCGATCTCTTCTTTGAAGCTCTCATCAACGAAGGGTAGTACCGTCGCTGCAATGTTCTTTACAAAACCGTGGTCCGGATCGCCTTCCGAATTGGCGACCGTTGACAGCAATTCACGAGCGAAGGGTTTGTCACGGCATTTCAGCAGCAATTGCCTGAGCTGGCGTTCCATTTCTGCCTGCTTATCTTCCTGTGCGGGCATCGCCAGTGCCTCGAGATCTCGGCGATCTTTTTCATCCATTGGCTGGGCTTTTACTTCTTTGGGGTTTGCCATCACCCAACTGCTGACCGCCGCGAGTAGACGGGGCAAGTCCCCCCATTCCCAGAAAGCGAGCTGTTCCTGGGGGTCGCCTTCGACTGTGGCAGCGACCACGCCCACACGTCCTTTTCCATAAGGGATTACAGCAACGACTGGATGGCCGTCAGCTTCTACGAGAACGGTTGACGTTGGCCTGGGTCTCATCGGGTGGTAATAGAATGCCCGTGGTGAGAGCTCCCATTTCAAGTTCTTCGGAAACCATTTGGCAGCTTCATCTGTCGGCTTCCAGATGAGGTTGTCTGCCTTCAATCTGTTGTCACCGACAAGATCGCAAGGCAGCATCCTGTCCAGAGCGGTATGGCGATATCCGCCACGCTGAAAAGCAAACGGGCCGCCCAGGATGAGCAGTCCTCCCCCGTTCTTTACATATTCTTCCAGCAATGCGCGGCCTCTTGCCTGGAGAGCTGGGGCATCGATATTGGCCAGGATAACCAGGTTGTGGCTGCTGAGCTGTTGCCAGGTATTCGGGAAGCCATCGAGAGACGTCCCGTACTGCCCCCTGGAGTAGTAGGACGAGGTCGGAAACGCTCCGCCCATCTCGGCCATAACTTCACCAAGGTGGAAGTAATCCCACCAGAGCCCCTTACCGATATGTAATCGGGGTGGATTTGGCTTTGGTAGAATCCACACTTCAGGAAGCGGCAGGCCGCCACTTTTATTCAGGACCTCCAGCTCGGTAAAAAGTTTCTCCGAGGTGACCGTGATGCTGTCGACATGCACTCGCCCCTTGCCAGGCCAATTCGAACCGACTCCGAAGAAGCCACCTTCCCCTTTCTCGGCGGTGTATGAAAAATCCTGAAAGGTATTCGACTCCTTAAAGTCTGTGCCCTTGAGCGTGATCTTGCCGCCCCCGGTGTTGGCCGAAAAAACGCTGTCCGTGATGGTGTTGTCGTCCACCTTCACTCGCCAGGTGACGCGATAGATGCCGGCAGGCCTTGCATATGAATAAAAAGAGCAAATCGTTCCGCCGGCTGTGCTCTTACCGGGGATCGCGGCCTGTGCCGTACCATCCTGGCCATCCGCGTCCTCTACAACAATACGCGGCCGCCCCTGCATATCGGATTCTGTCTGCCTGGGATGGTGGACGAGTTTTACACCCTGGGCAGGAGCAAGCGTCGAGCAAGCCGTAATCGCCAGTAAAGCTCCTGAGAATCGGCCAAGCTTAGGAATCATTCTGCACTTTCTGTCTGTAATCATTTACTTTTACTTTGAGTTCTTTGCTGGATAGTGCGAACGTAACTATCTTGACAATGTTAAGCAATGAATCTCCTCAGAAACCACGTGATCTCCACGCTCCGCAGGGGCACCACGATGTTTCTGACGTCTATAAACTGTGCTGCCGGTTGGTTCTCCTAACGTGGCCTTTAGCCGCAACCAAACCTGGGAATGGAGGCGTCTCGCCTCCGCACGGAAGCGAGACGCTTCCACTCCCAGGAAAGTTCTCCGCGTCACGCGGAGAGGTTACGAAGTGAGACTCTGATGGGTGGCCCCTATATTCCTCCGTCTCCCCTCTATGCCAGGAGGTCCGCTTCACCCGATGAGGCGACGAGTATTGTCGTCGGCATCCGTTCGAGTAACTGGCCGGTCTTTTCATAGAACAGGTGCGGATCGATGGCATCCCCAATATGAAGTCCCAGGAAGACGACCGTTGAGCCCTCACTCTGTTCATGGAGTATCTTGGCGAACGGTTGGCTGGATACAACGACCTCAACGGTGGCATCAACCCGTGCGGCATCAATGAGCGATTTAAGCTCGGCAACGGCTTCCTGCCGGGAGGCCTCATCCCGGACGGCTCGCATCACCCGAATTTCGGAGTTCTCCCAGTCCTGGTTGCTCTGAAGCATGTGTGCCAGAATGATCATGAGCGATCCGTTCCTCTGGCCGCGCCACCAGAGGTCGATACGCCGGTTACCCCACGCAGGGAGGCCTTGGTCGTAAAGGACCAGCGCGCTCTTTCCCAGCCGGATGACCGTCTGGAGGATATTGACGAATGCCGCTTCCCGATTGGGATCCTCGGACCAACCGAGCATGACAATGTTGGGCTTGATAGGCCCGAGGGAGTGGCTCTGGAGGAAGACATTGACGCCCCGGTCGAAGTCATCCACCACCACTACTTCAGGAAAGGCGTCGATTTCATTCTCTTTGACGAACGACTCCAGCTTCCGAAATGTGTCTATCCGCCGGCCCGAAATATCCTCCTGGCCGCCCACGAGGAACTCGACCAGCGAAAGAATGCCTCGCCCGCATTCGAACCACACGGAGTAAAGCACCAGGGTAGGGCGCGATTCGGGCCGCCCGGAGAGGACGAGAATCGTTGGGCGCCAGTTCTTGGGGTGGACGGCCATTCCGGTGAGATGCAGCAGTCCTTTCCGGACCCGCGAATACTGGAAGCCCCTCCGGGCATCGCCGAAAGTGACATCAAGAATATGGCGCTGGATGGTAAGGTAGATGCCCGTCACAACAATGAAAGCCAGCACCGCGCTGATGGGATCAATCAGCCAGGCCGCCCCGGCACAGCCTACGGTGCCCAGCATGGCGGTGGACCAATGGTAGATGCGGAATCGCGGACGGAAGCTCGGGTTCCGACCGTAGGACTCCACGAAGGCCGCAAGATTTGTCATGCCGTAAGTAAGCAGGAAGAACATGGTCACGATTATGGCCACGAAGTTGAACGCGCCACCCCCGGCGCTGTTGCCGGCAAGGAGCAAAACGCCGATTGTGAGCACCATCGTCGCAACCAGTGCCCGGCGCGGTTCGTCCCCCTTCGCGGTGCCCTTGGCAAAGGGGCGGAAAATCGGCAACAGGTGATCCCTGGCCAGGGCCTGCAGGATTCGCGGCGCTCCCATAAATGAGCCAATCGCGCTCGAGAGGGTGGCACTGTAGACTCCCGCGGCGACGAGAAAGCCCGAGTTCAGGAGCGCGTGATCCTTCAATACTTCGTAAGGCCGGTCGATCAGATCCTGCCGGGAAGCGGAACCGCCGAGGGCAATGATCTCGAGGGCGTAGACGACAAAACCGACTGCGATGGCAGCAAGGGTGCCGCGAGGAATGGACCGCATCGGGTCCTTGAGGTCGCCCGACATATTGATCCCGGCCATAATCCCGGTCACGGCCGGGAAATAAACAGCAAAGAGCCGCCAGAAATCCGAGTCAGCGTCCGGTTGGAGATTCGTTTTAAAAATCTCAATCTCGAAGCGGGAAAAGCTTCCACCGAGGAAAGCTACGATCGATAAGAAGAGTACCGCCATGATGAAATATTGGGCCTTGATGGCCCAGCCCGCGCCGACCCACGTGATGATGAACAATATGGCTGCTGTCGAAAGCGTGATCCAGAGGAAGCTGTCGCGCAGGCCCGGGTAGGTCCGGATCAGCGCTTCTCCAAAGCCCAGGATGTAGAACGGCACGGAAAGGCTCTGTGCCAAGAACAGGGCGATCCCGATGGTGCCGCCGAATTCAGGGCCAAGGGTCCGGCTGATCAGAAAGTAGGCCCCGCCGCCCCGGACCGCGGTGTTGGTGCTGATGGCCGAAATGGATAAGGAACTCAGGGTCGTAATCGCCTTGGAGACGACAAGAATCAACAGGGCGCCGATCACCCCTGCCTTGCCCGTCACGTGCCCGGCGCGCATAAACATGATGACGCCGAAGATTGTGAGGATCGACGGGGTAAAGACGCCACAGATCGTCCCAAAGTGGTTCCCCGTCGGAACTGGCGGCCCCGAAACCTGGTCTTTACTCACTCGAATTCACCCCTTTCCTTGCCGACCGGACAATTCGGTAGCTTTTGAGCAACCCACATCAAACCGATGGTAATCGCCAATATAGGCGACTCTGAGTCTACTTCTAATCGGTAAGACTGTTCCTTGAGGTCAGTAAACACCAGGTGAAACGTCCTGCTCAGCCGAAGAGATCCTGACGAAACGTCCCTTTCAGAGGAGGAGCGTAAATATTCAGTGAACCCGTTGGGGCAATTGTTCGTAGAGCGCCAGTCAAGGCGCTTCGGGGCGATTCTCGCCCCAAGAAGGCGATGACTCGCCCACTATAAACATGCTTCAGCAAAGTGGTTGCGGCTCTCCAACGGGTTCACTGAATATTTACATCAAGCTTGGAGCCCGTTAGTTTCATGGAAATGCAGATTGAGATATGTTCACGCTTTTGGATTGCCCAGATCGGTCTGTCAATAAGTCACAGGCAATTCCTGCTCCCCAGTCTCACCATTCGGCCCTTCATGACTAACGCAGAAACTAACGCCCAGAAAGTCGGAACAGAACTCGCCAGCCTCGAATCCCTGCCGCTCTGGCCGGAGAAAATCCCGGGTGCGATAGCCGAAAGAGGGCCGGAAACGATTCGGTCTGAGGGCTGCTATTTCATCTCGAACATTCACGAACCGAGGCTGTTTGTGATGCTGCCTTCAAAGGAAACGGCAAACGGCACTGCCGTGGTGATCTGCCCGGGTGGAGGCTACTCAGGTCTGGCCATAGATCATGAGGGCCTGAGAGTCGGCGAATGGTTGAACTCGCTCGGAGTTGCCGCGTTCGTGCTTAAGAATCGATGTGTTCCATACCAGCATCCCTACCCACTGATGGACGCCCAGCGCGCCATCCGTATCGTCCGTCAACACTCGGCAAAGTGGAATGTTACCAGGGACAGAGTCGGGATCCTCGGCTTTTCCGCGGGCGGCCATCTGGCATCGACAGCTTCCACTCATTTCGATGATGGTGACCAGGAATCGAAAGACCCAATCGAGAGAAAGGGGGCCCGCCCTGACTTTTCCGTTTTTGGATATCCCGTTGTCTCTTTTCAAGCGACAGTGGGCCATACCGGTTCTCGGAATAATCTGATCAGCCAGGACGCCCCGCAGGAGCTCATCGACCTCTTATCCAACGAATTGCAGGTCAACGAAAAAACGCCACCCGCATTTCTTTTCCATTCAAAGGACGATAGCGCAGTGAAATACCGGAACAGCGAGATGTATCACGAAGCGCTCCAGAAACACAACATTGCCACCGAACTGGTTCTGTTTGAAACAGGAGGACACGGCTACGGCCTTGGCCAAGGCGAAACTGCAGCATGGCCGAAGGTGTGCGAAGATTGGCTGAGGAAAACGAAACTGATTCCGTAACCACCGACTGCGCGTTTCTTGCAGCAGTCAAGGAGCAGGGATTTCCCATTGCTGGCAGATTCTGATGGCTGTGAAATCCTTGATTCTTATGTGCCTGAGAATAGCCGTTCGACGTCCTTTCGCAGGATTGCTCCAGATGGAATGGTCTCCTGCCTTTCACACAAATTGACGACCGTAATGAGGTGACGCAGGAGGTCTCTGCGTCTCATGAAGAGACATCTTGGGGCAATTGGGCAACTTTTGTACTGGCCGAGAGTAGAGTCTCACTTTGTACCCTCTCCGCGCGGGCGGCAGGGGTCTGAATTCTTCATTCCTTGCTCCTTCGGGGCAAGAAGAGCGATTCATGGATTCTCGACCCCGCAAACAGTTTGCGCACCCAACAAAGTCTTTGGAGGCTCAATACCTAAAATGGCAGCGCTCCCAAACCCATCTCTGGTTAAATTCATATGACGCTCAAAGGTCCACACTACTTGTCCGTGCAGTAGCCCCCGCTCCTGTCCCACATCCCAAGCGGGTATGTGCGGGCGGTGACCCGCCACAAAACAACCGAAAACGCTAAAGTTCTGGCCGCACCCTTCGATAATCCGAAAGGTGATTATCTTGCCGCGCCCGACGGCTCTTCGGTAATTGCCAGCCACGGTAAACCTCACGGCGAACTTCCCAGCGTGGCAGCCAACACACAGTTTAGTTTTGGACAGGATAGCGCCCACGGCATGCCCTTATCCGCTGTGCTCTTGCGCGCATTGCCCAACTGAAAAGGAGACTTTCTCAATGGCTGGTATTTCCACGCTCGGCCCTGGCCCCTCATTTAAATTACCGGGAGCTGCAATCCCTCTTGATTCCGGATTCGAAGGTTCCGACGAATCTTCAGATGGAGATGATATTGTTGTTGTCGACCTGTCCAACAAGAAGCTTGAACGACAGCTAGTCTTTACTTCGGTCCAATCACAGGATCAGCAACAGACGACGGTTTCTGAAGACGGGAGCAAGCAATCGAATTCGGAGAATACGAGCGTAAACAACGACAGCGAAACGGCTCAGGAAGGCGCTCAGGAAGGCGGAGGCGGAGAGGACAGTGCCGAAGATGACGGCCCGCCACCCACGCCCCCCAATCTGTCAGCATTGGACAACCCGTTCTTTACGCGTCCGTCCCGGGTTGGAGGCGGAAGCAGCCGGACACCGTTCAGTTCATCCCGCTCTTCCAGCCCCTTCGCCGGCGGCGGGAGCGGAAACTCATTCTTGCAAGGTACAGGATTGGGTGGCTCGAACTACAAGGCCCCGGGGAGTTCAGGCGTGGGTGGAGTTTTCCCCGGTTTAGGGATCGGAGTCGGCAATAACTCCTTCGATATTCTTGGCGACGAGAGACCTGCCGAGCCCCGCGCACCAGCAAGGGCCTCTGAGACCAGGGCACCGCTGCCCAGCCAGATTTCTGAATCGAACAAATTCGCAGACTCTGAACTTTCCCGGGCGAACGACCTTGCCACGCGATTGAGTGCTCAATTCGGATTTTCGGGCGGGATTCTGGACCTCTTTGCTTGAGGCCCGTGATTCGGAGTTGGGATTTACTCGGAAAAGTTCTGCGCGTTCCGCGCGGCATCTCGTAGCAGGGAACTGCCGGCTGGCTGTCTAAGAATTTATTACATTTGGTTGCGGCGAAGGCAGCCAGCCTATGGGAAATCACACGCCACGCTGGGCGTGATATTCCCCTAAGCTGGTCACACTGTAGCCCCGCTCCTTCACCGATTGGATGGCATTCACCATCGCCTGAGCGCCGAACAGGGTCGTGCAGAGGGGGATATGATTCATGACGGCGAAACCACGAAGCTCAGCCTCAGCTGCAGCCGCATTTCGCCGGGATGGGGTGTTGATGACCAGTCGGATCTCGCGGTTCTTCATGAGGTCGAGGACATTCGGCCGGCCCTCCTGGATCTTGTAAACCTTGGTGACCTTGAGGCCGTTTCGTGTGAGAACCTTGTGTGTGCCGCTGGTGGCCACGAGTTCGAAACCGAGGTCCACCAGCTTTTTGGCGACGAAAACGATGTGCCGTTTGTCCGAATCGCGCACACTGATGAAAACCTTGCCCTTCTGCGGCACCTCCTGTCCTGCAGCTACCTGAGCTTTGGCGAAGGCCATCCCCAGATCCTGATCGATACCCATGACTTCACCGGTAGATCGCATCTCAGGGCCGAGGATTACTTCCGCACCCGGAAATTTGTTGAATGGGAAAACTGATTCCTTGACCGCCTGGTAAGGGATCTCGACCTCCCTGACTCCCTGCTCTTTCAGGCTGTGACCGAGCATGACCTTGGCGGCTACCTTGGCCCAGGGTACGCCGGTGGCCTTGCTGACAAAAGGGACGGTGCGGGAGGCCCGTGGGTTTACTTCGATGATAAAAACGTTCGTGTCCTGAATCGCGAACTGCACGTTCATCAGACCAATCACGTTCAGCGCGAGGGCGAGAGCCTTGGTCTGATTACGAATGGTCTCGACGACTGCATCACTCAGACTGAACGGGGGGAGAACGCACGCGCTGTCGCCGGAATGAATACCGGCCTCTTCGATGTGTTCCAGGATGCCCGCAATAAGCACCTGCTCACCGTCCGAGACGGCATCGACGTCAACTTCGATGGCACTTTCGAGAAACTTGTCGATCAGAATCGGCCTCTCCGGCGATGCATCCACTGCGAAGTCAATATATTTCTCAAGTTCGCTGTCAGTGTAGACGATCTCCATCGCCCGCCCGCCGAGCACAAACGAAGGCCGCACCACCGCGGGGTATCCAATTTCACTCGCCACAGCGAGCGCACTCTTTTTGTCTACCGCGATGCCGTTGCGAGGTTGCTGGAGACCAAGCTTCTGTAACAGGCTTCGGAAGCGATCCCGATCTGAGGCAAGACCGATGCTGTCCGGCGAAGTACCGATGACTACAACCCCGGCTTCTTCCAGATCGGCGGACAGATTCAGCGGGGTCTGCCCACCGTATTGCACGATCACTCCATCCGGCTGCAGACGGTCATAAATGTTCAAAACGTCTTCGACCGTAACCGGTTCAAAAAAGAGTTGATCGGAGGTGTCGTAATCGGTGCTCACCGTCTCGGGGTTGGAATTGACCATGATGGATTCCAGCCCGACCTCTTTGAGAGCGAAGGAAGCATGGCAGCAGCAATAGTCAAATTCGATGCCCTGCCCGATACGGTTGGGCCCGCCGCCGAGGATCATGATTTTCTTTCGAGCCGAGACCCGTGCCTCATCCTGTTCTTCCGCAGGAAAATTGCTGACGAAGTTATCGTAGGTGGAATAGTAATAGGGGGTATAAGCCTCAAATTCCGCCGCACAGGTATCGACCAGCTTGTAGGAAGGCGTGACGCCATTCGCCTTGCGATGAGCGCGCACTGCAGAGCCCTTGGTCTGCCAGAGGTGCGCGAGCTGTTCGTCCCCATACCCAAGCCGTTTGGCTTCCAGGAGAACTTCTCGGGGCACATCTTCCAGCTTGACCGTTTCTCTCAGCGTCTCTTCAAAATCGATGATCTCCTTCATGTTCTCCAAGAACCATGGATCTATTCTTGAGAGCTCGAAAACCTCATCCAGGCCCATACCTGCCAGGAATGCGTAGCGGATATAAAAGATCCTGTTCGCGTTCGGCGTGATGAGCTTTTGCCGGATACTCTCGATATCCGGCAAGTCGCCGTGCGAAGCCTTGTCCTTACGGTCCAGGCCGAGCCCGAAGCGTCCGATTTCCAGGCCGCGAATCGCCTTCTGCAGCGATTCTTTGAAGGTGCGGCCGATGGCCATCGTCTCGCCGACAGATTTCATCTGCGAGGTGAGCATTTCATCGGCGCCCGGGAATTTCTCGAAGGTGAATCGTGGGATTTTCACCACGCAGTAATCGATGGTCGGCTCAAAACTGGCCGGGGTTTCCTGTGTGATGTCGTTGGGGATTTCGTCCAGGGTGTACCCGACGGCGAGCTTGGCCGCGAATTTGGCGATCGGGAAACCGGTCGCTTTGGAGGCAAGGGCCGAGCTTCGGCTCACACGCGGATTCATCTCGATCACGATCATCTCACCGTCTTCAGGATTGATCGCGAATTGAATATTTGAGCCGCCCGTCTCGACGCCAATCTCACGCATTACCGCTATGCTGGCGTCTCGCATGCGCTGATATTCCTTATCGGTCAGCGTCTGCGCAGGAGCCACCGTAATGCTATCGCCGGTATGGACGCCCATCGCATCAAAATTCTCAATGGAACAGATGATGACCACGTTGTCTTTGCAGTCGCGCATCACCTCCATTTCGTATTCCTTCCAGCCGATTACCGATTGCTCAATGAGGACTTCGCTGACGCGGCTGCATTCAATGCCATACGCCACAATCTGATTGAACTCTTCATGATTGAAAGCAATGCCAGACCCGGTGCCACCAAGCGTATATGCCGGACGGATGATGCATGGCAGCCCCACCACCTCGAGCACTGCGTGGGCCTCCTCGATATTGTGAGCAATGCCGCTCAGCGGGACTCCAAGCCCGATATTGTTCATCGCGTCCTTGAACGCCTGCCGATCTTCCGCTTTATGAATGGCCTCCCTGGTCGCGCCCAGCATGATAACGCCCCACTTATCGAGAATGCCCTGCTCCGCGCATTCCATGGCCACATTTAGTCCGGTCTGCCCGCCGAGGGTCGGCAGCAGCGCGTCCGGGCGCTCCCGCTCGCATATTTTGTCGACAGAGAGCGCCGTCACCGGCTCAAGATAGATCACGTCCGCGGTGTCCGGATCAGTCATGATGGTGGCCGGATTGGAATTGAGGAGGACGACCTTGTATCCCTCTTCCCGCAACGCTTTGCACGCCTGCGTCCCGGAATAATCAAATTCACACGCCTGGCCTATGACAATCGGGCCGGAACCGATGAGCAGAATCTTCTTGATATCGTCGCGCCTGGGCACTTTCCCTGTCCTTTTGCGGGCATAAAGAAACCACAAGCTTTCGCCTGTGGCTCTCGAATTTCGTCTCTTCTAAGCTGGTCGGGGATGCTAGCAAATGGGATCTGCTAAAGCAACAGAACCGGCCCTTTCAGGCTTTTTCTGGGCCTGGAGGGCAACCGGTATCCCATGAAGTGACCCAAACCGCAGAAGGATGGGATCACTTCGCTGCATGGCATCTGCTGATTGGAATGTTCTTTCCTTTACCAGGGTTTGTCCGTCGTTAAGAAGTCTTAACCGGCGACCTACTTGAACCCGATACGTTCCATTGTCCCGATAAGTTCCTTCGCGACCGCCTCGGTTGCATTGCCATTCCAGTGGGTATCGTCGAAGTGGTAGAGCCAAACCTCCCGCCGCTTTAACTCGTTGAAAAGACGGATGGTATCCACGCAATGAATGCCCCTCTCCTTAAGCCTTTCCACCAGTCTGCTCAAGAACGGCGGCTGTTCCTTCAACCCGGCCAATTCAAAGTAAACGGTCTCCTTGTTGGGGATTGGAAAGAATATGAATTCGCTGCCAATGGAGCGGCAATATCTTTGGGAAGATTCAATGGAATCCGCGCATCTTTCTATCAGTTCAGGTTCCGGTGCGATTACTGACTCCTTCCCCTTTACAAAAAACATCCTACGGTCAACTTCCGACTGGATTCCCCAACCATGAGAGGATTTCGCCCTGGCCTTCAAGTATCTAAAACAGAGCAATTTTGAAAGCTTGTCCCTCTGAACAGCAAGAAATTGAGAGAAGGGGTCTAGTGACACCGAAGTGGCAGGGCCTGGTTCACCAAGCTCGGAAGGAGGGTCTTGTTCAGCAGGCCTGGGAGGAGCAGACCTTCCAATATAAAATTCTGCTCTGCCTTGGATGACCAGCCTTGGCGTTCCAAGCAGGCCATCCTGGTGCAACCGGGTCAAGTGCGAAAACCCCGCCGGGGCGACAGAGTAAACTGAAGTGCCTTCCAGCATACCACTCAGCCGACTGACCAGGATGGCTTCCTGAGTCATTCCTGAGCCGGCCAAATTGGAGTCTCCAACAAGAATGATGTCCGGGTGAGATATAAATCTGTCGTTTCGAAAACCGAGAATGTCCGTCTTCCAAATGACCTTCTTCTTGACCGCATACTCTGTGTGATGAGCCAGATCTCCTTCTTCCACCATTTCCACCATTTGATTTGGATAAAATGAGCCATTGAAGAGGTCTTTCTTTTTGACACTGACGGCCTCCCATACTCGAAACGTAAAAGCGGTGGGCGGCAATACCAGACCGGACACGAGTATGACGAACAAGGCAATCGAGCAGAATGCTCCAATGTTTCGAAGAAATTCCTTCATGAAACAGCTCAGAACTGGAAATAAATGAAAGCCTGTTGCTCGCCTGCGAATACGAGAATCGCAGTGGCAATCCCATAGTAAACAGTCCACCGAACAGGTTTCGGGATCGCGAGGCCTCT
>JAQBXN010000075.1 GCA_027625095.1 Planctomycetota bacterium | reverse complement strand
CGGCTGGCTCGCAATGGACTGCTGCTCAACGAGGGCACCGAAAGTTTCTTATATGACGGTAAGTTCGGATTTATCAGTGAACCATACAAAACTGGATCGCGTCCCGTTCTTGAAAAGTATATCGGCCGCTTCGTGACTGATGGCATGAGTGACGGTGAGAAGGCTATAGCGCTCAGTCAGTCACTCCAGGACCTTCCCAAACTCCATCCCAAGCCACCTGCATTTCTTTACGGCGAGTCCGATGAAGAGACCATCCTCAAAGGGGGTGGACATTGTTCGTGCCGGGCAAAGGTTCTCGTTGGCATGTGCCAGGTGCTTGGCATCCAGGCGCGCCCTGCTCTGATGTGGGCGTGGAAGGATCGTGAAAAGTCAGACGACCTTCTGGGTGGGCATACTGTTGCGGAGATTTTCATCGACGGAGAATGGGGTTTTTTTGATCCTCAGCATCATCTTTATGCCCGCACCCATGACGGCTCGTTCCCAAGCATCCTCAAGATCCGGAAAAACCCAGAGATTTTTTATGACATGCCAGCAGACGAGGTCATCAGGATGGATCCCAAGGGCTACCCCAATGCTATGGAGGGCCGCGCCGTCTTCGAATACTACTGGTACAAAAACTTTCACTACAAGTGTCCAATCAGCATTACCACTCACGACGTGAATGCAGTCGCCGCAGGCCCGTGGAACTGGGCGACCACAGAGTTCCGCCAGCAGCAGCAGCACGATTACGAATTGCAGAGGGAACTCCTCTTTGATCTGGCTGAAAAGGGTGAACTGACCGAAGAAATCTACTGGAAAGAAGTGGATGACTTTCGTGCTTTCAGCGGCGTTACTGATTGGCAGTTGCGAACTTGGAAAGAGAGGTCGGCGTAGTCTGCGTCAGTTCGATCTTTTTTCTGCACAAATAGACAGAACCGCTGCGCGGCTTTAGCCTGAACATTGGGTGCGGTGATTTGTCACCGCTATTGGTTTTGTGTACCTCACACGCCAGGGCGCCACTTCAGAGTCCTGGAGGCGTTTCGCCTCTAAAGCAGTTCATCCGATTCCATGCACTCCACCCCATTGAAACTGTTCATCCTCTCTTTTTTTTCGGTCACCTTATTCCATTTTTCAGTGCTCCACGCTGAAACATACTCCTGGGCCGAACCAGTTCCCGACGCCTCCAAGGTTATTATCGAACTGCCCACCGACATCGAAGGCTTAAAGGAGGGATGGAACCTCACGGGAAATCCGACCTTTGTCGAAGACGAGCTCATCAAACAGAATGTCATCCAGAACCTTCATAAGCGTCCTCTCGAAATTCGTTCCAAACAGGTTGTATCTGGCGAGTTCGCGGTTGAGGCTCTTGTGCGGCTGCACGATGACAAGTCAGCTTATGGATATTTTTTTTATGGACGCAGGCGTGCGCATGGACGGCGTTCGAGCCTTCCCCGCCTTTTCCTCTTCTCTCACACGTAACCGCCAAAGCGAGAGAGGCTTTGCCGTCAGCGGACGCATCGGGCAGGGCAAGAAGTGGCTGCAACCGAAACGTGAGCCGGATGCACCAGACCCTTGGGCGAGGGGACTGGTTTTTCAGGAACGTTTCCAACCCAAACAAATTTCACCGCTCTGGGAACCGGAATTTCGCACTCCGATAGAAAGAGACATGTCATCTCTTCCGCTTGCCAAGGATGTGTGGAATCGCATTCGACTTGAAATTCGGAAAGAGAATGTCCGACTTTGGTGGAATGGTATTCTGATTAGCGAAGATACAAACCAGGTGATTGCTGGTGGGCTGGTAAGTGTGCGCACACAGGGATTGAGCCGGCTGGCATCTTTGAAGGTCCTGCGTCTCGAGCGAACTGGGCCGACCCTCTATGTAACAGTGCCCCTGGAATCCGTGTGCAATGCACAGGAATTCGTTAAGAGTGGGACAATGCCGAAAGGCGTTGCGAATATCCATGACATTCCCTTCCAATTTTCGGCTGGCTCTACGGTGGATCATGTCGACGTAGGTCACAGTGTCTTCCGGTACCGCAAAGCTGCAGGTGGCATGACATCGAGCAGTCCCCGCATAACGTGGCCTGGCGTAGAAGCCATGGATCCGGCGAGGATCCGTCTAAGGGTACCGAAAGCGGGATACAGACGAATCTGGATCGTTGCGGCGTTTGATGACGAACCGAAGAGCGTTCCAATTCTGACGGCCCGATTCTTCAAGCCTGGCAAAGGTTGGCCCATTGACAGCCGGGTGAGTGTCCCGAGTTTCAAGGCCGAAGTTGCCAATGCCACGCCACTTTCTGTGACCATGCAGGATGGGAGCGCAGGCCGATTGTGGATGCTGCCTGTCGAAGTCGATACCGCTGCTCTCTACTCGGATTACCGAGAGGAAACAACGTTCAGCATTGAGCTCACAAAGGAAGTGAAAGACTTTCGTGCGTACCCTGACCCCATGAATTATGGCTCTTACCAGGCAGGCCTTCCCAGTGGAGTTCGGGTCTATGCCATAACCCTTGAAAAGTCGCCGGTCGCATTCATTCCCTCTGGTAATCGCAACGGAAATATCTACCCGTTCCCGGAAAGGCCAGTGTGGTCGGCAGACGTTGTGAATCAGTATCATGAAGCTTTGCACGCTCGGGCAACTTTCGAGATCACCTCACCCAATGGGGAGAGCGAGACTATTTCACGTGCCTATTACCTCCAGCCGGGGAGGAGCGTGTCTCTAGCCTTCGAACCGGAAACCGGGGTTTATGGACTGCACAAAGTCACGACGACTGTCCAGGCCGGGGATCACTCTCAATCCCGTCAAGGAACCTTCCTGACGCTGCCACCAGACACTAGAACCGATACCGGGGACAAAGGCAGATGGGGGCTTTGGTGCTGGAGGGGCAGCCACGGTACCAATCCCAATAATGAAGAGAATTGCCAGATTCTGAGGGCAGTGGGTTCGAATGTCGCCGGGCATGTACCGGTTGAAGTTCGCAAGCCGTATGGCCTCGCGCCGGATGCCACCCTCGCCGAGCGAGGCACTCCGAAGTGGGCGTTTGAAGATCCATTCGACCCTGAGGAATACCAGAAGTTTGCGGATGAATTCGGAAAGAAGGTCGCCAAGTTGTTGGAGAAGACTCCTGACCTGCGTTACGTCTCCATCTTTGCAGAACATTCAGTCTCGCTCCGCACGACGCACGGCAACCCACCTTATGTTTTCGGTGAAGGGGAATGGTTCGAATACACCGAAGAGGAGAAGACCTCGATTCGTTCGCACCTGATCGCTGCTAAGGCAGCGTATGAAGGCTTAAGAAAACACGCGCCCACGGTGAAATTACTGTTCGGCCACTGCGGCCCTCAGTTCTCGATCCCCTTTATGCGCGCGGGTTATGAAAAGGAATTGTTCAATGGTTACGGTCTGGATGCTCCGCAGTTCGAACGGATGCCCGAACGTCCGCCCCGAGCTGTCGAGGCAAACCTGATGTATTACCTGCAGCAGGAAATGAAGCGGGGCGGATACGATCGTGAATCGCTTACAAAGGCGAAGTTGCCCGTCAAGGAGCTGGTCCACACGGAATCGTACTACCCGTCCAGTCACCGTCTTGCGCTCGGACATCGCGGTTCTGCCGACAGCATGGTGCGCACTGCGGTTTTGTCCCTCGCGTTCGGCTCTGACAAGTTTTATGCCTGCTGGACAGTCCACGATTGTGAAGGCTACTGGGGTAGTCAGCACTACGGTTGTATTGGCATCATCAGCCGCCGCCCTGAATACAATCCCAAGCCATCGGCGGCAGCATTCGCCACCATGACCCAGATGCTGGACGCCTCGAATTACGATGGCTGGCTGCCTACCGGTTCACGCACTGCCTATTGCGTGCGATTCAAAAAGTTCAGCACGAACTGGGTTTACTCAGTATGGAGCGTCCGTGGAGAACGTCCGATGACCCTTTCGGTTAAGCCCGGCGGGACGTTAAGCAAAGTCGATGAAAATGGAAACGAAACACCGCTCGAGATCAAAGGCGGCAAGGCACTCATCACGGTAGGGCCGACCGCTTTCTGGCTAAGGGCCTCAAAGATGGCCATCGATAAGGTGGAGGTCGGCAATCCCGTCCATCAGGAACAGCCAGGGGATTACTTCAAGTCTCTCGAGAGTTTTGAGGGTGCAGAGTGGAAAGTCTCGACCGAACCACTGCCAAGCTATGGGCAGAACAATTGGGACGTGGTCCGCAAGCCCGGCCCCTACGAGGTGTCGGTTACGGATTCCGCAGAACAGAAATCGAAAGTCCTGAAAGTCGAGCTCAAAGATACGCCCCAAAATGCTCCCCTCGTGAGTTGGTACACTGTGCTCAAGCCCCCCAAACCGATCCCAATTGCAGGCAAGGCGAAGGCACTTGGGTTGAGGGTCAACGGAAATTCTGGCTGGGGGCGCATCATCTATGAGGTTACTGACGACAAGGGCGAAGTATTCCAGAGCGTCGGCACCAAAGACGATTGGAATTGCGACGACGTGCATTCCTGGGCCTACATGAATTTTGACGGCTGGCGATACGTGGAGTTCCCCCTGCCGTCGCATTCCCCGGGCGACCAGTATCGTGAAAAGGATATGGTCTGGTGGAACCACTCGGCAGAGGAGCATGTCGACCTGCCGCTCAATCTCACCCGCATCATGGTGGAGATGCAGTCGCATCAGATCTACGTGAACGAAATGCTGCCGGTTGAAAACAAGACCATCGAAGTGGACGACCTTATCGCTGTCTACGAATCAGAAGAAATGATGACGGACGCTCCGATCAAACTGCAGCGCGAAGCCGCCGGATCCGTGAGCAGCGGTAATACGCAGGTTACGTCTGGATCATTCTTGCCGAACCCAATCTCAGATCAGGCCAAGACCGGCGTTGGGGCCCCGACCCGAATCCTGAAGCTGTACCCTCCAGAGCAACAATTCGATGGCACACGCGTCCATGTTTCCATTGAGCCAGTCAAGGGCGCTACGGAATACCAGGTCTGGCTCTCCGCTCACCCGGACGGACAAGGCGCCGTCGCCCTCAAGAAAGGAGAAGACACAGAGCCTTTGATCACCAGACTCAAACCCGAGTTCCCATTGTATTTCTTCGCCACCTACACCGACGCAGAAGGCAAACCCTCGAAACCCTCCGCCTTCAGAAAGGTGGTCCTGAAAGACGAGTTCCCAATGAAGTAGGCCCGTCTGACTTCAATCCGTCTGCCTGTCCGCAATTAGTTTGCCCTCAATCAGTCTGCCAATTCTTCTCATGCTGAAATTCGGCGCCGGACATCTCGAAATCAACAACGAAATCGGCCGTTACATCCAGGCCGCAGGACACGAGAAGCGAGCGACCGCCATCCTCGATGATCTCGAAGCCAACGCACTCTACCTGTCTGACGACACCACGAGTCTATTACTGATAAGCTGCGACCTTGCCGCCCTCGAAGATGATTTCATAAAGAGGTGTCGTGAATCCATCGCCCGCCAGACGCAGTTGAACGAACACGACATCATCATCGCTTGTTCGCACACACACGGTGGGCCCTGCCTTCTTCCGACCAATCGGCGAATGCCAGTCGATTCGGAATATATGGAACGGCTGAGATCGCGGCTCATCGAGCTTTCCTGCGAGGTTGTTAAATCACCGGCTCCGTGTTCTATCGCAATCGGCAGGGGCGCTGCTGCTATCGGGTTTAATCGCCGCTGCTGCTGGGCGGATGGTACGCACACGATGCACGGGAACACCCGTCTGCCTGAATTCACCGGGCTCGAAGGCCCGGAAGACCATGACCACATGGCTGTCTTTGTTCGTTATGAGAACGGTGAACTTGCAGCGATTCTCCACCAGAACACTTCGCATCCCACTGCCTTTTATGGCTCAGATGTTTATTCGTCTGACTTCCCTGGAGCGGCACGTTCCTGGCTGCGTGAGTCCCTCGGCGAAAATCTCCCCGTCCTGTTCCTGAATGGTGCACAGGGCGACATTTCGATGGAAGACCAGAGGTCTCCCTCTAAGTCCAGGGAAACCCGATACCAGAAGGTCGCTCGCCTCGGTCACCTCATGGCTGCCGAAACGTTAAGACTGCTTCATGCGGTGGAATTCCACGACTCTCTGAAGCTCGCCCATATACACGACGAACTGACGTTGAAGGTCGCCCAACCTTCTGACCAGCGACTGGCTTGGGCTCATCAGACTCTTGAGAAGTTCGACAAGGGTGAGCCAATGTCAGGCATGGATCGCATCATCGCTCATGGCGTTTCACTGCTCGATGAGAGATACCCGCCGGGAAGTGAGGAGACGGTCTCCCTTCACGCATTTCAAATCGGCGATCTGGTGATAGCCACCCAACCGTTCGAACTCTTCTGCCAGTTTGGTATCGACATCAAAAGTCGTAGCCCATTCCCAATGACTGCCGTTGTTGGACTCGCCGACGGTTTCCATGGCTATTGCCCGACCGTCTACGGTTCCATCGGAGGCGGTTATTCAGGTGAACCAATCTACTGGACGCGTTATCTTCCGGACGCCGGATACCGGGTGGTCGATAAGGCATCCGAACTGCTCTGGAAACTCTGGCATCAGCCCATCATCCATTAACCATCAACCATCTCCTATGTCTTTCCAATGGCCCGACGGTAAGAAAGCTGCAATCACTGTTTCCTTCGACGACGCCCGACTCAGCCAGATCGATGTCGGCATCCCTCTGCTGAATGAGTACGACGTCAAAGGCACCTTCTATGTGAGTTTCGGCGCTTTAGAGAAACGCCTCGAAGGCTGGAAAGCCGCGGTCGTGGCAGGACACGAGATAGGTAACCACACGGTGAATCATCCATGCAGCGGCAACTTCGCCTTCGCGCGTTCAAGGGCTAATGAAGACTACACCCTCGATAGGATGGAATCAGAACTGATCGATGCGAACGCAAAAATCGAAGAAGTGCTCGGAGTGATTCCGACGACCTTTGCATATCCATGCGGACAGAAATTTGTTGGTCGTGGTGAAAACGTGAAGAGCTATGTGCCGCTCGTCGCAAAACACTTCGATTGCGGACGGGGCTTTAAAGACGAATCAGAAAACTGTCCGGAAGTGGTCGATCTCGCCCAGGCCATGGGCATTGATTTCGACCGGGCAACCTTTGCTGAATTACTGCCTCAGATCAAACGTGCGGAGGAGCAGGGCGGTTGGCTCTTCTACGCCGGTCACGAGGTGGGTGACGACGGCCGGCAGATGGTGCAGTCAGACACTCTTCGCAAACTGTGTGAATACTGCGGGGAGCATTCAGAAATCTGGCTGGATACCGCGGCGAAAGTGTCGGCTTGGATTAAGGAACAGCAGGGGTGAAGGCGAGGCGGCTGCTCACCGCCGAACCTTGGATTTGAGAAGGCCAACGTATACATCCAGGCGTTCGTATTCTTTGAGTTCATGAAGCGACACCTCGCTGATTCGTCCCGCACTGTTCTTGAACGCGACTGCTGAATCGCTCTGGCAACTGAAAAGACAGAATATCGCTGTCCGGGGGGCCGCCTCTATTATTATCAAGTCATCGCACTCCCCAAAACCACTGCCTACGCCAAGACATCATGCACTACCTTGCCGGCCACATCAGTAAGTCGGAAATCGCGGCCACCAAACCGGTAGGTCAGGCGCCTGTGGTCGATACCGAGAAGGTGAAGGATGGTAGCGTGGAAATCGTTGACGTGTACGGCTTGTGATTCGTCCGCCAGGTTGTAGCCGTACTCGTCGGTCGAACCATATTCGATGCCGCCTTTGACGCCGCCGCCGGCCATGGCGAGGGTGAAACAACGGGGGTGGTGATCGCGCCCGTTGGATCCCTGGGTGTATGCGGTGCGTCCGAATTCACCGCCCCAGATGACGAGGGTATCGTCGAGCATGCCGCGCATTTTGAGGTCGCTGATGAGCGCAGCGGATGGTTGATCGGCTGATCTTGTCTGGCGGGTGATACCGCCTTTGAGGTCACCATGCTGATCCCAACCGGCATGGAAGAGTTGGACGAACCGAACACCGCGTTCGGCGAGTCGGCGAGCTAGGAGGCATTGATAGGCAAATGTTCCCTGTTTTGTGACTTCCGGGCCGTACATGTCGAGGATGTGTTGCGGCTCTTTGGAGATGTCTGTGAGTTCCGGAACGGAGGTCTGCATCTGATATGCCATTTCGAATGAATCGATGCGTGCCTGGATTTCGGGGTCGCCGATCTCCTGCATCTTTAACTTATTCAAACGATTCATCGATTCGATGAGACGGCCGCGGTGAGCGTGACTGACGCCCTCCGGATTGGAAAGGAACAATACGGGATCGCCTGTCGACTGGAACTGTACCCCCTGATACTTGGAAGGCAGGAATCCGGAATGGTAATAACGGCTGAGGACAGGCTGCTGCGTGACGCCCGAGGTCATGACGACAAACGCAGGCAAGTCCTTGTTTTCGCTGCCGAGTCCGTATTGAATCCATGAGCCCATGGCGGGCAGGCCCGGCACGCCGCGTCCAGTCTGCATGAAAGTCATTGCAGGGTCGTGATTGATCGGCTCACTGTGGACGCCCTTGAGGAAACAAAGTTCGTCCGCAACACCTGCCATGTTGGAAACGATCTCGCTGAACCAGAGCCCGTTCTTTCCGTGTTGACTGAACTTGAACGGTGTTCCGAAGCAAGGAAAGCGCGTTTGGCTCCGCGTCATTAATGTGACACGCTGCGTTCCCTTAATCGACGGCGGCAGGTCTTTGCCATTTTCTTCCTGGAGACGCGGCTTGTGATCGAAAAGATCGATGTGCGACGGGCCGCCGGACTGGAAGAGATAGATAACCCGCTTTGCCTTGGCGGGAATGTGGGTACGGCCGAGGGCGCCCATCGCGCCTTTGTGGCTTTGATACTCCGAGGCAAGAGTGCCTTTATCATTCAGTAGAGAAGCGACTGCGGCCATGCCAAGTTGAGCGCTTGTGCGCGTAAGGAAGCGGCGGCGGGTCTGGAGGTAATCGGCGCGTTCGGAAAGGTGTTGGAGATCTTTTTCGTTCATTTTGAATTCAGAAATTCCCAAGGATTCGGAAAGACGAGGAGAAGAATTCAGAAATTCCCAAGGATTCGGAAAGACGAGGAGAAGAATTCAGAAACTCCCAAGGATTCGGAAAGACGAGGAGAAGAATTCAGAAATTCCCAAGGATTCGGAGAGACGAGGAGAAGAAAAAGAATGAAGAAGTCAGGTTCCTACTCCCTCATCACGAATTCATCTAAGTTCAGAAGTACATTTGTCAAGGCTGTCCAGGTGGCGTGTTCAATAACATCAATATCAGTTGGTCTTGCAAACTTGCCGGCCTTAACCAGGGCTTCGGCGGCTTTAAGATCATTCTTGTAATACTCTTTTTCTTCATCGTAGAGTTTTTTCAATTCGGCGAGTTCGGCGGCTTCGGGCGGGCGAGCGAATGTGCGTTTGAACGCGTAGGTCAGCCTGGCATCCGTTTCTTTCGGACCTTCAAGCACCAGCTTTTGACCGTAAACACGGGCGGCTTCGACAAACTGCGGATCGTTCAAGGTGGTTAGTGCCTGCAATGGCGTATTTGTGCGTGGTCGCTCGACCACGCATTCGCTGCGATCCTGGGCATCGAAGATGAGGAAGGTGGGGTAGGGGGTGGTGCGGCGCCAGAAGGTGTACATGCCGCGGCGGTAGAGGTCGTCTCCTGTGCTTTCCGGCCATTGCCAGTTGAACTTGCCCTGGTAATAGCCGGCGGGTTGGTATGGATTGACCGGGCGCCCGCCGACCGTTGGATTGAGGAGGCCGCTGATGAGGAGGGCGGAGTCGCGGATTTCTTCGGCCATCAGGCGGAAGCGCGGAGCGCGCCAGAGAAGTTTGTTTTCAGGATCGCTCTCGGCATAACGGTGGTCGTTGTGCGAAGCCTGGCGATAGGTGGAAGACATCACGATTTTCTTGAGCAGCGCTTTGACGTCCCAGCCGGACTCTACGAAATCTGTGGCCAGCCAGTCGAGCAGGTCCGGGTGAGTAGGGAAAGTGCCTTGCATGCCGAAATCGCCCATGCTTTGGACTATGCCGAAACCAAAGAGTTGGGACCAGAATCGATTGACGGTCACCCTGGAAACGAGTGGATGTTCAGGATCGGTCAACCACTGCGCGAGGCCGAGTCTGTTTAGAGGTTTGTCTTTGGGGAACGGTTTGAACATGGCGGGGACGTCCGGCTTGACCTCTTCGCCGGGTGTAAGAAAGTTGCCGCGCATCAGAACAAATGCCGGACGTCGGGTGGCCATTTCGACGGTGACAAGTTGGAAGGGCGTATTCATTTTCGCGTCTTCCATGGTCTTCTGTTCGGTTTTGATCTGGTTAATGAGTGGGTCGAATGTCCCCCTTGTTTCGCCGAAGACGAAACCGACATAGTAATTCTGAATGGTTGCCTTTTGTTCGTCAGTGCGTTTGTCCGCCCCCACAGCTATTGCTTTCCTGACATCTTCGGTGACGGCTTGGTCGTTGGCCGCAAGTTTCTCCCAGGCAAGCATGGAACGCTTATACCGTGGGTCTGGTCCGAGCCAGGTCTTGACGCCGGCCGTGTCGTAATAAACCGTTCCGTCGAATTGTGTAAAGGCCCAGCCGTTCAGTTGGGCTCCCGGATTCAGGCCAACGAGTTTGACTGAAACTTCCAGCCGTGCCCATTTTCCAGGTTTTGGAAGCGGGCCCATGTAGTAATTGTGCGGGCCCTTTTCACCTTTACCAAAACAAAGGTCCTCGCCCCAGTAGGCGCGATGATTCCAGTTGCCGTCGTTGAATTGCATCTGAATCGCCTTCGGCGAATCCTCTGGATCAAGCCAGACGTATTCATATAGCACGTCGTCATGATTGATTTTGAGAGTCTTCTTCGCTCCGTGGCAAAAATGCTGGGTAAGCCCCTTGCCCTGACGGCGGGTGGCCTGCGTGCCGGAATGCACCTGATGGTTCTTCTCCTTCGTCACCCACGTCCATCCGCCATCGGCTTTCGCTCCTTCGGGCGCTTCGTCATCGAACCAGATGTGGTCTGATGGGCCCTGCTTGATCTTTGAGACGATGCCCGCGGTATCCCAGTAAGCGGTGCCATCAAACTGGGTGAAGGCCATGCCGTGGATCTCCATGCCTGGGGTCAGGCCGATGTGCGCAGCATCAAGTTCAAGTCGCATCCATTTGCCGGTTTCTGGCAGTGGGCCCATCGGGCGTTTCTGGGTGGTGTTGACCGCTCCGAATGGAATCAAATCTTCGCCCCAGAATCCACGGTGCAGCCAGCCTGCGGGCGTCCCGGTTGTGTTGTACTGGAGCATGATCGATTTTGGTTTGGCTTCAGGATCGATCCAGATCCAGGCGAAAAGCTTGTCCCCTTCACCGACCTTGAGTTTGTAGGGCGAGTTGGTGAAGAAGTGTTGCTGGTTGCCTTCCGAAACACGCTTCATCGAACGGCTGCCCGAGTGAACTGGCGTCTCTACCCATTCGAGTGTGTTGCCCTCGGATTTGACCCCGCCTGGCATATCGTCATCGACCCACACAAACTCCACCGGTTCTTTATGCATCTCTTCAGCAGGTTTATCGTCGGGCTCTTTGTATTCGATAGCTGAGGCCTTTTGAGAAATCTCGTTCTGAAGGCGGACGATTTCTTTTTCGGCTGCGGCGATGGCCTCGCCCTGTTCTTTCTGCGGGACTTCGATATGTGGCGGATATTTCTGGTTGTGGCCTTGCGAGCCCGGCTCGTCGAAGCTGTTGAAGAAGGCATAGAGCTGATAGAACTCTTTGTGCGAAATCGGGTCGTATTTGTGGCTGTGGCATTCAGCGCAACCGACAGTGAGCCCGAGCCAGACCTGGCCAAGGACGTTGGTGCGGTCAACGGCGTAGCGCACTCTGAACTCATCCGGGTCTGAGCCTCCTTCCTCGTTGTAGCGGGTGTTGCGATTGAATCCGGATGCGATCTTCTGGTCGATAGTGGCCTCCGGTATCAGGTCGCCAGCGAGCTGCTCCTGGGTGAACTGATCGAATGGCATGTTTTGGTTGTAGGCATTGATGACCCATTCACGCCAAAGCCAGACCTGCCGGGTGGAGTCGTAGTGGTAACCGTTGGTATCGCCGTAACGAGCGAGGTCCATCCAGAGCAGTGCCATCTTTTCGCCATAATGCTGGCTGGCAAACATGCGGTCGACCATCCGTTCATAAGCGCCGGGCTTGTCGTCGATTATGAACGCATCGACCTCTTCGGTCGTTGGTGGCAGCCCGCGCAGATCGAGTGAAATCCGGCGGACGAGGGTATTGCGACTGGCCTCTGCTGAAGGCTTCATTCCCCGCCCCTGCAGCGCGGCTAGAATGAACTTGTCGACCTCGTTGGTCACCCAGGATTCATCTTTTACTGAGGGGGCCTTCGGCCTTGTGGCGGTGATAAATGACCAATGCTGTTTGTATTCTGCGCCTTCGGCAATCCACTGTTTGAGCTTTGCGCGTTCTGCGTCAGAGAGTGTTTTCTTTGACTCCGCGGGCGGCATGAGGTCGTCGGCATCTTCGGTAAAGATACGGGAGACCAACAGACTCTTATCCACATCGCCTGGAAAGATGGGGGCCAGGCCGTCCTTGTTTATCTTGATGGCGTTCTCACGCAGATCGAGACGAAGCTTACCCTTCACCTGTTTGGCGTCCGGGCCGTGACAGGCAAAACATTTGTCCGAAATAATGGGGCGGATGTCGCGATTGAAATCGACCTTCTCGGCGGCGTGGACGACGTTTGAGACGAGAATGCCTGCAAAAAATGCTCTCAGGATAGCTGGGGTCATATTGTGCGTTGTTGGGTTGATTATTGTTTCTGAAAAGTTTCTGTATTTTCGGCGTTCATCTCCTGTTTGCCAAGTTTATCAGTCCCTCATTACAAACTCCGCCACCTTCTTCCCAAGCAGCGCCGAACCCGCCGGCGTGAAGTGTACGCCGTCCGGTGTCAGGATTTCATCTCGCCCCGCATCCATGACAACTTGATAGAGATCGTGGATTTCCACGCCGCATTCCTCAGCAGCCTGCCTGGCCGCATCATTATAAGCAGTCACATCTGCCTCGTGGCGGTCGAATCCTTTACGTTCATGATGCCAGTTTTCATTCACAGGAGTCGTCAGAGCCCAGATGAGGCGGGCTGATGAACCTTCTCTAATGCCTTTCAAGATGCCTCGGACGTTTTCCCCATATTGCACAATGGAGATGTTGTTCTCTACTTCCTCGAATCCCTTCTTGAGGTCATGCAGGCCGGCATTCAAGTGTATGACCGTTGCCTGGTGTGAGAGCACCCATTCGTCCAGATGGTTCAAAACGTTTTCGCTTGTACCGCCGTTTTTCTCCGGGGCCCAGACATTTGCCTTGCCGGCAAGCTCCTCTTCCACGTAAGGCTTGTATCCCATTCGGATGGAATCGCCGATCAATATGATTTCTTTCATCTCAATGTCTCCTGGGTTGCCTGCCAACTGAATCTTTTGACCTATAATGCCCGGCAAAATAGCAGTTCGCGGCAATTTATCAGAATTGACATTGAGAATACATCAGGAGCATCCAACAGGAGTATTGAAATGAACAACAGCTTCAACAGCGAAACCACGCTTAGCGTGAACGGCAAGGAATACACGATTTACAGCTTGAAGGCAGTGGAAGAGAGGTTTCCACAGGCGGCGAAGCTGCCATTCTGTCACAAAATTCTGCTTGAAAACCTTCTTCGCACCGAAGATGGATCTAGCGTTACGGCCAGCGACATTGAAGCCATCGCCAATTGGGATGCCTCCGCCACGCCAAGCAAGGAGATTGCTTTCACGCCGAGCCGTGTGCTGCTCCAGGATTTCACCGGTGTGCCCGCGGTTGTAGACCTGGCTGCCATGAGGGATGCGGTAAAGCTTCTGGGTGGTGACCCCAAACAGATCAATCCATTGCAGCCAGCGGAACTGGTAATTGACCATTCCGTGCAGGTGGACTCCTACGGAGCGGCCGATGCATTCAAATTCAACGCAGATATGGAATTCAGCCGCAACAAGGAACGTTACGAGTTTCTGCGCTGGGGACAGACTGCCTTCGATAACTTTAAGGTCGTCCCGCCAGACACTGGAATCGTGCATCAGGTGAATCTGGAATACCTCGCCCGCGTCGTTTTTGGCGTTGAGAAGAACGGAAAGAACCTGGCGTACCCTGACACTCTTGTCGGAACGGATTCGCATACCACCATGATCAACGGACTCGGCGTTCTGGGATGGGGTGTCGGCGGCATCGAGGCCGAGGCGGCCATGCTTGGGCAGCCTATTTCGATGTTGCTGCCACAGGTCGTGGGTTTTCGGCTTACGGGCAAACTTTCGGAAGGGGCTACGGCGACTGACCTGGTGCTCACCGTTGTTCAGATGCTTCGCAAGATGGGCGTCGTCGGCAAGTTTGTCGAGTTCTTTGGCAAAGGCCTTCGGGGGCTGCCACTCGCAGACCGGGCGACTTTGGCGAACATGGCGCCCGAATACGGCGCTACCTGCGGCATCTTCCCCATCGATGATGAGACCATTAAATACCTGCGGTTGTCCGGGCGTTCGGATGAGCAGGTTGCTCTTGTCGAAGCCTACGGAAAAGCGCAAGGTCTTTTCCATACCGCGGACACGCCGGATGCGATTTACACAGACACCCTCGAACTGGATGTCAGCAGTGTTCAGCCGAGTCTTGCCGGCCCGAAGCGACCGCAGGATCGTGTCCTTATGAAAGACCTGCCGGCTTCCTTCCGCGATGGACTTGCCGGGTTGCGTGCTACCCCCAAGACTGCAGATCGCAGCCTGCCGGTGCTTAGTCTGAATGGTAGTGGAACAGAGAAGGCAGCCATCGCTGAAGATGCCTCGCTCGGCGAAGAGAAGTTCACCCTGGATGATGGATCGGTCGTCATTGCCGCCATCACCAGTTGCACGAATACCTCCAACCCGTCGGTGATGCTGGGCGCCGGGCTTGTGGCGAAGAGAGCCGTAGAGAAGGGGCTCAAATCCAAACCCTGGGTAAAGACGAGTCTTGCCCCCGGTTCAAAGGTTGTAACCGAGTATCTCAATGCTGCCGGACTTCTGGATGACCTGGAAGAGCTGCGTTTTCACCTCGTCGGCTACGGCTGCACCACCTGTATCGGTAACAGTGGCCCGCTGCCTGAGACCATCTCGAAAACGGTCAAGGAGAACGATTTGGTCGTCTGTTCCGTACTGAGTGGCAATCGAAATTTCGAAGGCCGCGTCCATTCCGAAGTCCGCGCCAATTATCTGGCGTCTCCGCCACTGGTGGTGGCCTATGCTCTGGCCGGTCGTGTAGATATAGATTTCGAAACGGAGGCTCTTGGCCAGGATGCCAACGGCAACGATGTCTTCCTGCGGGATATCTGGCCAACAAGTGCAGAAGTGGCCGATACGGTGCAGGCGGCGGTTACATCGACCATGTTTAAGGAGCAGTACAGCGATGTTTACGCGGGTGACGAACAGTGGGCCAACATGTCCGCACCTGAGGGAGAGCTCTTTGAATGGAGCGATGGGTCCACGTACATCCAAAATCCGCCGTACTTCGAAGGGATGACCGCTGAGCCGCCTGGAGCTTCAGACATTACCGCTGCGCGCTGCCTGGCCGTCTTGGGTGACAGCGTGACCACCGACCACATATCACCGGCCGGCTCCTTTTCCGCGGACAGCCCTGCGGGCAAATATCTAATGGAGCGCGGGGTCGATGAGGAGGACTTCAATTCCTATGGATCTCGTCGAGGTAATCACCAAGTCATGATGCGCGGGACATTCGCCAACGTTCGTCTGCGTAATCAACTCGCACCTGGCACCGAAGGTGGATTCACTCGCCACCTGCCTGACGGTGAACAGATGACGATTTTCGAAGCCTCTGAGAAGTATCGTGCTGACGGCGTTTCGCTGATCATCCTCGCTGGAAAAGAGTATGGCTCAGGCTCGTCCCGTGACTGGGCAGCCAAAGGCCCGCGCCTGCTTGGAGTGAGCGCGGTGATTGCCCAGTCCTACGAGCGCATTCACCGCAGCAACCTGGTCGGGATGGGCATCCTGCCACTGCAATTCAATGAAGGCGAGGGCGCAGAAGCGCTCGGATTGTCCGGCGAAGAAACCTTCGATTTTGTCGGCATCGAAGAGATGATCGGCAGTAACTTTGCGAACGGCCGCGAGCTGACGGTCAAGGCCACCTCAGCCGACGGCAGCGTAAAAACGTTTCAAGCTACGGTGCGACTCGACACCCCGCAGGAAGTGCACTATCTGGAGCACGGCGGGATTCTGCATTACGTGCTGAGGCAGTTGGCCGGGTGAAGGTATTCTCAGCAGAGTGAATCACATCTGCTGATCAAGATTTACTTTTCGGACCCCTCGAGCCCGGTCGTAATAGTCCCAGAGATCTTCGAGCTCGAATTCCTTTTCGATGTCTTCAGCACAGACATCATCCATCATGGATTCCATCACAAATGTGGCCTCGGGGCGCTGGATGTGGAAGCGGACGCCGAGTCCGTATTTTGTCTGGATGGCGCCCAGCTTGTCCTGGTTGAAATCCAGATGGTATGCCTTGCTGTCCGCGTTGATGTCAGCGACGGCAAATGGGAGAAGTTTCTCGTTCCGTACCAGTGGCTCTTCGAAGCCGGTCCATCCGAGCTTTGTACCGCACATATCGACGATGGAACTCTGCATCGGCTGACTGATTACGAGAAAGTAACCGTGATCTCTGGCGATGGCCGCCTGCCTGGCGCCGCCGTTGAACGCGCTCGAGAAGAAGACGATGCGCGCTTTGTTCCGGGCCAGCATCTGTGGGATCTCCGGAAACTTCAGATCGAAACATATGCACATCCCTACGCGTCCGCAGTCGGTTTCCCACGTCGGGGCTTCGACGCCGGGCGTGATGTGGTCGTCTTCGATTTCGCCAATGGTTGGCTGCACTTTGTGATACTTGCCGATGACTTGTCCTTCGCGGCCAATGAGGGCGGACGCGTTAAATTTTGTATTGCCATCCTTTTCATACATGCCGACGACCACATGCGTGTTTGCTTTGGCCGCCGCAGCCCCAAGGGCCTCGGTCAATGGGCCGGGTATGGACTCTCCCTTGCAGTCCTCACCGTCGCGTGGAAGACCAAGCTGTCGTGCCCCCTCCGTGAAGACGACGAAATCCGGATTGCAGGTACCGGCCATTTCGATTTGCGAGACCATCTTTTCGCGATTGGCCTCGAGGCTGCCGTGTCCCTTGGATGAGATGCTGACGATGCGAACTTTCTTCATGTTGGAGATTCCTATTACTTTTTCAGGTGTGCCATAGTTTTCTTGTAGTTCAACTTCATATTCACTGACTGTTCTTTCAAGTACTCTCGCTCCATCTTGCGGGCATTCTTCGAGGAGGCCAACTCAGGGATGTCAATTTCACCAACGGTCAACTGATCACATCCCCATTTGTAGGCGACGACCTCGCCTTTGCTGATGATCATGTTGACGCCCACGTTGGCTTCTACGGTGGGAACGCCATTTTCACGCGCCCTGGCAAGCACGTTTTCGTTCTGGCTCTTTGACCTTGAACCAAAGCTTGGAATGTAGAGTGCCTGTGCGCCGTCCATCACAAGAGTCCTGGCAATTTTAGGATTCCAGCGCTCGTTGCAGATGAGGAATCCTGCCTTTCCGAATGGAGTCTCAAAAGCGCGAAGTTGTTTCCCAATGCGATTGAACTCCCAGGAATCATGATACCCCTCCGCAAGCTGCGCCTTGTGATGGGTGCCGCAGATGTTTCCCTTCAAATCGATGAAAATGGCGCAGTTGTAAACGCCGTCGCGCTTCTGTTCAGCGAAGCCGAAACAGAGGCAAGTCTTTAATCCCCTTGCGAGTTCCTGAAATCTCTTTATGTAAGGCCCATCGAGCTTTTCGGCGACATCGAGCATTCGAGCTGCGAGCACAGGTTTGGCAATGATTTCGTTTGTTACGTATCCCTCAAGGACACCCTCCGGCGCCAGGGCCACATGGACTTTTTCGCTGGCTGCTTTTCTGAAAAAGTCCTCCATCCGATCTGCATTGGCGGCCTTTTCCCACTTCACGGGCTTCATTGAAATCGCGGCCACTTTTATCGTTGTAAACATGTTTAGTCAGGCGCTGAGCGAGTGGAATTGCTGCCATAGTAGGAACGGCCACCTGTCTGTCTAATGCGGGGAAGCCCCGTTCCTGACGGGCAGGAAGCCTCCTGTTTTTCCTAATGAAATTGATTTGCCGCGTCTATCTGCCGTCGGTACCCAAGAGCAGCGTCGCCGCTCGATTGGGCATTGTCGAGAGGCCGAATCCCACGGTGCGAAAGATGGGGCTGGCCAAGTCCTCTAATTTAAGAATGTCATTGATCGACGGATTCTGAAAAACGAATGCGTGAATGTTCTGCGATGGGGGCCGGCGAAGTTCTAGCTGGCTTTGCAGAAGATCGAGATCAATCTGGCCAGTACGAGCGACCTGATTACTGTTGGCTCTTGCCGCATCCAGCATGATCGGATCAGTCACGAGTGGTGGTGTCTGGTTGGCGACGCGGGCAGCGTTCATCTGTCCGACCGTTTCGCGTTCGACCACCTTGCTGTCGGATTGGATCGAGCTTGGTTTTGAGAAGACCTGCGTCACCAGGAACGAGCCGTCCTCCTTATTCACAATTCCAAGTCCCACGTTTGTGAACTCCGGGTTCAACAGATTGGCTCGATGTCCGGGACTTTCAAACAGGATGCGATTCACCTCAGAGAGTGACGAAGCGAAACCGAGGTTTTCGCCGGCGACATGGAAGTCGATATTAGCACTCTCAAGTCTCTGCTTGAGATTGCCGGTCGAGGGAGAATCATGTGCGAAGAAATCGGTCTCCAGCATGTCTCGGGAATGCGCCAAGGCCACGCGACTCAGTCTTGAATCGAGATTGAGGGCATCGAGCCCGTTGCGCTGTCGCTCATCATTGATCATTCCCAGGAGTTGACTGGTCGGTGATGCGGCGGCTGTCGTGGAGGAAGACAACGCGAGGGTTCCGGTCGAGATCGGGACGATTGATCGAAGGTCGCTGTTTGGAAAGCTGAGTGACATGGGTGCTCTTTAGACTCGGGCAGATCTTCTCTACTGAAAGTATCGAGTTTCCAGCCCGTACCTTGAGTGGACTAGGCTGGATAAGCGGACCGAAAGTCGGAAACAGATAGGATCCAGCTACCAGAAAGGTGAATCTTTGCACCTTAACCATTTGCGCAGCAGCAAGTTGTCTGCAGAAAAGTTGATGTCTCAGGATAAGTCAGACCGTGCGCTGGCGAAGTCAGGCCTATGTTTTCAATATTGTGTTCCTGAAGAGGCCTTTGGCCGGAACCAAACCTGGGGACGGAGGCGTCCCGCCTCCGATTTGGGAGCGGGACGCTTCCGCTCCCGGGAAAGTTCTTTGCGCCACGCGGAGAAGCTACATCCTCAGGCTCTTAACCTTTCATTCAACAGGAGTTAAGTTTGAGCATCCAAGGCCCCCCAGGAGCAGAAGTCTGGCAGGACGAAGGTTTGGTGAAGAAATTCCTGGACGGCGTCCGAGGCGGAATACCGTTGGCCTCTGTGCAACTGCAGATGATCAGGAGGCTGCTGCGGCGGCTGGAGTTTCCGGTGGACAGATTCTTAGACCTCGGTTGTGGCGATGGCATTCTCTCGGCCTCAGTTTTCGATGAATTTCCGGACTCCGATGGGGTGCTGCTGGATTTTTCTGATGCGATGCTGGGCGCTGCGCGTGCTCGCTTTGAAGATTCCGGAAAGGAACTCACATTTTTGAGGAGCGATTTCAGCAAGGCGGATTGGTTGGCTGCCGCAGGCGAGCATGGGCCATTTGATGCTGTCATCTCGGGTTTTTCGATTCACCACCAACCCGACGAGATCAAGCGGAGGATTTTTGAAGAGATTTATTCAGTGCTCCGGCCAGGGGGTATTTTCCTGAATAACGAGCATGTCCTCTCGCCAACGCAATGGATCGAAGAGGCTTCTGATGACTGTTTCGTGGATTCGCTCCACTTGCTCCATCTGAAGAAAGGGACCGGTAAGTCGAAGGGGCAGGTGTTGCACGAGTTTGTGCATCGACCTGATAAAGAGGCAAACATCCTGACGCTGGTGGAGACACAGTGCGGCTGGTTGCGCGAGATTGGCTATGAAGATGTTGACTGCTACTTCAAGATTTTTGAGCTGGCGATATTCGGGGGGCGAAGGCCACGCTGAAGTAAACCGGTGCGGCAAAATTTCGTGAGCATGCAAATCTCTGTTCGCCATAAACGGACTTGCGGCATAGACTCCGCCCCTCAATTTTTGAACACTTAGACAGAGGGGACAAACCATGCATACGTTCACTGCCGCACTGTTGCTCATCGTCTGCTCTCTTCATGCGGAGGCCCCCCAATACGAAGCCGTCTCCGGCTGGCTCAAACCGCCGGAAGGCATGCAAAATATTGGTAACTCTCATGGTGATATAGCCATCAGTTCGAAAGGTGAGGTTTTCATCAGCGTTGGAGGTCAGAAAGGGGGCATCCAGGTTTATGACTTGAACGGAAATTATTTGCGCAATCTACCGGGTGCTCCCAATTTTCATGGTTTCGTAATCCGTAAGGATGAGGACGGAGAATTCATCTATGGAGGGGCATACAACCAGGCCTTGAAACTTGACCTCGAGGGCAACAAACTTTTGACGATCGCCGGTGATGCTGTTCCAGAAGAGTTCAAGCAAAAGAGGAAGGATGAATCCTACGTAAGTTTCACCGCCGCCGACGTTGCGCCTGGTGGTGACATTTACATTACCGATGGTTATTCCAGCGACTACATCCATCGATTCGACAAGACGGGAAAATACGTCCAGTCATTCGGTGGCAAGAAAGATCCATACAAAATCAGGACACTTCACAAAATAGCTGTCGATACGAGGTTCGATCCTCCGCGAATCATTGGTTGCGACCGTGAAGGCCGGCGCCTCCTTCACTTTTCGCTGGACGGAAAAGAGTTCAATGTCATCGCCAGTGACATGAGGCGTCCAGCAGCCGTTGCTGTGTTCGGAGAATGGGCCGCGGTGGGTGAAATTGCCGGTCGGGTAAGCTTGGTAGATAAAGAAGGCAAGATTGTGCTGGAACTCGGCACCAACGACACAAAGGGCGAAACTGCGACGAACAATGTCGCCCCTGAAAAGTGGCGTGTCGGCTTCTTTACAGCCCCCCATGGAGTCGCCTTCGATGCCTCCGGTAACCTCTATGTGTGCGAATACAATAATTGGGGACGGGTCATGCGCTTCGATCTGAAGAAATAGTCCGGCTGGCGAATGAATCTGTTCGTTGACTTTTACGTAATCCCCTAAATGGTCAGCACAATGGCTGATGATCCGATTTTCGCCGGAGCAGAAAAGTTGACCTGGAACGACGATCTATCGGTAAGGATGGTCGATGGAATCCATGCCTGGCTCGACAAGAAGCTGGAAGAATCGGTCGAAGCCCGTCAAGAGTACTGGCAACTGGATTACTCTTCAGCTAGTGCCTACCGCAAGTCGATAGAAGCTAATCGTACCGAATTCCGGAGGCTGATTGGAGTGGTGGATGAGCGACTTCCACCGCACTTGGAAGAGTATGGCCGAGTCGGTGGAGGGCCTGTCGCAGCGAATTCGATGGTCAGCGCCCACCAGGTCAGATGGGATGTATTGGACGGTGTCCAAGGCGAGGGATTGCTCCTGAAACCCAGGGGCAGCCCAAAAATTAATGTGATTGTCCTTCCGGATGCGGATCAGACGCCTGAACAATTGGCGGGACTGAGGCCACTGAAAACAGGAGAACCGTATGCTCTGCTCCTGGCAGAAGCGGGGGCTACTGTGCTCATTCCACAGCTTGTCAGCCGGGGAAACAATTTCTCAGGCCATCTTAGGGTAGGCAAAACAAACCAACCGCACCGTGAATGGATTTATCGTCAGGCATTTCAGATGGGGCGGCACATTATCGGCTATGAAGTTCAGCGAGTGCTGGCTGCTGTAGACTGGTTTGCAGCAGCCAGGAGTGAAGGCCAGACGAAAAAGGCAGTTCTACCTGTAATGGTCACAGGCTACGCCGAAGGCGGGTTGGTTGCCTTCTATTCTGCCGCGGTGGATGAACGGATCCGCGGCTGTCTGGTCAGCGGATTTTTCAACAAGCGAGAAAAGGTCTGGAAAGAACCTGTTTACCGGAATGTCTGGGGGTATCTTGAACGGTTCGGCGGGGCAGAAATCGCGGCCCTGATAGCGCCAAGGTCGCTGGTTATTGAACATAGTAAGCCCCCGCGAGTTCTCCCGCCGCGTCTTCAGCCAAGTGGTCATCGGGGTGGTGCTTCTCCCGGTTTAATTACCACACCAGGCTTGCCGGATATTCAAAAAGAGATTGCGCGGTTTAAAAAACTGTCGGGCAAGTATGGAAGGGCTGATTTGGTTGCGGGTGCAGATGGCAGCACGGCGGGCCCGGGCTCTCTTGCATCCCTTAACAGGCTTTTCGGCAAATTCGGGATTGAACTTTCTACAAAAAAGACTTCACCGCTTAGAGCGGAACAGGAATTAGAGAATCCCTCTGCACGGCAGAAAAGATTAGTGGAACAACTGACCGGCCACATCCAGCAATTAGAACGATTTTCAGGTAAAGGAAGGGACAAGTACATCCTGGATGGAACAGTCCGAACATCAGCAAAAGCTTTCATCAAAGATGCGGCGTCCTTCCGAGAATACTTTTCCAGAGAGGTGATTGGAAACATCGATTGCCCGCTGGCGGAGATGCGGCCCCGCATTCGAAAGGCGTATGACCGTAAGAGATGGACAGGATACGAAGTTGTGCTGGACGTCTTGCCGGGCGCCGGCGGAAAGCATCCGCCGGTTTTCGCCTGGGGGATTCTGTGTGTGCCCAAGGGAATCAAGAAAGGGGAGAGACGCCCGGCTGTCGTGTGCCAGCACGGATTAGAGGGGGTGCCGAGGGACACAATCGAACGCGCCGACGGTTACCGGTTCTATAAGTCATACGCTGCGAGTCTTGCCGATAGGGGTTTCATTACCTTCGCTCCACACAATCCGTATCGTGGCAAGGAACGATTCAGAATGATTCAAAGAAAGGCCAATCCGTTGAAGCTTTCTCTGTTTTCGTTCATCGTCCGGCAGCATGAGCAAATTCTCAATTGGCTCGAAACCTTGCCTGTCGTAGACAAGAAAAGGATTGCATTTTATGGTCTCAGTTACGGCGGAAAGACGGCGATGCGTGTGCCGGCGATTTTGCAGGACTATTGCCTTTCGATCTGTTCCGCAGATTTTAATGATTGGGTTAAGAAAGTAGTTTCCGTGGAGGCTCGATTCAGCTACCAGTACACCTCCGAATGGGAACTGTTGGAATTCAACTTAGGCCATACATTCAACTACGCGGAAATGGCCTACTTGATATTTCCACGGCCGTTTATGGTTGAAAGAGGACACGACGATGGAGTGTCCATCGACGAGTGGGTTGCATACGAATATGCAAAGATCCGGCGGTTTTATAATAAACTGGGCAGAGGCGATGATACCGAAATAGAGTTTTTCGACGGTCCTCACACCATCAACGGCCAAGGGACTTTCCGCTTTCTGGAAAAGCATCTGAATTGGCCGAAAAACTCTAAAGAATGAGCGCTGCCTGCTTTTCGATGTGTGGCGATTCTGGCAAGGCTCATATGACAACACCCCGAGTATTCATGCTTTCTTTCAATGACAGATTCGCATCGAATTCTTTGAGAAGCTCAAAGACGGCTCTTACGTGCTGAGCGCAGACATTACCCGGGACTTGACTGAAACCTCTGCAAACACCTTCTTCTGGTCCGAGGCCAATAGCGAGGCCAATCGCGACGCCGATGAAATCAAGAGCGTTCCGCTAAGCCTGGAAATGGCCGTACTGTGGCCCCCGGCATGGCCATCGCAACCTGATGATCACCGCCAAGACCAGCGTACCGGGCTCCGAAGAAGCCAATATGAAGGCGTACAAGGTCAGTTCTTTAGGCGGCCTTCGGCGGTGCTCCAAGCCGGCTTGGTCAAGACGCCGGACCTCATCAAACGGTTGCTGCTGTTGCTGGCCCATCAGGCTGGCGCGGAGGTGTCGGTGAACAAACTGGCGAATCAGCTTCAGATGGCGCTGCCGACGGTGAACCGCTATCTGGACCTGCTGGAACAGACGGTCGTCACTTTCAGGCTGCCGTCCTTCAGCACCAATCCCTGCAAGGAAATCGCCAAGAGCCACGAGGAATTGTTCTTGGAAACTGGAGCCGCCGGCACCGGGGTTATCCGACCAGGGCAGGGATGGGACCAGAACCGACCGGATGGTTCTGAATGTGCTTCATAAACAACCTACAAAGACCGACAGCCGCTCAAATGGCAAATGGAGGTCTGGCCCATGGCTACCATGACTACTCCTCGTGGAGCCTAACGCGATTTGGTCAGGCGAGATCTGTACGTCACGCAAGACGAACCGACTCGATGGTCAGTTTCGTCGTCAACGGCTAAGTCAAAGAGCGAAAATCCGTACAGAAAAAGACCCGAGATCATTGGTCAAGATGATTGGCCAAGGTGTATTAGAATGAGTTTTTACACCATACCGGTCTGCAAACATCTGAAAAAAAGTCCGCGTCTACATCAGCATTACCTTCCACGACATGCACGTGGAGTGGAAAGTTTCAGCTCAGTAAGTTTCGGCTCAGCGTGTTGAACGGCAATTAAAAAAGGCAGAAGAGCCGTAAAGTTCTTCTGCCTCAACAAGTTTCAAACTACCGAAGAGAGGACTCGAACCTCCACAGGGTTACCCCCACTAGGTCCTGAACCTAGCGCGTCTGCCAATTCCGCCACTTCGGCCTGAAGGGCGGGAAAGGTAACTATGAAAGAAGGGATGTCAAGTCGGAACGTCCGGCTATACTGCCTCCTTTGAGCGGGCTATTTGATCCCAAGCGAGCGTGGTGTGAGTCACAAGGAAGTTCCATTCTCTATCGAGTTCAAAAGTCGGACTGCCGTGGCAACTATTGGTAGCAGCAGACTGGGATTCGATGAACTTGACAGCTTCGGGCAGAGGCTGATTGATTTGGCGGAGGAGCTCCCGAATTATCGCCTCATCCTTGATATGGGGCTCGTGGTCTCGATATCAAGTATCGTTATAGGCAAATTATTCAGAGCAAGGAAACTACTGATGGATTCGGGTGGGGCACTCATTCTCGTGGCGGCAAATCCTTCGGTCCTGCATGTATTCCATGCCTGCCAACTGGATCATCTCCTCAATATTTTTTCTTCAGTTGAAGAAGCACTGTCAGAGACCAACGACAAAAGCACTGAGTAAAACTTATGGATAATGGTAAGTTCAAAGTCGAAGCGAAGGGGGCAGCCATCCTTATCACACTTGGCTACCCCAAGCTCAGTCATGAGGAGCTCAATGAGTGGGGGCATTGGCTCGAAGAGACTGCTGAGAATTCGCCAGGTCTTGTGGTAGTTCTGGATATGCGGTCAGTCCAGACTATTTCCAGTGTGGCTATCGGGAAACTTTTCAAGGCCAGGAAAATCCTGCTTGAGTCAGGCGGAGAGCTTCGCCTGGTTTCGGCGACCAAGCCTGTGCTTGATGTGTTTCGCATCTGCAGGATTGATCGCCTTGTGAAAGTGAGCACAAGCCCCGATGCGGCGCTGGCCTCCTGAAGTCTTGTTCTGCTCCATTCTGAAGCCAGTATGCCTCTGAACCGTGTGCGAACCCATCCTTCGGAAATAAGATAGCCGCCTCTATCGCGAGCCGGAATCAACTTAACAACAACCTTTGAATGGAGGAGAACATGGAACTGCGTGGCCGTGCGGCAAGCATTACGGATTCACCGACTCTGGCGATTACTGCGAAGGCGAAGGCGATGCAGGCGGCAGGCGAGGATGTGGTCAGCCTCTCCGCCGGTGAGCCGGATTTTGATACCCCGGATTTCATCAAACAGGCAACCATTGATGCGCTTCAGTCCGGTGAGACGAAGTATTCACCAGCGTCGGGTTTACCTGTATTGAAGAACGCAATTGTTCGGAAACTCAAACGGGATAATGGGCTCTCGTATGACACGAAACAGATCGCTATTTCCAGTGGTGCAAAACATACGCTCTATAACCTGTTTCAGGTGCTTCTTGGTGAAGGCGATGAGGTTATCGTGCCCGCACCCTATTGGGTGAGCTATCCGGAACAGATTGGCTGCGCAGGGGGGAAGACAGTCGTCGTTAACACATCGGAAGCCGATGGCTTTGTGCTGAGACCGGATGCGCTCAGGGAGAAACTGACTGATCGCACGCGTTTTCTTGTTCTAAACAGCCCCAGCAATCCCACGGGCGGCGTATACGAAAAGAGCGATCTGGAGGCTGTTGCCGAGGTCTGCCTTGAAAACAACATCGGTGTGATCTCGGATGAGATTTACGAGCACCTGATCTACGGAGGGCGTACTCACCACAGCATTGCTGAGGTCAGCCCGGAGATGAAGGAACTCACGCTCGTAGTAAATGGGCATTCCAAGGCTTATTCAATGACCGGCTGGCGTCTTGGATATGTGGCAGGCAATGCCGACGTGGTTGCCGCCGTCGGGCGTTTGCAGAGCCAGAGCACTTCCAATCCTGTGACGTTTGTCCAGTATGGTGGCGTTGCCGCTCTTGATAAGGATCAACAATGCGTCCTTGAAATGCGTGCCGAATTCGACAAGCGGCGAATGTACATCGTTGATCGTTTGAACTCCCTGCCTGGCGTGACCTGCGCCACACCGCTGGGCGCTTTTTATGTTTTCCCCAATGTCGGCAGCCATTACGGAAAGACTTTGGGCGGAGCCAAGGTAAAGGACTCGTTCGACTTCTGTGACGCTCTACTTAAGCAGCAAAAGGTGGCTATCGTGCCGGGTGAACCGTTTGGTGCGGATCCGCACGTTAGACTTTCTTACGCCACTTCTATGGCCGTCATTGAGAAGGGACTCGATCGAATCGCGAGTTTCCTGGCTTCCGCTGAATAACGGAGCCTGAGGTGAAATCACCAGGTTTTCAGATTCTTAAGACTCGACAACGAGGGTCAGGCATAGCGCTGATCCTCGTTGTTTTTCTTCTGGCACTGCTGGTAGTGATAGCCTCTTCCTTCGCCTACTCGGTTCGGGTGGATCATCGGCTGGCACGGAATCGAGCGGATGAACTTCAGGTGACCGAAATTGCGCAAGCCGGACTGGAATTGGCCAAGGCCATGCTTAGAGCAGATCAGGCAGATAACAAACACGACTGGCTTGGCGATAACTGGGCCGGGCCGCTGGCTCCGGTCAAGATTGAGGGGGCCGCCCTGACCGTGGAAATCGTGGACGAAGACCGGAAGCTGAATATCAACGACCTCGTCCCGGAACGTGCGCTCGTAGAAAAAAGTAAAGTAACTGTTGAAACCATTCGGAGGCCGGTTCGGGAGAGGATTATCCGCGCCGTTGAAATTCTGGGTCTCAACCTGGATGCCAGGCAACTGATGAAGGACCTGGAAGAGAAGATTGATCGCGAATCCTCGACAGCCTTTGGAGAAGAAAAAGGGCCCTTCATCGGCTGGCCATTTCATTCGCTGGATGAATTGACCGAGTTGGAGAGTGTGAAGCGTGCCGACCTCTATGGGGCGGAGGCAGAGGCTGACCTCGAAGACATCCTCTCCATCACCGGCACAGGTAAAGTCAATCTGAACACCGCGCCCAGAGTCATTTTGATGGCACTATCGGAGAGGATGACGGGCCCCATAGCGGATGCGATCATTGAACGGCGTAAAGAACTAGACGGATTTACGACATTGAACCAGCTCGCCCAGGTATCGGGTGTCTCAAAGGAGCTTCTGTTAGAGCTCCAGAGCATTGTTACCACCTCCAGCACGGTATTCTCGGTAACGATTCGAGTAGACCGGGGTGCGTTCCACAGGACTGTGCGGTGCCTGATTCAAAGGGGAGGGGCTAAGTGGCCGCTGAAGCCCGTCCTGGTGCCGACTGTAATAGACATCCAGGTTCTCAGGTGGCAAGAACTGAGGTGAAAGCGGGCTCGCTTAACCAAAAGGAAAACAAGCCCGGGCGACTCGCATCACGTTTCCGCCAAGGATCTTCTGGATGTCATCGTCGGAATACCCGCGCTGAACCATGCCTACCGTGAACAACGGCCAGTTCGTCCAGGCCAGTGATTCTGCCATTTGGGGGGCGCGATAATTGTCTGGGAAGGCATCCTCAGGCCAGAAGGACTCCCAGCGAGCGCGTTGCCTGGGCATGGATATCTTTGGGCCTATTGGTGGCGGGTCGTAGGAGACGTCAGTGCCTATGGCGACATGGCCGGCGCCGTAGGTTTTAACCATATAGTCGATGTGGTCGAGCATTGCGTTTATGTCTCCACTCCCACCGAGGAAGGCTGGGATGGAGCAGATGCCCATGTAGCCATCGGTTTCGACAACAGCGCGAATGACTTCATCTGTTTTGGCCCGTATGTGCGGATTGAGGGCCGCACATGTTGAATGGCTGATCACCATCGGCTTGTCAGATTCCTTCGCTGCATCGTAACCGGTCTTCAAGCCGGAGTGAGCCACGTCCACGATGATTCCCTGGCGGTTCATTTCTTTCACCACTGCATGGCCAAAGTCGCTGAGCCCGGCATCAGAAGACTCCGAGCAACCATCGCCGATGAGATTTCTGCGGTTGTAAGTCAGATGCATCATCCGGATGCCGAGCTGGAAGAAAATTCGAATGAACCGTAATTCCTCTTCAACAGATACGAAATCAAGCGGCACCGGCACTCCGTTGCCCGAAAGATAGAAACAATGGCGTCCGGCCTGATGTGCCTCGACGATGTCATCAGGGCTGACCGCCTTGGGACAGAAATCCCGCATCATGTCCGAAGTCCACGTAAATCGTGCAAGGCGCTTCAGCAACCTTTTTACTGTGCTGCCTTCCTCGCCCGCGTTCTGCAGAATGCAGGTGACGCCCGACGCGTCCCAAGCTTCCATGAACTCCTTTTTCTGCGCTTCATCGTTCAACATCCCGGTCAGTATTAGATCTTCGACGATGTCCTGGAGTTCCAACCCCGAAGCGTTGCCTTCAATTGCCGTTTTGAGGACGTAGTTGTCCAGAGCGCCGCGCGGTGCAAACCCATACGACTCTACTACCAACGAGTTTTCATGAAGTTCAAGCCCATGCTCGAGTTGTGCCTGAGAGGGCTTGAGGAGTTCGAGAGCGGTTTCGCGGGCTTGCTGGATTTTTTGATTCATTACCTCTGGTCTCGATTCAGGAAGGGATGTTGCAACGGAAGTGTTGATTCGGCAGGCGAAAGATTGAGACTGGCCGCTCATTCATTTCACTTCTCCGCCCGAATATCAACAGGAAAACATGACCACGCCCATCCTATATGAATCCCACATGCACACTCCGCTCTGCAAACATGCCAGGGGAGAGCCGGAAGAATACGCAGCCGTGGCTGAACAACGCGGGCTCAAGGGCATCATTGTCACCTGCCATAACCCCGACAACGACGGCTGGTCTCCAGGTGTGAGAATGAGTGTCGACGAATTCGATGAATACGTCGAGATTGTTGAGCGTGCGCGGCAGGCATGGAAAGGCCGAGTGGACGTACGGCTCGGACTCGAGAGCGATTATGCGCCAGGCATGGAGCCCTGGCTGGAAGAGCTGCATTCAAAGGCAGATCTGCATCACGTCCTTGGCTCAGTCCATCCGCATATTAAAGATTACAAGGAACGGTATCTGGGTGATGACATGTTCGAATATCAGAAAACCTATTTTGAACACCTGGCCATGGCTGCGGAGACAGGGTTGTTCGACACGCTCTCCCATCCAGACTTGGTGAAGAACGTTTCGCCGGATGACTGGGATGTGCAAAGGTTGCTGGAGCATATAGGCGCTTGCCTTGACCGAATCGCCGCCGCAGGCATCGCCATGGAGCTCAATACATCCGGTGCGAACAAGCTGATCCCGGAGATGAATCCGGGGCGGGAGATACTCGAAGAGATTCAAAAACGTGGCATACCGATTGTCCTCGGAGCTGACGCACACCAGCCGGAACGGGTGGCTGACGCTTTTGGGCCTGCACTTGACCTGTTGGCGGACATCGGCTTCACGCACGTGAGTATCTTTCTTTCTCGTGAACGGCACGACATCGAGATCGGCGCTGCCAGGAGGAGCCTCAGAGAGTGACGTCAGTAGAAAGGAAAGATTCAAAGCAAGAGCGTGCCCCGCTGAGCAGTTACAGGAAGGGAATACTCCGCTCTACTTTGATGGCTCTGACAAAACCGAACGGCCCCCGTCTTACGCCGTACCCTCTACGATGGCGTTGAAGAGTTCAGGTTTTCGCTGCTGCATATTCTTCGGACGCCGTGTAACTGCCCGGGCATCCAGTTTCTTCACGATCATCTCATCTTTGATATCACGTGTCCGTGATTCTGTGAGGACCTGGCCGTCCGGTGACACCAAAAGGCACCCGCCAGCATGATTGGCTTCGACGCCCTCTATATGCATGGCGCTTCTTCCTGCCGTATTGCACACGGCAACGTAACAACCGTTGTCATAGGCACGACAGCGATGGACGAGCTTCCAGTTTTCCTTCACACGAGCCACGGCCTTTTTTCTTTCGGCCAGGTCTTTGGGCCATTTGCCGAATCGTGCTGCGTGTGGTGCGAAAAGAAGTTCGGCGCCTTTCAATGCCATACAGCGGGCGAGTTCCGGAAAGAGGTTGTCGTAACAGATGATGATGCCAATTTTCACGAAGGGCAGCTCGATGACCGGCAGCTCAGTGCCTCCCCGGAATTCGAAATACTCGTCGCCGGACAAGTGCACCTTTCGCTGCTTTCCAAGAAATCCCTCCGGCCCGACCACGAACTGCGTGTTGTAAGGCACGCCGTGTTCGTCTTCTGCTATTCCGGCAGAAACGTAGGTGTCGAGTTCTTTACATATCTCAATCAAAGCCTGGGTGGAGGGGCCGTCCGGCACCGGCTCTCTTTCCTCTACCATGGAGGGATGGCCAGCGTGGCCTGTGATGTTGAGCTCGGGCAGACAAACCAAGTCTGCGCCTTTATTTTTTGCCTTACGAACGTACTCAATAGTGATCGCAAGGTTGTCCTTCTTCTGGCCTACGACGCTGTTGTGCTGAACCAGCGAAATCGTGAAATCCTGCATGTTGGAACTCTGCCGGGGGAGGATACGAAATTTACAAATTTCGTTTGAGCATGATCCCGGCCATCAGAACTGCAGACTCAAAGACTGCACCAACGATCCCGCCGATGATCGCCAGCTTCATGCTCTTGACAACCAGGATAGCGACAAGGACCCAGATGACGGTGAGACTGCTGATAAGAATGATCGCCAGAATCACGATCGGAGGAATTTTAGTTCGTTTTCCGTTCATGCCGCGGAAGAATAAATAGAGATGATGGGTGGGGGAGTGCGGTAGACGATCTCACCTTCCAGTTTTTCCCAACTGCTTCACGACTGATTACCCCAAGCGCGATCAAAATAAGGCCAAGCCCAATGGCCAGAAGTGCCGCAAAGAAGCCGTGCAGAAGCGAAATAAGCAACCCACGAATGAAGCCCGTTCCCAGAACTATAGAGAATGAGAGACCATTGAGGAAAAACGCAACCATGGGGCCAACCAAAGGAACTGTGAGGCTGGCTGTGTAGATGCCGAATGACAAAAAGAGAGCAATAGCACAAAACACGAACCCCGTTCGTTTAGCGCTCAGCATGGCTGCGGCCATCTTCACCGGAAGAAGTGTGAACAGAGTAAACAGCATCATACTTACCAGGGCGATGGCCAGTAAGACAACTCCTCCAACCTGTGATTCGAAACCGAATCTTTCCATACAAAAACTCTCAACTCGATTGCTCAGGATTCAGAAAGTGGCGGAGCGACATGAACGCTCTGCACCGGAAGGTTATCTGGCGCTGGATTGTAGCTAGTGCCCGGATAAATGTCTCACTTGTGCTCACGCTCACCGGTTCTACATAGCAGTTTCAGCCACACGCGGCACAGAAAATTCGATGAACGTTCGAAAGATTCACGAGATCTTCAAACTGCCGCCTGATGACCTGGAATTCAGCCGAGCGGAGCGACGAGCCCCCGGCCAGGTGCCGGAAAAGATTGCGCCAGACGACCTCGAATGTGTCGTTCTAAGAAACCTCGAGGAGACCTTCTCTGCGGAAAATTTTAGCTAAACCGGTCGCAAATATAGAGCAGACTAATTGAGGGTAGACTGATTTCTCAAGTACGAATTGCTCTGCCTGACATCAGCTCTAAACAGCCCCACTGCGAGACGACCGCACTTCACCGGCTCTTCGCAAGAACCAGGGTCACCCAGAGCATCCCGTATCCGCTGTCCTTGTTTTCATTCTTTACGACACCAATCCCTAGGCAGGTCATGTCCTTGTCCATCAAACCGTCGGATTCCAGCAGGGAGTCGAGATCTTTAGCAAAATTAAAATACATAGCGTATCCGTGGTAATCCTTCTTCAATTTCCGCATTCCCTTCTGGGCAACGTCCCCACCGAGGTCGTCCTTCTTGTGCATGATTTGGCTGTTGGCTTCGCAGACCTCGACGATTCTTTCGTCCAGAATCAGAGGCTCGCTTCCTTTTTTCTTCCTCAGTTGATTTACTTTTGCCAGGAATTCCTTGGAAGCGCTGGAGGCGTTGATCTCCTTCAGTGGCAGCAGAAAATTCTGTGTGATGTAGAGGTCGCCGCGAAGAAGGTAGATTCCAATCCCGATATGGGTGACTTTGGGGTCGAGCAAATTCTTGCGGTGTCCGGGGCTCTCCATGAGTGCCTGCTGGGCGGCGGCAACGGATTGATGAAGGGCCACGTTTTCGGTCAGTCGAGCTGCTGCAATCTTCGCCTTGTGGTATCGGTCAGCGGGAGCCCCGGTTGAAAGGGATTTGTGCCCGAAAAAACCGTTGACGGCCATGTCTTGGCTGTGGCCTCTTGCAACCTCGGTCAGGCGGACATCAAGCTCGAGAGCGGGCAATTTGAACTTGGCACGGTCGCTGTTAACCAGCTTGAGCATGTCGCTCTCGTACTGAGCCATGAAGGTGTCGGCAAGCAGTGGCGCGAACAGCGCCGCGAAAAGAGTGGAGATTTGCAATGCCATGAATGGATTACGGCAGTTTGAGCAGATTCTGCAAATATTGGTCTACGCTGCTCTGCTGCTTGGCCGGAGCAAGCTGCCGGGCTTTGTTCAGGGAGGCCTCGGCCTGGCTCTTGAATGTGGCCTGGCCGTTTGATGCCAGTGAATACTGAGCAATTCCGAGCGCGAAATGAATCTCCCAATCGTTGGGCAGGTGACGCAAAGCCTGGGTCATATTGTCGACGATCTGCTGATACGCGCCGCGGCCCATCTGCAGTTGGGCGAGTGATGTCCAGAAACTTGAGTCTGCCGGGAACTCTTTTGTCAGTTGCTCATATACCTGTTCGAGTGCGGCTCGGCCCTTATTTTGGGATTGTTCATCTCCATAGTCGAAGAACGCGGTCTGGATTTTCCCCAGTTCCTGAGTGAGCCGGCTCGCGTATCCGCTCTGGTCGCGACCGGTCTTAACCAGCCTGAAAGCCTCGAGGAATTGGTCACGCCCTTTGTCGAAGTCGTTCATCAGGAAATAGAGGTGAGCGAGCTCGGTACGGAAGGAGGCCATGTCAGGCTTGTCTTTGAGCCGGTCGAGATAAAACTGCTCGCTCTTGAATTTCAAGCTGAGCCGGATGCTCTGATTTTTATTTGGCAGCAGCTTGAGATCTTGTCCAATGGTGAAGCACCCCTCTCGCTCGAGGCGGAGTTGATGCGTGCCGGAGGTGACGTCCTGGAGGGTTATCGGGGTGTTTCCACGGAATTCGTTGTCAAGAAAGACCGATGCGGCAGAGGGCATGGAAAGAACCGTAAGCTCCAGGCGGGAGAGTGGTTCGAATTCTACTCGCAGCGAATCTGTCTTTTCGGCTGCGATTTTCCCAGACCAGGGCGAATACCCGTGACGGTGCAGAGTGACGACGGACTCCGCGGCCGGTGCGGTAAATGTGCCAGGCGATATGCCGGCATACTTGTCGTTAATAAACACGCTGGCGCCGACCGGCGTACTCTCAATTTTCACACCCCGAACCTTTGCCTGTGATTGCTGGGCATTGTCGGGCTGTGAGCTTTTTCGCAGCTCTGTGAGGCCCCCGTACTTCCACTCAGTGAGAATCCAGACCAAGTGCTCTCGGGTCATGCGGTCGGCGAATTTGTAGGCTGAAACGACATCCGTCTCCGGGCGCGGCTCTCTCTCTTTGATGGCAGTTGCTGCTTTCCAACGCACATCATTGTCGGGATCGCCGAGAGCGCCGATGAGGGCCTCGATGGGCGCGTGCACGGGCATCTTTCCGAGGACCCAGGCTGCAGTCTGGCGGATTTGAGTGCTTTTGTTTCGCAGGGCACGCACGACGATGGGGGCGGCGATTTGTCCAAGATTGAAAAGGGAATCCGCCGCCTTCCATTGCACGCCGGAATCCTTATCCGCCATAGCGGCGACGAGGCCGGCACAGGTTTCATCAGCGGGAATATCCCGCAATATGTAGGCACAGCTACGCCGCTGTATGTCCGTCCCGTTCAGGAGGGTGTTTACGATGAGCGGCGCTGCTTCGGCGCCAGCCTGTCGCAGGGCCGATTCGATCTTCCAGCGCGCCTGATCTGAATCGGTGTCGAGCTCCTTAAGCAAAGCCTGGACACCCGGTAAGCCAATCGCGGCTAACGCGGACGCAGCCTGCCAGCGGACGTTATCGTCTTGCGATTGCAGGAGTGGAGTCAGGTTGGGGATGGTGGAAGGTTCACGGAGTTGTGAGAGTTCATAGGCCGCGTTTCCAACAATGGTGAGGTCCTGTTCCTGAATACGTTTGAGCGCATCGGCTACCTTGTCCGGCTGGGCCGGGTGGTTGTAGATGCAAGTGCCCCAGGTGGGTGGGGGGTAAGAGGGGAATGAAGGTCTTCCGATTTCGTCAGCGGCCATTCGTACACGGGCGACCATGACCCCGTTGTCGTAAGTCCACAGAGCTACCCGATTGCCCGGGAGGGGGGCGGGATCGATGAATGACAGAATCTTCTCCCCTTCGACAGTTAGGCTGATTTCATCCCCTTTCTTCTCCGCTCTGAAATAAAGCCAGCGTCGGTGCAGTCCGCTGGTGGGGATCACATTGTTCGTTTCGGCGACAATTCTGTTGTTGCGAAGGATGCGCGAGTGAGAGTTTTTCCACCCGCCGTAAATGAGGCTGTACCCGGTCGTCAGGTCTTTGCCGTCGGCGCAAAGGGTGACGTTGATGTCGTGCGCGTATCGAGTGTAGTCACTGCCGCCCAGGTTGGGGTTCATCTTTGGGCCGGCAGCGAACTCAACGACCGCATTTCCTCGCAGTGGACGCTTGTTCCAAAGCACGGCGAGATTGTCTGAGACACCGGAGAAAAAGGACCACCGCGGATCGCATGTCCACCGATTGGTCACCTGCCAGTCACCGTTCGCTGCAATCCAGTCGACCGTTGCGGTCTTGAATGTGTAGACGTTGCAGTTGCGGGCCTCGACAAAGACGTCTTCGGCGGCAACTTCAAATCCATCCGCTGCCCAGCCGATTTCCCGGCCATGGACGTCTTCAGGCAACTTTGAATGAAGGGCGGCCTGCTGGCCAATGTGCACCACGGCAAAGTGGCCCAGTTGGCTGAAACGAACGGTGAATGGGAATGTCAGGGGTACGTCCTGTTTTTCGGCAAGGGTCTTTCCGCCCCGCTTGATGGCAATGCTGGCGGTATTGGCAAAATCCAGTTCGAGCGAACATCCCATGCTTGCATCGGTTCGAGAGCCGCCAAGCTTGAGCCGCATTACGGATCGACGTGCCGGGCGTCTATTGAGTTGAATCCGCATCGAAACGTCGCCGGGGAACGCTCCACGGTGCCATTGGCCCGACATGCCTTCAAAATCGGAGGCATCCCAATCACTCCGGGCGACTGACCAACCGGCCATGGTGCGTTCGCCGCCGAAAACTTCGTGCTGGATAAAGACTGGCGTCAGTGGTTCAGCGCTCATGAGGTATGCGTTATCAAAGGCGGTCTGATTCGCGTTAGCTGCGTAGAAACCTACCCGGCCCTGAGCCTCCTCCACCACCGCCTGCATCTCCTGGCCGTCAATGGTAACGCGGACGACGTGTTTCTCTGTGGTTATTCGAATACGACGCAGTGCTGGTGGGTATTCGGTTTCGATCTTATCGTGGACGAAAAGTTGGCCTTCCCGTTTTTCTATAAGAGATGCTCCCTTGGGTGTGACTCGGGCCAGCCAGTAATTCACTTCATCTCTGTAATAGAAGCAGAGACCGAAGACACCTTCCGGCGCAAACGTGTCGGCTTCGAAAATAAAGTCGGCTGGAACGTCCCGGGCGAGGATGGCCTTCGCCGGGTCATCGGCATCCACACGCAGGCAGGCGTCACCTGGAAAAACCCCGCCGAAAGTCGAGATGCCGCGCTGCCACGTTCCACCGTAGAGTGTCCACCGGCCTGTAACTTCATCATCAAAGCGCTCGCGAACAGACGCCATTGAAAACACTTGCACATCATCAAAATGCACCCCAGCAGGGCTTGCGCTGAAGAGGCCTGCCTTGCCTTGATACAGAGTGCGATCGGTGGCCGATAACACTTCATGGCCGTCGACGCTGGCGACGAGTTCGCCATCAACCACGCTGAAATCCAACCGATACCAGTGTCCCAGGTGATAAGGCAGGAGACATGAAGCCAGTGCTGTTTCTTTGCCTTCAGTCATTCGTATGAGGTGCAGTCGGCCGATCTTTTCACCGCTCCATTTGAGGAGATAGTAGCTATTGGCATTTTGCTGACAGGCGATGAGTCCACCTCCCTGGGCATCGGTCATGCGAATAGCGCATTCCACCTGATAGCTGTCCCAGAATCGCTCCCCGGTCACCGCAGAGCCTTTTCCATCAGGGGCACGGCCGATAAAGTAAAACGCGTTGGAACTCATACTGGCATTAGTGCTTCCCTGGAGCTCCCACTCCCCGCTGTTGGTTGTCCAGACTTCGTTCTGCGAACTGCGCATGAAATCGTCGCTGAATACGATTGGCGCCACTGGTTGGTATTTGTGCCTGCCCATTCCGACGTCGCCAGCAACTGTCCGCAGCCCGAGCTTGCCGCCCGTAAACGCGTCGTCTACCGCCTGGAGAATAAGGGCGTCGTTGAGATAGATTCGGATCGAATCTTTTCTCCGTTTTATATAAAGCGTGCGCTCGGTGGGCGCAGTGACTGCTTCGTTGCCGGACTCTACGAGAGGAAGCGTGAGGCCCTTATGGATTTTGGTCAGGCTTGCGGTCTTTCCGATCTTGATGAGGTAGTAGTCTTCATCGCTCTGCCAGTTCAGGGCAACTTCGATGGCGGCATCGTCGGACTTCCAACTCAGCGGGGCGCCGAAATCAAATTCCGTGACGAGTTCGTCCGGAAAGAAGGTGAATTGCTGGTTTTGGCTTTGTGCAGGCGCTGCCAGCATGCTGAAAGAGAGAGGCAGAGCGAGGAGAAATTTTCGCATGGATCGGGGGAGAGAAGCACTGGAGAGGAGAGGTCGACATGATAGGGAAGAAAAAGAACCGCCGGCAGTGGTTTACAGGATCTTACAGGTAGGCCATAAGGTTTTATAAATAGTGAATGGTGATGGAGTGGTGGAGTGATGGGCTGCAAAGGCGGGGGGAACTTGTTGCTCTACTGTGGCATTCGGAGCTGGGCAACTTGTTATCGTTTTCTTTTTCGAATGCCTTGCATCCGTCACCATCATCACGACAACACCGGCACTGTATTGAGTGTCGAGTGTCTACTTCATCCACTACGGCCGGACCAATTCCGGCTTCCGAGTTCTGTTTTTACTTCGCCAATATGATCATCAAGATCAGTTCGCCGCGTTGAAGCTTGCAGGGGCCGACGAGGGTGGGGGAACTGCCTGGCTTTATTCTGATTGGACCGAGGGTTGTTTTGTCGTCTTTGGTGACCGTGAAATCGAGTTTGAGTGCGTCATCCTCATGATAGGAACGCATCTGAAGAATGTGGCCCTCAGTGAGCTCTGTCTTCTCGTGAATCTGCTCGATGAATTTGCTGTCCGACACCAGGAACGTGTGCTGATTCAGAAGGCGATAGCTGCTGTAATTGATTGGAGACTTTTTCAGTTTCTTGAGGATCTCAGGCCCCAATCTCGGATCGGTTGTCTTGGTGAGGTTGTGCGCCTCAATCTCCGTCACGACAACTTTTTCACCATGGCAATTGGTGCCCAGAAAGCCGATTGCGGCTGATATGAATATTAGAATCCTGGTGTGTTCGCTCATGAAGTTGCTTTTCCCACCGCAAGCCGTGAAGGCTTTACTGGATACATGCTGGGTATCCTTCTCGCAGTTTCAGTAATGTCTTCGATTTGTGATTTTGTTCTACGAGTCGACTTGGTCAATCGGAGGTCTGCCAGATTATAGTGAGATCCGCCTCCTCTGAATAGTAGACGAATGCGTTACCTCTGCTGGCATCGATTTCTAAAGCGGAGCTTTCGTAATTCGTCTGCCAGGCAAAGGATTGAGTCGGCTCGGGGCGGAATAGGTTGGCTGCCCAGATAATCGCTGCAAGTCCGGCGGCAACGCTGGCCGCCCAGAGTCCAGCAGTCACCCAGATGGGGCGGTGGACTTTCGACAGGGGCGGGCTCTCTTCCATGAAGACTTTAGAACGGCTACCCCATTCTTCTTTGCTGACGGTCGGCACTTTGTCCAGGCGGGCCATCGCATCGAGGCGTTCAATCTCGCGAAGGTTTTCACGGTTTTCGGGATGTCCTTCGAGCCAGGCTTCGACTTCGGCCCGGCCTTCTGCATCGAGTTCTCCGTCATGGTAGGCATTGAGCCTGACTTCCATATTGGAGGTTTCGATAGTCGGCTCCATGGCCTTGGCGACATTCTGCGACTGCAAGTCCCATTCTTCACTTGAGACAGCAGGGACGCTCTCCGACTGGGCGAAACTGTCTATCTCGCTGGTGAGTGCACTGAACGCTGCGTCTATTAACTCGGCATGCTCCGGATCGAGTTCTCCGTCCAGGTATGCACCTACCATTTCAGGTGAGACTTCAAATGGTTTTTCATCAGCCGGGTGGCCTATGGAGTGAAGGATGGTTAACCAGCGGCTGTCCCACTCATCTTCGGTTACTTCGGGAACTACTGAATTTTGAACGGAGCGCTCGAAAACATTCCAGCATTCATCGATTTCCTCCTCAAAATCGTTATCCCGCATGCCTGTCCGAATGTGCGTCCACAGATTGCCCCATTCTTCCGCCGAGACGGGAGGGGTAAGGATGGCCTGCGCAGCGGCATTGAGCGATCGGTATTGCTCGAGCAATACCAGGTGTTCCGCTGGGGAGCCTCCTGCGTCTGATTGTGGGCCTGTTAAAGGCCGGTCTTCAGTGCTCATGATTCAGGGGTCACGAGAAAGCGTTTCAAAATTCCCTGTAGCTTCTGGCGGGCATAGTACAGGCGGGACATCACAGTCCCTATAGAGCAATCCATCACTTCTGCGATTTCCTTGTACTGCAACTGCTCCATCACATGCATGACGAAAACGGAACGCTGGGCTTCTGGGAGTTGCTGCAGGGCTTCATCGAGCCGTTCCCGGAGCTCGATTTCTTCGGCGACCTCAGCAGGGCGCTGCTCGATGCTGCGGTTCATATCGGGCAGCCGTTCCTGGTTCATAATCACTTCATTGATTTCGCCGAGCCGCTTGTTCTTAGCGGAGCGGAGATGGTCGATGCAGGAATTGTACGTGATGCGAAATAACCAGGTGTAGAAACTCGAATCTTCTCGAAATCGCTGGAGCGACTGGAATGCCTTGATAAACGCATCCTGGGTCAAGTCCAGGGCCTGTTCCTTGTTCCGGACGTGCCGGTAAGCGATGCGATAAACTCTTTCACGGTATTTCTCGTAAAGCTGGGAAAAAGCATCTTCATCGCCGTCCTTCGCTGCCTTGACGAGGAGTGCATCCTCCTCGGCTTCAGGCGAGCGGTTGGTACGGGTGTCGGATCTTGACGCAGAATCGGGCATGCGTATTCAATTGGGATGAGTCTAAAGTTCGCGCAGGCACGGATTCTAGGTGGTACCCGTGAGCCACGCAATTTGGTGGGTAGGCGGGGAGGTTGGGAGCATGCGCAGTTCAATGCTCTTACTCGTAATTTTTACTCGTAATCGGGTGGGCGAACTGTTTTGGGGTCAAAAAGCTTGCCTCTTTGCCCCGAAGGGGCCCAACATATCAGCCCAGGGCAACGCCCTGCTCTTTACCCACATTTTTCTTCAACCCCGAAGGCGGTTGTTTCTTACAGCCCAGGGTTGAGAGGCTTTGCAACCAACCTTGGGTTTTTGAGGGTTCTGACTTCA
>JAQBXN010000074.1 GCA_027625095.1 Planctomycetota bacterium | reverse complement strand
ACTGATGCTTGGAAAGGATATGACCCTTTGAAATCGGAGAACTACAAACGGATCATTGAAAACCAATCGGCAAGTGTTGGCGACGATCTTCTTCCATTAGTCCATCGAATTGCGTCACTCCTAAAACGATGGCTGGCTGGAACGCACCAGGGCGCCGTCCGTCCATCTCATTTGGATTACTACTTGGACGAGTTCACATTTCGGTTTAACCGCAGGAAGTCACGATCGCGTGGCAAGCTGTTCTATAGGCTCATTCAGCAGGCCGTAGCTTCCGGACCGGTAACCGCGCGGGAAATTTATGAAGTTAGACCACAACATCTTGGGGGCACTTGAGCCAACCGGATACCCCAGATATAGAAAAAACCCGCTTGAAACACTTAGGAACTACGAGGTGTTCTACGAGACAGTTTTCGCTTCGCGAACAGTTCACGCTCCGGATTCAGACGAAGAGAAAAAAGTGGTAGACCAACAACTATCCACCGATCACAACCTAACTTCCTATGCCTAGACTCAACCAACTGGCCCTCAATGAAGAGGGCTTTGTCTTTGACCCTACGACTGGTGACAGCTTTCTGTTGAATAAGACCGGGCTCTTCATCATTGAGCGTCTTCGCGAGAATAAGGACCATGAAGAAGTCCTGGAGTCCCTGGTCGATGCATTTGAGGTGACAGCCGAGCAGGCCGAGCGGGACATTTCGGACTTCCAGACCCGGCTTAAGGCCATTGGACTCCACTGAGGTAGTTTGTGGACAAGATTTTTGTTGCCGTATCCGGCATTAACGCGGTGGATAATCCGGGCCCAGGCGTCGCGGTTGCCCGAAGCCTGAAGGAAGACGAAGGACTCGGAGTTCAGGTCGCCGGCCTGGCCTACGATGCGATGGAGCCGGGTGTCTATATGGACTGGGTCGTCGACCGATCTTTTGTGATGCCGTACCCCTCAGGTAAGGGCCAGGATTACATCGACCGGTTGCTCTACATCAAGGATTCGTTTGGTCTCGATTTCGTGATCCCCAATCTCGATGCGGAACTGCCCCTGTATATCAAGTATGCCGACCAACTCGACAAAGCAGGCATAAAGACGTTTCTGCCTACTAAGGAACAATTTCGCCTGCGTGGCAAAGATCGCCTGGTCGAAGTGGCCGAAAAGATCCGCATCCGCGTGCCCGAGACGCGGGCCGTGCATTCGGTGGATGCACTGGTCGAGGCCATCGGAGAAATTGAACTGCCTGTCATGGTCAAAGGCAGCTATTACCAAGCCTATCGCGCTTATACGACACAGGAAGCGGTTGGCTATTACAACAAACTGGTCGCGGAATGGGGCTACCCGATCATTGTCCAGCAGGTGGTGACCGGCGACGAACTGAATGTCGTTGGCGTTGGCGATGGAGACGGCGAACTGCTCGGGATGGTTGGAATGAAGAAAATGTGGATCACCTCTCAAGGAAAAGTGTGGACTGGCGTTACCGTTAAGAACGAACGAATGCTTGACGCTGCGGCCAGCCTCGTCCATGAGTTCAAGTGGCGTGGGCCGTTTGAGCTGGAGTGCATTGTCTCGGGCGAAGATGTTTTTCTCATCGAAATCAATCCACGTTTTCCGGCCTGGTGTTATCTCGCCACCGGCGTAGGTCTCAACCTTCCTGCTCGGATCGTTCGCCGAGCCCTGGGTCTTCCGTACGAAATCGGCACGGACTACGAAGCTGGCAAGCTGTTCGTGCGCTACACCTATGAACTGGTCACCAGCATGGACAGGCTGCAGGCGGCCACCACCAGAGGAGAGTCACCGTGAAATTGCCTTACGAAAAACCGGCCATCCACAAACTGCAGAGCGGTCTGATGAACAAATTCGGCCGCAGCCCTGCCTACGCCCGCCGCGTACGTGAGCACATCGAAGACGTGCCTATCGAAGACCTGGTAGGCGAATTTGGTTCGCCGCTTTATGTCTATTCGGAGCGAGAGATTCGTCGCAAACATCGTGAGATGTACAGCGCGTTTTCCACCCGCTATCCGAATGTCGTATTCGGCTGGTCTTACAAGACTAACTATCTTCAGGCCATCTGTGGCATCATGCACCAGGAGGGCTCGATTGCGGAGGTTGTTTCGCAGATGGAGTACGAGAAGGCTCGAGCGTTTGGCATTCCAGGGGACCAGATCATTTTCAATGGCCCTCATAAATCGCTCGAAATTCTTGAGAAGGCGGTGACGGAAGGGGCCACCATCAACATCGATCACATGGATGAGGTTTACGATCTCGAACAGATTGCCGATAAACTGGGCCAGACCATCCGGATCGGGATCCGGCTCAATCTTGACGCAGGTATCTACCCGCAGTGGTCACGCTTCGGATTTAATCTGGAGTCCGGCCAGGCGTACGACGCGGTCAAACGAATTTCTAACGGAGGTAAACTGGAACTGAACGGCGTTCACTGCCACATCGGGACTTTTGTCACCGAGCCCCAAGGCTACGCCATCCAGGTGCGTAAGATGGTGGCCTTCGGATACGAAATGGAAGACACGTTCGGGTTCTCGATGGAATACATCGATATCGGTGGTGGATTTCCATCGTGGAACAGGCTGAAGAGTTCCTATCTGGCTTCGGATATTGCCGTCCCGCCTATTGACGAATTCGCGGAGGAGGCAACCAGGGCATTGACGAAATCACTAAGACCGGGCGATTTTCCAAAGCTGATCCTGGAGTCGGGCAGGGCGTTGGTGGATGACGCGGGGTATCTTGTCTCCACCCTGGTTGCGTCAAAACGATTGCCGGATGGCACGCGTGCCTATGTGCTGGATGCAGGTGTGAATCTGCTCCACACCGCCAATTGGTACAAATTCAATATCGAGGTGGATCGGGTGGTGAGCGGCATCAACGAGAACAGCGTCATCTATGGCCCTCTCTGTATGAATATTGATGTCTTGGATGAGGGGGTGTATTTGCCGCCACTGTCACGAGGCACGCGTCTGACCTTTTCGCCTGTGGGCGCGTACAACAATACGCAGTGGATGCAGTTCATTGAGTATCGCCCGAACTGTGTCCTTATCGGGCCAGAAGGGCAGGTGGATGTGATTCGGGAGGCAGAGGATCTTTCTGATATCCACCGGAGAGAAAGACTGCCGGAAAGATTGGCATTGGGGCAGTAGTGGGCAAAATCCGGGGAAAAGCGAATAGGGGCACATCGTTGAGAGAACTCCATGGCACATAAATTGTGCCGATTAACTGAAGCATGAAAGATCACTTCAAAGCCATATTTTGCAGCTATGCAGAGATATTTTTCTTCCAGAGCGGATGGCTGGGTGCGCTGATTTTCGTGATGACCCTTGTCAACCCTTTTGTGGCGCTGTGTGGGATTCTGTCCGTGGTGGCGGCCTATCTTTTTGCCAAGTTTATCAGGATGGAGTCGGTGTACCTCGAATCCGGTTACTACACCTACAATCCCCTTCTGGTCGGGTTGTCGCTTGGTTACATTCTTGAAGTAAGCCCTTTGATGGTCTTCTTTGTGATCTCGGCAGGGATTCTGGCGTTCATGGTGACCATTCTGATGGCGAATATCTTCGCGACATATCTTCGTCTTCCAATCCTCAGCCTGCCGTTCGTCTTGTGCAGTTCGCTGACCTACCTTGCCTCTCGGCGGTATTCCAATCTGCTGGTCGCCTGGGAATCGAGGGCCAGTTACACGCCAGAGTTTCTCAGTGATCTCTTCAGCCATCTGCCGCAGTGGTTGTCAGGTTACTTTGAATCGTTCGGTGCGATTCTGTTCCTGCCAAGTGTTCTGGTGGGGATGGTCTTCTGCGTGCTTGTACTCGGATACTCCCGAATCCTGTTCTTTCTTTCGATATTGGGATATTACGTCGGCACGGGTGTTCGGGCCTTGCTGCTGGGATCTTCTCAGCAGGCTTTCGGCGATATAGCGAGCTTCAATTTCATCCTGATCGCGATGGCCCTTGGAGGCGTTTACCTCATCCCTTCGCCGAGAAGCTACCTCATCGCCACTGTGGCTGTCGTGGTGTCGATCCTGGTCTTGGATTCGATCGAAGTGTTCATGTCGTACTACACCATTCCTGCCTTCACGCTCCCCTTCAATCTGGTATCTCTGGGGTTTATCTTTGTCTTGGGAATCCTCAGGTACTCAGGCATGGCCGTTTGTGTCGGGGCGACGCCGGAAGAGACGCTCGAGAATCATCTGGCGGACAAACTTCGCTACCACGGCGAGCAGCAGCGAACACTGCATTTGCCTTTCTCCGGGCCCTGGAAGGTATGGCAGGGCTTTGATTCTGGTTGGACGCATAAGGCCAATTATAAATACGCGTATGATTTTGTGATTGTCGATGAAGAGGGCAACAACTGCCGAGGGACGGGTGAGAAGGTCGATGACTTTTACTGTTTCGACAAACCGGTGCTCTCGCCGATTCGTGGCCGGGTCATCCGTGTTACCAATAATCTGCCTGATAACCCCATCGGTAAAGTGGATGAAGCGAATAACTGGGGCAATCTGGTGATCCTGGAAGATCCCCGCGGGTTTTATGTGGAGATTTCACACTTCAAGTTTGAGAGCCTCGAAGTAAGCGAGGGCGATTGGGTAGAACGAGGAACGATTTTGGGCCGCTGCGGTAACTCCGGCTATTCCCCCCAGCCGCACCTTCATATTCAGATTCAGGGGAGCGACAAGATTGGGGCCGAAACGCTCCCTTTCTCCTTTGTTTCCTATGTGGATGACAACATCTACTTCGCTAACGACCTGCCAGACGAGAAGAGGAGAATAGAGCCGCTCTTTGTTGATAAGCGTCTCGACGGTATGACGACTTTCCTCCTCAATGACGTCATCCGGTTCGACATCCTGAAGGAGGGCGAAGTAATCGACGAATTGCGGCTAGAGATAAAGAGTGCGCTTGACGGCACTTTTTATTTCGAAACCTTGCTGGGGCGCCTGTATTTCGGAAAGCACGAAGGAACTTTCTACTTCTACAGAGTTGAAGGAAGAGATCGCTGGCTTCCGTTACTATTCCTGGCCATGCCCCGCCTGCCGCTGGCCCACAAACCTGGCATGGTGTGGAGCGATTTCGTTCCAGTGGGTCTGACCACCACGGGCTTTCAACGTGTGCTGGCTCGATTTGCCAGCGCGTTTCTGCCGGATTTTGCTCGAGTACAAGTCAATCAAAAATTTCGAACTTCTAATATCGTTGAGGCTGTGATCCAGCCCGGCGGACGGCAGTTTGAGAGAAAGGCCATAGTCACCCTCGATACCAAGCTCGGCTTGGCGTCTGTGAAAATAGACCACTTTGAATTCCGGAGGATAAAAGATGAAAAGAAACAGCCTGTTTTTGTCCCTGCTGGCACAAGGCAAGAAAGCTGGTGAAAGCCCACTCGCTCCTTTCGCCGAATCGCTGCAGTTCCAGTGGAAACAACAGTACAAGGCTGCCATTGAAAAAATGGAAGGTGTAGACCGCACGATGACATCTGATTATGTCTTTTATCTGCGGTTGGGGTGGCTGTATTATCAGAGCGGACGTTACGCCAATGCTGAAAGTAATTATCTCAAGGCCGTCGCGGCAGCGCCTTCAGCCATTGAAGCGCAATTAGGTTACCTGCTCGTCTTAATGGCCCAGGGCAGATACGAAGAGGTAGAGGAGCGCGGCAAAAGAATACTCGATCATGACCAGTGGAATTACTACGCCAATCTTCGCGTCGCCAGGGCCTTGCTGGCTCAGAAAAAGCGGGCCGCAGCAGAAAAACAGGTTCTGCAGATGCTCCTCCTGTACCCCACCGATGTTTCTTCTCTCACTGAATTGGCGCTCATTCGCGTTGCGCAGTAAAATGATGGGGGAGCGAGGGAACTCTTCTTTGCGGTCTTGACTCTGGATCCCGAAAACGTGACTGCGAAAAAAGGACTGGCTGAGCTATGATCCGTGTTCAGCGGGCAATGAAATGGAAAAGCCATGGGTGACACAGAAATCAAGGGATATCTGCAAATAAAAGTCGGCAAATCCGAAGGACAAATTTATCGGCTGAAAGAGGAGGCCGTCGTTGGGCGTCTGCCCGCGTGCGACATTGTTTTAAGCGAGCCCCGCTCTTCGAAAAAACATCTCAGGGTGATCTTGGAGGAAGGCGAGTTTGTGCTCGAAGACCTCAAGAGCACGAACGGCACACACCTGAACGGCGAGCCGGTCTCCAGACAAGTCTTGAGCCCCGGGGATATTATTCGAATTGGGCAGACTCACCTGGAATTTCTGGCGGAAAAGCCCGACGGGGATATGCGCACTGACGTATTCGACGCGCAAGATGCCCCTCCGAACTTCCCGAATTACGAGACTGTAGCCATTCAGGTCCAATCGATAGGCGAAGTCAGCCTGGTGCAATCTCCGGCCAATCTCAAGGACATTCTTCTCCAGGACGTCAAGAGCGACCTCAATATCTCTGAAGCGACCACTGAGTCTGAAATGAAGAGGCTCGTCAAGCGCATGGCGACGATCCAGGAGGTCAGCAAGCACATCAGTAATTTGCAGGATCTGGACGCCCTTCTCGAAATTGTCATGGAGCGACTCTTCGAGGTGTTTCCAAAGGCCGAACGCGGATACGTCCTTATGGGCGAATCTGTGGAATCGGGCCTGCAGACACGAATCGTCCGCATGCGTAGCGGAAAGGGTGAACAGGTCGAAATCAGCCAGACTCTGGTGAGCACGGCCATGGATGAAAAGCGTGCCCTGCTTTATTCAGAAGAACAGTCTGCGGGCGCCTTCGATGCCGCGGTCAGCCTGGCCCAGTTCCAGATTCGCTCCATGATGTGTGCGCCGCTTATCAGCCAGGACAGGGTCCTTGGCGTCCTTACGATTGACTCCATTCAGTCCGGAATCGGATTTACCCAGGAAGATCTTGAGCTCCTGTCATCCATTGCCAATCCCATTGCAGTCTCTATCGAGAACTCACGTTTGTACAGCGACATCACCGCGCTCAACAAATCCTACGAGCGGTTTGTGCCCAAGCAGTTCCTGAGTTACCTGCAGAAAGAAAATATCATTGACGTGGGGCTTGGGGATCACGTTCAAACAGAGATGACTGTCCTGTTCACGGATATCAGGGACTTCACTTCTCTCTCTGAAAAAATGAGCCCGGAAGAGAATTTTGAATTCGTCAACGCCTACCTCAGCCGCATGGGGCCGATGATCAACCTTCACAACGGTTTCATCGATAAATACATTGGTGATGCCATCATGGCTCTGTTCCCCACCGAGTTGGACGGATTGAACGCGTCCGTGGCCATGCTCGAAAAACTGAGTGATTTTAACCGAGTGCGAAAGATTGCCGGACAAGACGAAATCAAAGTCGGAATTGGCCTCCACACCGGCAAGTTGATGATGGGAACGGTGGGCGACCATCATCGCATGGATGGTACGGTCATCAGCGATGCCGTAAATCTCGCCTCACGCATCGAAGGCCTCACGAAGCTGTACGGGGTAAAGATTCTGATAAGTTTGGAGTCCTACAACAGGCTCGAAGATCCGAGTGCGTTCAGCATTCGCGTTATCGATAAGGTCGCCGTAAAGGGAAAAGCCGTAGCAGTCACGATTGTCGAGATTCTCGAGGGAGAAGAGCCCGAGTTGAAAGCATTAAAAATGAAAGAACTCGAAACCTTCGAAAATGCCCGGCAGAACTACCTCCACAGAAACTTCGATCAGGCACGCGAGGGGTTTGAGCGTGTGAAGGCAGCTCTTCCGGAGGACAAAGCTGTGTCGATTTACCTTGAGCGATGTTCTTACTACAAAGACATCGAACTCCCGGAAGACTGGGATGGTACAGAAGTCCTGAAATCCAAATAAGTGTTCATCGTCTTCAACAGATGAAATCCGGCTCCGACCGAGCAAGAGTTGAATTCCGAATCCTGAATCATGAATCCTGAATGGGAACAGCCTACACACCCGGCCTCACTGTCAGTTCCAATTACCTGGTCACCAAACATCGGCGCCTGCCGATCGATGGCGAAATCCTGGTTGAAGCAGGTCAGACCGTCTCCCACGACACCATCGTCGCCCGCGCTGAACTGCCTGGCGACATCGAGCCAGTTCGGCTGGCAGAACGGATGCAGCTCGATCCGGATGAACTTCGTGGCAAGGTCAGAGTGGAGGTTGGCCAGAATGTAAAGAGGGGAGACCTGCTGGCGGAGAGCTCGGGGCTGTTTGGGCTTTTCCGAAGTGAAGTCAAGTCACCCATCGATGGAGTGGTAGAGTTTTTCATCGAAACAACCGGGCACCTCGGCATTCGGCGCCCGCCAAGTGGCATTGAAGTGAACGCCTATCTCAGCGGCCGCGTGGTGGCTGTAGACGATGGACAGGGCGTCACCATTGAGGCCCGTGGGGCATTCATTCAGGGCATATTTGGCGTTGGTGGCGAGAGGCATGGCAAGATCAAATTCGTGTGCGAATCACCGGATGAAGTCGTTGATTCGATCGATGGAGATCTGGAAGGAAAAATTTTAATCGCTGGTGCGCAAGTCACTCAGCGTGTCTTGAGGCAGGCTGCTTCCGGGGGGGCCGTCGGCGTCGTGGCCGGAGGAATCATGGACAATGATCTCGGCGAGTTCGTCGGAGAGGAAATCGGTGTAGCGATTACCGGAGATGAGGATGTTCCATTCACTCTTATCGTGACCGAAGGATTCGGCAGAATTCAAATGGCTGGCCGTACCTTTGCATTGCTCCGGCAGCAGGAAGGCAGGTTTGGCGCTATCAATGGGGCGACGCAGATACGGGCCGGAGCGCTCCGGCCGGAGATCATCGTGCCGTTGCTGACCGGACAAGGTGAGGGTCAGGTCAGGCAGGGGGCTGAAACGGGTAGCGTGCTCGCCATAGGCACAACGATACGTGCCGTTCGGCAACCCCATTTTGGAGAAGTGGGCACAGTAACCGGGTTACCACCAGATCCGGTCCGTGTGGCTAGTGGTGCGGTGGTGCGAGTTCTGAAGATGAAGCTCGGCAGCGGTGAAGAGGTTATGATTCCCCGCAGCAACGTAGAGATCATCGGAACTCATTGATTTGTATGCATGTTCATCTTGGGGTACTCGTGCATAAGATGGGGAATTATGCTAGAAAAATGCATGTTTGAAATCCGATACGATTGGCATATAGTCAAAGTCTGGCGGATTTCTCTGACAAGAGATTACATCTTGCGGCATTGGCCATCTGAAAGAGAGAATATCCACGTATGCTGATCAACCCAAGGTCACCACTTTATAAAATTGCGCGAAGCATTCAGGCAGCGCCCTTCATCGTATTTTCGGTAGGGGTTCACTTCCTCCTCATCGCAATGATGATGCAGTTGGATTGGGGTGGCCCAATGCGGATTCAAGAAGACCTGATCATCGAGACATCCATAATTGACGAGGAAGAAATTGCTCTCGATCCCAAGGAACTAGAGGAAAAGCTCTCTGAGTTGGCAGATGCTGATATTGAAGAAGTGAAGCTGACGCCTGCCCAAGTCTCGGAAGCTCCCGCTATGGAACTCCCACCAGACTCGTCAGCGGATGTGGCCGAAGCAATAGAGGAAGACGGTCTGCCTAGTGCGGACGACCTCGATGAGGCGCTTGACGCGATCAATAATTTTGCCCTGGGTGACGGCGGCAAGAACATGGTCGTTGCCGTGGGCGACTGGGATACCCGTGGCCCCAGCGGAAAGCTTACGGGGTACAAGAACCGAAGTAATACGAATTATAAGAAAGGCGCGATGAAGGATTTCGGCGGCAGCAGTCAGACCGAAAACGCTGTACTTGCGGGGCTCAAATTTCTAGCACGTTACCAGCAGTCGGATGGCCGCTGGTCCGCTTCTGCGGAAGGTTTTCATCGGGGGGTAGCCCACGGTTACGATCAGGCGGTTACCGGGCTGGCACTCCTGGCATTCCTTGGAGCGGGACACACCGAATCTACGGGTAAGTACCATGCTTTAGTTTCAAATGCCGTTAGCTACCTTCGCCGCGTACAAAGCGAGGATGGTGCCTGGAGGGGCACGGGAGGCCATTTCATGTATATCCACGGAATCTGTACCATGGCTATGTCCGAGGCATTTGGGATGGCGGGCCCGAAGTCGCAGGCGGGAGATGCAGCACAAAAAGGTATCAACTTCATTGTGGAGAATATGGGCGACAAAGGGGCCGATATCGGTGGCTTTGGGTACAACGGGCCGGGCAATGATACTTCGGTGACCGGTTGGCAGATCATGGCCTGTAAGTCAGCCAAAGTCGCCGGTCTGAAGATTCCACAGGAAGCATTCGACAAATTTAAGAAGTACTTCGATACCGCTGGGGATTCCGCTACCGGCACTACCGGTTACCGTTCCACAGCTCCCGGTAGCGGGAGTATTGCGATGACGGCCGTGGGCCAGGTTTGCCGTCTTTTTATGGGCCAGAAACCCAAGGAGACGCCATTCTTAATTAAGAGCGCCGATCTGATCGATAAGGCAGGCCCAAATCTTGCAAACAGCTACTCTCTGTACTACGGCACCCTGGCGCAATTCCAGATGGGCGACAAGGTGAACAGTAACAAGTACTGGACTAACTGGAACAATAAATTCGCACTTGAGTCCGTGGCACGGCAAATGAAAACAGGAAGTATGGCAGGGAGTTGGCCGATGGTTGAATCAGAAGCAAAGACTGCTGGCCCTTGCTATGTCACCGCTATGAATATCCTGTGTCTGGAGGTTTACTACCGTTACCTCCCGGTTTATCAGTAGCCGGAGACCCGGCAAAAGTGGCAAGTGCCTCTGGTGTCCAGCAGCCCCGCTTTTCACGTAATTCGCTCTTCGACCTATCGGGCAAGCTGTAATGACGACTGGTAAGTCTGGGCGAACCATTAACCCTCCATCCCATCCTCTGATTCTTCCCCTATTCGTGCAGCATTCTCTTCTGATTCACGCAAATAATCGTTTGCTTTCAGGGATCGCATTCGTATTATGTGAAATCTTTCACAAAGTCCTGCTCAGGGACGTCAAAACGGGTAGAAAGTGGGTTCGAAACCCTCACCCATCACCCGGTATCATTGAGACTTAGCACCTTCTGACATGTTTCCAACTGTGCTCGCCGCGGCGGTAGAAAAACAGAGCCTTCAGATTGGGTCACTCGACATAAGCGCCTACACAATAGTCGCTTTGTTTGCGTTTCTCGGGTTCGCTTTTGCTGTGGCAAATCTGCTAATTGCTTTTCTGGTGCATCCATCCAAGCCCAGCGAAGAAGGTAAATTGGTAGCCTACGAGTGCGGTGAAGCACCCGTAGGGTCGGGCTTCGTGCAATTTAATATGCGCTTTTATGTCTATGCGCTGATTTTTGTGATTTTCGATGTTGAAGTGATTTTTCTATTCCCTTGGGCCGTTGTGTATCAAAGCCTCGGCCTGTTCGCATTTGTCGAGATGATGCTGTTCATTGGGATTCTTTTGATCGGTTTCGCCTACGCGTGGCGCAAGGGCGCGCTCGAATGGACCTAGAGGGTTAAGCCATGGCTGATAGAAACGTTGGCCCGCTACTCACTGCTGCTAATATGGTTCCCGGTGTCGGTGGCGATATCATCGTCACGGAGGCCGACTTTTTCATAAACTGGGCGCGCCGGTCTTCGTTGTGGGCGTTGACTTTTGGTTTGGCTTGCTGTGCTATTGAGATGATGGCCGCTTATGCTGCCCGGTTTGATTTCGACCGCTTCGGCGTGATTCCCCGGCCGACTCCCAGGCAGGCGGACCTAATCATTATTGCTGGTACGGTGACCAAGAAGATGGCGCCGCGCATCGAGCGCCTTTATCACCAGATGCCTGACCCGAAATACGTGATTTCCATGGGTTCTTGCTCTAATTGCGGCGGGCCCTATTACGATTCTTATTCGGTGGTGAAGGGCGTCGACAAAGTCATTCCAGTCGATGTCTACGTCTGCGGTTGTCCGCCACGCCCCGAAGCCCTGATGTATGGTGTTCTGAAACTGCAGGAAAAGATCCGCGAAAAGTCACTGCGCAAAGATATTATTGCCTCCGCATGATTTCCGAAGAACTGGTTAACGCACTCATTGAAAATCCGGCTGTCAGCCGTGAAGAAGTCGAAAACGCCTACCGTGACCCCGAAATGCCGGTGTTGATGGTTGATGCGGATTCGGTGGCCGATGTATGCCAGTTTCTTCGTGACACAAAGGGTTACGAATTTAACTTCCTCAAGAACATCACTGCGGTGGATTTTGAGGAGCACATGCATGTTGTTTACCATCTCTATTCGATGGATCTCCGCCACAAAATCATGATCAAGGTGCAGGTAGGGCGTGAGCAGCCCGTGGTGCAGTCTGTCGAGCCGGTCTGGTGCGGCGCCAACTGGCAGGAGCGTGAGGTTTATGACCTCTTTGGAATTAAGTTCGCCGGCCATTCCGATCTGCGGCGTATCATGCTGCCGGAAGATTGGCAGGGCTATCCGTTGAGAAAAGATTATGTCCATGAGCCCGACCACTACGACTAAGCCCCACGTGGGTGACGATCCAACGCCAGCCATTGCTGCCGCGGTCGAAGAGGCCAGGGCGGCCGGCAAGAAGATCAAGCTGGAGGAGATGTACCTCAACATGGGGCCGCAGCACCCCAGTACGCACGGCGTATTGAGGCTGGGTATCCTGCTTGAGGGTGAGGTGATCATAGACACGATCCCCGACCTTGGATACCTCCACCGCGGCACGGAAAAAATCGCCGAAGATCGAGATTACATGCAGATCATCCACCTGACCGACCGGATGGATTATCTGTCGGCGATGAATAACAACACCGGCTACGTGATGGTGGTCGAAAAGCTCATGGGGCAGGAAGTCCCCGAGCGAGCAGAATACATCCGGGTCATGATGCAGGAGCTCAACCGCATCGCCAGTCACCTGCTTTTTTTTGGCACTTATGGAGTCGATATGGGGGCGGTCACCCCGTTCCTTTACGGCTTCCGTGAGCGTGAGCTTGTGCTCGATATATTCGAGAAAGTCTGCGGCGCGCGCATGACCCATAGTTATATGAGAATCGGAGGTGTGGCTGAAGACCTGCCGAGTGGTTTTTCTGAGGAGTGCAAGGATTTCATTGATTACTTCCTGCCAGTCTTGGACGAGTATGATGAGCTCCTTACCTATAACCCGATTTTTATGGATCGCACCAAGGGCATCGGCAAGCTATCAAAGGAAGCTGCCATCGCTTACGGTGTAACCGGCCCGATGCTACGTGCCTCCGGAGTGCCTTACGATCTCCGTAAGGATGAGCCATATTCCGTCTACGATAAATTCGAATTTGATGTTCCTACCGGCGAAAACGGAGACTGTTTCGACAGATATTTCGTCCGCATCCAGGAGATGCGCGAAAGCTGTAAAATTGTCTTGCAAGCACTCGACATGCTGCCTCCAGGCAAGCATCAGGCAAAAACCTCAAGGATCATTAAGCCGCCCGTTGGTGAGGCTTACCTAGAAGTAGAAAACCCACGTGGCCAGCTCGGCTACTACCTCGTGAGCGAAGGCGAGGCGACTCCTTACCGGTTGCACATCCGCCCGCCGTCGTTTGTGAATCTTCAGGTGCTCCCTGACTTGTTGAAAGGGCTCAAGATCGGAGATGTGATCGCCGTTCTGGGCAGTACCGATATTGTTTTGGGGGAAGTGGACAGGTGATTAAAACCAATCATGCCACTGCCTCGTTTCGTAGTGCAGGCTTCCGGCCTGCACAGTTAATGAAGATGGACAGGCTGGAAGCTTGTCCTGCAAGGTGTAAGCCGCGCTCTGGCCATCCTGATTCCTAAATACATAGTTTCTCCTCCACCCATGCCTGAAGCAGCCGTAAGAAGACGAAGTTCAATCGCCGCCACCATCTTCAGCAGGGGTGCGCGCTTCGCGGCGGACTGGGACATCTTTATTGTTGTCGCGGTCCTGGGCGGCGTCTTCAGCACGATGTTTGTTGTGCAGCCGGTGATGATGGGACTCAAGATAATTACGGACGAAGCCCTCGCACCGTGGTTGAGTCTGACACTGTTTAATACTCCGCAATATTCCAGCCTGATCAGTAGGGTAATCGTCGAGATTGTGGTTGCTGTTGTGGTGTTGCACTTCTTTGCACTGTCGCCGGCCTTCCTTATTTGGCTTGAACGCAAAGTCTCAGGTCGCATTCAGTCACGTTATGGCCCGATGCATGTCGGTGGATTTCATGGCTGGCTTCAGACCATTGCCGATGGAATCAAGTTGATTTCCAAGGAAGACATCATTCCGGGTGGGGCGGACAAAGTGCTGCATACGATCGGGCCGATCATGGTCGTTGTGGCTGCGGTTACTGGATTCGTGGTGATACCGTTTGGCAACGAGCTCGTTCCACGCGACTTTAACATCGGTATTTTTTACCTTCTCGCCGTGACATCCGTCAGCGTGTTCGGGGTAGTGGTGGCCGGGTGGGCTTCTAATAATAAATATTCACTGTTGGGTGGTATGCGTTCCGCCGCGCAATTGGTCAGCTACGAAATTCCGCGTGGCGTCTCTTTGATCGGCGTCATCATGCTGGCGCAGTCACTTCAGATGGGCACTATCGTCAGCCAGCAGTCGGGCATTGGAGCAAATGGCGAGGCGTTCCTGGCTATTCCGTATATCGTTTTCCAGCCTATCGCTTTCATCATTTACGTCATTGCCTCCATCGCGGAAACGAACCGGGCGCCGTTCGACCTGCCTGAAGCGGAGTCCGAGCTTGTCGCTGGTTTCCACACGGAATACAGCGGGATGAAGTTCGCCTTCTTTTTCATGGCCGAATACGGCGAGATGCTGCTCTTCTCGTGTGTGGCCACTGCGCTGTTCCTCGGCGGCGGAAGCATCCCGATTGTCGAAGGTTACCTTTACGGGTGGACGAATGGCATATTTGATTCGCTGCACGTGCCCTTCCTGAGGGGTTTCTGGCACTTCCCCGTCTTCATGATCAAGACTTACGTACTGGTCTTCTTCTACATCTGGGTGCGCTGGACGTTCCCTCGGTTGCGCGTCGACCGCCTCATGGATTTCAGTTGGAAGATTCTTGTTCCCTGGACGTTTGTGAATCTCATCGGGCTCGGCATCGCATTGCTCCCGCAATTCCAGCCGATCGGTGTTTGGGTGTTTGCTGCCATCAACTGGCTGATTGTTGGTGGAGTTTTATTGAAGGCCTTTAAGAAATAGGGGATTCCCATGATTGGATACATCTCAAGTTGCTTGAAAGGCTCGGTCAATCTGGTCAAGGGATTGATCATCACCTTCAAATACATGCTCAAGCCGGTAGTGACGATTCAATATCCTTATGAGAAGAAGGTTGTCTCCGAACGCTACCGTGGGATTATGGGCCTCACCACCAAGGCCGAGCAGGATATGAAGGATCAGGAGACAGGCCTCGAGAACGATCATCTCCTGTGTATCTCCTGCTTCAAGTGCATGGATGCCTGCCCGGTTGAATGCATCGACATTCAGCGTGAGAAGGGAGACAAGGGCAAGTTTGAGCTCAAGGGGTTCAGTATTAATTTCGCACGCTGCACCTTCTGTGGTCTTTGCGTGGATGCGTGCCCTGTCGCCGGTAAGGCCATCGTCCACACACGCCACTACGAAGAGGTATTCTTCGAAAGAAAGGAAATGGTCTTCGACCTGCGTAAGCTCGACCTCGTCGGCCAGGGGCTCCGCCCGCACGAACAACTCGGTGATCAGCAGGTCGAGATCTTAAGGAGAGTGCGAGGCAATCCCAGATCGTTTAATTTCACGCAAACAGAGCGCGAGAGCCTCGAAACCATCATTGTCAACGGCCACCTCGCCCGTCTGAACCCTGAACAGTTTGACCTTATCAAGAAAATTGCAACTGCCGATCCGCAGGGATCGAGTATCAGCTTTGGGGATCAGGACGTTTTACGAATCCTTCTGGATGAGAATTCTCAGAGATTCGAATTAAGTACATTTGGTGTGGATAAATAAGTTGGAAACTTTCTTTTTCATAATTCTGGCCTCTCTGTGCATTATTGGAAGCCTCGGGGCTGTCCTGTTTAAGAATGTCATGCACTGCGCGTTGTTGCTTGGCTGCACACTGTTCGGTATCGCGGGGATGTTCCTCATGCTTGGTGGGGATTTCCTTTTTGCTGTGCAGGTGGCGGTTTACGTCGGAGGCATTCTGATTTTGATGCTCTTCGTGGTCATGCTCACACACCGCCTCTATGACCGCACCCTTTCGCAGACTAATGATCGTTACGGCCCGGCAGGAATCCTGGCGGCCTTGATTTTTTTGCCGGTGTGCATAGCAATCTCCAAAGCCGAGCTTGGTGGAGTTGAACGGGTTGATGCCAAGGAAACCATTGTTAATTTGGGAAATCTGCTGTTGACCACTTATGTTGTGCCGTTTGAAGTCGCATCCCTGCTGTTGTTGGGGGCAATGGTCGGTGCCATCCTTTTCACCAAGCGCGATCCGGGACAGGAGGACTAAGCTATGAGCCTGAACCTGATTCTCATGGTCGGTGCTTTGATGTTCTCGCTGGGTATTTACGGGGCGCTGACGAGAAGGAACGTTCTTGGAATTTTGATTTCTCTGGAGTTGATGTTCAACGCGGCCATGCTCAATTTCGTGGCCTTCAATGCCTATAAGCTCCCTCATGAACCATTGAGTTCTTTACATGGCCAGGTGTTCGCCTTGTTCATCATTTTGGTCGCGGCTGCAGAGGCCGTCGTCGGCCTTGCTCTGGTGCTGGCCATATACCGGAATTTGAAGTCGATATATGTTGAGAAGCTGAATTTGTTGAAATGGTAGAAATTTATTAGCGGGTGTCTGGTTCGTTTTAGTTTTGCGTCGACTGACTGACATCATAACTGGACCTTAAAATCGGTCTTCTCCTGCCGCTGTGCGTCAGGGTTCAGAGGCCGGAACGAGTGCGGAGAGAATGCTACAGACTGCTTTTTTGATTCCTCTATTGCCGCTGATTTCATTTGTCGCGATTACCTTTTGCGGCAAAAAACTCCCCGGTAAAGGTTCCTCGGTAGGAATCTTTGCCCTGGGTTGGGGTCTCTTTCATTCTGTCTGGATTTTCCTGACCGTCCTCAGTGGTGCGAACCCGCCGGGCCAATTTGGTCAGGGGCGTTACGACTACAACGCCACCCCTTATGTCCATCATATTTACGATCTCATTAAGACCGGCGATACTGCGGTCGTTAGTGTGAACTTCCGCATCGATGGCCTCACCGCCGTCATGCTGGTCGTGGTCACTCTGGTCAGCTTCCTCGTGCACGTCTATTCGAGGGGCTACATGGGGTACGGCACGGAGCACGAAGATAAGCGTTTCAGCCGGTTTTATGCCTCGCTCTCCCTGTTCTCCTTCTCGATGCTTGTGCTGGTGATGACCGACAATTTCGGGCTGCTCTTCATTTCATGGGAGCTCGTCGGTCTCTGTTCGTACTTCCTGATCGGGCACTGGTTCGAGAAGGATTACCCGAATCCGAATCAAATTACCCCGCGTGAGGCAGCCCTGAAGGCGTTCCTGACTACCAAGATCGGAGACCTCGGTTTTATCATCGGTCTCATTGGCCTCTTCGGCCTCTGCTACACGGTCGCCGGCGACGGAACCACGTTCAATATGTTGGATGTGCAGAATAACGTCGCCAAAGGCCTTGCGGCCAACACTATTCCAATGTGGGCGCTGACCGCCGTCGGCCTGGCCCTCTTCTTTGGAGCGGTTGGCAAGTCGGCCCAATTCCCGCTGCACACCTGGCTGCCGGACGCCATGGAAGGCCCGACTCCTGTGAGCGCGCTGATCCACGCGGCTACGATGGTTGCGGCAGGGGTCTATCTTGTGGGCCGCATTTTCCCAATTCTGACACCGATGGCTGGATGGATCATTGCCCTGGTTGGTGGCTTCACGGCGCTCTTCGCAGCAGGAATTGCCTTTGCACAATTTGATATCAAGAAAGTTCTTGCATACTCCACTATCAGCCAGCTTGGTTACATGATCATGAGCTTGGGCGTTGGTGCAGCGGACATGACCGGCAGCAGTGGCGGATACCAGGCCGGTCTCATGCACTTGACCACCCACGCTATGTTCAAGGCATGCCTCTTCCTCTGTTCGGGAAGTGTCATTCACGCGGTCGAACATGCGCTCCATCACATTCACTCGCATGACGATCCTCAAGATATGAGGAACATGGGCGGACTGTTCAAATCAACCGGTGAATATTCCTTTTTCCAGACGGTCTTTCTGATGCCGTTTATGCCTCTGCTGGGCAAATTCAGTGACACGTATAAGCAGCAGTGGAATTCGGCCAAGATGCCGGTGACATTCTGGACAATGCTCGTCGCCACGGTCGCCATCTCCGGCGTGCCGTTCTTCTCCGGTTTCCTGAGCAAAGACGCTATCCTCGGTGGAACAGCCCACCTGTTCCTGAATGCCGAAGGTGGCATGAAGATTCTTGCTGGCATGCTTCTCATCTGCGGATTCGGAGCAGCATTCCTGACCGCCTTCTACATGTTCCGGCTCATGTACATGACCTTCTTCGGCGAACCGAAGATGCCGGAAGAAGCTTACGCTGTAGTGCATGAGTCACCGAAGAGCATGACCTACCCTCTGGCAGTGCTCGCAATATTAAGTTTCTGGTGTGTCTTCAGTTTCGATCCCACGGGCCTCGGTTCACATGGATGGTTCTACTACCAATCCGGAACATCCCCCGATGGCCAAGCCCGCACCTCTGGTGTTGTCAAGGAGCCACGCCGGGTTGCATTTGAGTATCTTGGTGGTGAACACCGGACGGACGCGGGGAACGGGTCTTTCGATATTCTGCCGTCTGCCCATGCTGAAGATGGGGCAGGGAAAGCTTCGAGCGCCGGTGGACATCACGGTCCGAACTCACTTGCCAAGTACGGCGCGTTCGCCCTTTCGTTGATTATTGCATTTGTCGCTATTGGCAAATCACGCAGGTGGTATTTGTTGCAGAAGGGAGCACCTGAAAAAGAGTTTGCCGAGAGGCGGCCGGAGCTCTACGACAACCTGAGCAACAAATGGTATTTCGATGAATTTTACGATTCGAATGTGGTTAAGCCGACCCTGCAGGCTGCCGATCTGATGGCTGCATTCGATGCCAGCGTTATCGACTCATTTGTGAATTCCACTGCTGTGGTCATGGTGATGCTGAGCAAGATTAAAGACAGCTTTGATAATTATGTCATCGACAGCATAGTGGACTCCTTTGGTCACATTACCAGTTTCTTAGGCGGACTGTTCCGCCGTGTTCAGACCGGTCTGGTGCAGAGCTATCTGGTTTACATCACACTGCTGGTCGCCGCGGTCGCCGTACTTTTTCAAATAGCGGGTTAACTGCCACTTTTTTTTCGTTAACAACGGACCGGATTACAGAAAAATATACCATGCTGAGCGCAATGATTTTCACCCCCGTTGTTGGGGCCATCCTGACGCTGTTCGTCCCCAAGGATAATCACAAACTTATCCGGATGATTGCAACAGCCTTTGCTTTGATCGCTCTGGTGATCTCTTTTGCTGCCTGGAGTAACTACGACTCCAGTTCCACGCAGATTGTGCAACTCGTTGAGGGCACGCAATACGCGGAGGGACAGATCGACGCAGGCTATCAATGGTTTGCCTTCGGGCTTGGTGAGGACGGCAAATCCAAGAGCGGGGTTTACTACTTCGTCGGAGTGGACGGGCTCAGTATGCCCTTGCTTATTTTGACCACGATTCTTTCGCTAGTTGCGGTGGTCATTTCCTTCAATATTGACAAGCGGGTCAAGGAATACTTTTTCTTCCTACTGCTTCTGGAAGCAGGAATGATCGGGGTCTTTTGCGCTCTCGATTTCTTCCTCTTCTATGTTTTCTGGGAAATCATGCTCGTGCCGATGTATTTCCTCGTCGGAATCTGGGGCGGGCCTAAGAAAGAATTCGCTGCGATCAAGTTCTTCCTTTACACGCTCTTCGGCAGTGTGTTCATGCTGATTGCCATTCTGGCGATTTATTTTTACGCAGCCCCGAATACCTTCAATCTGCTCGAGCTCAAACGACAGGCGGGTATTGGGCCTATCGTCGCCGGATTCCAGGGCGTCGTCTGGTTTGCCATGTTTATCGGGTTCGCTATTAAAGTACCGGTCTTCCCGTTCCACACTTGGTTGCCGCTTGCCCATGTCGAAGCCCCGACCGCAGTCAGCATCATCCTTGCTGGTGTACTCCTTAAGATGGGCACTTATGGACTACTCCGGATCAACTACGCGATCATGCCGCGGGCAACCCGGGAATTTGCGTGGCTGTTAGTGCTATTAGGATTGATAAACATCGTATACGGCGCATTCTGTGCCTTGGCGCAGAAAGATATCAAGAAGATGATCGCCTATTCCAGTATCAACCACATGGGCTACTGCCTCCTTGGTATGGCGAGTCTGAGCGTTTGGGGGATAAACGGCGCAATTTTCCAGCAGCTCGGACATGGTTTTGTCACTGGCGCACTCTTCCTTTTGGTAGGAGTCATCTACGACCGTGCCCATCACAGGGATGTCGAAGGCTTCGGCGGGCTGGGTGTTCAAGTGCCGAAATATGCCGGCGTCATGACTCTTGCCTGCATGGCCTCACTGGGTATGCCGGGCCTCATCGGATTCGTTGGTGAATTCCTCTGCTTCCTGGGTGGTTTCAATCCGAACCCAAAACTGCTTGCCGGACAGGAAACTTTCTTCCGTGTCTGCACGGGCCTTTCCGTAATAGGGATTCTGGTTACCGCAGGTTTTTTCCTCTGGATGATTCAGCGCGTGTTCCTGGGCAAGCTCAATCCAAAATATTCTGACTTGACCGAGATGGATAATAGAGAGGTATTCGCCGTCGTACCGCTTTGTATCTTCACCATCCTTGGTGGCGTATATCCGGCCATCTTCATGAAGATGATAGATCCGGCGAGTCAGGGAATCGTAGCTCAGCTTCTGAAGGCAGCAGGCGTTCAGTAACACATCGAAACTGCCTTTTATCAGCAATTTAGAATGACCAATTACTTAGTTTATCTGGCTTGGTTATCCCCGGAGCTCGTGGTGACTTTCACTGCGCTGGGCATCATGGTGGCAGATCTCATTCTCCCCAGTTCGATGCGCAGGCAATTAGGTTATGCCGCTATCTGGGGGTTGTTGATCGCTTTTTTTGTGGACAGGGGATATATCACCAGGCTGATGGCGGAGCAGTTGGCCGAACATGGCGAACTCATCGGCGTGCCACCCCTGCTTTATCTGTCCTCGTACACTTCCATCCTGAAGTTGTGCGTTATTGCTTCAACACTCTTGACCATTTTGCTCTATCTGCAGCAGAGAGAAGCGGAGGCAAACAGCAATCTCGGTGAATTTCTGACACTGATTCTATTGTCATGCGTTGGCATGATGTTCATGGTTTGTTCCGACGACCTGATCATGGTTTTTCTGGCCATGGAATTTATCGGCATCGTTTCGTACATCCTGGTCGGATACACCCGAACTGATATCAGAGCAGGTGAAGCCGCTATCAAGTTCTTCCTGATTGGTGCATTCTCATCCGCCATCATGGTTTATGGAATGTCCTTTGTTTATGGTCTTACCGGCTCGACCTCCATTACCGCCATTGGAAAACTGATTTCGAGCGGCGCTGTTGCTAACTCCATGCTGCTGAAGATGGGCGTCTTGTTCATTTTGGTAGGACTAGGTTTCAAGCTCGCACTCGTGCCCTTCCATTCATGGCTGCCAGACGCCATGCAGGGCGCCACTTCCGCTATTTCCGGATTTATCTCAGTCGCCCCGAAAGCCGCCGGACTCGCTGTAGTAGTCAGGGTGTTCGGCGAGGCCTTCCCACTTGCCAAGCTCGATATGGTTGGCCTGCTGAGCTTCCTTGCAATTATCACTATGACATTTGGTAATCTGATGGCGCTTCACCAGACCGATCTCAAGCGTCTTCTCGGTTATTCGAGTATTGCTCACATCGGTTATATCCTCGTAGGCGTCATTGCCGCTAATAAATTGGGTGCAAGTGGTGTCGCCATCTATGTAATTGCCTACCTGCTTATGAACCTTGGCGCATTTGGATGCGTCATCGCCGTCGCCAATAAAACCGGCTCGACAGACATTGAGGATTATGCAGGACTTAGTCAGCGCAATTTGCCTATGGCTATGATTTTTGTTCTGTTCCTGCTGTCGCTTGGTGGTCTCCCGCCAACCGTTGGCTTTATCGGGAAATGGTATGTCTTCGCCGCGGCGATTCAGACCATGCAGGCGACCAGCGGGACCCTGTCCTCGCCATATCTGTGGCTGGCCATTTTTGGTTTGTTGAACAGTGTCGTGGCCATCTACTATTACTTGAGGGTTGTTTACCAGATGTTTTTCCGAGAGCCCAGAGAGGATACCGGCATCGAGTGCTCGCCGCTTCTCTGGCTTGGAACTGGTTTCGCGGCAGTATTAATTCTGGTGCTGGGTATCGCTCCGCAGATATTTGTCGGTGCTGCCGAGATTGCTGCCAGCAAATTGACAATTTATTAAACTGCCGGGCAAATTTGCACTTATTGCCTAAGAGCGTTGGCGAAACGATTGAACTCTTTTATCTTTCCCGGCCTTTTCAGGAGTCATAGGTCTGGAACAGAAAAACGACCTCCGGAGCGGGTTCAGACAGGCTGGAGTCGTTCTGAGTATACCAATGATGATGGCTATCGGGCCGCTTGTTGGTTTCTGGATTGGTAGCTGGGCCGATGCTCGATATTCCACGTACCCGGCCTGGACGATTGTGGGATGTATCTTTGGTTTTGTAGCGGGTATTAACGAAACGATTAAGGCTGTAAAGGCCACAGTTAGAAGGAAATCATGAGGGGAGACTTCATTTCTAAAATCTTGAATATTTCGTTGATTTTTGCGGGCGTAGGATTTCTGTTTGTAACGTCTGCTTTTGGAGTTGATGTCGGCTTGGGATATCTCCTCGGTGTCGTCTGGAGTGCGTTGAATCTCTGGGGTATGACCAAGCTGGTCAGCACAGTGTTTTCTGAGCACAAAAATTCGAAAACTGTTGCACTTGCTCTCATGCTTAAATTCCCAGTAATTTATGGTGGGGGTTTCCTCATGCTTTATTTCGGCAAGTTGGATGTCATTGGCGTCCTGGTTGGTTTTTCAATTCCACTGGTTATCGCCGTTCTGAAATCCGGTGGCAAGGTTCTGACCGTACAGGGAATCATTCCTGACGGGACCAAAAGTGCTAAAACCAACCGGCATTCCGTTCCTGATACGGCAAGTTAAGTAGCCTAAAACGATTTCATGAATCTCTTCTGGCCCAGATTCTTAATTATTGGTTTCGTCGTTGTTGTCATTGGTATCCTGTTGGCGGGTGACCCAGGGAAATCTGCTCAACATGGTGGTGGTCAGGATACGCATTCTGAAGGTGCTGAACATGTTGTTGGCACGCCTGAGGACGAGCATGGAGCTGGTCACGGAGTTCACAGAGAGCCCATGCTTGAACTCCCTGAATTTTTGCCAAACTTCCTTACCATTCCAAGCTTCAATAATCATGGCGTTCCCATGTGGGACTGGATTCATGTCTACATGTGGGAAAACGTATTCTTCTCACTCGTCGTCGCTGTTTTGGTAATCCTGCTGGTGAACTGGATGAAGCCGAGTGAAGACGTGACGCAGGTGCCTAATCGTAAGCAGTCAATGCTGGAACTCATTGTAGAAAAACTAAATGAGATGGTAGTTGGGGTGATTGGCACGCAAGGCAAGAAATACACACCGTTTGTTGGCAGCCTCTTCATGTATATCTGGTGTATGAATATGATCGGGTTGATTCCAGGCATGAAAGCTGCGACATCCTACATCGGTATTACTTTAGGGCTGGCTGTGGCGACTTTTTTGTATGTTCAATATGTTGGTCTCCGAGAAAACGGTGTTGCAGGCTACTTTCACCACTTGGCCGGCAGCCCACAGGACGGTGTAGGTTGGCTTATGTCCCCACTGATGTTTCCTTTGCATGTACTTGGTGAGCTCATCAAGCCAGTTAGCCTCGCTCTTCGTCTTTTCGGAAATGTGATGGGCGAAGATGCACTCATCGGCGTGTTCGCTGTTTTGGGCGTCGTGCTGTTGTCGACGATTACCGGGGGGCCGACATCGCTTGAAAGTATGATGGGCCTGAAAGCCATGACGACTGCCCAGATGGCCAGTTGGCAGTGGTTCGGTATTCCATTGCAGCTGCCGATTATGATGCTGGCGCTGTTGACTGGAACGATTCAGGCGCTCGTGTTTGCGCTGCTGTCCACAATTTACATATTCCTGATGTTGCCACATGACCACCACGATGATGGACATGGTCTTGAAGCACATCATTAATTTTTGTATCCGTTATGTCTGTTTTTCATAAGGAGTCTGTCTAATGATATTTGCTGAATTAGATGCCTCAGCACTTCTCGCCCTTGCACTGCCTTTGGGTGTTGCACTAGCCGCTATCGGTTCCGCTATGGGACTCGGTAAGGCCGTTTCTACCGCGCTCGAATCTATGGGCCGCCAGCCTGAAGCCGCTGGAGCAATCCAAACGGCCATGATTATCGGTTGCGCATTCATCGAAGCGCTCACGATTTATGCTCTGCTGACGGTATTCGTTCTCATGGGCAGGATTTCTTAACGCTGAAGGTTTATTCCTTTCGCGGAGAATTTAAACGGAAACCTGAACGAGGTGCGCGCATCTCGTTTGGCTATGTTTTTTAAGCCCGCGAACTTTGAATTCAAAGAAGGACAAATGCTGAACAGACGCATCCTTTCCATGAGTGCCTTTACCATCCTTTCGCTGGTTGCGGCGCCATGCTTTGCTGCCGGTGGTGAAGATCCGACGAGTAGTCAGGCGTTAATCGCCATGATCATTACTCAAGGCATTGCATTCTTTATCCTTTTCCTGATTCTTAAGAAGTTTGCTTTCGGGCCCGTCTTGAATGTTCTTGATTCCAGGCGTGACAATATCGCGTCTGACTTTAGAGCTATCGAGGAGGGCAATACCGCTCTCGAAGGCACGAAGAGGGAACTCGGCGAACGTCTTGATCAGATCGAGGATGAAGCTCGTATCAAGATTCGTGACGGCGTGCAGGAAGGCCAGGAGCTGGCCGAAAAGCTCAAGGCCGAAGCCCAGGCTGAAGCGAAGGTATTGCTTGAGAAAGCGCGTAGTTTGATCGAAAGCGAAAGAGCCAAAGCTGCGGCAGCGATGCGGGACCAACTCGTTGACCTGACCATGGCTGCGACGGAGAAGATCATCAAAGAGAGCCTGACCAAGAAAAAACATCAGGAACTTATCGATGATTTTATTGAAAATATGCCCACATCAGCTTCATGAAAGAACCGAACGCACCTCCCAGATATGGCGAGGCGTTGCTGAACGTCTCAGAAAACGGCAACGCTGTCGAGGCAGTAATTGAAGGTACACGGGCGATCCGCGAGATAATCGTGGAGCAGCCCAAGTTGCTGTCCTTCCTGAGTGTGCCGCAAATTGCCAATTCGAAAAAGAAGGAGGTGCTGAAGAAAGTCTTTGAAGGCCAGGTTCATTCAGTGCTCTTGAATTTTGTCTGTCTGCTCGTTGATCGACGAAGGACCGAAAGCCTTATCGAGATTTTTGATGCCTTTGAGATGGCGTGGGACAGACGGAGGGGCATTTACCCCGTTGAGGTTCGGACTGCCGTCGAGATGCAGAGGGAGCTTCAGACCAAGTTGGAGGCGAAGCTAGCAGATATGTGCGGGGGAGAAGTTCGAGTGACCTACGTGCTAGACGAATCCATTATTGGAGGAGTGGTCATCATCCGTGGTGACACCGGAACAGATATTGACGGCAGTATTCGCCGTAATTTGCAAAAACTTAGAGACGCACTGATGAGTGCGCCGCTTAACTGACATTAATACCGCTTTGGGAGGTTCCCTATGGCTCTCCGACCTGAGGAAGTTACTTCAGTCCTGACGCAGGAACTGGAGAATTACGAGTCCGAATTGAAGATGGAGGACGTCGGTACGGTCATCCAGGTGGGTGATGGTATCGCACGTGTCTACGGCCTGGATAAAGCCATGTCCGGCGAGCTCCTTGAATTTACCGGCGGGGTCATGGGCATGGCGCTCAACCTTGAAGAGGGGAATGTAGGTGCTGTCCTCTTGGGTGACGACCGCGGCATCAAGGAAGGTGACATCGTCCGCAAGACCGGGCGAATCACAGACGTCCCGGTGGGTAATGCCCTCGTCGGCCGCGTGGTCAACGCGCTAGGCGACCCCATCGACGGCAAAGGCCCAATCGTTACTGAGCATCGCCGCAATGTCGAAGGTAACGCTCCCAATGTCGTTGGACGCGAGCCGGTTAATGTGCCCGTCCAGACCGGCTTGAAGGCGGTTGACTCCATGATCCCGATCGGCCGTGGCCAGCGTGAGCTTATTATCGGTGACCGTCAGGTCGGTAAGACCGCAATTATCGTGGACACCATTCTCAATCAGAAGGGGCAGGATCTCATCTGTGTCTACGTCGCGATTGGCCAGAAGGCGTCCACAGTCGCCAGTGTAATCCAGACTCTGGAAAAGCACGGTGCCATGGAATACACCATCGTCGTTTCAGCCCCGGCAGATGCCCCGGCGCCACTTCAGTATCTTGCACCCTATACCGGATGCGCGATGGGTGAGTACTTCATGTACAACGAAGGCAAAGACGCCATCGCCTTCTACGACGACCTTTCTAAGCATGCTGCTGCGTATCGCCAGCTCTCGCTACTTCTGCGTCGTCCTCCGGGACGTGAAGCCTATCCGGGTGACGTCTTCTACCTGCACTCCCGCCTCCTTGAGCGTGCGGCCCGCCTCCACCCGTCTCTTGGCGGCGGCTCGCTGACCGCCATCCCGGTCATTGAAACCCAGGCCGGTGATGTCAGTGCATATATTCCTACCAACGTTATCTCGATTACCGATGGTCAGATATATCTCGAGCCCGACCTTTTCTATGCAGGCGTCCGACCAGCCATTAACGTTGGTATCTCGGTCTCTCGTGTAGGGAGCGCGGCCCAGACCAAGGCCATGAAGAAGGTTGCCGGGCAGTTGCGACTGGATCTCGCTCAGTATCGCGAGCTAGCTGCGTTTGCGCAGTTCGGCTCAGACCTCGACCAGGCCACGCTCCAGCAGCTCCGCCGTGGCGCACGCATGGTTGAGATCCTCAAGCAGGATCAATACGTTCCGCTGAACATGGCAAAGCAGGTCATCATCATATACGCAGGCGGGAAGGGACACGTCGACGAGATCGCTGTTGAAGATCTCAAACGATTTGAAGCCGAATTCTTCGAATACCTTTCGAAAGAACACCCGCAGATCGAGATGGCGATTACCGAAGAAAAGATACTTTCAGCAGACACCGAAGCCAGAATCATACGAGCTGTCAAAGCCTTCAAGGAACAATTTGAAGGCAGCTCCACAGTGGAAGGATAGCAGAATAGAGATACTCAATGGCCACGGGTTGCTCACCAACCCGCACACAACACAAGGGCACTTGGGAAGCCAATATTATGGGCCGCATTGAAAGCAGAAAATGGCAAATCTAAAGCAGATCCGTAACCGTATTCGTAGTGTCAAGAGCACTCAGCAGATCACCAGAGTGATGGAGATGGTTTCTGCCTCCAAACTGGCGAAGACTCTGGGGCTTCTCAATCGGGCTCAGCCGTACGCTGAAGGTCTCGAAGGTCTCATGAAGCGAGTGGTGGGTGCAATGCAGGACGAAGAAGGCGGTGTTACCATCGATAACCCGTTCATGCAGGCCCGCCAGGAAGTGAAGAAACGCTGCATGGTTGTATTTGTTTCCGACCGAGGGCTGTGCGGTGCCTACAACAACAACCTGATCAGCACTGCTGAAAAAGTTATGCAAGGTGGGCAGGAAGGCTGGGTTCTTGCCTGTGTCGGCAAGAAGGCCTTGGTCTATTTTAAAAAACGGGGCTGGAATATCGGTTATTCGCTCGTCGACACCCAGGGCCGTGTCTCTGGTGAACAGCTTCATAAACTCTCCGGTTATATAACTGGAGGATTCCTGGCCGGTGATTTCGACGAAGTGCATCTGTCGTTCACAGCCTTTCGTTCAGCCGCCAGATATACACCCACGACCAATCTGTTTATCCCTCTCAAGCCGGAGGCTGTAGAGCAGGACAACGCGGATTACATCTTCGAGCCCGATGCGCCGCAGTTGCTCAGCCGTCTTGTGCCTGACCACTTGGCCGCAAAGATCAATACGTCAATTCTGCAGGCCTTCGCGTCTGAGCATGCCGCCCGAATGACAGCCATGCGTAATGCGACGGATAATGCCAAGGAAATGATCGAGTCCCTCACGCTTCAGATGAACAAGGCACGTCAGTCCGCGATTACGACCGAAATATCCGAAATCGTTGGTGGTGCAGAAGCCATCAAGAGCTGACCAGAGTTATTTACCCTCTTTTCAAGTTCAAATTGGACTTTAATGACATTCAGGATTCAAAATTCAGGATTCAGTAGCCCGCGGGCTTGAATCCTGAATCCTGAATCCTGAATCTCAGATACAAGGAACTAAACAATGGCTGAAGAAGTTAATACTAATGTTGGTAAAGTCGTACAGGTTATCGGTCCAACGGTTGACATAAGGTTTCCTGAAGGCCACCTGCCCGAATTGCTGACTGCTATCAATGTTGACGATCCGGAACGAGATATCCATCTTGTCGCCGAGGTGGCTACCCATCTTGGTAACGATGTCGTTCGCTGCATCGCCATGTCGTCCACCGACGGCCTCACCCGGGGTGTTTCAGCGACCAACACCGGTGCACCGATTACCGTGCCTGTTGGTGAGACCACTTTGGGCCGCATTTTCAATTTGCTTGGCGAACCCATCGACGGTCTGGATAGGGTAGTAGATCGCAGCAAGATGTACCCCATTCACCGGCCAGCCCCGGATTTGGTAGACCTCGATCCCACAAAGCAGATTTTCGAAACCGGTATTAAGGTCGTCGACCTTCTGGCCCCGTATCCCCGTGGCGGAAAGATTGGTCTGTTCGGCGGGGCTGGTGTGGGCAAGACCGTTATTCTGATGGAACTCATCAACAATATCGCCAAGCAGCACGGCGGGCGTTCCGTGTTCGCAGGTGTCGGCGAGCGAACCCGTGAGGGAAACGACCTCTGGCTTGAGTTGAATGAATCCAAGGTTGTCGACAAAGCCGCCTTGGTATTCGGTCAGATGAATGAGCCGCCTGGAGCTCGCCTCCGTGTCGCGTTGACAGGTCTGACTATGGCTGAGTATTTCCGCGACGAGGAGGGCGCGGACGTGCTGTTGTTCATTGACAATATCTTCCGTTTCACCCAGGCCGGATCTGAAGTGTCAGCTCTTCTTGGCCGTATGCCGAGCGCGGTGGGATACCAGCCGACTCTGGCCACCGAAATGGGCGCCCTCCAGGAACGCATCACCACCACCAAGAAGGGCTCGATCACATCCGTCCAGGCCATCTACGTGCCCGCCGATGACCTTACCGATCCGGCCCCGGCCACCGCGTTCAGTCACCTGGATGCTACGACCGTACTTTCACGTCAGATCGCCGAGCTTGGTATTTACCCGGCTGTCGACCCCCTTGACTCTTCCAGCCGTATTCTTGACCCGCATGTCCTTGGCCAAGAGCATTATGCCATCGCCCGCTCGGTTCAGATTATTCTGCAACGCTACAAAGACCTCCAGGATATCATTGCCATTCTGGGTATGGACGAACTGACCGAAGAAGACAAGAACATCGTGATAAGGGCCCGCAAGATACAGAAGTTCCTGTCCCAGCCGTTCAACGTCGCCGAAATCTTCACCGGCATGCCCGGAAAATATGTCAAGATCGAAGACACGCTCCGCTCCTTCAAGATGATCGCTGCCGGCGAGCTCGACCATGTAGCCGAACAGGATTTTTACATGGCCGGCGATGTAGACGAAGTCCTCGAACGCCACGAAGTTCGTCAGAAAGGCATAGGAGCTTAATTCATGCCAGCCCCGTACCAACTCAAGATCGTCACCAGGGAGAAAGTCGCATACACAGGCGAAGTGACCAGCACGACGGCCCCGGCTACAAGAGGTTCTATCGGTATCTGGGCTAACCATGCCCCGCTGATCACCTCTCTTGAAGAGGGCAAGCTCGCCTACACCGAGGCTAACGGTAAACAAACTGTTGCCCGGATAAAAGGAGGCTTTCTCGAGGTCCGTAAGAATGTTGTGACAATCCTGACGGATGAGATGGTTGATTGAGCTGAATCTGTTTGTAACGAAAGGCCGCTCTTATAGCGGCCTTTTTTGTTGGGCATCCCCTTGGAGTAAGCATCTACGCCTCTCAAAACAGGCTTGGCTTTGGTGTTGCGTATTCAGAAAGAAATGCAGAACAAGCATTTGTGCAGGGGCCGTTTGTGATGGACTATTACAGCGTTAGAAATAAGCATTCAGGAGATTGATGATGAATCTAAATATTACCGTTGCATTGACCGGGTTCATTATCTTGCTGGCGGGCAGGGCAAGTGCGCAGTTCAGTAGTGAAGGAGTGGAGGCCTTGCGGAGGATAAACGCCAGGCAGACAATCGCATCAACGGCGACCTATCGTCATGTAAACACCTTGAGCCCAAGATTGATTCTCCGAGGGGAGGACAGACAGGCCGAGCTCGACAGGGCAGTCGCCGCTTCGTTGGCGAAGTACAAGGCTTCCCTTGCGCAGTCCTCTGTAATTACTGATTCGAACGCCCGATACAGTGGGTTTAGCGATTCGGACTATGGTTTCAGCCGCTGCTTTGGCAGTCGCTATGTCGTGCCGAGGGTCTACTACTTCGGGGGACTTGGTGGGAGGATTATTGTGAGCCCACAGATTAACTGTTTTCCACATCGCCCTCCTTACAGATATTACGGTGTGAAAGCTGGGCCGTGTGATTCGTCTGTTGTAATAATCAAGAAAAAGTGAGACCTGAAAGCGGTGGTGTGCCGGTGTGATTGGGGGCCAGGGTGGAAAGGCGTGTAGTTGGGTTTGAAACTCGGAGTCCCAAAGATATTCGGTGGAATACAAAATCAATCTGGTCGTTGGTCTTGTTTCGACCGAGTAAAGTCGAAACTAAAAATGGTACTGTGCAGGCTATGTCGATATTCTACTCTCGGGCCCCTGCCCGGATCGATTTTGGTGGTGGTGGATCTGATGCACCTCCGTTCTCATCGGACTTTGGTGGGTTGGTGGTCAATGCGGCGATTCGTAGATATGTGCACGCGGAATTACACGTCAATGCGTCCAGTCCTGGGATACGAATTATTTCTCACGAGATGGGCGAGGAAGTCCTTTTACCTTCAATTGATTTCATCGAAGCAGACGGTCGGGTTGATCTGGTGAAATTAATTGTGAAGGAGCTGAGTCCAGACTTTGGATTCGACCTGACAATCGATTCGGATTTACCACCTGGGTGTGGGTTGAGCACCTCTGCCGCGGTGGGGACTGCGACGGCAGCAGTGGTGGCCAAAGCGATGGGGCGGAAGATGAGCCAGCTGGAAATTTTTCGGCTGGCGGTCAAGGTGGAACGCGAGATTCTTGGGTGGCCGGGCGGGAGCCAGGATCAATATGCGGCAGCGATAGGTGGATTCAATGTGATCGAATTTGATGGCCTGGAGGCTTCAGGGCGTCACCTTTCGATACCGGAAAGCCTGGTGTGGGAGATCGAGAGGGACCTGGTGCTGTGCCACACCGGGGCGGCGCACCTCTCTGGGAGCATTCATACGGATATCAGGGCTGCGTATGCCGACCCTGATTCGCTCTGTCGACGGGCCATGCATGAGCTGAAACGTATTGGTGGCGAGATGCGCGAGGCTCTCGAAGGCACAGATCTTGATACTTTTGCACAACTCATGAATGAGAATTGGCGCTACCATCAAGACCTCCACGAATCATGCAACTCGGTCAGGGTTCAGGAGTTTTACGATATCGTCCAAATGAACGGTGCACCCGGGGCGAAGACCTGTGGTGCCGGCGGTGGTGGGTGTATCCTTGTGTACCATCCAGGAGCTAAACGGCGTAAAATGATTGAAGAGTTCAAAGAAGCTGGGGGAATGATTATGGGGGTTTCATTCGATTATCATGGAACTGTCGCCTGGCCGGCACTTTCAGGTAATTCGAAATTCGATTGAGTTTCGCTTATCAGAGCGATATCAATGTTTTCTGGTTATAGATGCTGCGGCGGTCGCAGAATCTCAGGTTTCAGGTTTGTAACAGGCTGAATACACATGGCACAGATAGACAAGCTACTTCACTTCATGGTTCAGCAGAAGGGCTCGGATCTTCACATCAGTTCGGATGCGCTACCTTACATTCGAGTCGATGGCGACCTGCTCAAGATGAACCTTCCTGCACTGAATGGGGAGCAGGTGAAGGCGTTGATCTATGAAATTTTGCCCGCATATAACCGGAAGCAGTACGAAGAGACGAACGACACCGATTACGCCTATGCCATCGAGGGGCTGGCACGGTTTCGTGTCAATGTTTTCAGAGATCGCAGGGGGCCAGGGTTGGTCATGCGAACCATTCCATCCAAGATTCTCGATTGCAATGCGCTCGGTGTGCCGGAAAAGATACGAGAGCTTTGTCAATTGCCGAAGGGACTTGTCGTCGTCACGGGCCCCACTGGAAGCGGAAAATCAACCACTCTCGCTTCTTTAATTGATGAGTGCAACAAGACCCGTAAAGACCACATTATCACTATCGAAGATCCGATCGAATTCGTTCATCAAAATAAAGAATGTCTGGTCAATCAACGCGAAGTTCATGTTCATACGAAGGGGTTCACTACAGCACTCAGAGCCGCTCTGCGTGAAGATCCTGACATTATTTTGATTGGAGAAATGCGTGACTTGGAGACTGTGGGCATCGCTATTGAAACTGCGGAAACAGGTCACCTTGTATTCGGCACACTGCATACGACAACGGCGGCATCTACGGTAGATCGAATTATCGACCAGTTCCCGGCGGCCCAACAGGAACAGATTCGAACGATGCTGTCGACCAGTTTAAAGGCAGTGGTCGCACAGACACTTCTCAAGAAGCGAGGAGGAGGGCGTATTGCTGCCATGGAGATTCTGATAGTCGGTGCCGCTGTGGCGAACCTGATTCGTGAATCAAAGACATACAACATCCCCTCAGCGATGGAGACCGGCAAGAAGGTCGGCAATATGCCGCTCAACGATATTCTGGTCAGCTATGTTGAAAGGCGACTGGTCGAGCCGCTGGAAGCATATTTGAAGGCAATAGACAAGCTTGGGTACAGCAGCAAGGCCACTCCGGTTTTGACCAACCTGGTCAAGACAGGCCAGATTCAACCGATGGAGGGTTTGAAGGCCACAGCCGACCGCAAAGGATTGCTGGATGGTCTCCAGGCGGCGGGTATGGCGAAGCAGCAGGTGGATCAGCTACGCGCTATCGCTGCACAGGTTGGAGCAGAGATTGAGTCATAGACTGTTGAATGCCATCCCTTCCACAAGCTGCAGTAATTCGAGTTCTGATCTTTTCAATGCCTCGAAGTGATGGCGGTCCCAATCATTTATCTGAATCCCTGAAAGAATGGCCTTTTCTGCGCGCCGGAATGCGTCTGTATCAACCGGGGGAATCTCTTTCCATCTTGAATCCAGGGCAGCCACATACAGGAGGGCCGGTATATGGTTCGGATTGTTTTCCAGAAATTGCCTGAAGTGATGTAGCGCTGACAATTCGTCGCCGCTGAGCAGACAGGCCATTGCCTGCCTGAAATGCCCCACTCCTGTTCGAGCAATCAATACTTGGACAATTCGAGTTTTTTCTGTCACCGGGCCGAGGGACTGGGCAAGTATTGGCATCCAATTACCATTCCGAATTTCATCAGCCACATCTCGAAAGAAGAAGGTCCACTTGCCGTCTTTTTCGATGGCTCTGACCAGCAGCGCGCCGGTGCTGGGTGATTGCTCCAGTGCTTCGCTGATCGTCGGTTTCCGTGAAGAGTAGGGGTGAGAGGCGTACTGTGTTTCGACACATATCGCGTCTGCAAACTCCCCTGTGATCATGAACCCTGCAGGAAAGAGAGGCGCCACGTTCCTGGAAGCCGAGATAGTGTTGCCTGAAGCATTCTTGAAGTAGACAACTGACTGTTGGATTTGATTGATCATCAGTATCGACAGCGAAACTATCGCCACCCCCCACGCCAACCGTCGTTTCTTCATTTGGTTCGAAACTGCCATATAAAGCGGTTGCCAGAATTGGAGCAATGGCAACCACAACAGCACTGCGAAAATGATTAACGCGGGACTTGTGTCAGGAGACTCGGCCGACTGTTCACCGAGGACCAGTTTCTTGAGCGACCAAAGAACCAGGTGGGTCAGATAGAAGAGTACAACTGCCCTGAGGCCCCGTAAGCAAATAATGCTGAACGAGTTTGAACTCCCGAAAGTTTTTACCTGCTCTGTATCTGATTGCGCCCTTTGTTCCGAAGGCGTTAGCCATTGGCCCAAAAGCACAGCAGCCAGACCAGTCAGGGAAGGAATCAGCAGTGTCTCATATCTCAGAGGCCGATATTCGAGAATGGAGAGGCCAGCAAAAGATGCGGTGACCATGCAGACCAGAATCAGTTCAGATGGAATGAAGGTCTGTTCCCGCTCACCTGAGAAGCATTTAGCGCGGTGCTCGGCTCGTGTAATTAGGGAAAGAAGAAAAGCGGCCGCAAGCAGGCAGACAACAGGCATGCGGTGGAACAGGCCAGTTTTGATGCCTATGCTCAGAGTTCTGGTGTGCGTCCGCACCAGGTACGCAGATGCCGGTGACAATGCGGATGCTCCAGGATTTGTGTCAATGAAATACTGGCCAAGCGGTGAATATGCCGGTTTTATGTGAAAGAGCGTGCTAAGTACGAAGAGGAGAGCGAAGCCAGCCAACCAGGCAAGGACCACTTTCACCAACCGCGGTTTCGTCTGTGAAAGGCTGACCCAGCAGACCAAGAGAGCCCCCGCCATGGCAGCGACATATATCAGACCATGCAACTTGATCAGGAAGACCGTCACGCCCGCCAGCAAACCTGAAATGAATGAGAGCCGGAGACTGAGCGTACGTAGGCAGGCGAATGAGATAAGTCCGAGCAAGTTCACCAGGTTTTCTTCGAGAGCCAGCCGGTTGTATTGCACGAAAACATAGTTTGTCGCCAGAAACAGACCTGCAAACAAAGGCGTCAATAAAAGCTGGTCCCGCTGAAGAATGAGCATCATGACCACACAGCTGAGGCAACCGGCCAGCACAAAAAGGAGGCGGCCCTGCCAGAGACCGAATCCGGCGATCCGCAGGAAAGGCCAGATCATCCCAGCGACAAATGGATTTGAATCAGGATGTGTCGAATGTCCGATGTAGCCTTGGTCTTCAAGCATTGCCTGTCTCGCCGGAGAAATGGCCGCAGGCCCGTCAGTGAAAGGAGCGAGACTCCGGGAAAGCTCCGGGGAGGGGTCTGAATTGAGTGACCAGCCCCTCAGACTGACCGCGATTAGAAAGACGACAGCGATAGATACGATCAGCCGTCTATGCTTCCCCTTGAGGGTCATAATCCTGGTGTTCAATTCGCGCTATTGGTGACTGTTGGAGTTTGAGACAAAACGAAGATGTTCATTCTGAGTAGCATAGCGGCTCAAATGTGTTGCAAAATGCCAAATTTCTTGGAGTTCCCGGTGGACTTTGCTATATTCGCTCTATTCTGTAATTAATGCATTTGGTTTGGACAATTATGAAGCAAAGTTGCACTTTTTTGATCCCAATTTTATTGTTGAGTGGCTGTGGCGTGAAAACACCGTTGGACCAAGCGTTAAGGAGGCTCAAGAGCAGTTCACCGGAAGAGCGTGAGGCTGGGGCCGTGGCCTTGGGTCAATTGCATGAGCAAAAGGAAGTTAGCATCCCTGCCCTCAAGAAGGCTCTTAAGGACAGTGAAACCAGGGTCAAGATTGCAGCAGCCACGGCATTGGCCGCATTTGGTGAGGATGCAGCAGGGTGCGCGCCTGAGATTCTGGCATTGACGGACCAAACGGATAACGAAGTTAAATATCTTGCTATCGGGGCGCTGGCCGCGATTAAAGCTGAGGAAGAACTGTTGCAAGCTGCCACTAAGTTGTTGAAAGACCCGGACCCTGGAGTAAAAATGAGTGCTGTTCAGGCTCTGTACGACATTGGAGCCGCGGCCGCACCTTCTGTGGGCCCATTGTCTGATGCCTGCAAAGATCCGGATGCCAGTATCCGTCTAATGGCCGCCAAGGCTCTTGGAAAAATTGGCAAAAGTGCCTCATCAGCGGCTCCCGCCCTTAACGGCCTTATGGGCGATCAGGACACATACGTAAGAGATGCCGCCCGCGAGGCATTATCTAGAATTCGATGATCCAGTCCCCCTTACTATTCTCCGTCCCCGTCATTTAACAGGAGATCACCATGAAATCACCCCAATCTCGGAATAGAGGGTTTACGCTGATCGAGTTGCTGGTTGTCGTGACTATTATCGCCGTCCTGGCTGGTCTTCTTCTGCCAATGCTTCAGAGAGTTCAAAACGAGGCCCTGAAGCGTAAGTGTATGAATATCATGGCCAAGACTATCCACAGCGCGGTGATGACATACGCGGCGACATGGGCTGGTACCACCAGTTCCGATCCCAGCTACTATGTTAAAGAACACGGGTACAAGCTGAGATCAGAGTTTGTGGACGCAAATGGCAATCCGGATCCTACTGGTCCCAATGCCGCTTTCGCTTCACAGGTCAAAGACTTCATATGTCCTCAAGATCAGGGTCCAAAGCTCAACAATAACGGATATCCGGCCTCGTATGATGTTCAGGGCGCCTATCTCGGTGTCCACCTCGGCGCTCTCAGAGCAGACGCTTCTGATCTGGTTATGGTTATCGAAAACGCTAAGCGCCATGTTGACAAAGGCACTAATGAAGAATTCAAGAAGTACTACTGTTTTGGAGACGGCCACGTTGAGCTTGGATGGGGCAGGTCGCCCCTGTCCGGTGTTACCAGCAAGTGGTACAATACTCAGTCAGGGGCAGATTGGACAGCCGTGATCAATGACCAGGACCCTTCAGTTCCTGTTGGTTACGAAACAATCTGGGCTCGGTCATTGAGCGAAACAAATTTCACTTTTCTCCCACCTACCCCCAATGGATGGGGGGCGAGCGGAAACGCAGTAGATCAGATCACTGCCGTATTTACAGGCCTCATTCAGTTCCCCGGGGGGGGCGACTGGCATGTACTGGAGTTCTGCGATGATTGGGCATACTTCGCTGTCGACTTGAACCAGGATGATGTGTTTTCAGGTGGTGAAGCAGGTCAGAATGTCGTCTGCTGCCAGCAAAACTACCTTGCGAGCTACGTGGGTGTCAATCCGACAACTCCCTACAAATTCAAAGCAATGTATCGAGAGGGATTCGGCGGAAATTACATGCACTTCTACTGGACCCAGAATACCGCCGCCCCTACAACTCCGGCAGCAGTGGACCGGATATTGATCGGAGGGGAAAGTCTCTTTCATATTCCCGAGTGACAGAATGAGAAATCAGAATCGACATCCGTCATCAATGACCCCATTGGTGGCGGATTTTTTTTGATCATTACTTCCGGAGAATTCTGCCATGTGTTCCACCAGACAACGGCTGTTCAGCGTGTGTTTTATTCTGGTATTTTTTTTCTTACCAGACTTGTTGAGGGCCGAGGCGCGTTCCCTCCAGGTGAACCTCAAGGGCACCATATTCCATTACTTCATCCACGTTCCAGAAGCTTACACGGGCAAAAGGCCGTTCCCGCTTTTTGTCGGAATACACGCCTTTGAGGGGAAGGGGACGGATGTTGCCGCCGCGTTCGAAGCTGCTGCTGATGAATATGAATTCATCCTGGTTTGCCCCACTTTTGAAGGCGAATATATGAAGATTGAAAGCAGCGAAGATCTCCTGTTGATGAAGATCCTCAAAGAGGTTTCATCAAAATACAAAGTTCAGAACAAAATCTTCATGGCCGGCCCCCTGTCGGGTGCGGACTTCATACTCAGGTTTACGGCAACTCATGCCCAATTGGTTCGCGGGGCGGCCTTGCATGCACCTCTCAACCCTCCGCCGGCCATGGGTAGAATGGGAGTGCCTTTCTCGATCTCCGCGGGAATGCAACATGAGCAGAGCTACAAGAATTCTCAAGCGATTGTAGAGGCTCTCACGGGCGCTAATTGTTCGGTCAAGCCGGCCTATTATGAAGACTCTGGCCTGGATTGGAGTGAGCAGGCTCAGCAAGCGTGTATCGAGGCTTATCTTGTAGTTGACTCAGGGCTTTCTCCTGAAGATCGCCAAATGTTTGAGCAGACCCTGTCGAATGCCAGGGAATTGATTGCCCAGGAAAGCTTCGGAAAGGCCTGCTCGGTTTTGAAGCATGCGTCGAAAGCAGACCGCGGCAGTTACTACAGCAACACACAAAAGGACATGATCGATGGCATCGAACGAGATGGTCTGGCACGCCTGAAAGCGACTCTGGAGGCTGTTAAAGCCCCTGCGATATTAAGAGCGGAACTCCAGAAGCTTGATGCCAAATTCGCTGGCACAAGAGCTGGCAATCAAATCAGAACCGAAATGGGAAAAATCAAGGACTCGGTCGACAGTACACCAGAGGCGGCCGAGACGCTTCCTGTCACGGATGCGGGTGAGACTCTCTCTGTGACGGATGATCGTAAAGCGCGTGCCGGTCTGAGTAACGGGAAGATGCTGGCCGACGCCGGCAAGGAGGAAGCCGCCGCCAAATATCTTCAAAAGGTTATCGACCAGTATCCCGGCTCGAAATACGCGGCTGAGGCGAAGCAGTTACTGGAGAAAATTGGAAAGTAATACGTAATACGGAATGGAGCCGTTGCTATTGTGGCATCAGTCTCAAGGGCAATTCTGTAAAGAGTCTACAACCGGCCTCACCGCTGAGCCGAAACTCCCTCAAGGGCTTACGTTTTACGTATCATTCCACCTCGACCCATCTCACAAGTGGCAGCAACTGCGAATCGCCGTCGCCCCTCCAATTGAGAACAGGATTCTGCAGATTTCCGGGTGAACATATTCGTGAGACTCCGCGGTAGGCCAGAAGGTCGATCAACTGACTTTTCATTTCGATGGGAGCGATCGCAGCGCCCTGCAGAAGGCCGCCGACATCCCCTAGTGCAGCAGCAAGTTGTGCGGGGGATTCCATCCGCTTCAGACGAAGCGTGCGGTTAAGACAGGAGAACTCAAACTGAGGATTCTCATCGTAGAGGAGCGTCCAGGCTGTCGATTTCTCGCTTTTCCACATGCGGGCGCCGGTGTTCATTGCGATCAGCAACTCGTGTGTTCCCCTCATGCGTTGAATTGCCGCAGCCTCGCCGGGCTTGAGTTTGCATCTCGGCCATTGGATTTCCATGACGGAGAATGCCTTTGCAATCGATGCCCCGAACTGGCAGCAGGATTCACTTGTGCCAATCAGATAGATCACCTGTGGCGAGAGACATCCCTGTTGATCATGGAATGCGACATCCCTTGCGATTGCGGTTGCTGTTTCTTCATTAAAAGCAGCTTCACCGATGATACCCAGACTCACCCGGTGACCGTGGCCGACGAAGCGTCGCGGAAAGGTTGTCATCTCACGCAACCTTTGAACCGATGAATCGTCGCCGTAGGCAATTACCGCGTCGGCCGCAAGGATGGCTGCCTGTGTAGACTCGGAATCCTCGCGAGGCCAATAATCCACGTGTATACACTCGCCAAGTTCGGAAGACTCATGACGAAGCGATTCAGCAAAGCGAACAGGAAAAACGCGATCGTGGCTTGCGCACTTCACGATACTTGCCGATTTGAGAAGGAGGGCCCTGCAAATACTCCACAGCCCGGGCGTGATGATCGAGCCAGCAAGAATATGAGTAATCAAGCCGGGCCCGACGGCCCGTGAAAGCTTGCCAGTTGTGGGGTGGGGTAGTGGCCTGTCAAGCAGCCTGCTGTCCCCCAGTTCCTCGTTGGCAAGACTATCGAGCTTTGGGGGCACCAATTGCCAGAAAGCATTGTCAAGACCCTCAGAAACCATTTGCTGCGGAAAGCCGGTGGCCGAACAGAATTCGCGGACCGTCTGCCGGCGGGGTTCGTAATCCGGGTCCAGCCATTTAGATGCCATCAGGCCGACGCGTCTGCCGATGTCACGGGCGGAAAGTGGGTGTAGGTACAACTCTGCAGCTCGGCGGAGTCGGAGTGCTTTCTGGTGGATCTGGACGGGATTCACAGCAATAACCCAATACCGCCGACCCGCAGGTAAGAAAGAAGGACGCCTGTTCTCAGAAGCATATCTAAGCCGAATACTTCGCCGCGAATGGGCACTCAGCGGCCTGTCGCTTCACGCCATGATCCGGGTTCGCGGATAGATGTTGGAGGATTTTGAAAGCTGTCTCGGCATCATCTGGCGCGCCGATAGCCGTTGCA
>JAQBXN010000214.1 GCA_027625095.1 Planctomycetota bacterium | reverse complement strand
GTTGAAACCTGGGGCTAATTGCCTCCGTCCCTTCGGGACTATTGAAAGTGGCAACATTATTTTGGCCGGGGTCCTTACAGGGTTCAGGACTGTACTGTCTCAACCCCAGGGTCGCCCGCTACTCTCGCGCATCCTGGGCTACGTTGTTTAACGTCTTCGACGTAAAGAAAAAAGCAGGGCGAAAGCTCCCTCTCCAGGGGCTGCTGAAAGGTCAGTATTCGATCTCGACATTGACCTGAAAAATAAGGCTGGAAGGACCACCTCGCGCCTGATTCCACACTCCTGACCCAACCCCTCCACATTCCTCCCCCCCATCTCCACATTGTTAAAGCCGTTTCTACTCGGCCCTGCCGGTGCTATCCCCTGATTCCATGCATTTCTCAATGGCGCTTGCGAGCAAGCTTGAGGTGACTGGTTTCCCGATCACGTGGTCAATCCCCTCGGGAGATTCGTCCATGAACGAGCCAAAACCAGTCAACAGCATGACGGGGATGTTTCGCAAGGACTTGATCTCGCGGGCTATTTGTTCACCGCTCATATCGGGCATCGCCTGATCCGTGATCACAAGATCGAATTTCTGTTTCGAGAGCTTCACGAGCCCCTCCTTACCGTGGGAGGCCGCTACCACGATATGCCCCAGTTCAGAGAGCAATATCTGAAGCATACGCCTCTGGTTAATCACATCCTCGATTACCAGGATACGTAACTGTCGACCTGCAGCCGGTGCAGCGAGTACTACCTTCGCTTTCGATTCTTTCACGGGGAAACGAATCCGAATCAATGTGCCGCGCCCCAACTCGCTTTCAATTTCCAGGGATGCGTTGTGCCGGCGTGCGATCCCGTATACCCCCGACAGCCCCAGCCCCGTTCCACCAGACCCTTTCGTAGTAAAAAAAGGATCAAGGCACCGCTCCAGTACTTCTTCAGTCATCCCCGAGCCACTATCTTTCACTTCAAGGATGACCTCGTTCTCCGCTCCCGAGCCATTTTGCGATACGGAGATATGAATAGTGCCGTCGACATCCATGGCCTGGACAGCGTTGATAATCAGGTTACTCAGCAGCGTTCGCAGTTCTGAGGCATTCCCCGGCATTACCGGCACTTTGGAAAACTCCATCTCAACATTGACCTCTATGCCTTTGGCGCGCATCTGTTGTTTCCAAAGCGGCTCAGTCAGCAGAATTGCGTCCTTCACGAGCGTAGAAAGTCTCACCGGCACCATTATCTCGTCTTCCTCACGGGCCCTGTAGAATTCACTGAGTCGACTGACCACCGCAGCGGCATCCATGGCTTCTGTGTGGATCAGTTTCAGAAAATCCATCACCCGGCCCTCATCTTTCAGGTACTCAGGCCGCTCAATGAGCAGTTCGGAGAAACCAACAATTGATGAAAGAGCGTTGTTGAAATCGTGGGCAATGCCGCTGGCCATAATGCCCACGGTTCGCAGGCGTTCTTCCGAGAATAGTTTCTCCTGCGCCTGTTCCAAATGATGCAAGGCCGATTCCAGGCGTTTGTTCGAGTCGCGAAGTTCGTCCTCCATTTTATTATGTTCAGAGATGTCTCGTACGAGGGACAAGACCAGTATCCGGCCGTCGCGCTCGTGGCGGGAGATGCGAGCCTCCGCGGGGAACTCGGTGCCGTCTTTTCGGAGATGGTGACCCTCCGCGGTAATTGTCACTCCGGGAGGAATCCCACTGACCAGCTCAAGAAGCTGGTCTACAGTCCAGTCCGTAAGATAGTCGGATACTTTAAGTCCGAGCAACTCCTCCCGATCGTAGCCCAGGCTGTCGCAGGCTGCCTGGTTGACCGTGATGAGGTTGAGATCCGCGTCGGCAAGGAAGAGAGCATCGCCCGCGTTCTCAACCAGCCAGCGAAACTCTTCCTCGCTCCGCTGGAGACTTACAAAGTCTTCTGCCCGCCGCCAGGCAAGGCCGAACAGTTCCGCGAAGCGGGTGAGGATATCGATGGTTCTGGAATCAAAGGACTCAGCGGTATCACTACTGAAGCCTGCCGAGCCAACTCCGGGAATCGGAATTTCGACCAGGCAAGTGCGCGTTCCGGGGAATTCATTCGGGACAAACAAAGGATGGTCCGCTCCGTGGCTCACCTTCGTGTATTGGATGGGCTTGCCGCTCTCCCAGGCATCTCTTACCCAGGGGTGCTCTTCAAGGGGAAGTTGGCCAGAATGCTGTCTTTGATGTCCAATCGGGTGGCACAGGAATGAACCTTCAGAGGGGGCCGGCACCTCAATGCTGACACCAAGGATCGGGATTCCAAGGCCACGAATCTCGTCCGGGATCAGAGTCCAGGGCATGTCTGACTTAGAGAATTTCTTGACAGAATTAATCTTCTCGTGAATGCGGCCGAGGGACTCTTGCAGCCGCAACTCTCCGGCCTGCCTGGTCTCGATCTGCTTCATTAGAATAATGTTTGCCAAAACCATACTGAACATGGCCAGCGCATTCTGTTGGATCGGGTTCGGCGGTGAACTTGAAAGGTAGGAGTCGCTGCTGAAGGCACCGATCGGCTTGCCACCAAACCCTATCGAATAGATCGGTGTGATGGCGATCCAGCCTCTCTCCAGCATGACACTTTTATTCCCATCCCATTCCCTGCGATCGCCTGTGACGACCTCCCACTCGCCAGTTCCGGAATCTCGATGGCGAAATACATTCTCCCACCACTCGTTCTTCGCGAATAGGTTACTGCTCTCGTCCACGATCTCCCCCTGTCGATTCGTCCCATAGGTGCCATACACGTCACCCGTTTCAGGATCCTCAAGGAAGAGACCGCACCGTTCGATACCCAGCTTTTCTCGTGCGAGCTCCACGGCCTTTCTGAACAAGGCATCCAGGTCTGGACAAGCCGAAAGAGTTTGTGTCGACTCGAAGATCGCCTGCTGCGCCTGCATGATCGCCCGGGCATCGTTCAGGTGAATGGAAGGCGAATCACCTTTCCCCGAAGTATCTCCCGGCATTGCGTCAGCATTCATGCGAAAGCCCCTCCACAGTAAATGGGCATAACGATCAACCAATCTTCACCATTCGAAGCGCTTGGGTCAATAGGTGGTCTCCACGCTCCGCGGGGAGTCACCAGAGCCCTCGCGGAGCGAGGGCACCACGTTTACCCAAGCCTGCGAGAGTCGGCGGGGAAGCGGAACACTAAATCCTGAACACCCTCTCTGAGAAGACACCGCCTGAGGCTTTGACCGCTGAGCTTTGGGAAAGCTCGTGTGCTGGTTATTGGTCTTGATTTTCCACCACGTTTTCGAGATCGCCTTTGTGAGTTCGCGCTATCGCCGACCAGAATCGATCCTTTGGGTACCGCCGAATGACTTCACTGTACGCGTCCCATGCCTCTTTGTAATTGCCAAGGAGTTCGTTCGAACGCCCCAGATGGAACAGCGCTGAGGCCGAAAGTTTGCTGTCTGGATACTTTTTCAGGAAGAGATCGAATACCTTGGAAGACTTACCGTACTGCTCGTACGTGAAGAACGCGAACCCGTAATCATAGAGGCCCTCGGGGCTGGAAGGCGCATGCTTTACGACATCTTCGCCCTCACTTTGAACCGGAAGAACAAAACTCGAAAACATGGCAAGGAGACTAAAAATGCTGAGGGTTCGCATAGCAGATACCTTTGTGAGCTCTTGGCTTTGTAAAACGAAGAACGAGAATAAACCAAACCCGCGGCAGACTGGCAAGCAAGACCGAGAGTACCCGACTCCTCTTTCTTGTTTACTTGTAATGTTCTATGCTCTTGCTACCTGAACTCTCTGCTCCATTGCCTGCGCGAAAAATGCATATCTGGAAAACTTTATCGTGTCTCGCACTTGTGTGCGTTTGCAGTGGACGAAACGAGGTGGACGCTCAGAGGGCTGTTCGCCAGTCCCAGGGAAATTATGCGGCGAAGAGGCTTATTCTTACGGCCCAGGAACTTTTCCAGACGCACGAAGACGACCGGGCAGTAAAGATGCTGGAAACGGTCATCGAGCGGTATCCCAAAGATGACGCCCGGTTCGAAGCATTTCTGCTGCTCGGTAAGCATTATCTTGATGAGCACAAGGAGCTGGAGGCAATCTCACATTTCAAGAAGTTGAAGAGCCTTTATAAGCCGGGCGAAACGCTTACCGGGGAAAATCTCAGCCTTTATCTCCAATCTCTGTATCACACAGGGGTCGCCTTCTACCAGCTCCGCCAGTACGGCCAGGCATTTCCTGTCCTCCGCAGAATCACCAACGAGTTCCCTAACACCATCTGGGCAAATCAGGCCTACTACTACATAGGGCGGAGCCACTTTGCATTGAGCAATTGGAACAAGGCCATCGATTCACTCAATTACGTCGGAACCTTCGTGACTGATGAGGGCGAAGCCCTTGAGCATGTCGAGGCCGGCCGCACCTTTTTCGTCAAGATTGAGGATGCCGACCTCCCTACTCAGCACCGGCTGGGCAAGCAGATCAGTGTCAAACTTACCACCGGGTCGGGCGACAGTGAGACGGCTATCTGTCATCCACTCGGGGAGGACTCTGATGTATTCATCGGATCGCTTTCGACGGAAGTTGGATTAGCCAGGCAGGATGACAAGGTCCTCCAGGTGCTTGGAGGGGACCAGATCACGGTGGAATACGCGGACGACAATACCGAGAAGGGTGAAAAGGACGTCCCCCGCAAAGCGGTGGTCAAAGTCGTGTCCACGGCCACATTGGATTTCACTCTTGGCACCTATGAGGGGCGGGCGGGAGCGGCTTTTGTCGGCCAGCATTGCTTTGTAGCGGTGACCGATGTGGATCTGGATTCTGGCGCCGGGCAGGACAGCATGAAGCTCAAGGTGGTTTCTCGCTTCATCAAAGAGTCAGAAACCGAACCGTCGCCGACACTCGAATTTGGCGAGCCGCAAGAGGTGGAGTGGCAGATCAGAGATGAGGTGGACATGACACTCTCCGAGTTCGGCACAGAACAACCTCTGCATTCCGGTCGATTCACAGGCAAAGTAATGCTTGCCCTGGCCGCGGAAAATCAGAAGGCCAACCGCACGGACCAGATACTCTCCTGCCGCGTCGACGACGAGGTGGTCGCCATTTATATCGATGAGCTTCATATCGGAGGCGACTCACCCAGAGAAGTGATTGCCAGGATAAAGGTCGCCGGTGAGCTTCAGAACCGACCACGTGCTACTCAATCATACGTTTCAGACCCGGTGCTCAAGGCTCGCAAACATCTTGTCGAAGGGGAGGCTTTCCTTGAACTGGGCCGAATATTCAAAGGCATGGGGCTTGAAGCCGGGGCAACTGAGAAATGCGATCTTGGCCTTTTGTTGATTGACGGGATTGTCACAACGAACGTGTCCATTCCCTCTTCACTCCGAGAGCGCGCATTTCAGGTGAAATGGAATCTCGAAATCACAAAGGGTGATTTTAAATCGGCAATGGCCACCTGCCGTACGTTCAACAATCTGTTCCCGGATTCGCCGTACGTGGATGCAGCATTGATGGGAATGGGACGGGTAAAATTTGAGGAAGCGGACTATGCCACTGCTCTGATGTTTTTCAGACAGGTGCTGGCTCTCAGAACGTCAGAGGCCAAGGCCGAAGCCCAATTCATGATCGCAGAGTCAACGGAACGGAGTGAACTGATCAAAGTTGAAAACTCCGCCGAGGAGCCAGAGGTTTCCGCCAGAACGATCACCCAATACCAACTCGTGGCCGACCGTTACCCGGAGAGCCCATACGCCGGTAAAGCGCTGGCAAAAGTGGTCGACTACTACGCGAACACCCATGACTACGCTCGGGCGGATGACATGCTTTCCCAGGTTTTCAAGGATTACCCGGACGCGCAGTTCCTCGACCAGATGCTCCTGAAGTGGACCCTTGTCGCCTACCGAATGGGCGATTTCAGCAAATCCCATGAAAAGTGTTCACGGCTCATTTTTGAATATCCCAGTTCTTCATTCGCCGAAGAGGCAAAGAAGATCCTTCCCCGAATTGAACGCAAACTGAAACGGGAATAACCACCACTCACCTGCACAGTCATGCCATCATTTAAGACAGCACTCGCATCCACTCTTCTAGTCAGCCTGAGCATCAACGCCGAACCGGACTACCCGGAGGCAACCATAGCCAGCGGCGAGGTATCTCTAACGGTCAAATTGCCGGATCCAGACAAAGGATTTTACCGCGGCCCGCGCTTTGACTGGTCGAGTTGTATCTCGGTCGTCAAATACAAGGACCACACTTTTTTCGGCAACTGGCAGGGCGACAAGCAGCATGATCCCTTCAATCACGATGACATCATGGGCATCGGAGGAGAATTCGGAATGGGCACCACCGGGCTTCCCGGTGGGCTGGGTTATGAGCTGGTCAAAGAAGGTGGTCCGTTCACCAAGATCGGGGTTGGCGTCCTGCTGAGAGAGGCCCAGCAATACATGTTCTTCCGGCCCTACAAATTCCAGACGTCCGGCAAATGGTCCCTTGAGAAGTCACAATCACAGCTCACTTTTGCCCATTCCCTCGATGGGCCGAACGGCTACGCATATCATCTTCAACGAGTCATCACCGTCGATCCGGAGCAACCTGTTTTCAGAGTCTCCTGCACCCTTGAAAACAAGGGTGAACAGCCAATTCTTCAGAGTTACTACGCTCACAACTTTATCATTATCGACAGCCAGCCGATGGGCCCGGATTATGAGATGACCGTTCCTTACGAGCTTACCGCCAAGAGAGACCTGCAAGGCTTTGCCAAGACCGAAGGCAAGACACTTTCCTTCCTCAAACCAGTGGCAGCAGGTGTCTTCACAGAAATTCAAGGCTTCAATTCCAAGCCTGAGCACAACACATGCAAAGTTCTGAACAAGAAGACGGGGGCCTCCATCACAATCCAGGGCGATCAGACCTTCCGAGCCTTCAACCTGTACTTTACTCCCAATACCGTCTGCCCTGAGTTCTTCATAAAGATTGACCTCAAGCCCGGCGAAAAGATGACGTGGACGGACAGTTACACGCTGAGTGTGCAGTGAAAGTCAGCAGCAGACTCCAGACAAACTATCCAGGTTCGTGGTCCTGTACTGTTGGCCTACCTTTCCTGGTGAATCACAATTGAGGTCCCTGCCACCGACTGGCTTTTAACGATCTGCTCCCGCAATGCGATGCCCTCCAGGCGGTAGCCGAACGCGTAGACAGGATAATCCACATTGCTTGTGGGGGCGGCGAGTGGACCGGTGCTGGCCATGGCCACCA
>JAQBXN010000073.1 GCA_027625095.1 Planctomycetota bacterium | reverse complement strand
CGGAGCGAGAGCACCACGTGGTCTCCACGCTCCGCGTGGAGTCTTCAGGGTGTGGTCTCCACGCTCCGCGTGGAGTTTTCTCAGAGCCCTCGCGGAGCGAGAGCACCACGTGGTCTCCACGCTCCGCGTGGAGTTTTTCTCAGAGCCCTCGCGGAGCGAGAGCACCACGTGGTCTCCACGCTCCGCTGGGAGTTTTCTCAGAGCCCTCGCGGAGCGAGAGCACCACTAAAAATCTTTCACTCCAATGAACAAGGAACTCGCTCCACGCGCCCGCAGTTTTCCGGCTTGTTGTCCCCGTCAGAGCCCGCAGGTTGGCTTATCCCTCGCCGACGCGCTCGAAGCGGTGGTGCCATTTCACGAGCCCGCAGAGTTGCCTCCGAACTGGATCCGTCTGCCGTTGGGCGAATTCGTCCGTGATGTTGTAGCCGTCCTGCCACTGATGCATCCATGCGTGCTTGTAGAGAACCATCAACAGCTTGCGCGGGCGGTCGGACTGGTTTGGCGTGTTTGTGTGCCAGATTTCGGTGTTGTTGATCAGGCAATCACCGGCCTTGCCCGTGACGCGTACCGCTTCTGGCGGGACGATGGGCTGGCCCTTTTCGCCGGCCAGATCAGATGTGGGGCCGTGGTCGGCTTTGTGTGAGCCGGGCAGCAGTGTAAACGGGCCCATATCGTCGGTCACATCATCGATGAAGTAGGTGCAGCGCAGCCAGAAATTCTGGCGCGGGTACGGAACATCCTGCATCCACGCGAAGTCGTTGTGCCATCCGATATATGCGGGCGTGCGCGGAGCGCGGTAGTCCCCTTCTCCTGCCGTCGCCAAGGTGATGTCGTTTCCGAAGATTGCGTTTGCTATGGGAAACGTCGTGGGCAAGTTCATCAGCGGTTCGAACACCGGATCTTTCTCCAGGCACCGCTTGATCTCCAGGTGAATCCCGTCCGGTGTTTCCTCAAGTGAGGCGGCCATATGCTCGTCCCACTTGATCCGGATCGGCTCGATCTCATCGAGCGGAATTGCCTGCCGCACTACCGTATATCCCTCATTCTTGAGCTGACGGATGTGCCGGGCGGTATCAATGCTCATGTCTCAAGCCTCACTTCAGGTCGTTCAAAATCTTGCAAATAAAGACTTACTCGTCAAAGACCGAGGGTAGCGCGTGTAATCCTGGCCAAGTCAACGGATGGCAAACCGATACAAGGTTTGAGAAAGGGATCCAAGAGTTATCCGTTGTGAGCGATCAAGTGACGGCCAGCTTATACCGGTAATTTCCCACGGAGCAAGGGACATTTCTCAGGGGACGATTTGAGTAGTCCGGCCTGCTGAAGGTGGACGGTATAGCCTCGGCGTAGCCGATCCGAATCGTTTGGAGGCGCGCCGTGGATCGTCAGGCAGTGGTGCATGACAGCGTGTCCAGCCGGCAAGGTAAACGATACCGCTATGGAGTCATCCACCTGGTCGGGTGCGAGGAGCTTGTAGGTGCCGTGCTTCGGATCGTTGATTTCGAGCTCCGGTGCGATCAAGCCGGTATTGCTGCCGGGGATGTAGCGGACCCCACCGTTCGAGGCATCGACGTCATCCAGCGCGATCCAGATGGTCACCATGTTCGGCGGGTCGGCGTGCCACCAGACGTTGTCCTGATGCCAACTCGTCGAAGAGCCTTCCCTGGCCGGTTTTTGAAAGGTGTTGTCCTGGAAATACTGGATATTCGGCCCAAGCACGGACTCGGCGGCATCAAGCACATTGTCGTTGGTCACGATGTTCATGAACCAGTCGTCAAACGAACTGACGTTCAAGAGCCGGATGCTGGTCCGGTTTGGTTCAGTGCTGGGGTTGTCCATGAGGTCCCGCTTCTGCAATGCTTCCATGTGCTCGCAGGCGGAGGCCACGGTTGCTTCGTCGAGCACGCGGCCCAGCGGCAGTACGCCGTCTCGGCGGAAAGTTTCAATTTGTGTGTCGCTCAGTTTCATAAGTTTGTTTCTCGCTGCGTTGGGGGGAAAGCATGACCAGATCTTAACCCATACAAGGGTTCACGCTTCTTGAACTGCACCAGTCTCATTCCCGCGTAAAAAACTTCCGACGTGAGGGGAGGTCTCTGGCATGATGCCCGGAAGGCCATAGCCAATTTGATATGCCATTCTTGGGCTGTCTGTCTGGTTCCCGCCGCTGGAGTGCGGCAAGTAGCGGCGGAAGACGATAGCCTGGCCCGCCTCCATTTCCACGGGGATTCCGTCACCGGTGTCGTAGTCCCCACGCCAGTCATTGGTCTGCTCATCCCAAATATGGGGAAGCAAGCCTCCGGCATGGGCCCCGGGGAGAACATTCAGCGTGCCATTGGCCACAGTGGTGTCGCTGATGGCAGCCCAGACGGTAATCCCGGTGTCATTACGCCTTATGCGATCAAGATCGGCACCTTTGAGATAGTCACCGTTTTCGGCGTACCACATATCCTGGTGCCAGGCAAAAGCGCTTTCCACCGTAAGCGGAGGCTTGATGATGGCCTGGTCCCAGGTGATGTCTATGTCGGGGCCGAGTAACTGGCTGCAGATTTCGGCGAACACCGGATGGAAACAGAATGCCATGCACGCAGGTTCCGCGGCCCGGATGTCCGGCAGAAAAGGCCGTATGCGCGGACTGACGATGCCCGCCTGCTTTACCCCCTCGCTTTCCATGTTCTTGATCAACCTCTCCCAGCCACGCAGAAATGCCTGACGAACGTCTCCCAGAAGCGAATCTTCGATCAGCTTTGGGGTGACGAAAAAGCCAAGGGAGTCGAGTTGCTCCCGCTGTTCATCAGTAACCTGTAATCGCATCCTTTTGGGTCTACCTGGCTTTGGGATAATCAGCGTCAGCAAAGACTGCATTAATGGCGCGGACGGTCTCACCCACGAAAACCTCTCCACCATCAGGACCGACCCAGTTGGACTTGATCAGCGCGCTGTAGTGCCCGGCATTGAAAGCACGCTTTGTGGGCAGGTAAAAACCGTTGTCCGAGCCGTCGGCGAGCTGCACGAGAAAGGTCTGCAGCGCGCGGCTCTGGCAGCGGATACGCATGCCATAGTCCACAAATAACTCGAAAGGATGGGTGGCAAAGATCGCGTCGCCAAGCCGGATGATGTGGCATTCGACTAAGTGGTCCGGATTGGCTTCCTGCTGCTCGTAGCGCGCAACCAGATCGCAGACGAGACCAAAGGGCCAGAGCCGTTCAAAGCCGTAGGTCTGCTTTGAAAGCTCTTCTTTGCTCATGCTCGGAATGCGCTTTTCAAGTTCGTACTGTTCATCGGTGACCATGAGTCGCGGCACACGGATGGTCTTGACCTCATGCACACATTCGATGGTCTCTTCCGTCGGGGATGCGGTGGCCAGCCCTTCATCCACCGCAGCCATGATGCGGCGGGCGATGATTCCCTTGTCACCAACGCCGAGGCGATCGCGCAGGTCTTTCTCCTCCTTCTGATCGGCCATCAGGTGCGGTGAAAGATCGCCAGCCGGCGCGCACTGCGGGAGCAGGTGGACGGATGGGCCATATTTTTCTGCGATGGCTTCTCGTACGTCGTGCCAGAAATCGGCCGAAATGAAGGTGTGACCCTCATCGCACTGAGACGGGCATGCGAGGTTGACGAGGATTCCGGTCAGGTCTCCTTCGGCATCCCGCGTGAAGAGCATGTTGACTGCGTGGTCGTCGCAGGCCTCCAAGCCGGCGAAGTCTTGACGACTTGTCTGCCCGTACATCAGCGATGAACCGTCGGCATAAGCAGCGCGGCGGCAGCGACCAACCACGGCGTAACCGAAGCCGCGAGACAATCCGCCGGGCCGACGGTCGTTCCAGGCCGCGGCAACGATGTCGGCCAGTTGTACGGCCAGCCACAAGCGGTATTCGTCTGGGTTCAAGAACTCCGGATCATCTTTCGGCTCCTCATACCAGCCGCGTCTCATGGAAGGCGCGTTGTGGGTGTGCGTGGCGTTGACGGTAATTTTCTGCACGTCCAGGCCTGGGCATCGCCCGTCGAGTTCACGGAGCAGGTCAGCCTTGAAGCTGTCACAGGCCAGATCGCAAGAGAGGAATATTGCCTGCTCTTTCGTTCCATTTTCCCCGAGAACCTCGAGGGCAAACGCGGTGGCGGTCAGCGGCGAGACTACCTCCTTCCAGATGCGCGCGTGGAACTGCCCCTGCACAAGTGTCTTTCGCAGTGGAGTGATGTCTCCACGATTCCACCCGATCAAAAGTTTTCCGTTCGCCATGATTGCTCCTCTGATAAATTTTGTGAGTTCGTTGCCCGAGTCGATTTTCTGTGCCTCTTCCAAATGAATCAACCAATGAGATTCACGTTCTCCTCTCCTTGATGGATATTGTTTGAGCAGTTCGATAACGGGGACGACCGTTTTCGCCAACCCGGATTTCCAGCAGGTCTACCTGGCAATCAATTTTGATTTTGGGCATCCATATTCTTCGTCGCAGTCTTCGTCGGCGGGTGACCCTGGAATCCGCGATTTCAGGGCCACCAGCCGCAGAAGATTCAAATCATAAAAACGGATCTTACTCCAGGCTCCACTCACATATGTGTGGCATTCTAAGGGTGGCTCCAGGGATGCAATGCAGAGTCAGTAGAATTGGGATCACCGCGCGCAGATTTGACCTTCGGGCCACCCAGGAAACGTCTAAGTCTTGTATCTCAAAGACCTTGAATTCTGACTCGAAGCTTTATCCTCCGTCAGCAGATCTGGATCTACTGACTATACTGTCTGATCAACAAAACTGTTAGCACTGCCAAATGTATGAACTCGTGGAAAAACTGTATGACCATTGCCTTGGAGATCATGAGCCGTCAGCGGAACTGATGAGTAACGGTAAATTCCCCAAGAATTGGGTCAGCAAATATCTCGGATTGCTCGAAAGGGTTGCTTCTGTTCATGCTGGAAAGCCTACACTTCCTTCAGAAGCAGTAGCAGCCATACTTTTTGCCTCATGGTAATTGCCCCTCAGGTATGAAGTGTGGCAAAAAGGTTCGGGACGTTGTAATGAAAGTACCGAGGCTCAACTGGCATCAATCCGGACCCCGAGTGACTTATTTCTGCTTTCTGGTCGAAGGGTCATCTGTCCTGACAAAGAGTGCTAACAAGGTCACTCCGGCGAAGCCCTCCGGCCTTGTGGCCATGTCAGTTTTTCGTTCCTTCACAGTCTTTTTTATTCTTTCAGTGAGTCCGTTGTTGTCCAGGCTCGCTGAGTTCCGACATTAGGGCAGTACCCAGGAATCGAATGGCAAACTTCCTGACGCAAAATCGAAATACTCTCTGGCTTCGCTTGGCATGTGCTGCATTTATAGGTGGAGTCTTTGGTGTCGCTTTCTCTCTTTACTCTAATCACAACGCGGATCGCTATCTCGTCTCGACAGTGGTCCCTCATGACCCTCAAGAACGCTTGAAACATGGCGAATTCCTCACGGAACAGCAGCGATACTTGGAGAACCGGAAAATCGTCGGTGACTGGATAGTTGCCCTGGTTCCCCTTCTCGCCTATACAGCGTCTTGGCTACTGAAGGCGGAGCACAGAGTTGCATTTGCAAGCGCTCTCCTTGCGTTATTCGTTTCTGCCCTTGTGGTCTGGGCTTTCGTTCATAGTTCAGGCAAGTCACTGTCCCAATCTTCGGTGCCGGCCGTAACACAAAAGGCCGGGCCCTAACCAGAAAAACCAGAGAACCGAAACGATGGAGCGATTTGAGTCTGCGAGGTGCTGTGATTCTTCTGCCGCCCTGAAGTTGGGCGGAGCCGTGTCGGTCTCTGATTTTTGACGTTAGGCCGCTTCACACGCCACATGAATACGAACATCATCAAGACCGACGGCTTCTCTTCACCGGAGTCTGCGGCGTTGTTCGACTCTGGTTTTGCCGCCGACCCAGAGGCACGCCAGGTCCACGAGGCGGGAGGACAGTGCGGCGGTTGTTCGTTCTTCGCGCCTTTCAACGACGACTACGGCCTCTGCTGCCATTACGGATCGGATGACGGCTTAAAACACGAATTCAACAACCTTAAGAATGAAGTAACAGCGGCAGTGAATAAGCATGTGAAAGAACTAAGAAAGAAGAACAAAGAGTCAGAGGGGAAGAATAAGACTTCGCCATAGCTTCTTCAGTTTCTTACAGACGGCTAAACACAGTGCTCGACGAAATGCTTAGGTTTTGCCCATTTGGGGCATTTGCGTATTCCTCTGAGATGGTTCTGTAGCCCACGGAGTTGACGGAGAATTTCGAGCAAGAGGCATCGGATTGACCGCGCTCCAGGGAACTGTAGGCTTTCCTTTTTGAAGCCCGATCTCCTAGATTGAGGATTTACTGGCATGAACAACAGAATCGAAATCAATCCAAACGTTTGCCATGGCAAGCCGGTCATCCGTGGAACTCGTGTGCTGGTGTGCAATGTCCTGGGGGCTCTTGCCTCTGGCCAAACGGTTGAAGAAATCGTGGAGGACTATCCCAACATCAGGCGGGAAGACATCCAAGCGGCTCTTGCCTTCGCCGGTGAGTTGTCCCGTTTTCAGGAGACCCCGTATGAACTGTCTTCCCCATGAAATTCTTTCTGGATGAGAATTTCCCCAAGCCAGCGCACACTCTCCTTTCCGAACGCGGGCACGAGGTCTTTGACATCCGAGGCACCCCGGAAGAAGGAATGGATGACACCGAGATATTTGAGCGAGCACTTGACAATGGAGCAGCTTTCCTGACGACCGATGGAGATTTCTTTCACACCGTACCGCACCAATATCCCCGCCATAAAGGAGTCGTGGTTATCACCTTAAGACAGCCCAACCGTGAGAGCATTCTGCAAAAGCTTGAATGGTTCCTGGATCACTTTTCAGCCGAGGAGTTGGACGGACGAGTGTTCCGCCTCAAGGACCGAACAGTTGTAGCACATCCCCCTATTGACGATTGAGAGCAGAGAACGCATTGGATCGGCTAACAAGACGCTCCACCGAGCGCCCTCAGAATATGTGCTCTCAGGCGTCCTGATTACATCAAAGTCGATCCTGTTCCTCACGGTTTTCATTTCTTGACCGGGCGTCGGTGACCTTAGACGTTAGCCGTGTAACTTTCTCAAAATGAAATTCGCTCTACTGTTTTTTCTGCATCTACTTCAAAAGAAAGGATGGTAGTTGTGTCACGATTGGTGACGGGATGGTATATCCTGTCCGTTTGATCGCGACAGGTGCACTTGTTGGTATGGGTGTTCCTATCGAAGATATCCGCAAGATTTGGGGTCAGATCAAGGAGTGAAGCCGCTAACCAGAAAAATGCAACGAGCTGAAACGATGGCGGGATTTTAAGGGATCGAAGGCTTTTTTTTCAGTACTATTCTCTGAGTTGGGCAGGCGCCCGTTTCAGTCGCTGATTTTTGGTCGTTCTGCCAATTGAATCCCTAACCCTACGCCGATGGCACGCATTTACATCGAAACGACGATCGCCAGCTTCTACCACGAGGTTCGCACCGAACCTGAGATGGCAGCACGACGAAATTGGACACGTCGTTGGTTTGACGCCGCGAAGACGGGGAGCGATGAATTGGTAACTAGCCTTGCCGTTGAGGCCGAACTCGAAGTCGGGAATTTTCCCGGCAAGGCGGATGCTCTCGCGTTGATCGCTGATCTTCCTCTTGTCGACCTGAATGATTCCGTGGCGGAGGCCGTCGACGCATATATTTCACACAAAGTGATGCCGAACGACCCGACGGGCGACGCATTACATCTTGCGGCCGCATCTTTTCACCGTTGCGACTTTTGGGTCACATGGAACTGTCGTCATCTTGCCAACGCCAACAAGTTTGGGCATATTCGGCGTGTCAACGGTATATTGGGGTTAGGCAATCCCGCTTTGGTGACGCCATTAGAACTTCTTCAGGAGGATACAACCGATGAATAGCTACAGCGAAGTTCGACGGGTTCGCGCCGCAATGTCCGAAGCGGCCGGTCACGATGTTCGTCGCTTGATAGCAACGATTAACGAACGGAGGCAGAAATCCACTGCACGAATCAACGACCCCGGAACGGAGGCAGAACAATGCGATGCACCGGAGCGGCCAGCACGCGTTTTGCTAATGAAGAGCCGACAACTGCCGCCCGGTGATCTCAAGCGGCTCGACTGATGAGGTAAACAGCATGAGCCCGAACTCCCGCCTGCTTGAAGTCGCCAAGAGATGGCGAAGTGAGAAACTGCTAAACTCTCCCGGCCTCGTAGGCAATGACCCTGTCAGTACTGAGGAACCAGGCATGCCAGTCATCTCCATGTTCTATGGAATCATTGTGTCGATGTATTTCTTGGACAATCGGCAGCACAAGATGCCGCACATCCATGCAAAATACCAAGACAGCGAAGCCGTCTTGTCGATCCCTGAAGGCGAACTGCTGGATGGCTCCCTGCCCCCAGCGAAGCTGAGGCTTGTTTCAGCTTGGATTGAGATTCACAGGGATGACTTGATGGCGAACTGGGAATTAGCCGTGGCCGGCCAACAGCTATACAAGATCGACCCGCTGAGGTGAATCATGAACCCGAGAGTGACGCACGTAAGACCGGAAAGCAGCTATCGACTCGAAATTACGTTCGAGAATGGCGAAGTCGGTAAATACGACTGCAGCCATCTGCTGGACTTCGGCGTGTTTCAGGAGCTCAAAGACGAAGTATACTTCCGCCAAGTGCGCGCTTCGGGAGGCTCCGTGGTCTGGCCGCACGAGCAGGATATTTGCCCTGACACGTTGTACCTCGACTCGGACAAACGGAGTGAAACTGAACTGTAGAACAAATCGCTCCAGCCGACCCCTGGGCCCGTGCGGTCTTGACCTTTTCGTTTTTTTGAAATCATTCGTGTTCTTCGAGTGAGGACGTACCCGTGCCGGGGCGGCTGAGCTCAGGCCTTCTGCGGGTGTAAAGACATGATCGGAAGATGGCTGACCATCGTGGCATGCATGATTGCCGTTGCCGGTTTCGTCGCTGGACCGCAACAGGTAAGTCTTACGGCTTAGGCAGCGCTGATTTGTGCAATCCGGCAATTGGAAAAGAGCCGGGGCACAGACAGTCTTGGTGTGCTCCAGTCCAAGGTCGCCACCAAGACGCGAGACCTGATTGCAAGTGAAGGTCAAGCTGCGCCGAAGGGGCCCATTTTACCGGGCGACAGTCCCGGAAAAATCCTAGAGTCTCACATTGTAACTTCACCGCGTGACGCGGAGGATTTTCCTGGGAGCGGAAGTGTCTCGCTTCCGTGCGGAGGCGAGACGCCTCCGTTCCCAGGTTGGATTGCGGCCATTCGGCCGCGTTAGGATTACAGCGGCAAGAATAATTGGAAAATGCTTTACATACGGGCACTCTCAAAATCTAACGCTGCAGGATTAGTTAAAAAACTTGCCACAGGCCGGGTCTGTGGTATCTCAGAAGAGGTAACACTGTAAAGATGACTCTGACTCACATGCCAAGAGCAAGGAAAATATTTATGAACTCATTGAACTGCCCCGGCAAGTTATTCACGCAATGCATTGTCACGCTCATCACAGCTTTCCTGTGGGCAGCAGACACCCCCGCAGACGTCGGCCCGGACGGTGTGACCCGGATCATTGTCGAGGCGGAGGACATGCGTGGGGTCGATCAGAAGCGCTTTGGTGCTTCGGGTCCGAATTGGCGCGTTGGACGAGCGGGTATTGATCATTACCAGAACAACACCTTTGGCGGCCACTGGCAGAGCCGTGGGAAGACTGCCATGACGGACGCTGGCGATGACCGCGCTGATGTTGAGGCGGACGTCATCGTTCCGAAGGCAGGCATCTACCGCCTGTGGGTCAAGTATGAGTGTCCGCCGCTGTTCAATTACGCCTTTGATGTGCGGTTGAAGAAAGGCTTGAAGACTCTCATGCACAAGACCTTTGGCTTGAGGCAGTCTTCCAAGCACTTCTGCTTCAACAATGGCATGACCTATGGTGATCAGTATTGGGCATGGGGAATCGACCACGACGCTGCCGAAGGCGTCACCGTCCATCTGCCTGCCGGGCGCTTGCGACTGATTCTGGGGAAGGCGGCCAATCCTTCTCCCGGCGGCGCACGCTCGATCGACGCCATCATGATTACTGACGACCTGTCTGAGATTTCTGCGCCGCGTTACGACCGGTACCCCTTGCTGGACGAATTGCGCAGGGCGAATCATGTCTACATCCGTTACAGGCTGGCAAAGGGCGCCCCCGGCCCGGCCCGCATGAACTGGAATCGCTGGGGCAAACGATACCCTGATTTCTATACGCCTTGGTGGCAGCATCTTCCTCTTGTTCGTTACTATTCCAGAGATGGTCAGCTCCTCCGTGACGACAAAGGCGAACCCCTTTCTCGCCCTGACGGACAAATCATCGAGCCCTTGTCGCCAGGCCAGGCGAGCATCTGGCTTGATGTGGGGCCGTGCCTCAACGTCGAAAGCGCGGCCACCTTCATCGCAACTGCTGAATTGGTCGACGAGAAGGGTACGGTGCTGAAAGACCAGCCCGACGCCATCCAGCTCGCCATGGACATCGCCCTGGCGCCCGCAGAGAAAGCGATCGTCAAGAGCTTCGAGACGGCGCAAGATGAAAGCGCCCTCACATTCCTCCTGCAGCCAGACCTCAATACCGAAGATGGAATTCGCTTCAGTCGCAAACTCATCGATGTGTATCGGGACGTCACCACCGCACTCAATGAGCAACCCCGCCGGGGCCCCGTCCCCCAGCGTATGCGTTTTTTTTCTCACACGGGCAACATGGGCGGTTACGGCAAGAACAGCACCTGGGGCATGGAAGTCGCACTCGACTTCCGGCGTGCTCTGGGACTTAACACGATCGCCGGCCCGATTGGAGGCGCCACGAAGGAAGCCATCGACAAGGAGAAGGCTTACCTCACGAAACACAACCATCCGATACTCAGAGGCGGCACCTACCAACACAGCAAAGACCCGGACACGGTCGCCGGAGAGATTAAGAAGGCGGGCACGACGGACGACTTCTGGTTTCTCTCATACGGAGACGAGATCGGATTGCCAGCCGTTGACGTGGGCGACCCGGAAGTGATCAAGGCGTTCCATGCCTACCTCAAGAAACTCAACATCACCCCCCAGTGGCTGGGGATTGAAGATTGGGACACCATCAAGCCGCTGAGCTCCTTCTCCGCCGACATCGCCATCAAGATCGGCGTCTTGCCGGCGGACAAGAAGGGCAAGGCAGTCGACCAGACCCTCAAGCGCCTCTACTGGCACAGCTCGCAATTCCGCGTCGAACAGGGCATTGCCGATTTTGTCGGCAAGACCCAACGCCTGCGCGAACTCCTGGGCAATCAGGTGCACACTTCCGCCAATCTCGGTGGCATGCACCCCTTCTACTGGATGCACCAGTCGAGCTTTATCGAAGCCTTCAAGCACAATGCCATGACGATTGCCTGGAGCGAGGATTACGATTACTGCCAGCCGGAGACTTCGTGCCTGGTCGCTGAATTTCAGGCCGGCTACATCAAGGCCGGCACCAAATACCTCGGCCAGCGAATGATGTGGTATTGCATGCCTCATTACCCTGGCCAGAGCCCGGAACACCTGGAACAAAACACAGTTCTCCTATGGGGCCAGGGCGTCAAGGACATTGACTGGTTCTCCACGCCGCCGGACGGATTCACCACCGAGAACTACGTCAACTTCCGTGGCGGCATCCCGACGTTCAAGACCATGCGCAAGATGACGGAAGTGGCCGGCACGGTCGAGGATTTTCTAGAGCCGGCCAAACCACTTCCGGCCAGAGTCGCCCTGCTCCTGAGTGAGGCGAGTGATGTCTGGGAGATCGGCGGCCTGGGCCAGTGGGCAGTGACCCCAACTTCGGACGGAACCAACGCCTTCCAGGAAGAGCGCAAGAACACCTACTATCTCCTGCGAAACGCCGGATACCTGGTCGACCTGGTGACCGAAGCAGACGTGCGGGACGGGCTCCTGAAGCCATACAAAGCGCTCTACGTCGGCGGCGAAAATATGGAACAGGCCACCGCCCCCGCCATCATCGAATGGGTGCAGTCCGGCGGCACACTCTACGCATCAGCCGGCGCCGCCCGCAAAGACGAACACGATGAACCATTGTCAGTCCTCGATGCAGTCCTCGGCCGGGGCAAGCGCACCGCATACCATCGCTATAAGGGCGCCCTCCGAAGCAAACTGGAACTGCTGTTCCTGAAACCGCTGGATCAGGTTCAGATGAAGGCGGGCAAATCATTCGATGCCATCGCCACCCGGGAAAAATTCGCCCCCGCAAAAGACGCAACGACTCTGGCCACTTTCGCCGATGGCAGTCCCGCCTTTGTGAGCGCGACCTCCGGCGCAGGCAGGGGCTATTACCTCGGCGCCATGCCGGCCGCCGCCTGGGCCAAATCTGCGCTCCCCGTCGTGCCCATGGGTAAAGGGGGCCCGGCAAGCAATTCCAGCCAGTTCGAGCCGGTGGACTTCGATCCCACCGCCGGCAGCGCCGTGCTCACCCCGCTGCGTGAGGCAGGTATCCTCCCTGAAGTGTCCGCCTCCGCTCCCAACATCACCTGCAACCTTCTAAGTTCGGAGAAGGGCCTGATCATCACCGTCGTTAACCTCGGCCACAACCTCCGCGGCCCGGTCAATAACGTGACCCTGATCCTCCAGGGCCTCAAGGCAGATACACTCTCCGACACCGTCTGGTCATGGTCCTATCGCAAACCAACGGGCTTAAGACTCACCCGATCCGACGAAGGTATCGAGATCACATTGCCGACTCTTGAGATCACCGACGTGATCGTGATCGAAGCGAAATAGCGAAAGCGCAGCTAAATGCTGCCAGATTCCTTCGTAAAAAGTCGGCACGAGCCGATTCCTGGCCTGAAAGGCCAAGACATATTAGCCCAGGGTGCCGCCCTGCTCTTTACCTACATTTTCTGCAACCCCGAAGGTGGTTGTTTCCTATAGCCCAGGGTTCGCGAGGCTTTGCGAGCTACCCTGGGACCGGGGGGCGATTTCCGATCAACGCCGAAGGTGTTGTGTCCATACCCAAAGTTCTTGCAGTGACAGATTATGTGGACACAACTCCGTTGGGGTTGAAGACACCTTCCTTCCGATTACCCAGGGTTGCTCGAAGACTCGCGAACCCTGGGCTGTAAGACGGAACACCTTTGGTGTTCAAGAGAGAAAATGTGGGCACAGAGCAGGGCGGCGCCTTGGGCTAATATGTTCAGGCCGCTTCCGGGGCGGAATGATGATGAAATCGACTTTTTACGAAGGAATCTGCCAGCCTTGTCGTTACCCAGATCGATTCCAGGCCCCGAGAGCCCCGTGAGTTTGCTCACTTGTGAGTGAGATCTCCAAGCTGGAAGCGTGTAAGAGAATGGGATTCGCCCTCTGCTCTGTCCGTTCCCCATAAGTCTTACCGAACAATGTGAGGAGCGGCAGGTCCGGGTCTTTCCTTCCGTCCATTCGGGACGAGAAAACGAACGAATGCCGCTCGTCTCTTGTATGCCTAAATCGCTCGGCGAGATTTATGGGGAACGGACAGGACGAGCCGGGTGGGGTCTTAAGTGAGCAGTATTGACCTTAGAGCAACCGCGGCCCCTTCTCCCTCGTCTAACACAGCTCGAGAATTCGCTTAATGTGGCCCTTTACACCCTCGTGCCCGCGAGGCTTGAAGAGTCCCAAAGCTTCAGCCTTTTTTGTCACAATCTGATGTTTGGGGCCGCTGCCCTTCACTTTCGCAATCTCTGAATCAGAACCGGTGATCTCTCTGGTAAATTCAGCGACATCCTGGCGATAGATATGGCAGTCCGTCAGGTTGAACACTTCACCCGCAACCGCCTCCCGGCCCAGGCCTCCCACGATGGCCGAAGCCACGTCCTCCACTGCCACAATCTTGCCTCCGTAGGCATCTTCCACTCGCTGGCCTCGCTTCACTGTCCGGATGATGTCGTACCAATTGCTGTCCTCCAGCTTGCGTCGAATGCCGTACACTTCAGATGGACGCCAGGCAGAAGTGTTGAGGCCGTACTTACCGTGGTACGCGGGTATGAAAGCCTCGATAGCAGCTTTGTAAGCGCCGTAGGTGCTGGAAGTCCAGAGCGGATGCGCCTCGTCCAAGGGCCGATCCTCGAGGATCTTGCTGTGAACAACGCATGTGCTGACGAAAAGGAATTGGCCGACTTCATGCTCGAGGCACTGATGAAGAAGCTCGAGACTGCCTCCAACGTTGAATCGGATGTTGTCAGTCTCGCCGCCCGGGCATCTATGGAGTCCGTTATGAATGACCGCGTCGCAGCCGCGGACAAGCCTGGCGAGTGAGTCCACGTCTTCCAGGTCTGCGGTAACCAGTTCAGCCCCCAGTTCACGCAGCCAAAGATCGTCGCTGGCAGGCCGCACCTGAGCCCGTACCTGGTGACCCTGTTCGGTCAGCTCCCGTGCGATATAACCGCCGATAAATCCACTACCGCCAGTGAGTGCGACTTTCATTCTGGTCAATGTTGGAACTAACAGGATGGAACGAGCCCTGCCCAATAGAAAGCAAAAGAGAAATTCATAACGTCGTTCAACCTCGATTCACAGTATTCGTGCAAGTCTTGTCGAGCGCATTATTAGCAGCATTTCTCTACCGCTGTGGATGGCTCAGAAGGATGCCATTATCTGGCGAAAGGAGCTTCCTTCGCATTTCCTCGAAGATGGGATTCCTCTGTGCTGTGGGCGAACTCTTATATAGGACAGCTTTGATGCTCTGTTAGGTACACAGGAGTGATTTTATAGGAATAATATCTGCCTTTGATGCTGATTGATGCTTTTCCAATCTCGTGCGGAAGCTTGCGGCAAAGCTTTGTAAAACTCTCCGTTGAGTTCTGAAATACGGTACTGAAGTGGCTAACCTTGGATAGCGCCCCGGACTCCTCGTTTTCGAACTCGTGCCTTGCTTCAACGACGGTAACAGAATTTGATTGACGCTTACGTCAAACCTGCGTCGGTATACTTAATTTCAATCGGATTAGACTGGGACTCCTCTGTAACACTCCGGCCTCTGCCACTCCTGAACAGTTACCATTCTGGTTACTTTTTCGCGTTCTCGAACGCATCTTTCGCTTCTTCATAGTAGATGCTATCGGGAAATTCTCTCTCAAGCTTTTTGAGTTCGACCTTCGCCAGGTCTGGCTTATTGTTCAGCATGTAGCTTTTGAACAATTGAAGCATTGCGCGCGCCTTCTTTTCGTTGGCGTCAGCCTTTGGCTCCTCTTTCTTTGTCTCTTTGTCTCCCGTAATTTCTCCCCCAACGTCTCCCGCGGGAAGTTCGGTTGGGCCCAACTGCTCATCCAGCTCGATCTTGGCCTTCTGGGCATACTCGGAATCTGGGTATTGGGCGATCAACTGGTCATGAAACTTCTTTGCCTCTTCTGATTTCTTGTTCAAGAGATAGCTCTTGAACTGCGAATATATGTTGCGTGCCTCAGCTTCTGGGCCGGTGAGTTGGGTGCGCGTTCTGGTACTGCCTTTCTTTCTCTGTTGCGTCGAGACGATTAGAGGGATGTCCTCTTCCACGTGCCCCATGTCAAAGGTGTGATTGTTGCCGACGCTGAAGAGCGAAAAGCCTTGCTCCTGTTTCTTGTAACGGACGCTCTCACCGTTAAAGACATCCTGCGGCACCGCGTTAATGAACTCAGGTACAAGTTCTTCTATCAACTCAGGCGGATCGCCGTTCTTTGCCGCATAACCTTCTAACCCCACTGCGACCTGGGCCAGCCTCAATGCCATGAGGGCGCGGCCATTTGCTGCCCACAACGGCGAATGATTAGCCAGTTTTGATGTCAGAGGCTGGGAGGGGTTGATGCCTGGCTCAGCCTTTACATCAAGGTCTTTGAAGGAGGTCACATAGTTATTCTTCGCTGCTTGTATGGTCTCCCTGTGTTTGCTGATGAGCGCTCTAACGTCGTGAAGTTTTGCTCCCGAAAGATTGTAGAGGGTCGAGACGGAACCCAGATCGCCAAAGTCTTTAAGTTGTGCCTTCAGGTCTTCGTCGCTCATCTTCGACAACTCTGCTCCAAGGGCCAGTTCCCCCCCGACTGCGGTGGCCAGGCTTTCCTGTAGTGTTGTTTCTGCTTTTGTGAATGCACTCTGAAGCATTGCCAGTGAGTTCGTGTCGTGTTCTACCCGGCTCAATACCTGCGCAAGGGTGTCCACAGTAGTGGTGACACCTTTTGCATATACAAGGTGGGACCTGGTGAGGGGCTCATTGCTGAGCGATTCGGCCAGCCTCAATGAATCTATCACCGTCTGCGTAGCCCCCCTGGCATTGCGACGATGTGCAAGATATGTGGCCTGCCACTGCAAAGCGAGGATGGCACTTTCGATTTTCGAAAGATGCGAGGTTTCAGCGAGCAGCCCCTTGGAAAGATCCACGGGATAACTGCAATGGGCCTTTGTGCCTGCATCATGGATAAGAATGAAAGCCTGTTTAGTCGCATCAAGGATCTTCCTTACCTGATCGTCTGTTTCGTCCGGAATTGGACGGGAGGGAATGGGAAGAGGAATGCCGCTGAATGGGCTCTCAGTGGAGCTTTCAAAGATTTCAAAGGCCTGGGCATAAAGGCCTGCAGCATTCTCTGTCCCATCGGCTACAGAGTACGACTGCTGGAGTTCAGCAAAATTCGTCGGAATTCCTTCTTTTCCTATTTCTGCAATCTGACTGTTCAGCTGGGAGGATGCAGTGTAACGGAAGGTGAGAATGCCGATGAGCGGACACAGGATAACGAGAGCTGCAATGAGTTGTCTTTTTGATACCTTCGACCCGCCGATTTTCTTGCCTCCCTCTCCGACTTTACCTCCCAGAGATGCCCCGCATACCAGGCAGCCGGTCTGGCCTGGCTGGCAGGGAGCGCCACAGGCTGGGCACTTCACTCCAGGTCCCCCCTTTGCTTCTGGAGGTGCCTCAGGTTTGGGCTCCTTCTTAGGGGCATCGATGGTCATTTCCCCGAAATCGTCATCCTGCTTTGGTTCACCCAGGCCGAGATCCAGATTTGCTGCCCGCGGGGGCACAGCAGCAGGTGACTTCGATTGCCCCGACTGCGAACCTTTTACGCCCTTGCTCTCCGCAGGTGCTGGGGATTTCGGCGCGTCAATGGAAAGACTGCCAAACATGTCATCTCCACCACCGGAGTCCGGCTCGCCCAATCCCAGATTCACGCCGCCAGGAGGTACGTTTATTTTGAATTCTTCGTCCGGAGAACCGCCAAGATCCAATCCCATGCCTGGAGGGGGTTGAGGGTCCGCGCTCACATCGAGCGAGAGACCACCGAATGGGTCGTCCCCGTCAGGAGCGGCCGGTTCCGCCTTCTGCTCTTCCTTCTTTTCTGTTGCACCACTGATTGGCTCCAGTGCCTCTGCCGATACGGTCGGTCCGGCACTGGCATCCGCTTTGTCGAGCTTGCGGCCGGGAACTCCATCCTTGCCTACGATAAATCTTCGGTGGCAGTGAAAGCATTTAACCTTGCGGCCGGAAAGAGTTTTGGCGAGATTGAATTTTGCTTCACAATCTTCATACGGACATATGACGAGGATCTTTTCTTCATCTGGCATCAGGCAAAATTCCGGTGACTCATTTTGGGAGAACCTGCACGGATTCTCTGAATCCGGTCTGGATATGTCAATGAAAGCATTTGTCCTTGTCAGTCACCTGGGCCGTCACTGAAGCCGGTTCAATAACCATCCCTCACCATTGCAGCGCTGGATCCGCATACCTATAATCAGCCGAGCGTGCGGCAAGCCATCTTTTCAAGGGGATATCGTGGCCAAGAAGATCTTCATCACATTTGAAGAAGCAATAGACGAGATGGGAATTACGGGCGATCAACTGCAGGCATGGATACGTGGCGGGAAAATCAGGGCGTTTCGATTCCACAATACGATGAGCTTCAAGCGCGATGAAATAGAGGCTCTCAAAGGGGACTGTCCCAATGCGGATGGCGATCCAGTTGCGCCGTCTGGGCGTCCTGAGGGGGGCAGAGCACCATCCACACCGAATCTGGGAATCGCCGACGTGGTAGGCGATATTCTCGAGCAACAGCTTAGGGTTCCTTCGTTGAAGGATCTCAAAATCCCATCGTTGAAAGATGCTGAGGAAGATGAACTTACAGTGTCTCTGTCTGAGCTTCTTTTCAAAGCTCCCGCGGGCGATGATGACGAAGAGACATTCCTCGAGCCGCTGGGCACCAGAAATCCGATGATTGAAAGCCCGCCCGCGACTGTAGCGCCGTCCGATTCAGATCTCATCCGCTTCCATTGTGAATGCGGCAAGCGTCTGAAATCAAACAAAGAATATATTGGTAAGCCCGTCCTGTGCCCCAGATGCCTCAGGAAGTTGAAGGTGCCGCCTGTCAGTGAATCTCGAAGAGAGAAAACCGCATCCCCCGTGCACCCGGCGATGGTGCAGATCATGGCGAAACTGAAAAAGCTCAAGGGAGAGGTCCGGGAGATTTCAGCAAAGTTTGATGCTCTCGAAAAGGCCCCGGAAGGTGTTGCCCATGGCGGTTTGATTAACAGGATGGGCAGTTTGGAAAAGCAAACCCAGAAAATGGCAAAAGAGCTTGAGGCTCTCAGGAAGGAAAACCAGCAATTTCGTTTCGATATTGCCAGACTTCAGGATTTGATGACCCGGCTGTTGCCTGAGGCTGCTCCCACGCTTACCGGGCATGCCCCACTTTCAGACTCATCAGATGAAGACACCTGGCATGATGAGTGACTTGAGACGAGTCTGACGCATGGCCTTTTTCAAAAAAGTCGATCCCAAGAAACAAATTCATCTGGTCGTTGCCCAGTTGAATTCCGGCGAATACATGGACGCGATGAAGAACTGCGAAAAGCTCATGCAGCAGTTTCCCCGCCACGCGGAAGGGGCACGTCTGATGGGGCAGGTCTGCGAGAAACTGGGGAATGATCGCAAAGCTTTGGGATTCTTTAAAATCGCGGTGGATGGTAATCCGAGCTACGCCAACTACCTGGCTTATGGGAATCTCTGCCGCCGCCTGGATGAATCCGGGAAGGCCAGCGAACTGCTGGAAAAAGCGCTCGCAGCAAGCCCGGATTCAATCGAGTTCATGCAATTGCTGGCCGAGATTTATGAAGAGCGCGGTATCTGGCCAAGGGCGGTCGCCATGCGAAAAGGCATCTACGACCGACGGAGTGATGATCCCGATGCTCTCTATCGTCTGGCGAAGTGTACTCACAGGGCCAGGCTGCTCGAAGAAACTGCCATGCTCTGCACCCGCCTCTTGAACCGAGAGCCCGATCACGCGAAGGGGCTTCGGTTATTCGCCGAGTGCATGCTCTACCGCAACATGCACGAGCGTGCGATTGAATTGTACTCGCGAGCCCTTCAGGCCCAGCCCGACGATTGGGAAGGCCATTTTCAACTCGCTGAAATTTACCTTTCGGTAGATCAGGCAGACAACGCGAAGCGGCATTTTCAATTCTGCATTCGGCACAACAAAGAGCATCGGGAAGCTCACCGAAATCTGATAGATACTTACAAGGCAAATCGGGACTGGCTCGAAGCCGAGATCGTCCTTAAACACCTCGTTGGGCTGGGCGAGAGCCAGGAACTGCTTATAGAACTCGGTGACGTCTGCGCGGCGCAGAAGGAATACAACGCAGCCGTAACAACATACCAGCAGGCAAGGAGCGCCGGCAAAATTAGTGATGAACTGGACGCAAAATACATAGACGCGGCCATACGTTCCGGAAGAGCAGAAGAGGTGACAGAAATGGCGCACCGGCTATCTTCCGGCAATGTGTTCAATGTGCAGTTTCAACACCTTTATGCGCTCTGCCTGATGGCTGGAGGCGAGAAGGCAAGCGCTACCGAACTGGTCAAAGGGGTCACCGCCTCTGAAAGAGAATTCCCTGAGTTCTGCATGCTCCGCGCCAAGCTGCTGGGGGAAGCCGGTCTTCTCCCCGGCAAGAATGGTTCTCCACCATGAGCGCTCTTCCCGCCGCCCGTATCGTCTTCGAATTTGGTACTACCACCCAGATCGTGGAGCTGGATCCAGACGAAGTCTACATCGTTGGCCGGGGAGAAGACGCCAACCCTTGCGTGAATGAAAAATCCGTCAGCCGAAGGCATCTGAGAATCACTTGTGACAACGATGGCTGGCTCCTGGAGAACATCAGCAATACGAGTGGTATCCAGCACAAAAGGCGAATGCTCCAGACTCTTCGGCCGGAACATGGCGAGGCCTTCTCTCTTGGCCGTGTCAAATGTACGTTTGCCGAGCATGGAAAATTTCTGGGCGCCCAGGAAGGAGCGGACATCAACATCGACCAGGATTTGATGGCGACAGAAACAATCGATTCAGATGATAGTGAAACAGATGCCGCGAAAACTCAGGTCGTCGAACCACCACCACAGCCCCTGGTTTACTGCCCCGTCTGTGGAACGAAAGTGCAGATCATCGATTTCGTCAGCATAGAAGACCTTAACTGCCCAACTTGCCGCGCGCATATCGGCCGGCTGGCTGTTCGGCACCTTGACGCCTCCGGGATTTATGACTCCATTCTCCTGACCTCAAAACCCACGGACAAAGGTTCAACTCTTTCTATCGGCGAATATCGCATCACCGAGGAGCTCGGAGCGGGCGGCATGGGCAAGGTTTTCAAAGGCTTCGAACCGGGCAGCAACCAGGTCGCCGCGGTGAAGCTCCTCTATCCGAACAAGACTACGGCCGCGTTTATCCAATCCTTTGAAAATGAAGCGCGCGCACTGGCCAGACTGTTCCACAAAAACATTGTCAAGATTTATCGCTTCGGCAAGCACGGAAACGTCCATTACATCGCCATGGAATTTGTCAGAGGCACAAATGTGAAGAAGCAGATTAAGGACAATCGCCGCCTGACCATTGACAAATGTACCGAAATTCTGAGGCAGTCACTTGTTGGGTTGGATTACATCCACAAGCAGCAGATCATTCACAACGATGTCAAGCCGAGCAACATTCTGGTGGCAGAAGACGGCACCGTAAAACTTGTGGATTTCGGCATCGTACAGCTCAGTGGACCAGTCGATCAGGATAAGCGAGCACATGTGGCCGGCACGGTGGAATACCTCAGCCCTGAAGTGGTACAGGGTGGCTCACCGACTTTTCAGTCGGATCTCTATGCCCTCGGAATTACCCTTTATTTCATGCTGTGCGGCAGGCGGCCCTTCAAAGGTCAGACACCCAAAGACACACTCATTATGCACCTGGAAAAAACTGCGGATCATCCGAGCCATCACCGCGGCGTACCGGATGAACTCATTGCAATCCTGGCGCGCCTTATGGCCAAAGATCTCAAACACCGGTACCAGACCGCAACCCAAGTGCTTGACGACCTGGATTCCATCGATCTGGGACACAGCCTGGATCGTGCTACGTTGCAGATGGGCAAGAAGTGGAAAAAGTGACTGCCTCTTCAGCTCGACCCTATGCATAAAGCCTTCATCAATCCAAGGGAAAACAGTTTCCAACCCGGCCATGAAATGGATAGCATCCGACCCTCTTCAATGACCCCAATATTTTTGAAAGGATTACCACCATGGCATCAGAATTAAGTGGACCATTTGTGACGACTCTTGACGAAGCGACCGCGAAATCAGGATTTGTTTCCCTCTTCAACGGCGAAGATCTTTCCGGCTGGGATGGCGATGAAGGCCTGTGGAGTGTGGAGGACGGCGCCATTGTCGGGCAGTTCGGAGAAGGCGAGAAGCTCCCGTATAACAAGTTTCTCATCTGGCGTGGCGGCGAGCCCAAGAATTTTGAATTGCACATGACTTTCTGGCAGGACGGAAACAACTCCGGTATTCAGTATCGTAGTCGTGAACTGCCGGAAGTAGGCCCATTCAGCATGGGCGGATATCAATGTGACGTCCATCCTAACCCGCCATACAACTGCCAACTTTATGAAGAGCGCGGCCGCGGCATCGTCGCCTATCGTGGTCAGGATGTTCTGCTTGCTGAGAACGGTGATAAATTCCTGATCGCTGACCGCGGTAAGGTGAAGGAGGTCCGAAACAACGAGTGGCACAAATTCTCGGTGGTCGCCAACGGCAACCATCTGATTCAAAAGCTCGATGATGTTGTCGCTTGCGAGATCTACGACCACAATCCTGAGAAGAGGTCGCTCAAAGGCCTGATCGGCATTCAGCTTCATGGTGGCCCGCCCATGATAGTGAAGACGAAGGATATCTGGCTGAAGGTATTGCCTGATGGCGGGATTCTCAGTCCCGAAGAAACGCCGTTGCCAATAGCTGCTACGAAAATGGGTTGAGCCGACAGCCGCTGCAATGGCGGCGGCTTGCTCACCGTAGTGCAAGAAATTCAAACGAGAGGCCCGTCACGGAAGTGGCGGGCCTTTCTTGATCAGATCGTTATCGAACCAAATCCGCCGTCTACCACTATATTCTGGCCAGTAACAAAAGAAGCAGCTTTCTCTGAAGCCAGCCATACCACGACGCCTTCGAGTTCTTGCGGCTCGCCGAATCTCTCCATGGGCGTATGTGAGAGGATCTGGTTGCCACGCTCAGTGTAAGTACCGTCTTCATTGAACAACAGGGCACGATTCTGCTCGCCGGGGAAAAAACCCGGACTGATGGCGTTCACCCGAATCCCGCGCGTGGCCCATTCCCGGGAAAGAAACAACGTCAGATTAATAACTGCCGCCTTGGCCGCCGAATAGGCCACCACCCTTGATAGCGGAATTATCCCCGACATTGATGCGATATTGATGATGCTGCCGCGGCCGGCCTCGAGCATGGTCTCCCCGAAAATCTGGCAAGGGAGCAGAGCACCACCCACAAGATTGAGATCAAACACTCCCCGCCACGCATCGAGAGGAAGTTTGCAGAAATCGCTACCCGGAGGCAGTGTAGCGTCCGCTCGATTCCCCCCCGCAGAATTGACCAACACGCTGACCTTGCCCAATTGGTCATTGATCGCGTCGCGTGCCGCGGTCAGTGATTCGACACTGGACACGTCACCGAAATGGAATATCGCAGTTCCGCCGGCCTCCTCTATAGCCCGGACGCGTTCATTCCCGCGCTCCTCGCTACGTCCTACAACAGCTACTTTTGCACCGGAACGTGCCAATCCCTCTGCAATCGCTCCACCCAGAATCCCTGTGCCGCCAATCACCACGGCTGTTTCGTTTTCAAGATTGAAAAGGTCATTGCTCATTCTTGCTGTCCGTTCTCTCAGTTCCGAAGAAGGGTCCGATTCAGCGCACAACTAACAGTGAGAAGCCCAATACTGCAACCCACATGTCATCTGTCTGACTATCCATTTGCCCACCACGATTGCCATTTCCAGCAGACCCGCAATAATCCCCGCGCGCCGAATCTGGTGGCGTTAATTTCTCCCAATAAAAGCGGTTTGGACTCCATGCTGAATAGAATACAAGAAGCACGGCTGACCAAATTTGGATTGATGGACATCTACGACAAGGTGCTGGAAAAGAAGCGTCTTGCGTGGGATGACGGCATGCGCCTCTACAAGTGCCCGGACCTCAACCTGGTAGGCGCCCTCGCGAACATCGTGCGGGAGCAAAAAAACGGCAACCTCTGTTATTACGTCCGCAATCAGCACATTAACTACACCAACGTCTGTAACAAGTTTTGTAAATTCTGTTCGTTCTACGCGCTGCCCCGTGACGAAGACGCGTACACCTTGAGCTTGGAAGACGTGCAGCAGAAGGTGGCCGAATTCCTGGATTTCCCGGTCAGCGAAATTCACATGGTTGCCGGCATTAACCCACGGCTCGATTACCAGTATTACAAGGACATCATTCGAGTGGTGAAAGAGACGCGGCCCGGGGTGCATGTGAAAGCGTTCACCATGGTCGAACTCGTCCAGATTGCCAAAAAGGCCCGTAAGCCCCTTGGAGAGACGATGGCCGAATTGAAAGAGGCGGGCCTGGACTCCATCCCGGGCGGCGGCGCAGAGATTTTCAGTGATCGCATTCAACAGGAACTGTTTCCGCTCAAACAAAACGGCAAGGAATGGCTCGATATCGCCATGACCGCACACCGCATCGGCCTGCGATCCAATGCGACCATGCTCTACGGGCACATCGAGCGCCTCGATGAAAAGGTCGACCACTTGGTTCAGCTCCGGGAGGCCCAGGACGAAACCGGCGGATTCTTTACTTACATCCCGTTGCATTTTCATCCCGAACGAACCGAGATGGAGAGCATCCGCCACGCAACCGGTGAACAGGACCTTCGAGAGATCGCTCTCGGTCGCCTGATGCTTGACAACTTCGAGCACATCAAATCTTTTTGGATAATGATCACTCCGCAGATTGCGCAGGTAGCCCAATGGTATGGTGCGGACGATATCGACGGCACGATTGTTGAGTACGAAATCACCCGCGATCCAATCCTGGATAAGAAGCAATACCTGACGCACAGGCAGTTGGTCCATCTGATCGAAGATGCCGGCCGTGAGCCCTTTGAAAGAGACTCAAAGTATCGTCGCGTTCATTGGGACGTCTCCCAATATCCAGGCCTGGCGAGAGAGTCGCAGATGGAGGAGATGTCCGCCATGACCACCGCTTCCTCAGTTTTGAATTAATCTCACTCATAATCTCAAATCCTTCAGAGCAGCAGCCGAAGTTGGAGTAACGCCTTCAGGCGGGATCTTCTTCTTACGAGTAAAACTCCAGACCCGGCTAAAGCCGTTACTCCAACTCCGGCTAATCCAAGATCATGCTTAACGACACAGTAGACAAAATCATCAATGGCGAACGCCTGACATTCGAAGACGGCATGCGCTTGTGGAGACACCCGAATCTGCCTGAACTTGGTGCGCTGGCCGATTATGTCAGAACTAAAAGGCATCCGGACGCCGTCGTGACTTACGTCACTGGCCGCAACATTAATTACACCAACGTCTGCTGGGTGAAATGTAAGTTCTGCGCCTTCTACCGCCTGCCCGGTCAGGAAGGCGAATACGTGCTATCGCTCGATACCATCTTCAAGAAAATCGACGAGATGCTTGAGCTGGGTGGGTGCGAAATTCTTTTGCAGGGCGGACTGAATCCTGAACTCAAGATCGGGTACTACGAAAGCCTGTTTAAAGCGATTTCAGACAAATATCCGCAGGTCATCCTCCACGCGCTGTCGCCAACTGAAATCATATACATCGCCAAAATCTCGAAACTTTCTATTCCGGAAACGCTGGAAAAGTTGAAGGCTGCCGGCCTGCACTCCATCCCTGGCGGCGGAGCGGAGATGCTCGTCGATGAGGTCCGGGATGTGATTGCGCCGCTCAAGGATCGAACCCATCAATGGCTCGGGGTCATGCGGGACGCGCACAAGATCGGAATCGGATCTACGGTAACGATGATGTACGGAACTGTTGAAACCCATGAACAGCGAATGGAACACTTGATGCGCGTTCGAGATGTCCAGGACGAATACGGTGGTTTCCGCGCCTTCATCCCGTGGAGCTTCCAGCCAAACGGAACGCCGCTCGGGGACGAACTCGAAGCCAGGGGAGACTGGCATCAAGCGACTGCTCACGATTACCTGCGGACGCTGGCTATTTCCCGGCTGGTGCTCGACAACATCGATAATTTTCAGTCAAGCTGGGTGACACAGGGCATCAAGATTGCACAAGTTTCGCTGCGATATGGCGCTAATGATTTTGGCAGTACGATGATGGAGGAAAACGTGGTCAGCGCGGCTGGCACTCGGTTTCATGTTCAGATCGACCAGATCGAACGCTACATCAAAGAGGCGGGTTACGAGCCGCGCCGCCGCAACACGCGCTACGAGCTCATCCCTCCTGAAGACATCCCCAGGCCTGTATTGAAGGACGAACCCTTCGCCATTCTCAATTGAAACGGTTCATCTTTTCATTCGTTTACTGGCTGCAGTACCTCACGCTCGCGGTATGGGTAGGCACCCTGGTAGCCGTTCCTGTATTCGCCATCAAGATATTCACGTTTCTCGATGAAGATCGTCTGACTGCAGGGCGCATCATCGGCAGTTCATTGAATTTGCTTGGCGGAATTCAGATCGCCTGTGGACTGGTCTTAATTCTTGCAGTGGCTTCTTTACTGCTGTTTGTGCCGGCATCAGGAGGCGGCCCTCGTTGGCGAACCTTTCAGGCGGGCAAGATAATCCTGCCGTTGATCATGTTCTTCATGACGGCATACCTTATCTTTTCTACGGGGCCGCGGATGCAGCATCTCCGGGAAAACTCCCCCCAGACAGAATTTGATGACTGGTCAGGCCCGGATAAAGATGAGTTCGATATTCTCCATAAGCGATACACCAATTTTTCAAAGGGGACGCTCCTCGGCGGGTTAGTGCTTTTCTTGCTGCTTGCAGTGGACAGTGCCAGCCAGATTCCAGGAATTACAGCCCCTGCAGCGAAGAGCCAACAAGATGATATTTCTGAAATCCCAGAGAGAACTGAAGAGACTTAAGGCCTCATGCCAGCTCACCGCACGCATCCTGCGCGAGATGGGCGACATGGTTAGAGCGGGAATCACTTCCAGGGAAATTAATGATTACGGCGGTCGCCGCTGCCATGATGAAGGCGTCCGGCCGCTCTTCCTCAATTATCCCGGCTCGAATGGCCAGCCCCCCTTCCCGGGTGTGATTTGCGCCTCTCCCAACGATGTGGTCGTCCACGGCGTGCCGAACGATGTTCCGCTCGTGGATGGGGATATTCTCTCCGTCGATTTCGGTCTCAAAATGGATTCGTACTGCGGCGATACGGCCTTTACATTCAAAGTCGGCGAGGCGAGCGAATCGACGCAGCGTTTACTCGACGTCTGTCAGGAAGCTCTCCGCCTCGGAATCGAGCAGGCCGTGGCCGGAAATCGAGTGGGCGACATCTCCTACGCAGTCCAGACCTATGTGGAATCGCATGGCTACGGCATCGTCCGCCCCCTCGTTGGACACGGCATCGGCCGCAACATGCACGAAGACCCACAAGTCCCCAACTACGGCGAACTGGGCAAAGGTGACAAGCTTCGCAAGGGCATGACCATCGCCATCGAACCGATGATCACACAGGGCCACCACGAGGTCGAGACTCTTAAAGACAAGTGGTCCGTCGCTACCAAGGACGGCAAACTTGCCGCACATTTCGAGCATGTGGTAGCCATCCTGAGTGACGGGCCAGAAATTTTTACGATGCCGGAGTGAGGCGTAAAACGTAAAACGTAAAACGTAAGGTGTGGGCTTTGATGACCGGGTCTGCTGAGATGGCGGGTTGATTGGTGAGTTCTTGGTTCTTGTCTTTTTGCAGTTGTCCGATTTTCATCCGTAATCACCTCAAGATAGCTAGTAACTTTTAGCACATTACATGGTTACAGTTGAGTTTCTTGTTTTCTTTGAAAGATTTTTGCTTCCCCATTCGTTGTTTCCTTGAATTCGTTGGAAGCACTTTTCTTCCCTTGGGTTTCGGCCTTACGGCTGCGATATGTATTACGCATTACGTTTTCCCCATTACTCAATTACCCATCATGAACAATCCATCGGAATCATCCGTCAGCCGTCGTAATATGCTGCTCGCTGCGGGAGCGGCCGCTGTAGGCAGCATCCTTCACCCTTCCTCGATCATCGCCGACCAGGCAACTTCAAAGCCCGCCCCTTTCCGGTTTGGACTGAATACGAGCACTATCAGCGGGCAGAAGCCATCTCTTGAAGAAGAGATAGATATTGCGGGGAAGGCGGGTTACGACGCTATCGAGCCGTGGTTAGGCAATATTCATAAATACGTTCAGGGCGGCGGTAGCCTGAAGGACATCAAGAAGCGTATCACGGACAATGGCCTCACAGTGGAAAGTGCCATCGGATTCGCACAATGGGCCGTAGACGACGAGGAAAAGCGCAAACAGGGATTTGAAAACGCAAAGAAGGATATGGACGTGCTCGCACAGATTGGCGCTGTTCGCATTGCTGCACCTCCCGCCGGGGCGACTCAGCCTCCTGCGCTGGACTTGATGAAAGTTGGTGAGCGTTACGCGGAGTTGCTGAAGGTGGGTGAGGACATTGGCGTTATCCCACAGGTCGAGATTTGGGGAGGTACCGCCACGCTCGGGCACTGGTCCCAGGCTGCGTTCGTGGCCGTCGCCTCAGGCCATCCCAAGGCATGTATGCTGGGTGACGTTTATCATCTTTTTAGAGGCGGATCAGATTTCGACAGCCTTCTGCTGTTCAGCGCGCAGGCGATGCAGACCTTTCATTTCAATGATTATCCGGCTGAACCGCCCCGACAGGAAATGCGCGATGAGCATCGCGTCTACCCTGGTGATGGCATAGCACCTATCAAACAGATCTTGCTGAACTTGCGCACTGTAGGTGCCTCTCCCGTATTATCGCTCGAGCTCTTCAACAGAGAATATTGGAAACAGGATATGAATGAGGTAGCAAAGACTGGCATTATGAAGATGAAAAAAGCGGTGGCGGACGCAATGGGTAATACGTAATGCGTAATACTCATGACGCGGTACGTCCCTGACCCGTGCCGATACTAACGACCAACTTGGTCAGCATATCGGCATCATCGTCTGGTCTGCCCATCATCCCGATACTCCATCATTCCACTGTCAACGGAGTCCATCATGCACAAAGTTCTTATCATTGTCGGTGACGCTACTGAGACTCTGGACACTATGTATCCCTATTACCGGCTCCAGGAAGGGGGATACCAGCCAGTCGTCGCCGCGCCGGAAAAGCGCAAATACCAGATGGTGCTTCACGAAGTGAAACCAGGCTGGACGATCACCAAGGAATGGGAGGGCTACACGATCGACGCCGATATTGCATTTGCAGACGTCAATCCCGACGATTACCTGGGCATCTTTTTCAGTGGCGGCCGCGCCCCCGAATACATCCGCGATGACAAAGATCTCATTGCCATGACCAAACATTTTTTCGAAAAGAACAAACCGATCGCCAGCGTCTGTCACGGGGTTGAGATTCCTGCCCGTGCCGACTGTGTGAAAGGGAGACGGATGGCCACCGTACCCAAGTGCCAGTTCGATCTGGAAATTTGCGGCGGCACTTTCGTCAACGAACCGTGCGTTGTCGATGGCAACTTGGTCAGCGGCCGGACCTTCCACGACCATGGCCACTACTTCGGAGAGTTCATGAAGTTACTGGACGCTGCGAGGGGAAAGTAATGCCTTCAAGATACACGTGAGCAGAGAGCCATCATGACAGTCCTAACCCAACAAGAAGGGCAGCCTTTGTGCTGTCACAGTGCGTTACGGTTTCTTTAGAGAGCAAGCTTGATCCCAAACTTTTCCGCAACGCTCTCGATAAATGCCTGATGTTCTTCAGGCGAATTCTGCCGCCAAGACTTCAAAAATTCATCAAACGGCTGATTGCCCTCTGATTTCCAGCCATTCAGGTATTGAACCGCCTGCCACTCGGCCGGCATTGCCTCGAATAACGTCAACAGTTGAGCGGCGACAATTTTATTCTTGGCACGCAGGCCACCGTCCGAATTCGCGAGTTCGCTGCGGTTTTCTTCAAACCATTGGATAAAGGTCTTTCCTTCAGGGAGCTGGCCTTCTTTGATGAGGTTGGCGGCGTATTCAAAGAGGCTCGGAGCATAACTTTTCCAGTTAGCGTAGGGCGGCGTCGTCTTCCAGGTTTCCGACATCTTGCGCAAGGCGAACATTGAAGCCAATTCACAAATGGTTTCTTCAAACCAGTGATTATTTTTAGGTTCATCGTAGTTGCACATGATGTGGCAAAACTCATGAGCGAACTGATATGAATACTGCGACCAAAAGGTGCCCTGGGTGTTGAGTAAGACGTTGTACTCGTTGTTGGGGCCGCGCTGGAAAGTGACCATTGGGCCTGACGCAGAACGTTTGACGATAATAGGATGAATTTTTCGGCCGGGGAAAAACCTGAATAATTCAGAACTTGATGAAAGCAGCACCCGCTTGATGTCTTCCGCAGAGCCACCAAGCCAGTCGCCTGTCACCTCGATCTCAATGGCACTGGATGGCCTTCCCTGAGATTTGGCCGGCCTCTCAAAAGTCCATATCTGGTGCATCTGATCGTTCGCCATCGAAGTGATGGAATGCGTGGTTAGTTTCCATCCTTCGCCTCCGATATATGACAACAGGTGGCTCGTGTTGAATTCCCCAGGCGCAGCCTGCTGGCTGATACGCAAGTACAGACCACTCAGGGTCTTGTCGCTGAACATGCCTGTTGGCGTCTCAAAAGTAGCCGATTTCCAAGTTGGAGCGTGCATAAGGACGCCATATTCCATGCCTTGGGCGGTCAGTTGTTCTGCTTGAAAAGTAAGCGACAGGAAGAGCAGACCAGGTAAGTAGTTCATAAGTGGCTACGAGCTCAGGATGATTGATTGCTGCAGAAATGGCGACACGTGTTGTTGTAAGTGTGGTTTCAAAGGGGGGCTTTGCAACACGGTCGTCTCTGGCGTGGCTGGAGCAGAAAGATGGCCCAACGCTGCAAGATAATGCCTTCTTGGGGGGTATGCGATCACACGTCGGAATTGATCTGAATTAACTGGGATGTAGTGGCCAGAAACCAGCAGGTGAGTGGTCCATTTGGTTTTCTTAAGCGTCTCGATAATGACCACAGAGACGGTGTTGCTCGGGCGCTGGTCGCTATTCAGTCCTGCCGCGTTCCCCAACAATCTTTCTGTACAGCTCAACCGTTCGCTCAGCGGACTTCTTCCAGGTGAATTTGGCTGCGTGGTTTAATCCCGCTTCTTTCAGGCGGCGTCTTTCGCCTCCGTTCAGCAGCAGTTTTTCAAGAATCTTACGCATGGCCTTTGCGTCGGTGGCCGGGGCGTGGAGCGCTGCATCGCCGGTAGCTTCCAGAATGGCTGGATCTTCGGAGGTCATCACCGGCGTACCGCAGGCCATCGCTTCCAGCGGCGGGATGCCGAACCCCTCGACCAGTGAAGGGAAGGCGAAGCAATCGGCCAGGGCGTAAACAGCGGGAAGATCTACCAGAGGGACGTAATCCGTAAATATGATTTGGTCTCTAACATCAAGGCTGTCAATGAGGGCAAATACCTCTTTGTACTTCCACCCCTTCTGTCCGACGATGACCAATTTATGGTCAAGCTTTTTGTCCATCTTTACTGCAAAGAAAACCTTGATCAGAGTCTCAAGGTTTTTCTTCGGTTCGATATTGCCGACGAATAAAACGAACTTATCCGGCAGCTCATATCGCTCGCGAACTTGTCTTTTCGTTTCTTCGTCTGGTACACAAAAACATTTGTCGATGCCTGGTGGAATCACCTCAATCTTCGTCGGAGACACCTTCAACAGAGTTACCAGGTCCTGCTTGACCGCATTGGAGAGGACGATGATTGCCGCAGCCTTCTGAATGGAACGGGGAAGATTCCACTTGAAATGCATGACGTTCGAGCGTTTGCAGAGTTGTGGATACTTGAGCGCGATTATGTCGTAGACCGTGACTACGGCGGGTATGCGAGTGAATCCTGGGATGATGTAACCGGGGCCGTGGATGAGGTCAGCTCCCTTCTGGCCGGCGACAATCGGGAGGCAGAATTGATCGTAAAAGATTCTCGCCGAGCGAACGCGGCACGGGATTTTGGCTCGGTGATGCTTCAATCGCTCCGGGGTCCATCCCTGGTCGTCATAGCCGTAGCCGGTGATGAACTCGAATTCGTCATCGGTGCTGAGTTGATCGAGACCCTGAATGAGACCGCGAATACACCTTTGGACGCCGGAATCGTTGTCGGTGAGGAGCAAGCCGTCGATGATCACCTTCATCTGAAGATCTCCTCATAAAGATCCTGAATCTCATTGGTGGTTCGCGAACGTTGAAATCGTGTAGTTGCGTCACTCCTCGCGTTCTTTCCCATCTGAGCCAGTGCTTCCCGATCTTTCAGGAGATGAATGACCGCGTTGGCAAGCGCCTCTATGTCGTATGGCTCGATTAATTTCCCGGTGACTCCATCCGTAATGATTTCGGTCGGGCCGCCAGTGTTCCATGAGATGACGGGCCTGCCTGCGGCCATTCCTTCAATCAGGCAGCGACCGAATGGCTCGCCGTGGGATGGGACAACCAGAAGGGCCGTCTCACCAATCAGCCCGGGCACATCGTGGACGTGGCCGGCAAAATCCACAGCATGCTCCAGCTTCAGTTCCTTCCGCAAACGAAGCAGGTCTTCTTTATACCATGCCTGGTCATTCAGGATGTCCTCACCCGCGATTACAAATTCCGAATCGAGAATTTCTGCTTTGACCAGTGCCGCCATCTGCAGGAAATCTTTGTGACCTTTCCAGGGGTAAAGATGCGCAATCATCCCGACGCGATAGCACGATTCTTCAACTGGGATAAGAGCTTCGAATGACGCCGTATCAATACCGTTCAAGATGAGCTTAACCTTATCCCTGGGAACTCCCGTGGAGAACAGCATGTCACGAACCGCACTTGAGATAGCAATTACCTTGCGGACGTGCTGGCCGAGCTTCCAGCGAAACATTCGATTCGGGGTCAGGTCCCGCACATGCCAGACGATGGGCAAGCCCCGCTTTTCCGCAGCGGGATATGCAAAGAACTGTGCCATATCGCCATTCGCGTGGACCAGGTGGGATTGAAACTTGTCCAATGCCATACCGAGTTCTCGAATGCCTACCTGCCAGGAGGCGGGATACTTCCCGAGCTTTAATGGATTGAGGGTTTTCTTGAAGCGTTGAATTCGCACATCTGCTGTCGGAATCTGTCTCTTGTGAATCTCATCTTTCAGGGGGCCATCCCCGGGCAGAACAACTGCAGGCTCGAAGCGGGAGCGATCCAGGCAGTCCAGGATATCGAGCAGACTCTTCTCAGCGCCCCCGATTTCACTGACCGCGGATACATACAGGATCCTGCGTAGTGCCTTCGATTCACTCATGAGCGAATTATAGGTAATGGGGCGAATGACCGCCTATACGGGAATCTTGACCCGCGTCCCATCCCGCGCTGACTTGTAGCTTGCTTCCAGGATCTCGACGATGTGAATTGCGGTTTCACCGTCCATTTCCGGGTCAATACCGGTCTTAATGCAGTCGATCCAGTTCCCTACCGGAAAAGGTGCGGGTGGGAGTTTGTCCTCCGGCACGAGGGCCGACTCTTCGCCATCCATCTGCAGGAAGACCTCGAACGGGAATCCATGGAATGAGAGCGTGGCCTTCGAGCCGAAGTAGTGGGAGCGATGACGCTTTGTAAAGATGGCACTGTTGGCCGCGGCGCTGATGTTGGCGAGCGCTCCATTCTCAAGGCGAAGGGAAAGAGCACATCTCAGATCCCATTCAGCGTCGTCCATGATTGCGGATACTTCGACGACTCTTAGTCCGGTAGACCAGATAAGCTCACAGATCAGGTGTGAGCCGCCATCAACAAAATAGCCTCCGCCATTCAGCAAAGGATCTCTTCTGAAATTAGTTGGCGGGACTACCCCGGGAAGTTTATCCGGGAGTGGTTTTGCGCCGAAGACGGCCTGTGCGTCGCCCACCCAATGGATCTGCGCGGATTCGATTTCGCCAAGCACCTCCGCTTCAACGAGCTGCTTCATAAACCGGCAATGAATCCAGTAAGGCGGATTCTGGGCCACAAGCAGAACCTTGTTTTTTTCCTTCGCTTTCTGAACCAGGTCACGTCCCTCTGATGGCACCAGGGTGAGCGGCTTCTCCATCAGGATGTGAAGGTCGTTTTCGAGAGCCGCCAGGCCATGCTCATAGTGCAGCGAATGGGGAGAGCAGATGACCACTGCGTCAAGGAGCTGACTCTCAAGCATCTCACGATAGTCGGTAAAGGTATGCTCCACTTCGAAGTGCTCGGCCATCTGTTTGAGCTTTTCCTCATCCCTTCGGCAGAGCGCGGTCAATTGTACAGATTCAGCAGCTTTCAGATCAGGACAGTGCCGCCGCGAAGCAAACCAGCCCGCTCCGAGGACACCGACACGAATGAATGATGGATTTGTCATGATGGGAGTTGCGTTTCCTTGGTTATGTAATGTGAAACGGATTGCTGGCTGAGTGTTCCCCAAGGATTCGGACAGACGCGGAAGCAGAGTTTCGATCTATGGGGCGGAAATTTTCGCAGCTTTTCTTTTCTGAAACGCCCCGGAAAATGAAAGCGGTGACAGGTCACCGCACTCCAAATTCCCGGCACAGCGATTGTTGATTTCACAGAACCCGCTCAACGCTTGGCCTCGTATTTATAATCCTTCAGCGAATCGAGCAGTTTGTTGATGACATCGTCAGACTGGATTCCTTCGGACTGAGCGGTAAAGGTCGGGATGATTCGATGACGCAAGACGGGGTGCGCGACGGCGTCGATATCATCGAATGAAACGTGGTATTGGCCGTGAAGAATGGCGCGGGCCTTGGCCGCAAGGACCATGTTCAGAGAGGCGCGGGGCCCGGCGCCCCAGGTGAGCCAACGTTTGATGAAATCGGGCGCTTCATCGGATTTTGGCCGCGTGTGACGGCTGAGCGCCTTGGCGTAATGGAGCACGTCGTCAGCGACTGGGACGCGTTTCACAATCGACTGCAGGCGCAGGATTTGTTCCTGTGAGATCACCACATTCAGCTCGGCTGCCTCATGCGAGGTCACCATCTGCATGATGTCGAACTCTTCTTCATCGGTTGGGTAGTCCACCATGATATTGAACATAAACCGGTCCAACTGAGCTTCGGGCAGTGGGTAAGTGCCTTCTTGCTCGATGGGATTTTGGGTGGCCAGGACGAAGAATGGCTCCTCGAGGAGATGATCCTCCCCACCGATCGTTACTTTCTTTTCCTGCATCGCTTCGAGAAGAGCCGCCTGGGTTTTCGGCGGTGTACGATTGATTTCGTCGGCGAGCAAAATGTTGGCAAAGAGTGGCCCTTGAAGAAACTTGAAATGGCGTTCCCTGGTGGCCTTGTCTTCCGCGATTACTTCCGTGCCTGTGATATCCGATGGCATCAAGTCCGGCGTGAATTGGATACGATTGAACTTGAGCGAAAGGAGCTGAGAAAGGGAACTGACCAGCAGTGTCTTTGCCAGGCCCGGCACACCGACCAACAGGGCGTGACCGCGACTGAAAATGCAGGTCATCAGTTCTTCGATGACCTTGTCCTGGCCAACAATTACCTTCTTCAGCTCGATGCAGATCTTTTGATATGCGTCATTAAGTTCTTCGACCGCTTTGCGGTCAGTGTCATGCTGGCTCGGGGCTGATACGCCCATGGTGTCTCCTTTTGAAGTGCTCTCTCAGGTGTCAACGATATTTTCTGGCGAAGTGGATCGCCTTTCATATCTTGCCTGACCGCCAAATTCCAATAACCAGTGCGATGCCGAGGCAGAAGGCCACGAAGAATCCGATCATAGCCAATGCTGAGATCGAGCCGTAAAGCGGCGGGATCTCCATCTGCATCAGCATGGAAGAAGAAATAACAATGGCGGAGACGACTATACTGACGGAAAGGCGATTCAAGGAACGATCCAGGTCGTTCGCCCATTTGTCGAGGCCGACGTGCTTGAAGGCAAATTGAAGTTTCCCGGTCTCGACCTTCCTCAGAATGCCTGCCATCTCCCGCGGCATCCATCGAAGCAGGCGGCCCAGATGCCAGAAGGAAACCCGTGCTTCACTGAAAAGTTGTTTGGGGCTCAGCCGTTGAAGAATCAGGTTTCTTACATGAGGCTCGAGCGCAGCGCCGAAATCAAAATCGGGATCGAGACTGCGCGCGGTAGTCATCACCGCAACGAATGATTTGGCCAGCAGAATCATATCTCTGGGCAATGCGATTCCGTTGTTCCGCGCAATGCGTGTGACATCTGAGAAGACTTCAAGAGTGTCCATACGCTTCATCGGCATGCTGTAATACTTATCTACCATCTCCAGCAGGTCGGCCTGAAGCTGGTTGATGTCAGTGGTGTCACTTGTCGCGCCCATGTCGGCGAAGACTTCGCAGAAGATGTCCATCTCTTTCTTGTCGAGCGAAATCAGAACTGACGAGAGGTTTTTCATGAGCTGATCGCTCAGATGGCCCACGAGACCGAAATCGATCAGCGCCAGTCTGCCTCGTTCATCGACCAGCAGGTTGCCCGGATGAGGATCTGCGTGAAATGTGCCGACTTCGAAATACTGTTTACAGAACGCGCTGGTCAGAGCCTTGGATAACTCTCGTCTCCTGCCGGGGCTCTGTTCTTTCTCCACGTAATCTGTAATTTTCAGGCCCACAATACGTTCGAGGGTGAGTACGTGCGGGGTAGTCAGTTCCCAGAAGACTTTCGGAGTGCGCACCATTTCGTCTTCTTTGAACATTTCGTAGAACTTCGAAGTGAATGAGCCCTCCACTACGAAATCCAGTTCCCGTCGAACCCCTCGCTCCAACTCCTCAACAATCGCCGGCAGTCGGTACGGCTGAAGTTCCGGGATGTAGGTGTCCGCAAGATCGGCCAGGTAACGCAGGAGCCCCAAATCCAGGAATATCTGATCCTCGATGCCGGGCCGCCGTACCTTGACGACCGCAGAGGAGCCCTCCTTGAGAGTGGCATAGTGCACCTGCCCAATCGAACCTGAGGCGAAGGGTTCTTTATCAAACTCTTTAAATGCTTCTTCTATCAAGCATCCGATCTCCCGCTCAACAATGAGTACGGCCTCTTCGCCGGGAAAAGGAGCCACGTTGTCCTGTAGCCGGGTGAGCTCCGTACATAGTTCTTCCGGCACCACGTCTGGCCTGGAAGATAAGACCTGCCCAAGCTTTACGAAGGTGGGCCCAAGCTCTTGAATAACCTGAGTGATTCGCTCGGCCAGCCGTTCTCTTGGCTCGAGAGGCTCATGCGCTCTTTCCGAGAAGGTGAACCTCGGAAAACGTTCGCGCAGATTTAGCCGCCGCACATAGTGGCCGAAACCGTTCCGAATGAGGACGGTCACTATTTCTGAGAGCCGCTGCAGGCTGCGATAGGTTTTTGCTATTCCGAATATGGACACCGCAGATGACTATCCTTCGAAAGGTACAGGCTGGGCAAGGTCTTGAGATTACTTACCCAGCCTTGATTTCGATACTTCGGCCGACTTGGAAACAATGGAATTGAATCGGGCTGCATAGTCGTTGGCAACATCCAGGGGTAAGTCTTTGGCCAGGATGTATCGTCGGCGTCCCGCTTTGGTCAATTCATCGAGGGCCTCATCAGCGGTGATCCCTCTGACAGACGCAATCACATCCGCGGCCTGGTTCTTCACTTTGCGGCCAAAGCGCAATGGATCGAGTCTGACCATGAATTCTCCTACAGATCCACTACCCGGCGCTACAGCCGGTGTTGGTGCTGGCGGCGCGGCTGGCGGAGGTGACGGCATGGCTGTTGGCGGTGGTGCCGCTGCAGCAGGAGCCGGCGGAGGAGCAGCGGCCAGGGGTGGACGTGGAGGCAGCACGGCCAAAGGCGGTGGCAGAGGAGGAGCGGCCAGGGGCGGAGGTGGGGTAGGCGTAGACTGTGGTCGTGGTGGGGGAGGTGGCGTGGCTGTAGACAGTGGCAGTGGTGGGGGAGGTGTGGCTCTAGAAAGGGGAGGAGGAGGTGGTGGAGTTATAGCTTCAACTGGGTTGAGTGGCGCTGCTGCAGCGAGGAGTGGCGATACCGGAATAGCAGGCGGAGGCGGTGGAACAGGTCTAGCGAGAGGAGGCGGCGGTGGCGGAATTGGTATCGCAGGCGGAGGTGGTGGTGGAGGCGGAGGCGGAGGCGGAGGCGGAGGCGGAGGAGGAAGTGGTGGTGGCGTCAGATATCCCACTTTTACAACGGCGGACTCAGATTCGTTTGGATAGGACAAGGCCAGGGCCGGTGCGATGGGCTCCAAAGCCGCCATCGCCGCCACGGATGGTTGCGGTGAAATGCGCTCCAACGCAGATTCATCGGAGGAATAGTGATCGGCGGGAATCGCACGTAACTCCAGCCGCAACTCAAACTGTTGTCGGCTTCCCGGCGCTTCAAATCTGATAACTTGCGTAAGTGGTAATTCCTTCATGCCCGCGGATTCTGTCAGCTCCGCGCGAGTGACCTCAATTGTCGGGGCTTCGGTGGAGGCCAGATTGAAGGCCGGGGGGCCTGCTCCCGCAGTCTCTGCCACTTTCATGGCTGCATTCGACACTGTTTCACTGCCGGTCTCTGGATTTCCTTCCGTAGTAATCTTCGCTCGAATTCTGGGCACGGCAGCTTCCGGCCATGTGGCCTTGCGAAGTTTGCCAACTTGCCCTTTGGCCACCTGGATTTCAGCTCCGGACTGTCTTAGAGAGGCGGTTTTTTTGCCTGCGATTGCAGCCTCGGCAGGATTGAGGCCATCAAGCAGAATGATAGGGGCCGAGTTGGCAATCATCTGCGCTCCGGTCGAATCAATACCAAGTAATTCGGCAAGACGATTAGCCACTTCTTGAAAGCGGTCTTCCTTAACTGAACTAAGAATCAGCTTGTAATCCTTGCCGCTCGCAGCTCCTCCGGCCATGAGTGTTTCCTCTGTTATCGAGTCTGGATTTTAATAGACCGCGGCCGCAACCGACTGTTTTTGAATGCTCAACGGGGTCGCGATATTTGAAAAATCAAACGCCCAGAATGCTAGCCGCGGGCTGTTGGAGTGTCAACGATACGGCTTCAACTGCCGGTATGAACCAGTTCAGCATAGAGTCGCTCATTTCTGGCTATCATTTGCTCAGGCGAAAAGTGAGACCTGGCGCGTTCCAGCGCGTTTTGCCCCATGCGGATGCGCAACTCCCTGTCCTGCAGAAGAAAGATGATATTTCTGGCAAGGGCATCACTATCAGCAGGAGGAACCAGAACGCCTGTTTCGCCGTCCGAAACCAACTCCGGTGTGCCGCCCACTTCAGTAGCCACTGAAGGAACCCCAGACGCCATCGCTTCCAGAATGACGTTCGGCATGCCTTCCCACAACGATGGCAGGACAAAGAGGTCAGCGTCTTTGAGGAACTCTGGAATCTCAGCATGCCATCCCAGAAAACGGACAGCTTCCTGAATGCCAAGCTCCCGGGCCAGCGCCTTCAAGCTCTCCTCATCTTCCCCAGCTCCAACCAGGGCCAGCCTGGTGTTTGATATTTCACTCAACACCTCAGGCATGGCCCGCAACAGGTATTGCACTCCCTTCTGCTTCGAAAGCCGGCCGACGGTAAGAAGGATGGGCGCGTCAGTATCAAGATCCAATTCCCGACGCAGCTTGCCCGACTCAAGATTTTCAAACTTGGAAAGATCGATTGCGTTGGGGATAGCGATCAGCTTCTCCATCGGAATAGAACTTTTCTCGTGAGTGAACCGCCTGGCGGACTCGCTGACACAGGTTTGCCTGTGCATCATCCAATGAGTCGCCCCATCGACCCACAGTCGAAAGCTGCGTTCCACGTCCTCCACCCGGACCGCGCAGATGACCGCCGGCACCCCGGTGACCCATCCAACGAATCGGCCGACCATGTTGGCATGAAAAAGAAAATTGTGGAGAACCTCCGGCTTGAAATTTCGAATTACTTTCCGGAGCGGCAACAGCAAACTCGGTGGCCAGCTCTTTCTTGCATTGAGGTAATGGACGGGAATTCCGGCCTTTTCGAGCCAATTACCTACAGCCCCATTCCCGGTCAGGCAGGCAACTTCCACTTCATGCCCGCGCTCGGCCAGCCCGGTGGCAAGCATGAAGAGCATGCTTTCGGCCCCACCGATGTCGAGCTCTGAGATGTGGAATAGAATGCGCATCGTTTGGCGGTCAATAACCCAGGCGTCAGGGATACAGAATGAAACTTTCAGATTTTGATTTTTGCCTGCCCCCTGAGCTCATTGCCCAGGAACCTGCAGAACGTCGTGAAGATTCCAGGCTGATGGTTCTTAACAGAGAAAACAGGACCATCGACCATCTGAAGTTTCACCAGGTTCCCGATCTGATGCACGCAGGTGATTTGCTGGTGCTTAATAACACGAGGGTTGTGCCGTCAAGACTTTTTGGAAAACGACATACTGGCGGCCGGGTGGAAGCTCTTCTAGTTGAGGAAATAGAGACCGGAATCTGGCAGGCACTCTTAAAATCTCGAGGACGACTTGAGGATGGTGAGGCCATCGAATTTACGGACGAACTTCAAGCACGACTTCTGGGCAAGCATCCTGCTGAGGGTTGGCTCCTGGATTTCAAAATACCGGCCCCAGCGTTCTTGAGTATGCTCGAAAAGCATGGGCTCATGCCGTTGCCCCCATACATCAAAAGGGAAAAAGGCAGCGACGCGAGAAATCAAATGGACATGGAGCGGTACCAGACCGTCTTCGCGCGGGAATCTGGTGCCATTGCAGCTCCGACCGCCGGCCTGCACTTTACCGACAAACTGATTGAAAACCTGAAGGCGCGTGGCGTGCTCGTCGAATATGTGACATTGCACGTAGGTCTTGGAACTTTCAAGCCTGTCACTGCCGAAGACGTTCAGGACCACGTTATGCATCCCGAGGAGTATTTTTTGTCTGAAGCCACTGCGAAAGCCGTCAATGATGCAAAGGCGGAGGGACGCCGCGTCATTCCCGTTGGCACCACAAGTTTGAGAACCCTTGAATCCTGCGCAGCGGGGCAGCGGGTTAGCGCCGGACAAGGTGATACCAATCTGTTCATTTACCCGCCTTATGATTTTCAAATCGCCGATGCCATGATCACCAACTTCCACCTGCCCAAGAGCACCCTCATGATGCTGATCTCAGCCCTGGCAGATCGAGCGCTCGTGCTCGATGCCTACAGGATCGCCATCGAAGAAAAATACCGTTTCTTCAGCTACGGCGACGCGATGTTTATTTTATGAAGAAATAGTGGAGTGGATGGAGATGGGTGAAATTACGAGCTTTTGAGTCTGACTTCGTGACTTTTTGGAGGGCTTCCTGGCTGTGCTCATCGATCGCAGAACTTGTCTTCGGGAGAAGGTAGCCACGAGGTCACAAAGCGGCAGCGTCAGGTCCTTTCCGGCGGTTACTGAAAACTGATGAACACGGGTGCTCGTGCTGTTTGAGGGGTAAAGTCGAAGAGACTTTAGACCCATGCCAGCAAGCTGGCGAGGGGTCTTCTCTTGTTGATTGGACTTCTTAGCCTGGGAGATCTGATTCCCATGTCAGCAAGGGGACTGTCGGTTTAGTCAGTTCCTTGCTGTCTCAAGATGCCACTGGCTTGCCCAGTGGAGTTTTCACGCTCTTTTCTCGCGCAG
>JAQBXN010000072.1 GCA_027625095.1 Planctomycetota bacterium | reverse complement strand
CTTCGGCTCGTAAGAGGCAAAGCACTCCGGCCTGGAGGCCAGAGCTACGACTCCGAATTGTAGCGCTGCTCTCCAGGGCGGCGGTTTACGAGCCTTAGGCTCGCAGGAAAAAGCACTCCGGCCTGGAGGCCAGAGCTACGACTCCGCATCGTAGCGCTGCCCTCCAGGGCGGCGGTTTACGAGCCGAAGGGCTCGTAAGCGGCAAAGCACTCCGGCCTCGAGGCCAGAGCTACGACTCCGCATCGTAGCTCCGCCCTCCAGATTTAAGCACTGGAATTAGAACGGCGAGCCATGGGCGATTCGCGGGCTCTTCACGCCGGGAATGGAAGGGCCGATCATTGCGGAGTGTGGGTAAGAAATTGCCAGCCGGTCCTCTAAGTCAGTTTGCGTTCATCGAAAATCCTCCAGTCCCGCGCCAGGCCGCAAGAATGACAATTAGGCTGCTTGAATCCTGTGATTCGTTGTGCGATTCCTTATCCAAACTGTCATCATCTGGCCTTGCAGCCATGCCCAAGTCAAAAATCAGGAATACCCGGAAACGGAAAGCCCCGCCGCCTGCGGAAAGAAAACGTCAATTGGTCGAAGAATGCCGTGCGTCCTTCCAGTGGGCCCATATCTCCACCGAATCAAATGGACCGCGGGACAGGTCGGGCTGGGTACGGAGGGAGAGAGCCTCTACAAAAAAACTGCATTTGAACGGAAGAGAACGCACCCATCTCAAATGGGATTGCCTTTCCACGTTTCTGGAATCAGACCTTGGCGAGGACCAGGAACTCAAGGAAATCCTGCACGATTGTGGCTGTGGCCATCTCTTCGACGTTCTTCCCGAATTTCTGTGCAACGAGCATAAATCAGGCTTCGCCGCCGCCGCACGCCAGTATCTCGGCATGGGAAAACCCGCCTCTTACCGCGAACGACTGGCGGCATTGCCTGGTGCAAGATTGGACTGAAGGTCAGTGGCCACGATGGCCCTGGTGGGAACGAATTGGGGCGGTGGGGCCTACCATTCCAGCACGAATTCAAGGTTGGCGACGTAAACCCCATCTTTCGCCTCAAATGTAACCGGCACAATCAATTCCTGGCCTTCTGCCGTCTTCCTCACAACAGCGTCACTCCCGAGCGAAAAACGAAGTTTTCCATCCACGACATGAACTTCGTTCTCCTTCTTTATTTCTTTGCCTGAACCAGTTCGGAACATGAGATTTTTCACTTCCTTATCGGAGGAAAGTTGAAGTGTTCGTTTGAGGCTGGCGCGTTCATCAAATTGCGATGACAGCATCTCTTCGACATGGATGCCTTTGAATTGATACCTCAATATGGGATTTCGTGCTTTGTCGTAGCGATACCCTGCAAAATGCCATTCTTTTGCATCGTATTGCGGCCACGGGGCGTCGGATGCTTCAAGTAGCGCCATGGCCGGTCCGGTTGGCATCGAAATCTTGTCCGATGAATCGATGCCCGTGTAACGCCCGCCGCGACCGGTCCATGAAGATTGGGCTGAAATGAAGGTCCCTGTCCATGCCATCGCCAGTTGGCACCTGAGAGCATCGAAAGCCGTGTGGACACCGCTAGGAAAGCCGATGGTAATTGCCTGCGCGCCGATGCCGCTGACAAATGCGCGGAACAGGACGGGGTCTTCTTCGGGAATCAAAACATACGGATCGCCGGGCTTCATGCCTTCCGGCGGCGTGGCGGATTCGCCCCGTGACAGGTAAGCCCAAATGGCGTCGATCTGCCTGGTGGCATCGCCGTTCAGTACCTCCGTCAACGCACCCTTGCCTTCTGGGAAAAAATTCGGCATGCGTGTTCCCTGCCGCATTTCATACGGATTAGTCAGCCAGGCCCTGAACCAGTCCGGACTGATACGGCGGGTGACCTCCGTGAGATTTGGCCCGGGCGTTCCAAGAGATTTGTTGCTTCCCCAGCTATGACAATTGATGCAGCCGTATGCTTTGTTGCCCACGAGTTTGCGGCCCTCGCTGACGGTTCTGCCTCCCGAACTGACTGGATTATGGCCCGGTAATTTACCTGCATCAGCCTTGGCGAGGAGGTCGGGAAGTTGCTTCAAGTTCGGACGACCGAACTGCGGCATCCGCGTCGACATATAAGGACGATTTACATGCCCGGAAAACAGGACCTGACCGAGTCCTGTTTCGGTAAGCTTGGCGCCAACCAGATCGAGAGAGGGCGGCATACGTCCTTCATCTCCGAGGTCGACCGGAATCGGTGTCGTGAAATAAAGTCTGCGACCTTCCTCAGGCCCGCCTTTGCCATCGCGATCGTGGCATGCGTAACAATTGAAGGTACTCAGGTGATGAGCCATGCGTTCTGCGGGGGATGGGGCGTTCAGGTCTTTTAGGCTGGTAATCGTCAGTTTCAGCGCATCGAGTTGAAGTTTGCTCAGGGCAAACTTGGGGCGCCCGGCATCAACGGCACTGTCGAGGCAACCACCTGCGGCCTCGCTCGTCAGATCGATAAGTGGCCTGGCATTGAAGTCGCTTTTCAGTCCTTCGAGTTTTTTTTGAGAACCGAACAGACGCACTTCAGCGATTTGGACGCACTCCGCCTTCTGTGCATCCCTTATTTTTACGAATGTAATGCGATAGGTCTTGAAGGCGGAATCATTTGCAAAGCTTAAAGAATGCGATTGGTGTCGGCCGGTGAAGTCGGGGATGTCACTTTCGTCGATCAGGTCAAAAAGTTTGCCGTCGTTGGAGCCTTCCAATCGATACCGAATGGGGTCGCGCTCTGGAGAATCATTCGCCGATGTAAACTTGATGCCTGATATCACCACAGGTGATTTGGCAAGATGAATCACCAGGCCGGATCCTTCCTTGCCGAAATTCAGATACTTGGTTTTCGTATTGCCGTCGATGGCGTGCTGGACGTCTTCGTGACCAGGACTTCGATTATTCTTCGTAGCGAATTTTTCCACTTTGAGCCTGGGATCAACGAGGTCCTTCCCCACGTATGAACGCTTCAGATGCGAACCGGTATTGTGGCACGATGCGCAGCCGATGGTCCGAAATAGTTCCTGTCCACGTGCCACGCGCTCCACATCTGGCTGCAGTGGTGTGTAGGCTGTGGGATTCCAGGGACGGCTGGTGTGGCTGAGGGCCCCGGCAGGAATGGGGCCGGGCTCAAGGATGCCTGGCCCTTCCCATGTGAGGTCGAGCCGCTTCGATTCATTGTCTCTGGATACCTGGACGAGGATGAGATGGTGGCCCTTCTTGAAGGTCACTCTTTCCCCGAGAGTTTGCTGTCCGCCTTTCTTAAAATTGCCGTTGATGACGCTCTTATTATCAATCGTCAACGAGTAAAGGCCGTCGGCGCCCATGAAGAATGAATATTCACCCTCCTCGACTTCGATAAGCCCCTTGAATTCCACTGTGCTGTCCTTGGGAAGGTCGAGATTTTCCAGAGAGATGGCACTGGCTCTGCCCTTGGAAATCAGTTTTGTCTTTTTGCTGTCTGAAAAAACCTGGTAAAGCAGGCCGGTCCCTGTTACGGGTTTCTCGGGTTTCTGTTTCTGCAGCAGGTATATAGCTATGGCGTCCGCCTCGTCTGCATTCAGGTTTAATGACGGCATTCGTCCGCCCTCCCGGGTATCCAGCGGATCTTGAAGGAAGGAAGCCAGCCCACTTACGGTGGTCTTGGAAGCAAGGTCGCCTAAAGGTATCGACGGTTGTTCCAGCTTGGGCATGCTCTTCATCGCTTCGGCGATATCGGTACCTTTGGGCTGAAAACCGGCAGCCGGCTGAAAGGGTTGGTGGCAAGCTACGCACCCCACCGTGTGGTAAAGCTTTTCACCCAGATCTATTTGCTTAGCAACGAATTCCTGATCCACTCCATCGAGCGGGCCGCCCAGTGAGACAAGGAAATGGACAAGATCCTGCACCACTTCGATTTTCTTTTCGGGAGGCAGCCCGTGCAGCAGATCCGGCATGGCAGTTCCGGGCTTCAACTCCTGCGGGTTCATCAGGAACTTGAGAAGGTATTGCGGTGACACTCTGGCCCCGATCTCCGTGAGCCGCGGTGCATCTTTAATTGGGAATGTTTGTGCTTGCCCGCCCGCGCTGTGGCAGGAAACGCAATTCAACTCGCCAAGAAGTACGCGACCGTCAACAGTGTGAGGATTGAGAAATGCCGTGGACTGTGTCTCTGCACAGAGATTCAATATCAGAAAGTGACAGGCGATGATTACTGGAGTTTTCAAGGGCTGTGCTCGGAGGGGAATTAATTTCAGGAGCAATCTACTGTTTGGGTTCGTGGCCTCAAGACGGCTTTCATTTTCTTTCGGCATTTCAAGTCCTCTGTCTGATTAAGCGACCCCGCAGTCCCATAACAGGAAAAAGAGCTATTTATGCCAGAGCCAAGAGTATTCATTGCGAAGGTGATTCAAAAAGTCATCGATCTGCACAGAGATGTTCTCGATAGCAGCTTCAGGTCACTGCCGATTCACGATCAGCTCGACCGCCAGGCGAAGCGAATTGTCGAAGCACACGCCGGAGGTAATGCTGCAGTGGCGACTCATATCACCTGTTGGCATCCGACTATGCGCGGTTGGAAGCCCGACCGAATCATGGCTGCGAAGATCACCCTGGCCGATGCGAGAGCAACCATAGCAAGGGAATATGGATTTGCCGATTGGGCGGAGGTCGAGAAGAAGGGGAGTCAACCACCGAACCAGGAATTTGAGCGAGAGGTCGATGACCTGCTGGGTGGGGATATCGTGGCTCTGCGCGAAGCACTGAAATCAAATCCCGAATTGATCTGCCGGAAATCTGATTACGGGCACGCGGCAACATTGCTGCATTACCTCGGCTCGAACGGCGTTGAAACCCATCGTCAGGTCGTGCCTTCGAATGCAGTTGAATTGGCCAGCCTTCTTATTGAGTCCGGGGCGGACGTTAACGCGGTGGCCAACATGTACGGCGGCTCGCTCATACTTGGTCTCGTGGGCAAGAGTGGGCATCCATTCGAGGCTGGAGTGGCGGAAGAACTGATGAAGGTCTTGAAGGATGCTGGAGCGGTGGCCTCAGCGTAGATTGCAGGCATGTTCAGCGTCCGATAAAGATCACGGCCCGACCATTATGCTTCGGGGGCGAGCCAACCGTGAGAAAGGACGGACAGCTGACTGTTGCCAGAATCTTGTATGCCCCAGAGTTCTGCTCCGAGGCTAATTGCTGATTTTGTCACCTGTACTTGCCTATACGCCTCCAGAGTAATCTGAAACCGAATGTTGGCGCAAGCCCTGCTCTTCGCCCACATATTTCTTTACACCGAAGGCGTTGCGCCTGCGGAGTCCTTGGTTGGGAAGGTCACTCCGAAGTCCAGATGCACCACTTTGCCTCCACCCAATCACGTCTGTACTTTTTGGGGGCGGCAAATACATACTGCAGCCGTAAGGCCGCAACCAAAGAGAAGAGAAGTGCTTCCAACGAATTCAAGGAAACAACGAATGGGGAAGTAAGAAGAATGCAAATTGGCATTGGCTTGGCCTGATGAGGCTTACCCCTCCAAAATCTTTCAAAGAAAACAAGTAACTCAACTGTACCTGTGTACGGTCGCTACACTCCTGCTACGCCTCAGTTGAGGCCAGAATCTTCTCGTAAATGTAATCTGCGATTTCGGGCTCAAGATCGCCGCTAGTTTCCCTAAACTGCTCGGCGAGTTGGCGAGCATCATAAGTGGCATTCATTGCCATGATCGGGGTCATGTGCGCCGGGCCCAGAATCGTAGTTCCCTTCTTACTCCTGCGAGTTTCACCGTCGTCCACCTCCATGTGCTTCCATCCCTTGTTTACCAGATAGGTCAGCGCCTTCTCGTTTCCTCGCACGTCATAACAGTATTGAAATCCGATAATTTCTTTACGGTGGTCGTCAAACCAGACATAAAGATCATGTTTCATGTCTGTGAACCATCGACGGAATGGCTGACCGGGGACCTGTCTTACCATGAGCACTTCACTGAGCATGGGAGAATCCTGGGGAGGGATGGGGCTTGATGCACTTCACTCCACAAATCGGTGTGTCCAACTATCGTAGTTTTACAGTGTTAATTTTTCTCAAAGCTATTTTTAAAGAGAGTTATACGACTCGCGATGGCGTCTGGGAGTGGTGGGGGGCAATCAACTGCGGCGAGAGGACACCATTCGGCAGCATCCCAACACTCGAGTACTCCACCCTCTGGCCCGCAGCGACGGAAAAAGTGGTTGAACCCACCCCTGCTGGCGCAAAATCTAGCGACGTAGAAGTAGCCACAAGGTGGTGGCTGCAACTTGCTGGATCTGAGCGTGCAAGCTGGCAGTTCGTGGCTACGAGGATTGGCCGCTCGCCTATGCCCTTGTTAACTTCCGATACTTGATTCGGTGTGGCTGGTCGCCTTCGATTCCGAGGCGTTTTTTGCGATTTTCCTCATATGCGGCGTAGTTGCCGACAAAGAACAAGGCCTGACTGTCCCCTTCGAATGCCAGGATGTGCGTGGCGACACGATCCAGAAACCAGCGGTCGTGGCTGATGAGGATGGCGCAGCCTCCGAAGCTCAGAAGTGCGTCTTCGAGGGCGCGGATGGTGTAGACGTCCAAATCATTCGTCGGCTCATCAAGCAGGAGAACGTTTGCACCCTCTTTCAGGATCTTGGCGAGGTGCACGCGGTTCCGTTCACCGCCAGAGAGGTCCCCTACCAGCTTCTGCTGATCAGGCCCGGAGAAATTGAAGTGCCCGGTATAAGCACGGGAATTTACTTCCCGGTGGCCTAGCTTGATTTTTTCTTCACCGCCCGAAATTTCTTCCCAGATTGTCTTATTCGCGGCCAGAGAATCGCGGCTCTGATCTACGTAGCCGAGCTTTACGGTCTCGCCGATTGAGATTGTTCCAGAGTCTGGTTCTTCCTGATTGGTGATCATCCGAAACATGGTCGTTTTGCCGGCGCCGTTCGGGCCAATGACCCCGATAATGCCGCCTGGGGGCACGTCGAAGGTGAGGTCTTCGAAGAGCAGTGTGTCGCCAAACGCCTTGCTGACGCCCTTGAATTCAATGGCTGAGGTGCCGAGTCTTGGGCCGGGCGGAATGAATATTTGCATTTCCTCTGAGCGCTTTTCGTTTTCCTGGCCCAGCAAGGATTCGTAAGCACTGAGGCGAGCTTTGGCTTTGGTCTGGCGTCCCTTGGGGTTCTGCCGGATCCAGTCGAGTTCGCGCTGGAGGGCTTTGGCTCTCTGGTCTTCAGCCTTTGCCTCGTTCTGGAGTCGTTTATGTTTCTGCTCCAGCCATGAGGAGTAATTTCCCTTCCACGGAATACCGTGGCCGCGGTCAAGTTCAAGAATCCAACCGGCGACATTGTCCAGGAAATACCTGTCGTGAGTGATGGCGATGATGGTGCCTTCGTACCGTTGCAAGTGATGCTCGAGCCAACCAATGGTTTCGGCATCCAAATGGTTGGTCGGCTCGTCGAGCAGAAGAATGTCTGGTTTTTTCAGGAGAATCCGACAGAGCGCAACCCGCCTGCGTTCTCCTCCCGAAAGAATCTTGACCGGCGTATCAGGAGGGGGGCACCGGAGCGCATCCATTGCCATCTCAAGGCGACTGTCGAGGTCCCACGCATCAAGTTCCTCGATTTTCCCCTGCACTTTTGCCTGGCGATCGATAAGGTCATTCATTTCGTCGTCCGACATCTCTTCGCCAAAGCGGGCATTAATCTCGTCGTATTCCTTCATCAGATTCACGGTTTTCTGAACGCCTTCCTGCACGCATTCCAGAACAGTCTTGGTCTCGTCCAGATGCGGTTCCTGCTCCAGAAAGCCGACGGTGTATCCGGGCGTGGGATGAATTTCCCCATCGAAATTGGTTTCGATGCCCGCCATGATGCGAAGTAGCGTGCTTTTGCCAGTGCCGTTCAGCCCAAGCACGCCGATTTTTGCGCCATAGAAATAGCCGAGGGTAATGTCCCGTAAGACTTTTTTCTTGTCATAACTCTTGCTTACTCCGACCATGGAGTAGATGATTTTATTTGGTTCGTCGCTCATTGTTTGGAGTAATTACTAGGATGATTAGTGAGTAATACGTAATACGTAATGGTGGTATTGTGGGATCTGTCTCTAAAGATTTTCTTACGTACGCTATTGACGGCCGGAGCAAGACCTCCTTCTCAGACAAGCTTACGTATTACGTATATTCACAGAGTTCTAGGAGGTTGCCTTCAGGATCGTGGAAGTAGACCAACCGCTTGCGGACACCACCCTTGTAAGTGACTTGGGCATCGGGGACTGCCTGGACTTCGCTTTGAAACTTCATCCCTTGTTTGGCAAGTCGTGCACCAATAGCGTCGATATCTTTAACACGGAAGGCCAGGTGACGGATGCCATGCGTGTTGGGTTTTTCCAGATCAGCCGGTCGCTTGCCTTCCGGGGAACGGTATTTGATTAATTCCACCCTCGGGCCGTGAGGCAAGTCGAGATAGCGAACCCAACCTTCGACGCCCTGAAGTCCAACCACGCGCTCAACCCAGTCACCGCTGATAGTTACTTCCTTTGTGACTTTAAGGCCGAGAAGATCACAATAGAAAGCGGTCATCTTTTCCATGTCTTCGACAACAAAATTTACATGATCGATCTGTTCGAGCATGTGTGGGTATCAAGGGTGACAATGTTTTTGGGCGGGTATTCTGCCTTAAGGAAAGCGTTCCGAAAGCGGGATTTGAAGAATGGAGGGATGGACGAGTGGAAGAATGGAGCGACTTGGTTTTCTGCCGCGCGCGGGTGGTAGAGCATCCGAAGGCCCAAAAGTTCTTCACGAGGGAGTCTCGTAATTGATTCCGGTGAAGAATCCGGCGGAAGTCCAGTAAGCGAACCAGGCTTGAACGTCGGTCACAAGTGCTTCTACGTCTTCGACGCGTTCTGCCACGGTGGCCATGGCTTCTGCCACAGTATTTCCATCAACGATCGCCTGGAGTAGCTCAAACTGAGTCTGGGATTGATCGTGACGCCGGACCTCGTAATTGATCCTGTTGATGGCCATCCAGGTTTGTTGACGGGTAGGGTAGGGCGGTTCTTGCCCGTCCCTTACGGCCTGCAGATACACATTCACCGGGAAACGGGTGGTCAGCAATCGTAGGGATCGTGCCGGCTTCAAGGTTGCGTTGGCAAACGAACTCGGGGGCATGTCTCTTACATCTTCTGCGTTCAACAGTGGCAGCCCTTCGTCCCCTTCAGAATCAAAGACTTCACCCAAAGTCCATTCAAGCCGGGCAAGGTCGACCATGAAATCCGGCAAGTCCCGCAGGTTTTCATCATCATCCCAGTCGGGCCGATTTTCTTCCAGGTACAGCGGGAAGTTGGTGCCCAGCTCGTTGAGCGTATAACTGTGCGAGGGGTATTCCTGCAGGTAGGCGAACGCAAGTGCGTCGAACGCTTCTTCTTCGAGAGCGTGAAGCAGGCCCGGGTAGCTGGCTTCAAGGCATTCAATCAGTCGGGCGTAGTAAGCGCTTCCGTAAATGTTGAGCCGTTCTGACGCGGTGAGTTTTCCTGTATTTCGAATGACCTGCCCCAATTCGGAGGCGGTCGTGGCGATGAGTTTCTGTGCAACGTCATCGGACAGGCCTTCCTCGACGCCATCAGGGTGGGTGATTACGGCCTGCATCCATTGCTGAATTCGAACCAGATTATTCTCCACGGCTTTTGCTTTCGAAGTTGAAGTTCATTTGGCGGTCGGCGGATTCGGAGGTCTTAATTTCGAACTCGTTAATCTGCTCTGTCATTCGCTGCCACTCGGACTCAGCAGCAGATATTGGATAGGCGCCGAGCTGGAGGAGTTCCTGATTACCGGGGAAGGGATCATCCAAAGCGAACACAAGCCGCCCCTGCTTCATGGCGCGTTTGCCGGTAGCAAGGCTTCCACTGTTTTCGTGAGCTTCGATAACAATTGTTGCCTTGGATATCCCACTGGTGATTCTATTTCGAGCCATGAGGCGTTTGCCGTTCGCTTGCCGATTTGTGGGCTGTTCTGAGAGTAGTATTCCCGATTCGGAGATCTGCTGTGCAAGATCCCGATTCTCCGGTGGGAACAGTCGGTGCAAGCCGTTGCCCATTACAGCGGCAGTAAGCCCTTTGGAGGCCAGTGCGCCCTTGTGGGCCGCGGTGTCAATGCCACGGGCAAGCCCGCTGATGATAGTGAATCCATTCGCTGCAAAGAAACAGGCCATGCGATGCGCGGCGTTCATGCTTTCTGGAGTGGGCACCGTTGAACCAACAATGGCCATCGTTTTCTGACCAATAAATTCCAGTTCACCAAGCATCGAAATTGCGATAGGAGCATCGGCAGCCAGTTTCAGATTGGGTGGATAATTGGCGTCTGCAAGTGTACAGGTTCTGATACCGTGTCTGACTCGTCTCTTGAGTTCGTTTTCCGCATCATCGAGCTGAATTTCTGCTATGGCAAGGGCCATCGAAGGCGAGATTCGTGAGGCTGCGCTCATGACTTCTTCCGGTCCGGCCACAAGCAGATCGCTCAAACTGCTGAAGTAATGGACTAGCAGTTCGAGAGTCTTTCGCCCCATGCCCTCAATTCTGCTGATCGCAAAGAGGGCGAGGGAATCATCGAATGGTGTCTCATTGACAGTCTTCATCATTCAATCAAAACTCAACCAAATTTATTCCCCACAGAAAGTCATCTAATGCAATACAAAGACATTGACACTCCTGCGTTGCTTGTCGACCTGGACATTCTTGAGAAAAATCTGGATCGGATGGCAGGGTACTTTGCGGACAAACCGGTAGATCTGCGTCCGCACATAAAGACACATAAAACGCCTGCAATCGCGCAAATGCAGATAGACCGCGGCGCTATCGGCGTGACGTGTGCCAAGCTTGGAGAAGCGGAAGTGATGGCGGCGGGGGGCATCAACGGATTGTTAATTGCGAATCAAATCGTGGGCGCCCAGAAGGTCAAACGCTTGGCGGAACTTGCGTTGAATAAGGACGTCATCGTTTCGGTGGATAATGCGAGCAATGTACGTGAGATTGCCAGCGCCGCCCGAAAAGCCGGGAGTACGGTCGGGATGGTCATAGAAATTGAAATTGGAATGAAGCGGTGCGGTGTCAGCGGGAAGGACGCTGTCGAGCTTGCCAAGATTATTCGCAAAACCAAGGGGGTGGAGTTTAAGGGTGTCCTGGGCTACGAAGGACACTGCGTCTCGAATCAGGACGACGATTTCCGCACGACAGAATGCCACCTGGCTAATGAGAGAACTACCCGCGCTAAGCGGCTGATCGAGCAGGCCGGCATCCCCGTCGAGATTGTGACGGGCGGGGGGACGGGCACTTATGACGTTACAGGATTGCATGATGGCTTTACAGAAATTGAGGTGGGCTCCTATGTTTTCATGGATCATGTCTACCACCGGATCAGACCCGAATTTGGCATTGCCTTGAGCCTGCTCTGCACAGTGGTGAGCCGAGCCGCAGGAAACCGCGGGGTACTGGACGCCGGCCTGAAAACCTTCGGGCAGGGCTTTGCTTTGCCGCAACAGAAGGACTGTCCTGGTCTGAAATTCCGTGGACTCAGTGAAGAGCACGGACCGGTTCTCTTGTCAGGTAAGGCTCGCGATTTGAAAATCGGAGATCGAGTAGAGATCTATTCCGGCCATTGCTGTGAAACAGTGAACCTGCACGAGCGGATCTACGGGGTACGGAAAGGAAAAGTCGAGGTGGAGTGGCCGATTGCGGCGCGTGGAAAACTCGCATGAACCGGTTCGGTTTCAGATCGTTTGAGAGAGAATGCCCTGCCGTCAGAGATCTCCGGCTCCATCATTTCAGTTCTTCATCCTGGACGGTCACGGCCATCCTGAAGCCGATGGCATTGCTCCGGTAATCCGGGGGATGAAATTCGCGGCTGGCAGACCGAGCATCGTAAATTGAGCTCGCGAAGTGGCCGCCTCTGACGACTTTGTCAGTACCCTTCACCGCCCCCTTCGGGTCCGTTTGAATCCCGTCGTTGTATTTGCCATACCAGTCAGAACACCACTCTGCGACGTTTCCTGACATGTGGAAGAGGTTGAATTCGTTGGAGACGAATCCTTCACCCGTCGCGGTGTAAATGTGCTTGTCATCTGAGTAAGAAAAGGGCCAGTCGATGAACTCTTTGTGGGCTGTCTTGTCACTGACATTTGCGTTGGTGCTGGCAAATTTTTCAAGCTGGCCCCAGTAAAATCTGCGTATGGATCTTCCACGGCAGGCATATTCCCATTCGGCTTCGGTTGGCAGGCGGATTCGCTTTCGGCCATCGTCCATCCACTTCAGGAACTGCTGAACGTCATTCCAGGAAACCAGGGTTATCGGATCCTGAGGCGACTGTTCGTAGTAAGGGTTGCTCCAGCGTGCATGAGCCTTCTCTTCGAAACCCTTTGGCCCCCTGACCAGGCCGCCTCCCTTCAGTTCGGCCTCCGTTTTGTATTTGGTTGCCGCAACAAAAATGCTGAAGGCATGCCGGGTTGCTTCGTACTTGCCAAGGTAGAAAGGCTTCGTCAGATTTACTGTGTGCTGAACTTCATCCTGCCGCCTTTTGTCATCCCTGTCGTCACCTCCCATCTTGAAAGTGCCGGCCGGTATGAGGATAAAGTGCGACCTGGTGGGCTTATGAAGAATCTCCCATGGCAGGCCGGTATAGCTGTCTACTCCTTGCTGGACCCTGTTACCCAGAAAATCTTTCTGCCCCTGCACGAGCCCGAACGATTCGGCCAGCGATACCGGAACGAGTTGTGCTCTCAGATTTTTCGCTGCCATACCCTCCGCCTCGTGTTGAAGGGCCTCGTTAATGTAATTGTGTGCTTGTTGGTGTTCGTTGTCTTTGAATGCCTGCTGCGCCTGAGCAAGGAGCCGCTCGAATTCTGAGCGATGGTATCTTGCTCTTCCGATCACGACGCCAAGGATAACCAGTATGACCAGCAGGATACTTCCCCCGATCAAGGCCATTTTGAGACGGCGTTTTCTGACGTGGGCATAAGCAATCGTGTAAAGCCGGCGGGCCTCCTGGTGCATGGGATTAAGTGCGAGAGCATGCTTCAGGGATGAATGCATCGCGGCCCAGTTACTATCGAGTTCGTGCCGGCGTGCTTCCTGAAACTTAATTTCCGCAAGACCGTTCTGCTCCCGCTGGCCAAGGGCTTCTACCTGGGCGTAGAGTTCCATTGCGGCGATCCGGCTTGTCGGCGGGAAATCAACGGTAGCGTAGCACTTGCCAACGGTAGGGTTGTTTCTGGCCTTGGATACGTAGCCCTCCACAGACGCATTAAGTTGATAACGCGAGTTATCGAAGACGAGGGTGATTGTGGCGTGCTCAGGTATGCTGTCTGCCGAACTCAGCTTCACCCGGTCGTGCCGAATTTCCTTGAGCTTGGCGCTCAGTTTTACGTCGCCGATACCCTCGATTATGCACTCGATATGCTGTTCCGGTCGGAGTCGGTTTTGATCGGCCATGGCGGGAAGACTGGGGTCAAAGTGTTCAACGGATTCAGGGCCAGGCAACTTCCTGACCCGTTTCAGTCTGCGCGTTCATCACTCAAGGGATTTTCGGCAATCAAGAGGTCTTCAACGATTTGTCCCTTCATGAGGTGCTGTTGGATGATATTTTCCAATCCTTCAGCATCTGCACTGTGGTACCAGGTCCCCTCAGGGTAAACCAGGCAAGAAGGGCCTTTGTGGCAGATCCTCAGGCAGCCTACTTTCGAACGATAGACAAAGTTTTCACCTTTATCCAGTTTGAGTTCCTTGAGCCGACCCTTAAGAAAATCCCATGCATCCGCGCCCTGTTCGGGTGTGCAACAATCCGGCCCCGTGCACAGGAGTATATGACGTTTGTAACCTCCGATATTAAGGGCTTCCGCTACCCGTTTCAGTATCGTCTGGTCATCCAGCCGGGTAGCTTCAGCGTCGGTAACCTGAGCAAGCCTTTTGCTCTTCTCGCTGATATGTCGATCTGATTGTCCGGACGGGGAAGGCATGACAAACGGGTTCAAATGGACTGCATTGCGCGCTTGATAATCCACTTCAGCATACTGGGGTGTGCCCACTTCGCCGGTATATTGCATTCTTGATTCCTTAATTCAACAGGAGGTATTTATGCCACGTTTGACGAAGATTTACACCCGGACCGGCGACTCGGGAGAGACAGGGCTGGGGAATGGCATGAGGGTGCCGAAGGATGCTGCCCGAATCTGTGCCTGCGGCAGCATCGATGAACTCAACTCGCACATTGGCTTGCTCAGAGCATGTCCGGAATCGGAGATGTTTTGGCGACTTCTCGAGCGTATCCAGCACGAGCTATTCGACCTCGGCGCCGAACTCTGTATGCCCAGCGCCCAGTCCGGCGATTTCTTGGTGCCAGGAGTGGAAACCAGGCTCGAAGACGAAATAGACCTGATGAATGAAAGGCTTGGATCGCTTGAAAATTTCATTCTGCCTGGCGGGTCCCATGCTTCGGCAGTTTGTCACGTGGCCCGCAGTGTATGCCGTCGGGCTGAGCGAGACCTTGTGACTCTGAGCCGCGAAGAAAACATTCCGGAGCATTTGATAGTTTATGTAAACCGCCTGTCGGATTTACTGTTCGTGATGGCACGTGCCCTGAACGACTGGGGCAAATCGGATGTCCTGTGGAATGTGGGGTTTTCCAAGGACGGATGAAGCGCGTCTACACCGATCCCCTCATTTCGATGGCACAGTGTGGAGAACCATCACACAATCATAGGCTATGGATACCGGTGTATGGGAATCACAAACCAGAGATGAGCTGAAATTCTTCCGACGTTTGCCGTGGGAAAAAATGAGCACGTGGGCCATTTTTCTCCTGGTGATCTATGCGCTTCGCAGCTTTTTCGCGATCATCATAATTACTTTTGTCCTGAGCTATATCTTCAAGAACGTGACTCAGGCAATCTGTCATTGGGCGCGCAAGGATGAAAATAGTGTCTGGTTCCGATTTTCTGTGGTGTGCGGGCTCCATCTTGGGTTCATCCTGTCTCTGATATTCATCTGCAGCACCCTCCTGCCCACGATTTACTCCCAGGGCAACAGGCTGGTCGACAAAATCTCGTCGTTGATATCTGTCTCGGATAGCCCGCAGTCACCCGTGCGAAGAACCTACTGGCGGCAGAAACTCAAAGAATCTCAGGACAGAAAATCCCAAGCGGAAGAGAGAAAATCAAAAGCAACTGGAAATGGTTCGATCGGCAGGAATGGTGAAATCGTCGCCGGCAATTTCACAGGCAATGCGGATAGCCCGGAGGCCGTTAAGGCCCCAGTTCCGATAGCCGGCGAAATCGTTGAGGCACCGGCAGCCGATGCGGGATCTCTTGGAGGTGGGCGAGAAACAAATGAAGATTTGAACGAACTGCCCACGACTTTCCGTGGTCTGGTCCGCTTTCGGCTCGAAGAAATGATTTTCAGGAGTTTCGGTAGGGATCGAGCTGAAAAACTTCTGCAGGATGAAGCCATCTCCGGCCTAATCGACGCGGTCATTGAATACGCTGCCACTCATCTCCCGGAACTGCTCGGAAGGGACGCATTTGGCCACGCCGCCGTCATCATCGAAGGTGTCTTTACTTTTTCGGTTAGTTTTATTCTCTCCATCTTCTTCAGCTTCATGATCGTCAAGGATCTGCCCAAGCTCGAGAAACGTACCTTTCGGTTGCCCTCCGGACGATTTCGCAATCTCTGCCGGGAAATTGTCCCTTCGCTCCTGACATTCAGCACCGTCATGGGGCGCGCGTTCCAGGCCCAGACCATGATTGCGATCTGCAACACCATATTCACCTATTTCGGCCTCCTTTTTCTTGAAGTCGATGCCCGTTACTTTCTTGCAGTCATCGTTTTCTTCTGCAGTTTCATCCCGATTCTTGGATTTATCCTCTCGACCATTCCCATGTGCATTGTGGCCTTGACTCAGGCGGATGGAGGATTCGGGCTGGTGTTCGCCACCATTTTGATGGTCTTTGTGATTCATCTGATGGAAGGATACGTTCTCAATCCGATGATCATGGGCGAGCGATTCGAAATGAACGCACTGGTCGTCATTATCATTTTGCTCGTGGGCAAACATTTCTTCGGGCTGTGGGGCCTGCTGCTTGGCGTGCCGGTCTGCCACTACCTGTTCAGGTACGCCATTCAGGGCCATGAAGAGCCTTCCATCAGGCACAGCGGAATCTGGCGGAGCCTCTATCCACAAAAGACAGAACCGGAAGGCGACCTGGAGACGGAAGAATCAATTCCGAAAGAGACAGAATCTCAAGCGAAATATAGTGATCGGTCTTGAATAACATGTTGCCTCAGCACTTCACCGCACTATCTTGGCCGTCTCGAATGATTGGCTTCACATACTCGGAAGGATAAGTATGGGCGAGAATAAGCAGGATACAGAAGGATTTTCACGGAGGGAGATGATCGGCATGGCGGGTATGGTCACTCTAGGCACGATGGCAGGTTGCGTTTCCGGTTCTCACAATTCATCTGGCTCTGCTGCAGGAAAAGCCATCACTAAAAACAGGATCAATCAGTCGATAGTTCACTGGTGCTTCAAAGAGCACTGGGATCTTGAAAAAGCATGCCAGATGGCCGTTAAACTTGGCTGTAAGAGCGTAGAACTCATCGCTCCTGCAGACTGGGGAACACTGAAAAAATATGGTCTGGCCTGTGCCATCACCCCTTCGCATTTGTTCATCCGGGGAGTCAACAACAAAAACCACTGGGATGAATGTCTCTCGAAAATTGATAAAGCGATTGACGCGACTGCTGAGGCAGGATTCAAAAACGTCATCTCTTTTACAGGATATGGGGATACTTCCAAAGAAAAGAACGGCAGCATTGTCAGCCCTGAAGAAGGCGCAGAAAACTGCGTTGAAGCCTACAAAAAAGTTATCGGGAAAGCCGAGAAGAAGGGCGTGAACATCTGTCTGGAACATTTGAACACCCGCGATGACACCCACCCGATGAAAGGCCATCCGGGTTATCAGGGCGATCATGTGGACTACTGTATGGACATTATCAAGCAAGTTGGCTCGCCCAAGATGAAACTCCTTTTCGATATTTACCACGTACAGATCATGGATGGCGATCTCATTCGTCGGATCAAGGCCTATGGCGAGTATATTGGGCACATCCACACCGCGGGTAATCCCGGCCGTGGCGAACTCGATGAGAACCAGGAAATCAATTATCCGGCTGCCATGCAGGCATTGTTGGATATAGGATACACAGGTTTCGTAGGTCAGGAGTTCATCCCTGTCAGAGATCCCTGGAAAGGGCTGTGGCAGGCATGCAGCCTCTGCGATGTATGACGAAAGGCTCGTCTGCCCTCCGTTCTTAAGCCCTGTTATTCAAACATGAATTCGTCTTACCATATCAGCCAGATCGCTTTCGCCTTGTCAGAGCCTTTTGCGGAAAGGCGTCGCCGCCATAAAATCTGCGCTCCTCACAGCCAGCAGGGCCGTTCGGAGCAGAGGAATCCACAACGCAGGAGATACGCCCTGTGAGTATGGTCACGGTAATTTGCACCAAGTGCGGCAAGTCCAATCAGGTTGAGTTTAGAGGTGCTCGCTACAATACCCGTTGTGGGAGCTGCAGCCAGCTTATGCCTGTCGGCGGAAGGGAGACAGGCATAAAGGCTCTGCCTTGGGCGTGGATCAGCCTGACTCTTGGAACACTTACAATTATAGCCACGCCGATGGTTTGGTTGTTGGCAAAGGGTGCAAACGTGGACCCCCTTGAAAAGCATCGTGTTGCGATTAGAAAGCAGGCGTTATCTATTGTCACTACTGCTAAATATCCAAAGTGGAAAGATTTCAGAATCTCATATGTCCTCATTCGTTTTGACACGGGCCCCAAACTCGCCTGCACACGCATAGGATATACATACATGGATGATTCGGGGCACGATCACGCAACCCAGTTCTCTATGAAATTTACCCGAACCAGTGCAGAGGATGTGGTGCCGCCAATCTGGGAGGCTGCAGAGATCGCGGTCGTGGACCGATTACGGGCCAAGGATCAGAGTCAATGGGATTCCTATCAGGCCCAGTTGAAGCTTGAACAGCAGCAGAGATTGACGGAGAAGCCGAAAAAAAGGCCGACAGTTAAGAAGAAACCGCCAGAACAACCGGAGCCCGCGGAAGAGGTAAAGGTCCTCCCAATCAAACCCTACACTCACGAATGCGACCGCATTGACGAAGGCCTTCTGAAATATCGGTGGCTGGACTGGAATCCCCTGGAACATGGCAAGATTATAAGAGGTGAGCCTGTCCCGGAACTGATCGAGAGGCTGCGTGAGGATTACCGTAAGAAAGTGGAATTCGAGAACAAGATAAAGAAATAGGCGGATTGGACGGCGGCCCTCCAATATTCTGTACTTGTCGATTTAACCTTGCGGTGAAGTTGTGCCCTGGCTGTTGCCAGTCTGAGTACAGCAGACCTTCACAGTCTTTTTAAGAATCTGCTTCCAGATTAAAAAGCTCGCAGAATCCTTCAAGAGCGCCGGCTGGCATACGAGAGCCTCCTGTCCCCGATTTACTGGACTTGGATATATCAACCGCGGAAATCTGATTCATTGGTACAAGTTTGGCCTGGATGCATTCTGAAAAACTTCATACTCCGTTTGAATCCCTCGATCCCCGCCAAATCCCCCGAAACTGTGATCGTCGCCGCCAGACGGTCTTCACGCGACTTTGCAAAAAGGGGAATTAAATATGTCAGTCATAACTGCGTTGGCCAGGCCCTTGTCTGCCCAGCCTTACAGTGGTCGGCCAGCACAAAACTCGGGTAGTTTCGTAAATTATTCACTTCCACGCGACAGCACCAGTGTAACCACCCTTGCTGCAGGCGAGGAGGGCGGACAATACCCGCCTCAGATAACAACCCTGGCGGTGGGAGAAGAAGGCGGCAGTTCCTGCCCACCATCCAGGCCGGTAATTACAACTCAGGCCGTTGGTGAAGAGGGTGGTTATTGCCCACCACCAGAGAATCAGCCCCAACAGCGTCCGTACGAACCTGACGCCGGACCAAATCGCCCACCAGTCAGCGTTCCAGGAAGCCCTGGAAGACCCAATTACGACGTCCCGCCCGGCGGCATCTTCAGACGGCCCTATCAGCCGCCTCATTTTGAGTCTTATGAATCAAGGGTATTCCATCACGCACCGGGAACGGTTGTGTTGCAGGAACGTCACCAGAAATGGGGACATTCTGGATACCCACCACCTCCGCCATCTGGCAGAACTGGATTGGGTATTTTTGCGTAGGGCGAGCCGAATATTCGAAAAAAAAAGCCGCAGGATTCCTCCTGCGGCTTTTTCTGTTTCGGTGTTCAATGAACTATTTCTTCACATCCAGAAGGGCTTTGTTGAAACGTGCCTGTTTGAAATCGGGCAATACGGAGGACAGTTTCTGCATGAGTTCGTTTTTGGCTGAAGCGAGGGCGGTATTGTATTCCTCGACAGCGGGAGTAAGCGCTTCCGTTTCCGCGCTGCGCAGCCGCATGAACTTGGCCATGAGAGTCAGATTCAGTTGGCCCAAAGTCAGGGAATCTGCCTTGACCACAGGCATTTCCTTGGACTCAGTTTCTTCCATAGCCGAGCCTTTTGCACCCACAACACCAGTTTGACCCTTCCGCTTGAGATTCACCACAGTAGCGAACTTGCCGGCCTTGTCCTCGGGCAGCGTTTCCTTGCTCTTGGCGATAAGGGCTTGCTTGGCGGCTTCTACCTGAGTGTTGTAAGTCAGCAAGTGAACCTGGACGACGTTCGCCTCTGTCCCGCTCAAACCCGTGGCCTTGGACTGACAAACGAAGCAGAGTTGGCCTTCGGAAATTTCCATATGAGGGCCGGTCATTTCCTTCTTAGAGCCTTCAGCCTGAAGGAGTCCGGCGAAGAGAAATGGAGACAATAGAAGGGAATAAGCCTTGGTCTTCAACATTCAGAATCTCCTTGTTTAGTATTCCAAGCATCTCAGGGGTGGGGGAAGCCTAATAGCCGTTCGTACGTTTGCAACGTGCTGGACACGCGAATAAGTGTGACAGCAATTAAGAGCGGACAGGACTTCTGATTCTAAAGTCCCTGCGACAAGGTGAATCCAAGTGATATCCGGGCTTGCGCCAAACCAGCGTGCATTTCGGGGGCCTCTGGTGAAGGGTTACCTGACGATCATCCAGTGCAGTTTAGCTTTCGCAGGGGCGGGCTTGTCGAAGAGTATGACGAACCCCTTTGCAGTCTGTTTCGTGACGGCACGATTGGTCAGCCAGGTCTGTTCAACAAATGCTGCGTAATCGGAGTCCGATTCTTCTACGGGGAATCTGACTTCCGTCTCGGTGGCGCCGGCCTCTACGGGTACGTTCTTTCCCCGTAGGTTCTTTGCTGGCTTGCTTTCGGCGGATATCCCGGAGGCACCAGAGATAGCGCCGTTGGCCTGGATGCCACCACCCTGGAAGTTCAGCGTGCCGGTGTCCCTATCGACGGTGAGGGTTGCTTCCTTTGCGGGCTTCCCTTTTTCATGCCCAAAGTGCCACTTTATGGGCTGTTCACGGTTCGGCTGCTGGAACAGGATGGCGGCATCAGCAAAATCGGCCTTGTAGTTGATTCCCACGTTTGCCGAGGACTCAAAGATAAAGAAGTTATCCCATGCCGGCTTCTTTTCCTGTCGCTTTGATACGTCATCCAGATTGTCCGGGCCGCCGCGAGTGACGAAAAGCGCGTATCTGGATGCCTCGCCGAAGTTGGCCACGTCGAACACCGCTGACGGCCATGCCCCGGGCACGTTATCCCACATCCACGACCGAAAGATCTGCGGCTTGAATGGGTCAGGGCCGATCGCCTGCTCGATTTGATCGCCGGCTTCGAAATCGAGTGCGCTACCCTGATCAAGGTAAGGCGTGACAGCCACGATTTGCTGTCCGCCGCGGTTGCCTCCGGGCAAGGCGCGGGAGACGTCGTTGACGTAAGTTCCAGGCGCGATGGCGTATGAAAGTGGCCGGAGGTGGCCGTCCCACGTTGCGTTTTCAAGGCTGTAAAGAGTGGGGCTGGCGGCGGATTTTGCGCCCCACCAGAAGCGCTCGATCTCGAGCTCCTTGGTGCCATCTGCGTTCGTGCGAAACTCCGTGATGAGATACCAGCGATGATTGTTGGAGCCTGGCACCATTTCGCCCTGGTCTGTGAGCGCGAAGTAACGGCCCACGATTGCGTCGGTCCAAGGACAGTCCGCATCGCCGCGAATCAGGCCGCCCATCTTGATTCCGGTGACACCGGTTTTGGGATCCTTTTCCAGTGTGGTCGGATAGGTCTTGCCCTGGAAAGGAAACTTGCCGCTATCTATGAGATCCCAATAGGACTCGGCTGGCACAATCAGAACCTTCCCTTGAGTGACCCATTTCTTGTTGTTCATATTAATGAGGGGCCGGGAATCGCCGAGCGTGTGAATGTTGCGTGCTCCGTTGCGAAATTTGAGATGCCCTTGCGACCAGTCCACCGTCTCTACAACTCCCTGAAAATTGTTGCCCAGGCTGCGGGTGAAGGCGGAATAGCAATGGCCATTTTCGTCGCCCGCGGCCGAGTGGACGTTGCTCATGTAATTGAAATCGCAGTAATAGACGTATGTATCGCCGTGAGCGTACTGATTGCGGATGACCTTCACGTCATAGGTCTGGTTGTCGCTGTTGCTGGTCTGCGTTGAATGAATGATGCCGGTATTGCTCTTGTTGTGGATAATTGCACCGGCGAGGTGATCGAGCTCCGTATCGGCCACGAAGTAGCTCATCTTCTTTTCTTTGTCATAGCCGAGCGACTTCACGTATGCGCGGTTGACACCACCGCCATAGCCGGGCCCGCCGTGCGCGTTGAGAAACTGTCCGACCCGAATGCCGCGTATCGTCGGAAGATAGAAACGGCGCTCCTTGCCCTTCTCTACCGGGAACTGCAGCCAGTCAAGATAACTGCTCGATCCGAAGACGAGTTTGTTTTCCATGGTGACCATCGGATGGGTACCCCAGTGTGGCAGACTGTTGCCTTCCTCTGTGCGCAGGGTGCGGCTGATTTTCAGTCCTTCGATTTGTGGCACTTGGACCATGACCTGTTGTTCGTTGCTTTCGATGATGGTGATACCGGGTTTGCTTCTCCAGGTTCGTGTATTCTCCGGCAGGGGAGGAATTCGTTCGAGTTCCTGAGATGCCAGTTCAGGATCGATGAACTGAGACATGCCGGAAGGAATTGTCAGGATTCCGCCGGTTTTCCCAAGCGCTTCAACAGCCGCCTGAAACGCGAACTTAATTTTCTGAGGAGAATCCAGATCACCGAAATCTGCCAGGTCATGGACCGCTTTCGGGGGTTGTTGGGGTGAAGTGGCCTCGCCCAATAATCCGGTACATGCAACAAGCACGAGCAAGTGTACGGAGCAGAGAGATTTTGCTTTCATCTGTGTTTCCTTTGACGAGTGAGAAATAGCAGAGCCCACAAGCCACCGCTCATGAAGCTTTTACGAATTTGCATGTTTGCATCGCGTCTCTACGAGGTCAGCCGGCTATCGTCCATCTGACCACTGCGTTTGATAGGCGACCCTTGTAGAGTGTGGGCTCAAGGTGCTACGCGAATCGAAGGGCAATTTCTTTAATCATGTCTTCTGTCTGATGACGAAACCCCCATCCGGCGGGGCCGAGCGCTCAGGATTGTGGACGGGCCTTGGCAGAATCTCGACTTCATACGATTTGCTGCCGTCAGTAAAATTCAGTCTTCGACCTTCAAGGCTTGATTCCAGAAATTGGAACTCCGGACTGCCGAAAGCGAATATGGTGATCTCTGCATCTTGCGTTTCAAATTCAAGAAAGAGGACACCCTCCTCTCCGCTCTCTTTCAAGACAGGTGATTTGCACAGAAAGCTGAGCCTTCCCCTGAGGTTATTAAAAGCGACCACTCCTTCGTTAATCCTGGGCTCACTCACAGCAGCAAGATTCACCGCCCATTGGGAGATTCGCGGGGTAGCTTCCCCATCATAAATGACCAATGTGGCATCGTTGGTAAATATGAATCCGGTCCAAAGCGATTCTTGCCGCAGGTAAGTCCAGGAGATGGGGTCACGCCCTCCGGCAAAGTCATAAAAATTGGCTGCCATGGGACGTGAACTGACATTCATGGCGGCGGTATCAATCCCCCATGCCATGGTTCGAGAACAGACGGCTTTACCCGGATGGATGATCGGAGGCTCATCTCCCAGTGCCCAGGTCTGAATGCCTTTCATCGGCTGGAGGCTGCGCAGATTGAGGGATGTTTGATAGCTTCGCCGATAAAGGATGTATCGGGTCACATCCATCCTGCAGTCCAGAGAGCCCTCGCGATGCCACGCAGGCTCCTCCACGTCGCCTTCCGGCACTTCGCTCGCCCCGAGCATCATCCAGATCAGAGGCGAGATCATGTGCCCCCCGGCAGCGCTCCCGCGGGCCTGTTCCTTGTCTAGAATTTGATCCGCCATCACTTTGAACCAGGGCTCTCGATCGGCATACATCAGCAGGGCCGGAACAATATCCATTCTGGTGCGGTTCAGAACGATTCGTTTCCGAGTGGAAGTGCCTTCGAAGGGAAAGCCGCTTCGCGTGTGAGTGAGCAAGAACCAGCGAAGGGCCTTCACCATGCATTCGTCAAGTGACGCATCACCCGAATAAATTCGATAGAGGTAGACGTACGAAAAACCAGTGTAGGAATAGTTTCCGTCCGGACCTCCCTGTTCGGCTACCTGGCCGCTTGGGGTCATCATTTCACGGCGGCATGGTTCCCAGTTGTAGGCGGCGGCCTGCAGGTATCGCTCATCTCCAAGCCAGTGCCCGCACAGAGACGTAATGGCAGACCAGACTGCGCCCCGGTTGTTGGCATCCGTGCAAACGTTTCCAAGCAAGAATTCAGCAGCTGCCCGAAGCATGGCTTCAATGGTTGCGTGTTCATCGGCGCCCAGCAGTTCCCCCGCCCACAGAAATGCGCAAAGGAGCGGTTCGAGTCGCCATGCCATCTCGTGGGTGCCATAGATGGTCGAATACCGCACCGGACAAAAAGCGAACTCGCCGGACGGTAATTGCTTCTCCTGATAGGAACGCAGCCCAGCCCGGAGAACATCCAGAAGTTCCGTGCTCTGAAAGAACCGTGAGGATTGCTGAGTGAGACAGAAGGCGAACCGGCCCAGCATAGCCGCACTGCCCCGTCCCTGGTTGTAGTAGGCATGAAAACCAGGCTGCGCGCAGACACGATGTCGCTCGTCGGACGACCACTCTTCGTGGGCGTTTTTAAAATTTTTATCCGCGGCCTCCGCAAGCGGCAGGAGTCCCAACTCGCAGTCGTAATCTGCAAGGGTTTCTGCAACAGCATCGTCCAGGATCTGCTGATAACGGAGATTGTCCGCGCTATTGGGGACGGGTTTCTGGATCAGGGCTGGTATCGGGTTCATTGGTTATTTAGTAATTCCGGAGATAGGCGGAAGGCACCGGAATTCAACGGATCACTTCAACTGCAGGAGACGTTACCTGAACGACCATTCCACGACGAGGATCCGGCACGAGTTTTCTCAAAGCGGATATCGCATCATCGGGGTTATCTGCAACCTCGACAATGTTTCCATCCAACAGGGCAACACAATCACCCTCATGAAACAACTGACCTTCCCATTGGAAGTCTCTACTGGCTGTTTCAGCAATCCGCAGGTTGCGTTCCCTCTCGCGCAAGTCTCTCCAGAAATTAAAACAAGGGACAATTCAGTATAACTTTGAAGGCATTCATCGCCGGAGTTGACGGCGACCATAGGTCTAATCCGAATACGGAATAAAGGGTACCATCTGGTCGGGTGGTCTGAGTGTCATAAACACTATCGATGCTGCCGATCTAGAGATAGCTCTTTGCTATCTTCGCCCCGACAGAGCCCGCCTGGTAATAGCCAATCGAAATTTTTCCTACGTGCGTCAGCAGATCATAGGCCTTCCAGCGATCCCAGCCGTAGTCCTCTTCCATCCAGAGAATGAGTCGGGCATAGGCTTCGGCAATAGCTCGTTCCGTTGGAGCGCCACTGGCAACAGAGATGATTTCAGCATCGGACTCGATCCGGGGGCAGGCAAGTTTCTTCCCCTTGATCAGTTCCACTGTAATGGTTGTTTCTGAGGCCATCTCCAGGCCGGAAGCGGAGAGTTCGCCATCTCCCATCGCTGCATGCGCGTCCCCGAGATACAGGTAGGCCCCTGGAACCGAGACAGGAAGGTAGATTTTGTTGCCGGGGCATGTCTCGACAAGGTCCATGTTGCCGCCATGCGGGCCGGCCGGACCAGTTGTGGGCACTCCCCAATGAGGCGCTGTACCGATACAACCGAGCATTGGTTCGTACGGGATGGTGATTTCATCGCTCCAGTAAATGAGTCCATTACGAATCGGGCAGACGTGATCGTTTGAAACAACGTCCGAGCCCAACCACTCGCACATCTGCCTCGGGTTTCCCGTATATGTCGCACACTGGCCCAGGTGTGGGTGGATAGCATCGATTCGCACGCCGAGCGCATCCCCCGGTTCAGCGCCTTCTACAGTGATGGGGCCATTGACCGGGTTGCTGTAGGGCATGGCCGTTTTGTCCCGCTTGTCATCCTTCGTGCGAATCTGGCCGGAAAACGCGTCTTCCGTTTCGACCATGACCTGTTCGCCGGATTGGATGTGCAACCGGGGCTTGTTGTGTCGGCTGAACTCGTAACAGAGATCTCCAAGCAAAAGTTTCTGCATGATTGTTTATGAGTTGGGATTTGAAAAAAATCACACTACAGGAGAAAAGTTGAACATCCCAGCCAAACTTGTCGTTCCTTACTGTGCGGCCTTGTAATCAAACCAGTCAAAACTGGCCCTGGTGCTGCTGTCGCTGCCATTCCCCGTCGCATACATCCCCAGGTATACCCCGGTAAATCCTCCGGCAACCTCGGTCGTCAAATAACGGGATTCTGCCTTTCCGAGACTCTCGAATTCATCTCCGCCATTTCGATAGAGGAATTCGTATCCACTGGTCTTGGCCTGGATTCGCAGTTCAATCCCGCCCTCGTCGTGTAGTCTCTTGCGCTCGATTTCAGAACTCAGTGGCCCGATGTTCAGGCGAAGAGCGACTATCTGCTGGCCATCTTTCTCACTGACAAAAATCTCATAATGATGGCGTTCATCCATCAGGACGGTCAGGCCAGCCTCATCCCCCGCCCCCGGCCGAAAATGCAGGCTCGCTGTCGCAATGCACTCGAAGTGCTGCTGACGCCGGCCAATGAATGCCATGCCGGATGGATCACGCAGTGTTGACGCAGCACAAGTTAGAGTGAGACAACCAGGATGCTCCTCCAGACTCCAATGTTCAGCCTTCGGCGAGCCGCGGAAGTTCCACCCAATTCCAAGTTCAGAATTGTCGAAGTCATCCCGCCCGGACGACTGCGGCCACGAGTGTAGGTTCAGGGCGTCCGCTGTCATTTTCAGAGTCACCAGTTCTCCGTGATTGATCAGAGGCCAGCCATCATCCGTCCAGGAAACAGGTGCAAGAAAAGTCTCACGACCCAGATGATGGCGCATGGGATGTCCGCCTGTCCGGACGCCCAGGAATACCGCCCACCATCGGCCGTCATGAGCCTCAATCAGATCCGCATGACCGGTGCATTGGATGGGACTGTTGCTGCCTGAATGACAAAGAATCGGATTGTATGGGCAAGGCTCGAACGGGCCCCAGGGCGATTCGCTCCGTGCAACCGTTTCCATATGTCCGTAGCCGGTTCCGCCCTCGGCCACCATGAGGTAGTAGAATCCGTTCATTTTATAGAGGTGCGGCCCCTCGGGGTGGCTGCCACCAGTGCCACTCCAGATTTTGCGCACATCCGTCTGGCGCTGTCCAGATTCCAAATCGATGACGCTTTGTCGAATTCCAATATCTTCCTGCCACGGGATCTTGTTCGTGAAATAGATAGTGCCATCGTCATCAAACAAGAGCGAAGGATCGATCCCTGCCTGATTTACCCATATCGGTTCTGACCACTCACTGGCCGGGTCGTCGGTCCAGACGATCAGGTTACCGTCGTCGCCGTTACCAATATTTCTGTTGGTCGTAATCATGTAGAAGCGCCCCTGGTGATACCGAATGGTAGGCGCATAAATTCCGCCTGAACTCTTACAGCCGCGCAGGTCGAGTTGTGAGTCTCGGTTCAGGCAGTGGCCGATCTGCCGCCAGTGCGTCAAGTCTCTGCTGTGGAATATGGGGACACCCGGGAAATACTCGAAGGTGCTGGTAACGAGATAATAATCTTCACCCGAACGGCAAATACTTGGGTCGGGATAAAAGCCGGGGAGGATGGGGTTGGTGTAAGGCATGAATAAGGTAGGAATGACTTTCTGGTACCCGCGCCAAACACCCACCATATAGTTGGCCGCGCAAAAGCTGAAACAGATATTGGAGAGAACACGAAAGGAGCTTAGACACTGGCCACCTTCCATCCTATTGACCGCGGTGAAAGCCCGCCTACAATGACTCGTCTAGATATTACACAGGAATTTCTTCAACTCGGAGTTTTGGCACATGTCGATTGCGATTATTGGGTCATTGATTGGTGGGATTGTTTTACTTTTCATGTTCATTGTTCTTTCAAGCTACGTGCTCCTTTGGTTTCAGGCACTCGTATCAGGCGCTCCAGTCGGCTTCGTTAATATTGTCTTGATGAGATTCAGGAAGGTAAACCCGAGCGTGATCGTCCAGTCCAGAATCGCCGCCAAGAAGGCCGGACTGGAGATGGATCCCAGCCAGCTCGAAGCACACTTCATGGCCGGTGGCAACGTGATTCGGGTCATCCAGTCATTGATAGCCGCGGACAAGGCGGATATCCCACTGAATTTTCAAAAGGCATGCAGTATCGACCTCGCCGGACGTGACGTGCTGGATGCGGTCAGGACGAGCGTGAATCCCAAAGTTATCGACGTGCCGAACCCTAATCTCGGAAAACAGACCATCGATGCCGTGGCCAAAGACGGTATTCAGCTCCTGGTACGCGCCCGCGTGACCGTGCGTTCCAAGATCGAACGCATTATTGGTGGTGCGACTGAAGAGACGATCATCGCTCGCGTGGGTGAAGGTATTGTCACCACGATCGGTTCGGCCAAAAATCATAAGGAAGTGCTGGAGAATCCGGACATGATATCTCGCGTGGTTCTGGAGAAAGGCCTCGATTCTGGCACGGCGTACGAAATTCTTTCCATTGATATTGCAGATATCGACATCGGAAAGAACATCGGTGCCGAACTGCAGGCCACCCAGGCCGAAGCTGATAAGAAGGTTGCCCAGGCCAAGGCAGAAGAACGGCGTGCGTTTGCCATTTCCAGAGAACAGGAAATGAAGGCGCAGGTGGTCGAAAACCAGGCCCGCGTTGTCCTGGCCGAAGCAGAAATCCCCAAGGCGATAGCGCAGGCCCTCAGGGAAGGAAACCTTGGTGTCATGGATTTGTATCGTCTCAAAAATATTGACTCTGATACGCAAATGCGAAAGGCTATCGCCGGTGATGACGATGGCGAAATCGGGCCGCTCAGCAATTGATGACGTAACGAGAGCTGTTCCATGTCAAAATTAATTTTCTTTATCATTTTCGTGGTATTCATACTGCGGAAAATTGCTGAAGCCTCACAGGCTCAGCAACGACAGAACCGAACCGGACAGAACCAGCGACGGGAGGAAGTCGAACTCTCTGAAGAATCTCTTCAGGCATTCCTTCAGCAGCGAAAACCGAAGGGACACCTGCCGCCACCGCCACCTCAGCATCAACGCCCCAAATTTGCACCCGGTGAACGGCAGGAAAGTGAAGATAGTGAAGTCATCTCCATGTTTCGGACAGGGGAGACTCCTTCCACTGCTCAGGCTAGAGGAACGCCACCTCCACCGCCTCGCCCGGCCGTACCACAGAAACAGCTTCCTGCTTTTCTCCAGGAGATCGTAGCGCCGCTGATAGAGTCTCAACGGCCTAGACCACCGCAACCCCCTCCCGTTCGAAGGCGGCCCGAGCCGAACCAGAAGAAACCAAAGGAAAGAGTACCGTCAGAGCGTTCTGTGCCTCGGACAAAGGCTCGGAAAGTCCGAAAAATGGCAGGCAAGTCACCGTTTGCCCGCCTGGAAAGGCTGCCACTGCTGCAACAGGCCATCATCTACAAGGAGGTGCTCGGCAAACCGGGAGGCAGGTCATCCGAAGATTTTTGATTCACCTTTTTCCAATTGAAAGTAGCTATGCCTTTTAACGAAAGAATACGTCTCGGTCTTCAAAGTTTTCACACACGTTCTGACACGATGAACGAGATCCGTTCCCACAGCGCAAAGGCGTTGGGGGATCTGCATGAATTGTTGGAACACCATGTCGAAGGCGTTCGCTGGTCTGCTGCGAAGCTTTTGACTGAGTTGGCAGACGAGGAATCTCTCCCAATCCTGGAAAAATATCGAAAGGACATACACATCGGCGGTCAGATTGAAGAGGCCATATATGCCATTAATGGAAAGTCCGGCCTGAATATTGCGGAAAGAGAGAATGTGGATATCAGCGAGATGGACAATGCGAAAATTATGCGCCTCGCTTTGGATGGTACGAACTGGCAACTCTCCGAAGATTCCGCCCTGAAGTTCACCGTCACAGTGTCCCTGCCGGAGAAACGAAGGCAAAAGGTATATTGCATTTTCCAGGATAAGACCGGCGAGCAAGCCACTGCTTTAACTCTGGTGTACACCGAATGCGGTCCGGCGAACGAAAAGGCTTACGAGTGGGCTCTTCGACTCAACACTAAATTGCCCTTTGGGGCAATCGGCCTCCGCGAGGTAGATGACAAGCTGATCTTCGTCATGGTCAAGTCATTCCTGCGTGATACCGTTCGCCCCATTGAGCTGCAGAAATCAATCGACCGGATGGCGAAGGAGGCTGACGCCCTGGAGAAAAAATTGACCGGCGGTGACGACCACAATTGAGCTCAGGCCAATGCGATCTGAAAGCTTACCTGCCCGAGATCGACATGAAGCGCGATGAGACCCCTCAAACAGATATCTCGAATATCCAGCTACGAACTTGCCGCGCGGATGCAGTTGTCCGTCCCTGAAGTCACCGACCTTGCCAGCGAGCCGCAACACATTCTTGAAATGTATGGCGCCACCGATCCAAAGAATGAGACGAAGGCCGCTTTCGCACGAAATTGCATTCTCTCACGGCGTCTGATCGAAAAGGGCGTTCGCTTCGTGCAACTTTTCAACGGCGCCTATGCCAGCGGTGGCCGCCTCAACTGGGATGGCCATACGGATTTGCTTGCGCAGTACGATATTCACGGCGAGATTCTCGATCAGCCGGTGGCCGCACTCGTCTGGGATTTGAAGCAACGGGGTCTGCTGGAAGAAACGCTGGTTGTCTGGTGCACCGAGTTCGGTCGCATGCCAATGTTTCAGAAGGGAGCCAAGGGACGTGACCACAATCCCTACGGCTTTACGGCATGGATGGCCGGAGCAGGGGTTAAGCGCGGTTTCAGTTTTGGTGCGACCGACGAGCTCGGTTTCAAAGCCAGTGAAAACGTCCTCTCAATCCACGACCTCAACGCAACCATCCTGCACCTTCTGGGCCTCGACCACGAACGACTGACTTTCTATCACAATGGCTTTGAACGAAGACTGACCGATGTGCACGGTCATGTGATCGAAGCGATTTTAAGTTGAGCTGTTGAGCTACAGATGTTTGTCGCTGCGGTAGCCGCGAACTGCCAGCTTGCTCGTAACCTGCAAATCAAATGACCTGGAAGATTATTGTTGCGGTCTTATTCCTCCTGCCTCCACTGGAATCTGCACCAATCACATTCCGCCTGATGCGTTCCGATCTTCCGGGTGAACTCGCCTCCACTGCGGTCACCAAGATCGATCTCGATGCGGAAGCAGCGAAGGCGAGGGCAGATGCGGAAGCGGCTCGTGAGAAGGCGGCACTGGCGGGACAAACCATCCAGATACGAGATCCGGAAATCAAGCCGAAAGCGCGGTTTGAGCGCTATAGCAATTACATGCGCGGGATACTTATCGACGGGAAACATCCCTTCCATCGATCTTATAAAGGCAGCTACCTTGGCAGATCCGATGTCATCACATTGGAGCTGGAAGATGGCGAGCACTTCATCGATCCGGGGGGTCATGTCTTTACCGTCCAGGAGGGCAAAGTCTCTACGAACAATCCCGTGCTCAGGGCGGACGGAGCCACGCTCGATGTCACCCTTGTTCCTGTTACGGTCATCGCAGTGGACGGGAGCGCGGTGCGGTCGCTTCCTGCGGAGGTCCGGAGACTGCCGGTAGCGCCACGAATTTTCTGGGGAGATGAAATGCTTCTTCCCAAAGAAAAACTGCTGGCCGAAGAGGCCACCTTCGAGCGGCTGACTCTCTACATGATGGCCAACGAAGTCGGCGCCGGATATCGAGTGATGCCGGGCGAACGGCAATTTCATGTCACTACCAAAGGACTGCGCATCGTGGATGCCGAAGGTCGTCCGGCGAACGATCCGGGGGTGCAGATCGAAGGTGCGAATACTCTCGTTCTACCGAGGTATGCTGTCCCAGTCACCGTGAAGGGTAAAGGCGTACAGGTCACGGTCGCCGGTTCGTCCGGGATGCTGAAACTACTCTCACTCAAGGACGACGAACTGGTTACCAAGCCGTTTTATGCTTTCAGCACGGCCAGTGGTTCGTCCATTAATTTCGGTAATCGGGCGCGCAACGAAGAGGTGACGTTTTACGGCGACCTCGGCGTTTATCCACGGCGAAGCCTCCTGATTGACAATTCTCATCCGGCCTCCGGCGAGCCGAGGCTGCTCTCCGTTTCGTTGCCCGGTTTCAGCGTGAAGGCGGGCGGTGAGTTTCCTGTGCGTGTGCAGTTCAAAGATGCCCTCGACGCGCAAACGCTGCTGCCGCCGCAGGTGAAGGCGTTTCTCTGGAGGCAGTCGGTGCTTGCTGACAATGGATGGCTGCGAGAACTGCCTGCGACTGATGCCGCTCTGTCCGAATGGCAGAGCGCGCCGCTGTCGCAGACTTCAGACCCGGAGGTCTTCTCGGTCGGTGTGCCTCAAGTGCCTGCAAGCGTTTACGTGCTCCGCCTCGTAGTGGGCCGGCGCGGCGAATGCAGCCCCGATTCCCCATTGCAGGCCGATTTCATCCTCGGCGTGACCGGCGAGTCCGGTGCGACCCTGTCGGTTTTCACACCCGTGGGGCGGCACGGTTTCTTCCTCGGCAAAGACCTTCCCATTTCGGTGGTGCTCAAAACGGCCAATCCTCTTTCGGCCGCCGAACTGTTCGTCACCATGAAGAGCGGTGATCGTGTTTATGAGATTTTCCGGCGTCCCATGCCGGCAGGACTGCCCGAAGGAAAGCATCCGTTTCATCTAATGTTGGATGGTGCAACGACCCGTGCGCTGGAGGATGGCGACTACACTGTCGAGGCGGCGTTCGGCGCGCTCCGGTCCAATCAATGGAAGGTGATTCTCCGAGAGCCGCAGTTCGAGAATGTCTTCCCGCATTACGATGACGGCTGGGCCGGATACTCCAATATCGACCACGGCTTCACCTACTACAACGTGCCGAAGTCGATTCGGGAAGCGAATGAGAACCTCCGCATGATTCAGCGCAGTGGCGAGGTTCACGCCCGGCAGACAAACCTCAACGTCAGCAACTGGAGCGGTCACACGACCCTCGAACGCTACCAGGGCCGAGACTCATCGAGCGAGGTCGCGCAGGTTGAAAACATTCTTCGAAGCAGTCTCGGGCTGCCCGCGCATGAGCAGTTCTATTATGGCAACTTTCTTGAACGGGCGTTCGATACTCTATCCAGCCAGGGTATGGGCGAATACAACACCCTTTACGCGCCCTTCAGCCCGCGCTCTCTCATCCACTCGACGCCGAAAGAAGTGCAGTCAAAGATGCGGCAGTATCAGCTCACCGCGCAGATTGCCAGGAAGTTCGATAACTTTCTCGGTATGACTCTTGTCAAGGACGATACCGTGACCACGGGCGACAGTGAGGTGGGCGACAGCGGGCGGGCGGTGCGAATGCGGATACAGATGGAGAATTTTGTTAAGAAGCATGGCTTCAAACCACCGTCCGGGACCGATGCCTATCAATTCCTGAAAGAGATCACCCAGGGACGGACTACTCCCGAACTTACGGAGGTTGCCCGTCGCTGGGAGGCGTGGGCCGCCGACGAAAATCGCATCCGGGGCGACTACTTCAAACTGGCGCGTGAATCGGTCAATCCGCTGTTCCCCGGCTTGCGCTTTGGCGAACAAGGGCCGGCATGGGGCGCCACGGAAACCGGTGACTATCCGATGACTGCCCTGAGGAACGCGACCACACTCCTGGTGCAGTCCGGCGCCGGCGACTATGGTATGCAGTTGATTCTTCACCCGCTGGTGCGAACCCGGTTTTTTAAGATGACCGGTGCGGAGTGCTGGGGCACGCTCGGTTTCAACGGTAATCACGGCTTCTATCAACTGAAGACGCATCTTGCCGGCTACCTCGCCGCGGGGGCCAAGGGCTTCGGCTATTACAGCGGTATGAGGAAGGAAGCGGAAAATCCCCGCGCCTTCATGCACACCGGTTACCACGAGGAACGGCGGGACATTCGTGACCTGCTCCACACCTATGGCAATCTCTTTCGCAGCTTCGATCCGGTGGCTGACATCGGCGTTTTCTATTCGTTCCGCCAGAGCATGTATGACTACGTGGGTTTCGATATCGTGGAGGAATGTGGGAATACCAAAGACGGTGTCTTCAGCGCCATCGCGCAGCTTGCGCTTCTTGGCCACAATTCTGAAGTCCTGACCGAAGAGCATATCGATGCCGGCGACCTGGCCCGTTACAAAGTGGTGGTTGTGCCAGCCTTCAATTACGCGCTTCCGGCTCACGTGCATGCACTCGAAGCGTTTGCGGCGAAGGGAGGTCTGCTGCTCGTCGGCTCGAAATCGAAACTGCTGCCCAGGGGCGCGTTTCGCATCGATGACGACTTTAAGGAAATGCACAACGTGAATGACATCTGGTCGTTCAACGCCATGTGCGACATAGGCACCGCCTATCTCTTCGGGGAGATGAAGCGCAAGATTCCGGTGCTGAAGGCCGCTCTTGAAAAAACGATGCGGCCCTTCGCCCAGGCCGAGACCGACCGGACGTTTGTGCAGACCAGCCGCGCGGGCGACGGGCGGCTCACTTTCGTCTGGGCTCATCTCAATCCAAGTTTCATGGGCACCACAAGGGTCACCAGCAGCGCCACCTGGAGCATGCATGGTGGGGAAGCAAACGAAACTGTTTTTCTGCCGTTGAAGGAATGGGTGACCTTTCCGAAAGCACGGACCACTTACGAGATCTACACCAATCGAAGGATCACCGGCGTTGAGAACGGCGAAACAATCAGGACGCAGGTGGACCTCTCGCATACTCCCGTGCGTTTCTTCCTCAGCCTTCCCAACGCAATTGCCGGGCTGAAGATCCAGGCCACGAATAAAGCCGCGACGGGGGACACGCTCCCAATTGCCCTGGCCGTTGTGGACGAAGCCGGCGATGCTATCAACGCGCCGATCCCTCTATTGGTAAGCCTGCGTGATCCTCAAGGGCGTTTGTTCGCCGAGCGGCATCCGGCCGCATTCCTCTCCACCAAACTTGATCTGGTCATTCCCTTTTCCGGAACGGCCGGGACCTGGAAGATGGTTGTACGGGAACTGGCGAGTGGTCTGGAATTCGAGCACCTGATTGCGGTTACTGATGCCAGCGCTGGAAAACAAGCGGTGGTACTGACGGCTAGCGAAGTTCCAGCGGTGGACGTTCAGCGCGGCGAACTCATCCGGAATTTTATCTCTGATAGGAAGAAGGACGGGGCACCAGTTCTGATCCTTCTCAGCGAGGAGCAGGAAATAGAACGGCTGGGGCTGGCCAGAGAGCTGAAGGCTGCGCTCGATAAGCTGGGCGTGAAATGCGAAATCCGGCAGGAGAACAGTGAAGGGGTTTTCAGCAGAGCAGAGCGAGTTCACCTGTATCAGAACTGGACGGAACTCAAACCTGCGCAATACATCGATCATCACGTGGCACTCCTCGGCGGAGAAGGCGAATTCGCTCTGTTGGAAGAACTCCAGGAAAGCCAACTTCTTCTGCGTCCTCTGTCCGCGCATTATCCCGGCCCCGGCCGCGGTATTCTCGCCCTCGTCCGGAGCGCGTTTGCTTTCGGGCGCGACGCCCTCGTAATCGCAGGCCCGGACGACAAAGGCATCCGGGCCGCCATCGGCACGCTTGCGGATTTGCCTGCCGTCAAGACTTCCACGCCAGCCAGACAGGCAGAGAGCGGCGAAGCGAAAATCCTCAAAGGCCAGTCGCGCTCCGGTTCGTCTTTCAGCCGGATGGACGGCGATCCCGTACAGGTCGTCTCAGTGAGCAGCGACGGCGCGAAGATTGGGATCGGAACTCTCGGTTACGCACGAAATGTTTTCGTTTTCAATCGGCAGGGTGAGCCGCTTTTTGAAGACAAGGTCGGGCACGTGAATACGGGCGGGATCCAATTCGTCGACGGCGATGAACTGCTCATTCAATCGGATGGCCGCATGTATCGCCGCGGCCCGGACGGGAAACTTCACTGGCAGATCCGGGGGAGAACAGCATACGACCCACGCGGGCGTTACGTCATCCATTACGGGGGCCGCTGGATTCAAGTGCTTTCCCCATCCCTGGAACAACTCTGGCGGTTTGACGAATGGGATCAGTTCCACGACGCGGATGAAATCCTGTTCGGCAGAAAGCCGGAACTGCTCGGCATCATCGATAACGGCGACACCATCCTCCTCCGCCTCAAAGGCAAGGCCCCGGGCATCACCGGCGATTACGGCGACTACCTCCTTCATTACGATGCGCTGACCGGGGAGCAGAAGAAGAAAATCAATTTCGACCTGGCAAAGTGCGTCGAAGCGACCGGCCTGACTGGAGACTTTTCGGAGGAACTTCAGTTCGTCAGAGATGGAAAGTTCTGCATCCTTACCATCCGCACAAAATCCAAGGTGAAAACCATTCTCCTGGACAGCGAGCTTCAGCCCATCCAGGTAGAGCAGTTCGAAATCCCATATTACGCGGGTGGCCTGCAGACTCGTGTTGGTGACATCTTGCTGCCGGATAAGCGCCTCGCTTTCACCTGCGGTGACAGCCTGCACGTTTCCGATGGTTCATGGCGCACACTCTCCACTCTGAAGACGAACAATCTCATTCTCTCCCTGGCGCATGACGAGCCGCGAGGCCGTCTGGCGATATCCAACTACTCAGGCTTGATCCAAGTCGTAGATACGAATCTGAAACCGATCTGGAAGGTGGAGGCCGATGCGGCCGCTCAACTGGCATTTCTTCCCGACGGCTCTCTCGTGGCCGGCAACCTGCGCGGCAAGGTGTTCTTCTTCACTCCGGAGGGCGAGAAGAAATGGGAGGCGGATGTCAGCCGTTACGAAGAACCGGATTGGGTCGAAAAACGATGGCTGGAACTGGAGGCTCTTCCCGGACTGAACTCAGATTCAGACAGCGGCGAGACTCTGTTCGCCCGCATCCGTCGCGACGTCGGGCTGGGCGAAGACGCCGTTGGTCTGGCCGGCGAGGTGTCTGCTGGAAAAAGTCTGGTGAAAGAGATCGAGGGAACGCCTTTCGGGATTTACGCGGTGGAATGGGAGAACCGACGCGTGGCCGGGGACGGTGGGCTGAGCCTGAAGGTGATTGAAACGGAAAAGCTGCGTGGGATGGAAACCGTGCAGTCTGTATCGAGGCTGACCCTTAATACACAGCCGGGCGAAAAAGCGTCCATGCAAGAGGCTCTTCTTCAGCTCGGTGGCCGGACAAAGAGCGTAAGGATCGAGATTGCCGGATCGGGCAACTTGCGAGCGGCTACCGGTGTCGCCGTGCGGCCAATCAATTTTCCTTCCAGGAATCTCCTCCGGGTGGCAAATCTGTATGACGGGCAGAGCACCGCCGGCGAACTGTCGCAGATGCCGGTCAGGCTGGAGCTTTTCCGCTCCAGTGCCCTGCGTGCGAAGATCGGCGCGCATATCACCCGCTGGGCCGACCCCTACAAATTCATCAACGGCCGCCTCTTCGAGTCTGAGCCTGCCCTGCTGGATGGGAAATGGTTCGGTGACGGCAATTTCTTTCTCAACAACTATTGGATGGAACTGCCTTGCTTCATCGACATCACGCTGCCGCAGAAGGAAGTGCTGACCCACTTCGCCATGGCAGAAGATCCGTCTCTCCCTCGCCTGTCAGCCTATTCCATCGAAGCCTACATCGAGTCCTACGATCGCCGTAGCGATCTGAGCGACCTGGAGCGACGGCAGTTGAAGCGCGGCTTCTGGAAACAACTGGTCAAAGTCCGCGACAATCACGAGGTCTATCATTTTCACAAATTCGACCCGCCAGTCTTCTCCAAGAACTTGCGCATCCACCTCATAGAAGGCCACTCCTCCATCACCGAAGTCGAGCTTTACGGCGGTATGGAAACCATCAAGAAGTTGCGAGCTGCCGAGAAAGCCGGAAAGGAGGAGGTGAAATGAGGAAGCAGATCGCAGCTTCAATCCGCCAGCTTGTGAGCTTTGGTTTTGACTCTCAGGATCACATTCATGGACGCAACCCCGTTGGGGTTGAAGATGTTTCTTGCCTATTACCCAGGGTTGCTCGCAAAGCCTCGCTAACCCTGGGCTATAGGACAGAACACCTTCGGCGTTCAAAAAATGAATATCACTCATCAGTCCAGGAGGGACGGCATCATGCAGCACCGAGTGTGAGCCTTGAGCGCGACGCAAAACTCTTCAACCACGAAGTGGTTGCGTCCTACAGCCCAGGGTTGCGAGGCTTTGCGAGCTACCCTGGGTCAGGTCGGCATTATGTCTTCAACGCCGAAGGTGTTGCGTCCATTGATCCCAAAGCTTTTCGGAATAGTGTTCATGGACGCAACCCCGTTGGGGTTGAAGATGTTTCTTGCCTATTACCCAGGGTTGCTCGCAAAGCCTCGCTAACCCTGGGCTATAGGACAGAACACCTTCGGCGTTCAAGAATCGCAGCTTCAATCCACCAGCTTGCCTGCTCTGGTTCAGTGCGCTCTCTCCGGGCCAGCAAGCTGCCAGCTTGCGTCTTCGCGTTTGCCCTCTGCCTTCTTTTCCTGTTCCCCCTCGCGCTCCACACCGAAGAATCCCCAGCCCTCAAGGACGGTTGGCTCGACGGGTGGACTGCCCGCACATCGGCATCCGCTTTTGTTGCTTCGGCGCACTACGAGATCCTCCTCGACCATCGAGGGCTCGCGCAGGAAGACGGACGCGACATCCGAGTCTTCGACTCGAAGCAACAGCCAGTGAGCCATTTCGTCTGTTACTCAGTTCGTTCGACCGCACGCATCCTGTTCGACGGAAATTCGGGGCCGGGCGAATACACCGTGCTCTTCGGCAACTTGTCAGAGAAGCTTCCTGCTATCGAGGGGGTCTACCCCGGAGGCCGCAAGGAATGGCATCCCACGGGCGGTTACAGCTCCGACAGCTTTGAAGGACATAGCGGGGCTCCACGCCAATGGTTCAAGAGCCTTGAAGGCACCATGACTACCTTCAAGCGGATGCGGAATGAAACGATTGAAAAGAAGAGGCTGGAAGAAGAAAAACAGAAAAAGGAATTGCCCGGCAGGTTTATGAAGACCGGGATCCACGCCTCCACTGATGTCCAACTACAGCAGCACTGGTACCACGTTTTCCGTGCCGCGATAAAGATCGAGGAGGCCGGCAAGTATGAGATTTCTGTAGGGCAGGGGAAGACGAGCGGTGAATTTGGTGTCTTGTTCGTCAATGGCGACACCAAGACCCCGGCTGTTCCCGGCTGGTACACCAATTACGATTTGAACTTCAGCCCGACCGGGGTCGCAAAGTTCGACGAGGGAGACAACCTGCTTGAGCTGTACACCAACAACGCCCGGCCTAACCTGCGTTTCCGACCCAGGGATTCCAGTCAGCCGCTCAAACCGTTTGATGGCCGTCATGCTTCTTTCAAGGAACTTGCGAGAGTTGAAGCCGGGCCACTCATTTACAGAACCGGGAGCGAAGCAGAAACGTTCCTGGCTCACGTGCGTACCCTTATTGACCTGGGCAAATACTCAAATGCAAGAGCCATCTCCAAGCAGGCCCGCAGCCGCTTTATCAGTCAGCCGGCAATCGTGGCTGAGTTTGTGAAAGAATTTGATCGAGCAGAGACTGGCGCTTACAGCGAGAACTGGCTGACCGATGGCAAGTTCTCATCCCGCACGGGCGCTGTCCCGGATGCCCTCTACGGACTTCCCCTCAAGAAAACAAAGGCCGACATCGAACGATTTGCTCACGAAGAAAGGCACCTCAGCGGTTCCGTCTGGGCGGAAGGCCGGCACGTTTACGGCCTGCCCTTCGACATTCTCGCCTCGCCCTACCAGGTGACGAGTTCGGTCAGCGTGGCGGACGGCGTGCTGTTCTTCGGAACAAAAACCGGCGAGATGCACGCGGTGTCACTCATTAGCGAAGATGAAATCTGGTCGTTCCCCGGGGGAGGGCCCTGCCTTGGTTCTCCGTTGGTTTATCGCGATGTCGTTTACTACGGCGGCCTCGATCGGAGGCTCTACGCCCTGGACGCGGTGAATGGACGGATGCTCTGGAACTTCCCTGCCCTGGACTGGATCGAAGGCAGCCCTTGCGCGGCCGACGGACAAATCTATTTCGGCTCACGAGACCAACATCTTTACGCGTTGGATGCGGAACTCGGAGTCCAGCGCTGGAAGGCCGATCTGAAAGGGGACATCGTCAGCACGCCATGTACGGACGGAAAGCTTGTCTACCTTGGTACACGTTCGGAAGAATTCCATGCAATGGACTGCGCCTCAGGAAAGATAGTGTGGACATACAAAGCGAGAGCGCCCATCGAAAGCGGCTCATGCCTGGCGAATGGGCACATCTATTTCGGCGATACGAAAGGCAATGTCTACGCCCTCGAGTGCCTCACCGGAAAACCGGTATGGAAACAGCCGGCACAAGTGGAAGGCTCGGTGATCGCTGCTCCGATCCTGGTGGGAAAATTTCTCTTCGGTGGAACTGCGATTGGCAAACTCTGGGGCATCCAGATCGAAGATGCCCTCCTGGTTTGGAAAGAAGACATGCAATGGAACGGCGCCATCGTCCGGCCCGCTGTTTTCGCCGACGGCAATCTGATCTTCACCAGCCGCTCCAGAGATGTTGTACAGCCAGGCCAACGCCCGCAGCACCATAACGGGGGAACGGTGGTGTACCAGTTGAGTCTGCCGAAGGAGGAAAAGTGATGGGACGGATGAAACAACGCAACGACAAGCGGCCAGCTTGTCTGCTCCTCGAAGCCAATTTAGCCAGTTGGTAGCTTGCGGCTAAGCTACGACTGTTGTTCGTCGACACTTTCCATGCCTCATCGAGAAATCAAGACCGAAGACTCCATGATATCTTCAGACTTCCTTTGTATGGCGGATGGATGCTCCGGCTGTCTTCAGACCGAAAATTCGACGGCACCTCTTCCCGGGCGAAAATATGTTTACATTTCTTCTCAAGATTTTTGACACCTCCGATTTCCCTGCGCGATGGACCTGCGGTCAGTGGTCCCTGATGCACGGTTGGACTCACATCGTTTCGGACTTTGCCATTTTCGGGGCGTATGCTGCCATTCCCTTAGTCCTGGCGTATTTCGTCTGAAAAGAAGGGATACCCCGTTCCTGCCCATTTTCTGGCTCTTTGCTGCGTTCATCCTTGCTTGTGGAATAGGACATTTCATTGAGGCGACCATCTTCTGGCATCCGTGGTATCGCCTGTCTGCACTGTCCAAGGTGATTACTGCCTTTGTTTCCTGGGCGACCGTGATCGCCCTCATCCCAGTCATTCCCCGCGCTCTGTCGCTCCCTGGTCTGGCGCCGGTTAACCAGCAACTTGAAGCGGAAGTTCAAGAACGAAAGCGGGTTGAAGAACGGCTGCGGCAATACGAAGCCATCATTGAATCTTCGTCCGATGCCATCATTGGAAAGGCTCTGGATGGAACCCTCACCAGTTGGAACCTGGGAGCCGAACGCATTTATGGATACAACTCGAAGGAGGCTATCGGTCAGTCGATATTCATGCTGATTTCGCCAGGTGATCCCCGAGATTCTGAAACAATCCTTCGAAGGATAAGTAAGGGCGAGCGTATCGACAGCTTTGAAACCCGGAGATGCTGCCCGCTTGCTTTCACTCGCCTGCAACCCCCCTGACGGTCAGGTTAAGGACTCCGGCCAAAATATTGTTGCCACCTTCAATAGTCCCGAAGGGACGGAGGCAATTAGCCCCAGGTTTTCAACTTGGGGACAGAATTGGAAAAACGCATCGAAGCCCCGAAGCAGAACTCCGGACAACGACTTGTAAACGAGCATTAGAGGCGGTTTTGCGAGGTTTCTTGTTCCAGAATTTGTGTTACACATTTTCAGCCAAGGAGGGGCGGGAGCATGTGGCCTGGGGCGC
>JAQBXN010000008.1 GCA_027625095.1 Planctomycetota bacterium | reverse complement strand
TCCCCGTAGCCCTGGTCATCGGTGATAACAAATACGACGTTCGGCTGGGTGCTCATAGAATGCTCCAAAGGATATTTTTACCGAGTGGAATACGGGTCTGCCGCATCCCTCAGGCCATCGCCGAGAAAATTAAAACACAACACTGTCAGCACAATAAAGAAAACAGGCATCATCAGCCACGGATAAAAGGTTACGGCCTTCACGTCCATGCAGTCCTGAAGCATCACACCCCAGCTCACGACCGGCGGGCGTAAACCCAGCCCCAGAAAGCTCAGGCTCGTTTCGCCAAGAATCATTCCTGGAATGCTCAGTGTCAGAGCAACAATTATGTGGCTGGCGAATCCGGGTAACAGATGGCGGAACAGCACTCGGCCATGGCTGGCGCCAAGCAGTCGAGCGGCCATCGCGTAATCTTCTTCTCGCAAGGAAAGAATCTTGCCGCGCACGACTCGGGCGAGCCCCGTCCAGTTGAGAAGGCTCAGCACGATCGTGATGGCGAAATAGGTTCGCAGCGGCGGCCAGTCCGTCGGCATTGCCGCGCCCAGTGCGAGCCAGAGTGGGAGTTGCGGGAAGGCGTTGATGATCTCGATACAGCGTTGGATGAAGTTATCAACCGCTCCGCCCATGTAGCCAGAAATACCGCCGACTGTCATCCCAAGAAAAAAGGTAAAGGCAATTCCGATCAATCCAACCGAGAGGGAGATGCGTGAGCCATGAACCATCCTGCTGAAGAGGTCACGACCGTACCTGTCCGCTCCAAGAATATAAAAAGTGGGTGTCCCATTACCCTCATATCTCTGTCTGTTTACTCCAAAGAAGTGCCGTTCAGTCTTCACAAGCCCCCAGAACTTATAGAGTTCGCCCCTTACCATAAAACCCAGGGGAATCACATCTTCGCGGTCCTCCACATAATTTTTCTGAAACGTAATCGGGTCGACGTGCCGCTTGTGAGCGTACACATGCAAACCATTGGAAAAGCTGAATCTGACGAGCTGCGGCGGGCAATATGCATGATCCAAGTCACGCCACTCTGAGGTGTAAGGCGCTACAAAACCGGCAAAGATGGCAACCATGTAGAGCAGTAGCAGAACATAGAATCCAATCAGCGCGAGGCGATGCCGCATGAAACCCCGAACGATGAGCTGCGATTGGGACAGGCTACCTAGGTCTTGATCTGTTGTTACTGCGTTGTCAGGCATAGGTGGGTGGCTCAGTGAGAGTTCCCAAGGATTCGGACAGACGTGGAAAAGAAGAATTCACAATATCCCATAGACCAGCGTGTCATTACTCCATTCCTCCCACACTCCAACCCTCCCCTCCTCCCACACATCACCGCGACCCTCCCTCAAACCGGATCCTCGGATCAAGGAGCAACAACAGCAGGTCGCTTACAAGCGTTCCGAGCACCCCAAGCAGACTCAGGATCATCAGCATCGAACCAGCGAGGTACATGTCCTGGCTGAAGAGTGCGGAAAGCATCAGCGGGCCGACCGTTGGCAGGGAGAGCACCATACCGACAATGGCGCCTCCCGAGACAAGCTGTGGAAAGAGGCCGCCTATCCCTGAGACAAACGGATTCAGGGCGAGCCGGACCGGATATTTCATCAGCAGCTTGAACGGCCGGACGCCGCGGGCTCGGGCCGTGGTCACATAAGGCTTTTTGAGTTCGTCAAGCAAGTTGGCCCGCATGACGCGGATCATGGATGCGGTACCGCCAACTCCAAGGACGACGACCGGTATCCAGATGTGCTTCAACAAGTCAGCCGCCTTGGGCCAGTCCCACTCGGGCTGGGCAGCAAACTCGGCCGAGAAGAGACCGGAGACGCCGGCCCAGGTCATCAACACGAGTGCGAGAAGGAATGCCGGCACGCACATTCCGATGAAACCGACAAAGGTGAGGATGTAATCGCCCACCGAGTACTGTTTAACCGCGGAGTAAACACCTATCGGGATCGCGGTCACCCAGGTAAATAAGATCGTTCCCAGGGATATCAGGAACGTCAGCAATACGCGATCTCCAACGATACTGTTCACCTCTTGAGTGGACTCCATCGAACGGCCAAGATTGCCCTGGAGGAGTCCGCTGTCGGAAGTCTTAAAACTCGTGAACCAGAAGAGGCCCATCCATCGGAGGTATTTTTTCAGCAGTGTCTCATCGAAATGGAAGAGCGTCTTAAGGTCGTCTATTTGTGAGAGGTCGGCTTCATCGCCCGACTCTGAAAGCTGGATGATCCGGTCGGTGAGGTAATCGCCCGGCGGCAACTGGATGATGATGAACGTGACCACCGAAATGAGCCAGATCGTCGGAAACATGATGGCAAGGCGGCGGCCAACATACGGATGTTTGAACCCGACCATCAGAACCGCGCATGCCACCGCTGCGAAGAACAGATATTGAATAATCCTGCCGGCGACATTGGATGACTGTTCGGCCGATCCTTTCGAACCACTGCCGGGAATCGGTGTAACTTTCAGGATCGATTCTCTGGTCTCACGAATCGCCCCCACCGAATCATTCGGTTCTTCAAAATAGTAGGTCTCGATTCCGGCATTCCCCGGCGTGTAAAAGATAGCCCCGTAGAGAGCGTTCTTTGGCACATTCTTAAACCCCTGCATGGTGACCACCAGTTGAGGTGGTGCCTCTGCGATATTTATGTTCCAGGTATTCTCCGCGGCAATCTTGAGCGCCTTGCCAAATTCTTCCTTCTGTTCGACAAGCGTTGGCTTCTGTAGCGCGTTCACATAGTGCGTCATCGCCTTATAGACGGGGTGGTCTCTGGGCGGCTCAACGGAATTGCCGCTCTTCGCTTCCGGGTTTCCAAAATAGCCGCCGCGCATAAACCAGCGTCCCCAGCCGACTGCGTAAAAGGATTCCGTGTGATGCGGCACAAAGTAACGCGGCAGCACGAGCGGCAGGTAATCGCTCTCACCCGACCACACATTGAAATCGAAATTCATCGAATCCTTCCGTATGTAAAACAGCGTGCGTGCAGTATCGCGTAATATCACCCGCACCCCGACTTTGGCCCAGTCATCTATTACAAATTGCGCTGGCCCTATGCCCGTGAAAGGGCACGTATCGAGATAGAAGGTCATGCGCATGCCATCCGGGAAGGCGCGGAAGCCTTCGTAGTCGCGCTTGTCGAGCCCGATCTCATCGAGCGTGTTGTTCGCCCATACCAGGTCATGCTGGGTGAACGCCTTCGCAAGTTCTTCACTGTGGAACGGGGATGCCGGGCCGGGTGCGACCTGCGAGGGTTCGACCTGATCGTTGAATTCGGCGCGAATCATAGTCTTGCGGTCGAGGGATACCGAAAGGGCCTGCCTGAACCGGCGATCACTCAGATACTTTGCCTTCCACCTGGTTGTCGGGTCATCGGGATCTATACGCCGATTGTTGTTCGGATTGATCACCCACACCGAACGGCTGGCTGGATACCAGTGCAGAATGCGCGTTCCGCTTTCCTTTTGTCGGCTCAAAAAGTCGGTGTAATTCTCGTACCGCAGATGCCGTGTCTGCATGGTGATCATGCCGTTCATCGCACTGAGCGCGAGCATCTTCACCGGCTGGATATCGAACTGCACACGGTCAACGTAAGGCAGTTGATTGCCCTCTTCGTCCACAACCCAGTAATAGGGATTGCGCACAAACACCTGCGGCGGATTGGATTTATATTTCCGATAGATCCACGGCCACATACGCGGATGTTCGGGATTCTGGAAATGCTTGATGTAGCGATAGAGCGCCTTTCGGCTTGGCAGCTTGTAAGCCTCCATCTTTTCCTTGCAGAGTGTCTCGTCGCCAAGTGTTGGATGGTACTGCCTCAAGTAATGTGCAGGCGTACTTGCGAAACCGTTGCCCTGATTCGCCGCAATGATCTCCATGAAAAGACCATAGGTTTTTGGGAAGGTGAACTTCACCCGGTAGTCGTCGAGCATCTCGATCGTGCCGGTCTCGCCTCCAGTCTTCATCCAGTCGGGAATGCGGCCGTAGACATCCTTATCGAGTGTTTCATGTTTCCATCCGTAGAGGATGTCTTCCGCAGTGAATAGATGGCCGTCCGACCACTTCACGCCCTTACGCAGATGAAATATGAACTCTCTCTTGTCCGCCGATGCTTCAATACTCTTCGCCAGGTGCGGCCGGATCGGATACCCGAGCGGAGACCAGCGAAACAGGGAGGCATACGACAGTCTCCAACTGATGACGCCGATGTCATTGGGTGAAGTAGCCACCCTCAGCCACGTCCCGCCATATTCGCCGATCCCATCGTAACCCCGCATCACGCACGGCTCTGACCCGACGCGCTCCGCAACAGGTGGAAGATGTCCTTCCTGCACTAACTTGGCGAGGATTGGTGATTCAGCTTTCGGATACCAGGGAGCTTCTTCCCCGAGGGTATAATCGATATCTGGATGATGATGGAACGGCTCAGGATCGTTCGGGTCAAAGTTGACGTCCCGCGAGATTTTAGCTGCCTTGATCTCTTCCCGGGTATATTGCCGCACATTCTTGCCCGATAGATCCGGCACAAACAGACTGGCCAGAATCCAGAGGGCCACGCTCGCCCCCAGCGCGGTGACCAGGAGTCCGAATAGGAATTTGATAGTGCGCGGCATGCTGTGCGTTGGGGCCCAGAATTTCGTTAGGGATGTTAGCGAGACCGCAGCGATCTCGATAACGATTACCACTTTTCGTCACGCCAGGATTTTCTCAATCACCTTCCCGTGCACGTCGGTGAGCCTGAAGTCGCGGCCCTGGAAGCGGAAGGTCAGTTTCTCGTGGTCGAGACCAAGCAGGTGCAACACGGTCGCCTGAAGGTCATGGACGTGGGTCTTCTCCTCGATGACGGAGTAGCCAAGGTCGTCAGTCTTACCGATGCTGATGCCCGGTTTAGTTCCGCCGCCTGCAAGCCAGACGGTGAAGGCTTCGATGTGATGATCGCGGCCGGTGGTCTTTCGGGGCTCGCCCATGGGGGTGCGACCGAACTCACCACCCCAGATGACAAGGGTGTCATCGAGCAGACCGCGTTGTTTGAGATCGAGAATTAATGCCGCGCTCGCCTGGTCAACATCCATTGCGACTTTCTCGAGATCTTTTTCTAGCGTCTCGCCGGGGCCCCCGTGGCTGTCCCAATTGGTGTGGTAAAGCTGCACGAATCGCGCTCCACGTTCGACAAGCCGCCTGGCAAGAATGCAGTTTCTCGCGAACGAGGGCTGGGCTGCATCAGGGCCGTAAAGGTCCATGGTCGCTTTGGATTCTCCGGAAAGATCCATGAGTTCTGGTGCACTGCTCTGCATCCGATAGGCCATTTCATAGGCCGCGATGCGGGTGGCGATTTCCGGATCGCCGACCGCGTTCAGATGGCCCTGATTCAGATCGCGCACCACGTCAAAGAACTGGCGTTGACGTTTGTCGTCGATGCCCGGCGGGTTCGAAAGATTCAGAATTGGATCCCCCTTGCCGCGGAACGGCACCCCTTGATGGGTCGTCGGCAGGAAACCACTGGACCAGAGAGTAGCACCGGCCCGCGGCCCGCGAGGGCCGGACTGCAGGACAACGAAGGCTGGCAGATTGTGCGACTCACTACCGATGCCGTAGCTCACCCATGAGCCCATACTCGGGCGACCTGGCTGTGGTGCGCCGGTATTGATGAAGATTTTGGCCGGACCGTGATTGAAGACGTTGGTGGTCATCCCCCTTACAAAACAGACGTCATCAACGATCTTCTGGTGGTGCGGAAAGAGCTCGCTCAACGCCGCACCCGACTGGCCATATTGCCCGAATGTCCGCCGGGAGCCGAGCAGCAGAGCATCCGCCTTGAGAAAGGCGAACTGTTTGTCCTTCATAAAATCCGCGGGTGCAGGCTTACCGTTCAGCTCGCGAAGTTTTGGTTTGTCTTCAAAAAGTTCGAGCTGACTCGGCCCTCCGGCCATGAAGAGGTAGATGACAGCTTTGGCCTTTCCCGCATGTTGAGGCGGCCTGGGCAGGGTTGGATTGAATGTGGCCGCGGTTGCCTCACCGTTCATTAAGGATGCCAGCGCCACGGAGCCCAACCCCATCGAACATCGCTTGAAGAAGTGGCGGCGGGTTTCGAGATGCAGCAACTGTTGGTTGAAATCCTGCTCCAGGTTCATCGGGTCATTCTCGAGTGATGAATTCATCCAGATTGATCAGTGCACGGGCCGCCGCGGTCCACACGGCTGCCTGGACCGGCTTCACGCCCTCAGGCAAACCCGGACCCGCGGCCTCGCCAGCGGCTGACGCGTCCGCATTGAACTCGTCAGTCTGCTGTTTCAGATATTGAACAAGCAGCCCGGATTCGTGCGAAGTGGGTGGGCGTGACAGGCAGAGCATGAACGCTCTTTTAATCCGCGCCTCGTCCGTGCCCGTTTCCTCTTTCAGCACTCGTATGCCCAGGCCTCGGGCAAGCTCCACCATGGCCTCATCGTTTGCCATGGCTAAGGACTGCAGTGGGGTGTTTGAGCGGAGACGCGAGGTGCAGGTGAATACGAAATCAGGCGAATCGAATGTAGTCAGCATGGGATATGGCGCGCTTCGGTAGAAAAACGTGTAAAGACCGCGCCGGTAGCGGTCGGGGCCAGTGCTTGTTTTCCAGTTCTTTCGATTTTGAGTGAAAGCATAAATGCCCTCTGGTTGCGGCGGGTAGACACTCGGCCCACCGATATTTTCACTCAGCAGGCCGCTTGCTGAAAGGGCAATGTCCCGGACGACCTCGGCCTCAGCACGCACCCGGTTCTGCCGGGCAAGCAGTTTATTTAATGGGTCAATCTCATACAGATCGGGACGCTCATGCGATGACTGCCGATAGGTCGCGGACATCACTATCAGTTTGTGAAGCGATTTGAGTGACCAGTCATTGCGGACGAATTCACTCGAAAGCCAATTGAGTAACTCCGGGTGGGTTGGAGGGGTGCCCTGAATCCCGAAATCATTTTCCGTCTGGACCAACCCGCGGCCGAAGTAACGCATCCAGACCCGATTCACCGTGACACGCGCAGTCAGCGGATTGCTGGCGTCGACCAGCCATTCGGCAAGATGAAGGCGGTTGAATTTCTCCCGCTGCTTCAACGGGGACAGCACCTCCGGAACGCCAGGCAGCACCTCTGCTCCCGGCCGCAGATAATCGCCCCGGATTAGAATATTGGTAACGCGCGGAGCCGGGTTTTCCTTCATGACCATGACTGACGGGGTCGACTTGCTCAGGCTGTCCAGTTTCTTCTTTATCGCATCACGTTTCTCCACGAACTTCACGCGCATAGGCTCGCGTTTCGTAAATTCCTCTTGAACGAGTCTGTTTTGCTCTGCAGAGCGCTTCTCCGCCGCAGCCAGAATTGCCTCACGAAGTTCGGGTGATACCGGCTGTCGCAATGTTTCAACGCCAGCATCAGTTATTGAAAGGCGGAAGCGGCCGATGAGATACCGGTCATTCATTTCGTGTTTCATGGCAATGGAAACCGTCTTGCCGGCGGCATCCCCGGTTGCAGCAGGAAAGTAAGTAGCCATGTGGGCGGCATTCATCTGAGCTCCCTTTTCGGAGCCGCTACCAACGTTAATTGCCCATCCAGTCTTGGGGCTTCCATCGATAGAATTCACGATTGGATAACCCGGTTGTGAGTGATCTGCTATTGCGGAGGCGATCGTGATCGGCACTCCGTCGACTTTGAGTTCAAAACCAGTCAGCACAAAGTTGCCGTTGCCCGCGAGGCCGGGGCCGTTTTTCGGCAGACTCTTGTCCGGCAGCACTTCGAGTCGGATCGCGCTGATCGTCCGGATGTCGGAATTGAATTGGATGCTGTAGTTGTCGTTTGGGGGCACTTTTCCGCCCACAAGGATTGAGCCATCCTCCAGCGGCGACAGCGTGGCGCCACCTGGCGAAATGTACAGAGCGCCCTTCAACAGCGACCACACGAGCGGCTTCGTCGAGTTGAGTTGAGCGATCATGCTTCCTTCCCACTCGGCTCTCTTGCCGGCCAAAGACTTTTCATAATTCTGGAGCTCATCCTCAGCGCTCTTCAGTTCGGCCTCCAATTCCTTCTGCTCCTGCTCCTGAAGCGGTGTCGGCAAACGCTGGGTGGGGCCGGCGCCGTTCGCGTCCTGGGTGTTGTTGAAGAAAGCGTAGAGCTGGTAGTACTCACGCTGGGTAATCGGATCGAACTTGTGTGAATGGCACTGGGCACAACCGAGCGTAAGACCGAGCCACACCTGCCCGGTGGTATTGACGCGGTCGATGACTGATTCGACCCGGAACTGTTCAGGTTTGGTACCGCCTTCCTGATTGATCATCGTGTTTCGATGAAACGCGGTGGCGACGATCTGGTTGGGTGTCGGGTTTGGGAGGAGGTCGCCCGCTAGTTGCTCGATAGTGAACTGGTCAAACGGCATGTCATCGTTCAGCGCCTTGATGACCCAGTCGCGATACGGCCACATGGTACGCTCGCTGTCAACGCTGTATCCATGCGAGTCCGCATATCTCGCCTGGTCGAGCCAGTGACGTCCCCAGCGTTCACCGTAGTGTGGGGACTTCAGAATGCGGACGACCAGCTTCTCGTACGCGTCACTGGACTTGTCTCCAATGAACGCATCCACCTCTTCGGGCTTGGGCAGCAACCCAAGGAGGTCAAAGTAGAGGCGTCGGATGAGCGTTGCTCTGCCGGCCTCCGGTGACGGAGTGATCTGCTTCTCTTCAAGCCTCCTCAATATAAATGCGTCGATTGGATTCTTAATCCACGATGAATTATTCGGCTTCGGCGGCTCAGGAACCGCAATTGGCTGAAAGGCCCAGTGGCCACTTTTCAGGCGTTGCCCACCCTCGGGGCTTTCCGGCCAGACGGCTCCCTGGTCGATCCAGTTGCCAATAGCAAGCACGTGCGACTCACTGAGCCGCTCTTTGCCTTTGGGCATGACAAGTTCTTTGTTCTGTGCGGTGCCGGTAATCACCTGGAAGAGAAGGCTCTGCTTACTCTTGCCCGGAACGATGGCTTCGCCGGTGTCGCCACCGCGGAAGGCTGTTACTTTGTCGTCAAGCCTGAGGCCGTTCTTCTGCTTTTCGCTGCCGTGGCATTCGAAGCAGTTTGCTTCAAAGATCGGGCGGATCGTCTTGGCGAAATCGATCCTCTCTGCTTCGGGGAAAACCAATTTCGGGTGGACCAGAGCCAGACAGATGATAAATGATGAACGCATAAGGGTTATCGATTAGGAAGGAACATTGTAACGCCCCTCCGAAGCCTTGCAGAAAGGGCATGGCAAAAGCCGCACATATTCGAACAATCCCTCGCCCAAATGAAATCCACTACCATGTCCGAAAAAATCTGGTCCGCCTCCGCCCTGGCGCGTACCATTCACGAATACGAAATACGCTGGACTCAATACGACTGGCCAATCGATTGGCAAGCTGTCTTTGGGCGTCCAGGCCCACTTCGACTCGAGATCGGTTTTGGCAACGGCAGTTTTCTGGCTGAGCAGGCAGAGAAACATCCAGAGGCCAACTACATTGGAGTCGACATTTCGTGGAGTTCGGTCTCACGCCTCTTGAAGCGGCTTCACAAATCCAATCTGACTAACGGGCGCGCGGCCGAATTGCCGGGCAAGCTGGCTCTCCAGACACTGTTCCCACAGTCATCGCTGGACGAAATCGTCATCAACCACCCTGACCCCTGGGCAAAAGACAAACGATTCACCAAGGTGATCATTCAGCCGGAATTCGTTCGACTGCTGGCCTCGAGATTACAGCCGGGCGCTCGCGTCACTATCGCCACCGACCATGTAAAATACGCAGCCAGGATCGTCCGCGTCCTTGAGAACCAACAGGATATTCGTTCCTGCTTTGATACGACCTTCGTGCACTCACTGCCTGGACGCACGCCAACGAAGTATGAACAGAAGTTCCTGGATGTTGGGCAGCCGATCTACTATTTCGTATGGGAAAAACCGGAGCAGTGCCAGATAGACTTACCCACCTCTATTTCACCGTTTGGAGATATGCCTAACATTCTTTTTAAAGTCCCGGATAATGCGGAGGTCTCACTCGAATTCGAGCCCTGCACTATTTGTGAATCTCATGAAGGGCTCGATTACGTGATCAAATTCCTCAGAGCCTACCAGCAGACGGACCACAACAATCAGCTCATCGAAGTGCTTGCGATCGAAGGCGAGTTCACACAACAGTTTGGCATCGCCATTCTCCAACGCGAGGGGGAATGCCTGTTAAAGCTGGCCCAGGTCGGCCATCCAAGACCGACGCATGGCGTGAAACGCGCGGTCTGGCACATTGGTAAATTGCTGCGCCAGCAGAATCCCGAACTGGAAATCCACTCCAACTGCGTTGAGCCCTTCGATTGAATGGCGGATAAACACTCACACGTGCCTTGCTACCCGCGATAGGAGGAATTCAGTTCTCCTTATAAAATGCTTGACTAAACAGGCTGTAAACGACAGGCACGGCTCACTTATAGTTCAATCTACCATTACTTCCGGCGCAGCATGGATACCATCAGGACCAGAACGATAGGCAGGACTCAGGAGTTCGTTCGTCGATCAGGCGGGATTTCGGCACATAAGCCCGTCCTGGTCTCGCTCATCGTTGGCACCTTGAGTGCCTCGATTTTCTCGTTCTTGTATTTCGCACCGCCGGCTGTTCTGACGAAATTTGAGCACCAGGTGCGGGACTCATTCTTCCCATTCCGCTCAACCATCAAGGCGGATCCCGCGATTGTCTTTTGCAACATCGATGATGAGGTGTTGAGACAGCTCAGTGAATGGCCCCTCCCCAGGATTTATTACACAGAACTCATCACGCACCTTAAAGATGCTGAGATGATCGGGTTCGATGTACTCTTTCCCGAGAAGGGCATGATCTCTAAGAGAGAGAGTAAACAAGCGACCGAGAAATTCGGGAGTCTGCTGAAGGTGGTTCAGGCGGCCTTTTCCGGGCAGGGAGAACAGGACGCGGTGTTACAGCAACTTGAGACGATCTATCAGGAGGCATCAAACAGCATGGCCGGACCGGATGGCCCCCTTTCTGAAGCTGCAAAGAAGCATGGACGAGTCCTTTTCCCAATGGCGTTCCCTGAGGAATATCCCGGCGTGGCGGAGTTGGAAAAGAACAATAAGAAATTCAAGGAAATCGCGAGCCTGCTTCAGAATGAATTCTTTCGATATCCCGAACTCTATAAAGCCTGGTTCGACTCTTCTCCATTCACAGCGTTATCAGACTTGAAGGCAAAACTTGATGAGAAGGGACAGCATGGCCTGGGTGCCCTGGACTCCTCGGACGATGGCGATGATGGGAAGAAATACACATGGAACTACATCGAAGGGGCACTCATCAACATTATCCCCCGCGTTTATGATGCAGATTCACAATTTGTCTTGCAGCGTCTCGAACAGGAAGACTTCATCATCTCGCGGAAGGCTCTCGAGGAGAACGGCGCTGGTTATGATGACATCCTCGTCAGAGCGATGACTAACGCACAGGGCCAGGCGGTGAATCCACCGTTGCTTGATATTGAGAAAAGCACTTATCGTTTCTTGACAGAGCCCCAGCCCGTATATAGCGAAAATAACGATCAGTTTAAGAAGTGGGCCATCCATGAATACCCGTATCGGAAAACTCACGAATTGATTTTCGCTGAGGCAATGGGAGGCCTCTTACTCTCAAACTACAGAGACGATCTGGCTGCAATGCTCGAAGCACAAGCCAGTGAGCTCGCAGAAGATCTATACCAGACGCTCGACTCGTACATCAGGGAAAGAGTGACAGATGAAAGTGCACCTCATATTCACGACATCCTTGTTGATGGGGAAGGAAAAGCTCTTGAGACGCAGGATCAGAAGGAGGAGGCAGCAAGCACTCTGACCACAGCATTCAAGAGCTTTCTGCATGCCAAGACACCACTTGTGAGGTTTTGCCTGGCGTCAACCGCACCTTCCTACTTTGCTGTGCAAAAGGATTTCGATGGTGCCGTGCGGCATTATCCTCTAGTGACCGTGCGGGGAGATCGAGCCTTTTTCAGCATGGGGCTCGTCATGGCATGTCACCATCTGAAGGTCCCGGTTCAAACTATTCGCCTGTGTCCCGGCAACTTCCTCCTGCTACCCGGAGCGCAAATCTCTGATGGCACAACAAAGGACATAAAAATCCCGGTAGATGAGCGCGGACGTATGGTGATCAACTGGGCTGGGAAATTTAAGAACACCGCTATCTTCAAGCATTACTCCTTCAATAAAGTGCTCAACTCACCGGAGTATCGAAGCGAACTCGAGGGCAAGCTCGTCCTTGTTGGTTACACCGCTACCGGTACACACGATGTGGCGCCGAACCCGTTTGAGGAGGAGGGGAACTATCCCCTTGTCGGCGCTCACGCAAACGTTCTGAACGGCATCCTTACCCAGAATTTTCTGCAACCAGAGATTGGGAAGCGCCGTTACGTGAACGTTATTGTTATATGTGTGACAGCCATGCTGATGGCACTTGCAACAGGCTATTTTTCACAGCACTGGAGCGCTATCGTTCTCATCGCCTCGTCCCTTGCGTATTTTGCGATCGCATTCAACCTGTTCGCATACTGGGGTGAACCGTTAAACGTAAGTTTCACGATATTCGGGATCACCTTCTCCTTCGGCGGCGTGCTCCTTTACCGGTACATGACTGAGGAACGACAGAAAAAGGTGGTGAAAGCAATGTTCTCCACCATGGTCAGTCCGGAAGTTCTCGAGTATCTGCAGGAGTCTCCGGACCGATTCAAGCTAGTCGGTGAGAAGAAGATGGCGACCATGTTCTTTTCCGATGTGGCAGGCTTCACCACGATTTCTGAATCGCTCTCCGCAGAGGATCTGGCAAAGGTTCTCAACGAATACCTTACGCCGATGAGCAATATCATCATGAAATACGGGGGCTACATCGATAAATACGAGGGCGACGCCATCATGGCCGATTTTGGGGTGCCGCTCTGGAAAGACGAAAACGAGCCCAACTCGCACGCTTGGAAATGCTGTTGGGCGGCACTCGATCAAATGGAGAAGCTCAGAGAGATTCAGTTCGAAATAAAGACCCGCTACGGTTGTGATATTGATGTCCGCATGGGCATAAACACCGGTGAAGTTTCGGCCGGGAACATGGGCTCAGAACAGAAATTCCAATATACGGTCATGGGTGACGCGGTGAACCAGGCTGCCCGTTTTGAACCGGCGAATAAAGAGTTCAACACACACATCATGATCGGCGAGCCGACCTACATACATTCCCAGCACAAGATCGAAGCCCGCAAGCTTGCCGCACTGGTAGTAAAGGGAAAAACCCAACCGGTAATCTGCTACGAGCTTGTTGGCAAGAAGGGACAAATCTCTGACGAACAACTTCACCTCATTGAAAAGTTTGAGGCCGGCTGGCGGCATTACGCTGTACAGGATTTTGAAAAAGCTATCGAACTATTTGATCAATGCCTGGCCATCGCTCCCAAAGACGGGCCGTCTTTGAGATACAAAGGCTTAAGTGCGGAATTTATCAAGAAACCACCCGCCCCCTCCTGGCGCGGAGAATTCATTCAGACGAGCAAGTAGAGGGTTTGGAATAAGCCCCTTCACTGAAGACAGGCTTCAAAGGCTCGACCGCCTTAAGCCGGTGACTTATGAAACCCAAACTATCGTTGAATTCGTTCGCAGCAAAGGGGGCGTCTCGTGTCTGGCCGTCACACCGCTGAAGAGTTGGAAGAGGCCCGGTAAAATTTGACCCTTGCTCATGAGAATTCAAGGTCTCGAAGCCGTCTCACTTCACCTGGAGGTGACAGATAAAGCGCAATGAACATGCGACGGTTAGCAGTCATTTTTCTATTTCCACTCTTAAACTGCCAGATCGGTTTCCCCGAGATTGAGATACGACCGCTCAGGCCCGCTTTTCTCATGCAGGGATCTGAGGGGCGCGACGCCGAATTCCTTTCCCAAATCCTGGGCGAATTTCAGGTAATCCATCATCTTGAGAAACGATGGCTCCACACTGCCGAGTACAAGAAGTACGCACTCGTCGCCATCGCTGGCGTGCCTGAAGAACCAAACTTTAAGCAGACAGCGTTCAACGAGGCCGATCTGGCAAGGATTGAAGAGTTCCTTGAAGAAGGTGGCTCACTTTTCTTGATGGGGCCGGCCGCCAGGCTATTCGAGACAGCGCACGGAAAAACGTTTCTTACTCGCCTCTTCGGGAAAAAGGATCCACCAAGAGACGATTCGGGCGACGTGACAACCGTCTTGATTCAATCCCACCCCTGGACTCAACACCTGCTTCCACAAGAACGCTCGAAAGACAAAGACACCATCCAGGAAGCCGATCTCGAAGGGGTCGAAGAAGAGGCTGAAGCCCCCGCCCCTGATCTTCTCAAGGATGAGGATCTCGCTACCGCGCCGGTTCTCTACAAGCAGCATCCATGGCTCATACGATCAATGTTCTATTGGCATTACCCTGCCCGTGGAAATCGCATCATTGGCAAAGCCAGCGGCAAAACATCTCTCTACCAGTTGCCGATCGGAAAGGGACAAATCGTCTGCACCGGCTGGGACATGTTCCGCTGGGAGAATCCCGAACTTGGGGGGTCGCCGGAACTTGTCGCACAAATTGAAATCCTCAGGCGAATATGCTCCTCCCTGTCCCTCTATAAACGAAACGATTACCTGAAAGACAGGGCGGCCCTGATGGGTAGCGATCCATTTCTCTGGCAAGAAGGTACCGGGCTTATGCGGCCCCAGCCAGACGAGGCCGGCTGGTATCAAGAGAGAGGTCTGACGGTCGACATTGGCCCATCTGGAAAACAGGAGGCGGCCAGCAGCATTCAAATGGACGCGGCTTTCGACGAGTATGAATCAGCATCCTTTCATCTCTCAAATTTTCAGATCCCGCGCACCCTCCGGTTGAACCTGTCAGTACTCAAGACTGAAGCAGGACTGGAACTACCTGCCGGCTCGGTTCGAGTCCGATTACAGAAAGCCTTCTCGACTGAGATGCTGGCGGCCGCGCTACATGAGAACGGCACACTCGACGATTACGGCCCAATCAAATCGTTGGATGAGGCGAGATCGATCGCAGCTTATCTCCTGACGAGTGAACACTCGAATCTGAGTAAACCGATCTGGCTCTTTGACATGCATCGGGTAGGCAAAAATGCTGGGACTGACTCAACATTCACTATGGCGGCCGAGGCGCACCACTCCATCTGGCTGACTTACGAACCGGGCAGAGACATCGTCCCCGGACGGTATGACGGAAAGCTGAAAATCGATGCCGAAGGAGGCAGCGAGACAGTGCTGTCTGTAACGCTCAACATCCGAAAGTCTCGCAGGTCGGTGCAGGCACCGCTTCTTGTAGCCATAAACGGCAGTAGTGAATCACCTCTCCCGCTGGCAACCTATAACTGCACAGTAGCTCCCTTCAAATACAAGCCGGTGGAATTGGCTCATCTTGCCGGTTCAGAAGCTCCGCTGTTTCAGTCACTCCAGAACCAGCCTGAACGATTCATAAGTGAATCACTTCCAGATCTGGAATTCCGAGGCCTTGACGATCACTTGGGTTCGCTCTCAGCCGCGGGGTTCAAATCTCTGATTTCCGGAGGAAGCTTAATTCCCATCGGCCCATTCCTGGCAGCTCTGAACAAGGCGACAGGAAAAGTCGATTTTTCGACCGAATCCGTCGAATATCGCCGATTAGAACAATGGTTTCTCGTTGCTTGGTTCGCCCACCTCAGGAAACACGGAATTCAGGGCCACCGGATAACTCACCTGCATACTATCGACTCCGCAGGCAAGGTCGGCCCATCAATCTATCTCTCGCTCAAGGCCACCGGCACCTTCGAACGCGTGGATACCTCCAAGGACGAAGTCTGGCTGGAAGTTTATCCAGACGACGAATTCATCCCGGAATCCACCGACTCCACACTGTGGAAGGGGATGCTGACCCTGGCGGATTATCCGGCCGTTGTTGGACTGCACGTTATCGGAGATGCCAGGGTCAGATACCCACTGACCTTTCGGTGGGGCAAGGAACACATAATTTCCGCCACGCTGGAAGGAATCCGCGATGCAGTGGATTCGGCCCGCTGCTATCGCTTCCTCACCGAGAAAGCAAGAGCGAAACCCGCGCGGAAACTCGATCTATCCAGGCTCGAAATCGCCAAACAAAAATCTGTCTCAGAATTCAAGAAACTCCACTCAGCACTTCTCGACCTCATCGAGGATTAAGCATCCTGAGGACGGATTTGAGTGCCATAAGCCTCAATCGAATTGGACTACGCAAAAAAAACGCTTTCAACAGCAGTTGAAAGCGTTCAGAGCAACATTTATCACTCCCTGGAACTGGCGGAGAGACGGGGATTCGAACCCCGGAGGCAGTTTGACCCACCTACACGATTTCCAGTCGTGTTCCTTCGGCCACTCGGACATCTCTCCGTATCTGACGAATCCTCGGCAAAAGCCCCTGGAATCTGTCAGAAATTAAGTGCGGCGTATTTAACGGAAATCGTTCGTAACCGCCAATGTACTAAAAAAACGACCCGAGGCCTGAAGACCTCGGGTCGCACATCGGGCTGCCCAGATTCGAACTGGGGGCCTCTTGAACCCCATTCAAGCGCGCTGCCAAACTGCGCTACAGCCCGTTGAAGGCGGGGATTATAGCAGCGCGAGGTGCTTTATCAAAGGGGGTCTATTTGTAGCTTTGGAACTCCACGACAGACTCTTTCAACTATCTCTGGTACTCGCTCCAATGTCCGCGCACTCTGGCCGCATCACACCCAGAGCCTTACCACAATCTTGTTATTGAGGCCGACGGACATCTTTCTCGTAATCTTAGATCTTCCGCTTTCTGAGTCCTGCCGCAGCCGTTGGCCGCAACCAAAGTGCTCGCTGGGCGGGCTTTAACCCGTTTCTTCGGCAGATCGGAAACGGGCTAATGCCCGCCCTACGAACGTTGTACACGCACAGCGCGCAGAAGTTTCACAGGAAATCTGTATCCCCCCTCCTCTGCTAATGGCAACACGCCAACTTGTTCAATGATATTTTTCAGAACGATCTGCAACTCGGGGAGGATCAGAGACTACGAGTAGGATTACGAGGCAGAGGATCGGAGTATTCGCTGAACCGGCGGATTATTCGACGCAAGAGCACTTTTAGAATAATTCGGGCAGTGCCCGCATCACGTTGATTACCTACAGCGCGACAACTTTGCCGCGCTTCCGGGCTTCTTCTGCTGCGAATACCGTCAGATGAGATTCAAGCGTTTCCAGTGGGCCGGACAGAATGTGCGAAGGATCATTGCTGGAGACCGCATCGATAAAGGAGCCCATCAGGCCAAAATCCCCTCCCCCGTGGCCACCAACGATACTTGCATCGGCTGCATTGGTGTCGATGTTTTTCCATTCCTTTGTTCTGAAATCGAATAGCTTGATCTCAGAGCTGTCGCCCTCAATTTCGCCGTGGGTGCCGAAGATACGAGTCTTACGCCCGCTGCCCTTGTTGAAAGCTGTCATGGTGAAGCTTGCTGTGGTGCTTCCCTCATATTCAAGGATGACCACCTGATGGTCGACAACATCGTTATCGCACGAGTAGACGCATCGGCCGTATGGGCCGTCCCTCAACGCCTGAGTGATTGTCTCCGGATTCACCTCCTGCACGAGAACGTCCAGCGGCCAGCCGGTTCGTCCCTCGTGAGCGGCATCAAGGTAGAGCTTCTTTGCCGAGTAGGGACATTCAGCCTCAACGTCACAATCGAGACAACGTTCGGACGCTCCCTCCGGCATCGCTTCCCGGCGAAAATGCTTGAGCGAACCGAACGAACTGACGCGGAGGCACGGTTTGCCAACAATGTGCCGCAGCCAATCGATATCGTGGCAACTCTTAGCAAGCAGCATGGACGAGGATTCACTTTCATTGCGCCAGTTGCCACGCACGAATGAATGTGCCTGGTGCCAGTAACCGACTGGCTCAAGATGCTCGATACTGACCACCTCGCCGATACGACCTTCACTGACCAATTTCTTCAAGGTTCTGGTGTATGCGGTATAACGCAGTACATGCCCAACAGCGAAAAGGATCCCCGCGTCGAGCACCGCATCGACGATTGTCTTGCATCCTTCCGCATCGGGAGCCATCGGCTTCTCAAGCAGCATGTGATAACCCTTCTGCGCGAACGCCACCGCAGGGCCAACGTGCATCGCATCCTGCGTAGCAACGACAACCGCATCGGCAAGACGTTCGCGTTTAGCGGCTTCGTGCCAATCAGTGAAGGTATTTTCCAAGGAGATCTGATGGCGCTTTGCCAGGTCTTCTCGATACCAATCGCGAGGTTCAGCGACTCCGACGACTTTGGCCTTGTCGGGGAATTTCTCTGCAAAACTGGAGTAGGTGTTGCCGCGACCTCCCGCGCCAACGATCAGGACTGTGACTGGGTTCATTCGGGGGCTCGTTGTAGATCTGAAATTTTTGAATTGGGATATTCAAAACCAAAGCATGTCCGCATGCCTCGATAATTTACTCAGATTCACCTTGAACGTTGAGCCCGAATATTATCCTCATTCGCAACCTTTGAGGCTCTACTCGCACAATCCCCGGCGAATGACATCGAAACCACTTCTTCAAAGATGCTTCAACCGATTGAAAATCAGAAAAGTCGCCGGCGACAGATTTCTCAAGTCATAAGCCGACTATTTCAATCGCTTGAGCCTGAAACCCTCATCTGCCTTTCCTTCGCTTTCAACGTCTCCTCCGTCATCAAATTGGTTGGCTCCGACGCTATACAAAACGTATCCGTTTTCTTCTTTCTTGAAGAAGAAACTCTGGCCTGAAAATGGGTCCTCCGGCAATTCCTGAATACGCTCCGGCACGAGTTCTTCGAGCTTTTCGGGCAGGCGGTTCTGTTGCAGCCTGAAACGTTCGATTGCCAGGAGAAGCAGAGCCATTCTATGTCGGGCCTTGTGTATAAAGTCCTGTTTCGCTGCTCTAATCGAGGCTGGCAGAATCAGGGCCGAAATGATTCGATGTCTTCCCAACTGGGCCACAGATTTTTCGAGCTGGGCGAAGCGGGCCATGCGTTGAACTTCAGGCAGGTCAAACGCCTCTACGATGTCAGTCAGATCGTCCAGGTATTTTTGGAAATCATGTTTGAAAATTGCCGAAGGAATAAACGGCAGGGCCCTGCCTCCTAGCATCTGAAGATTTCTGATTTTGCCTGTCAGTACTCTTTGGAAAATATCGGCACCCATCACTCGTTCCCCGATAAATGCCCTGCGAATGCCATCCTGTAATTCTCCGTCGGCAAATGCTTCTTCAAGCGCCTGGAGATGGGCATCTTCAAAGTCAGCATGATGCAGGCAGACATGAAGGGATTGCGTCGTCAGGCCATAACACGCAAAACGCACCAATTGAGAAATGAGGACCGGTTCCTTCTGCTGGGAGCGAGAGACTTTCAGGAGCGCTATCAAGGAATTGACTGCCTTCTCCTTGTCTCCTCTAGCCGCGTGCATCAGTGAGACGTATCCAAGTAACCGCGCCGCCTGGCGTGCTTTAGCTGCATGGGGCAGCAGCGCTTCGAAGCCCTGTGAAAAGTCGATAGGGAAGGCAGAGTCTTCTTTTTCAGCTGCCTCAAGCAGCAGAGCAATAGCCTCTCTGTCAGCCGTGACGATGGAGTCAAGGGAGCGAAGGTCGTTCTTTCCCAACGGCTCCTCCGGGCTCTGAAAGAGATCCACTGAGCCCTCTAACTGGGCAAATTTCATTACTTTGAACGCCTGGCTGTAGAGCGGTGCAGCATTCTCCCCATTAAGCGAATCGGAGTACCATTTGGCGAGCTCAACACCCGATGCCGGCAGGCCCTGTTTCGTTAACGCGTTCAGCCGATTCTGAATGGAGTTGCTCTGTATAGAGGAAAAGGCGAAGTAACCGACCAGGACGGTGCAGAGGAGGGCTAAGATGGCACCGATGAGGATTAATTTGGAAGACAGCGGAGGCCTGGAAGGTTCTTCAGAATTCAGACCGTTTTCTACGGAATTGGGTTGGGATGGCGCGGGCATAGAGAATCAGCGAAGTTGGAAATCTTGCGCGAGGGCAGTGGTGAGATGTTGCGTAAACCGCAAACATAACAGATTCACCAGAGATGGATTCCTCCAGAGCCCGAAGTCTTGCGACTTCGGCTACAGTTTGGTAGAGGAGAGGTGTATGAAGACTACAGACGACGAGGATCTACGCAGCATGCCCAAAATAGAAATTGCACCAGGCCTTTACCAGAAATTGCAGGTAAAGGCCAAAGACCTCGGATTCGTCTCGACTCAAGAGTTTATCGTACGACTACTGGATGAATCTGTCCGTGATGATGGCCCTGATCAGATAGACAGTTCTAAGAATGCGGAGGAGGCGGTGCGAAAGCGGCTGCAGGGCTTGGGATATCTTGGTTGAGCGGTGTGGCATCTCTTGTCTGGGAATTCGTTGGAACAGGTTTTAACCTTTTCTTAAACAGATTTGGGAATCTGTCTCCACAAGAGATTTCGACCGCAATTTACCTTCAACAGGTGCGGACGGGGTTACCTGCATTTTGAATTTTTCAATCACGGGGATCTCCTGCCCGCTGCGTGCAAAAAAAAGCGCAGGTATTACCTGCGCTTTAAATCTAATGCCGCGTTCCAAAGGTTGAACTACGAGCCTGCGGCCGCGGCTGCTCTTGCCAGTTGGGATTTGATGCGGGCGGCTTTCTTTCGATGGATGAGGTGTTTCTGGGCAGCCCGGTCGAGCCAGCCGGCAGTGGCACTGAGTTGGTCGGCCAAACCTTCGCTTTTCTCTTCAATAGCCAATTTGGCTTTTTTGATCTCTGTACGGAGGGCTGATCGCTCAGCACGGTTCCTTTGGCGTTTGACTTCGTTCTTTCTCAGCGACTTAACTTCTGCGCGTCTTTGAGGCATTTGATTCTCCTTAAATTAATGAATTTCTGTCACGCGGCATCGCCGCTTAAAGATTCGACTTTTTTTGCTACGTCTCTGAAACTGATGTCCAGCATCATGATTCGCTTGAAGGCTTCAAGGGCCTTCAGGCGATTACTTTGGGCTTCATAGCAGAGACCAAGGTTGTAAATGATGTCCTTTCCGTCGTTCGTCGAGCCCGACGACTCTGCCAGGGCCTTGTCGTAAAAATCGATGGCCATGTCGAACATCTTCTTGCGCATGAAACACTGGCCCAGCACCCGGTTTGAATCACGGCGAACTTTGGGGTCAAACGCGGATTGCTGGAACTGCCCGATGGCCCCATCGAGCTCCCCTTCACGGAAAAGGGCATAGCCGAGTTTATATTTCAGGGACATATCAGTCGGATTGTTATCTACCAGAGTTTTCAGCAGCCGGAGCTCAAGTTCCTGGAGGGACTTGGTCTCGTGATTCAGTTGGGTCTTAAGCTGCTGATCGTCGGGGTTTTTCTCAAGCTGGGCTTCCAGTTTATGGAGGATGTTTTTCTTTTCCTGGATATCAAGGTCAGCAAGCAGGCGATCGACCTGCTTGTTCTTAGGGTCGATACCCTTTATCTGTAGATAAGTGTTACGGGCGTTCTGGAGCTGGCTGGCCCGAGTGTATGAATCAGCGAGCTGCATGAGAATTTTGATGTTCTTGGGATCCTTTTCGAGGTCGGCTTTTACTCGATCTATCTTCCGGGCCATCTCATATTCGCTGCGAACGATGTGTTGCTCCTGCTCGAGCTGTACACTCTTTCCCTCGTCTTTCAGCATCTGCCTGTAACCGCCTTCTTTTCCGGCCTGTTCCCAATTGCCGTCCTTCATGGTCTTGAGCGCGGCGAGGTCTTTGACAGCCCTGCCGGCTTCTTCGTCTTGTGGCTTCTTGTTGAGGATGAGCTGAAAACATTCGGATGCCTGGTCGATACTGCCGGAATCCTGATACAGGCGGGCGAGACGACGTATGGATTCGACATCATCGGGATACATGGCCTTGACGTCTTCATAGACGAGTATGGCTGTCTTGACATAACTGGTCCGTTCCGCACTGCGAGCCAGCCTGGCTAACATGGGTCGTGAATTGGGATCGTTTTTGAGGAATTTCTCGCAGTCGATCATGCGTTTTTCATGATCCCGCGTGACCGCGTGGATGGCCAGGCTGAGCAGGGCGCCGAATCCCTTGACATGTGCCATCAGTGTGACGACTGTGTTCTGTCCGCCATTTTCCTGCAACTTTCTACGCTCGACGTTTCTCAATTCTTTGCGGGCTTGGGTGTTTTCCGGCTGAACGATGAGCAACTGGTGGAACAACTCAATCGCATAATCATGATTGCCTCGCTCCGAAGCTTGCATGGCGCGGTCGAATAGTTTATTGGCATCCATTGATGGCAGTCCAGAAAACAAGGGAAGGCGCAGCTTAGTGCTCCGCCAGCGAAAAACGTTGTAGAGATCGAACCCTTTATTCAGCAAGGGAATAGCTTACTCAAGGCTGATCAGAACTGTCAATATCCCACCTACCAACTCTCACTCCCTGTTGTGGATGGGTAGAAGGATACAAACTTAGATCGGCATCACCACTTGAGGTTGGAGGGCCGAATCAACGGGCAGATTCCAGCTTACGGGCGATCTTTTCGATCTCATAACCCTGGATCATGTCACCCGTTTTAATATCTTCATAATTCTCGATCTTAATCCCACACTCGAAGCCTTCTCGAACCTCTCGGACATCATCCTTCAGGTGTTTCAGCGAGTTCATCCGGCCATCAAAAATGATAATGCCATCGCGGATAAGGCGAACCCGATTACTCCTCTTCATAGTGCCCTGTCGCATGATACAACCGGCGATCGTGCCGACTTTGGAAACGTTGAAGAGCTGACGCACCTCCGCAGTGGCGGTGATAATCTCTTTCTCTTCAGGATCCAGCATGCCTTCGAGCGCAGCGCGGATATCTTCCCTGAATCGATAAATGACCTGGTAAGTCTCCAGTGAGATGCCCCTTTTGTCCGCAAGCGAACGGGCTCTGTCATCTGCAACCACGTGAAAGCCGATGACCAGTGCGTCGGAAGCATCTGCAAGGATGATATCGGATTCGGTAATCCCACCGACGGCTGAGCGAATGATGCGGGTCTTGACCTCTTCGGTGGAGAAATCCTGAATGGCTGTTGTCAGGACTTCGAGCGAGCCCTGAACGTCTGCCTTGACGATGAAGCGGATTTCTTTGAATGAACCGGCTGCGCTGAGATGTGCGTTCAAGGTTTCAAGGGTAACGTGCTGCCGTTTTACTTGGGCCTGTTCCCTCCTTTCCAGCTCGCGCTGCTCGGCGATATTTCGAGCGGTTTGAAGATCCTTGACAGCAAAGACCTGGCTGCTTGCCTCGGGCACTTCAGAGAAGCCAATCACTTTTACGGGGGTGGACGGCCCCGCCATATTGAGAGGACGGTCTTGGTAATCAAAGATGGCGCGGACGCGTGCATAGGTCTCGCCGGCGATCAGATAGTCACCCCGTTCAAGGGTGCCATCCTGGATCAGGACCGTGACTTCCACACCGCGACCTTCTGAGCGCTGAACCTCGATGACGGTACCGGTTGCGCCCTTGTTGGTGTTGGCCTTGAGTTCCAGGATTTCGGCCTGAAGGAGGAGCATCTCGAGTAACTCTTCCACTCCTTCACCAGTCGTGGCGGAAGTGCGGACAACGATGGTCTCCCCACCCCATTCTTCCGGAAGCAGATTCCGTCCGGCAAGCTGTTGCAGGGTCTGCTCCACCTTGGCATGGGGAAGGTCGATCTTGTTCAAGGCAACTACAATAGTTACCCCTGCGGCACGTGCGTGGTCGATGGCTTCCTGAGTCTGCGGCATGATGCCGTCATCCGCGGCAATCACGAGAACAACGATGTCGGTAACATTCGCGCCTCGTGCCCGCATTGCGCTGAATGCCTCGTGACCGGGTGTATCCAGGAAGGTGATTGTGTTCCCGCCATGATTAACAGTGTAAGCACCGATGTGCTGGGTAATCCCACCGCTCTCGCCTGCGGCCACTTCAGCTTTGCGAATACGGTCGAGAAGTGATGTCTTGCCATGATCCACATGCCCAAGGAATGCGACTATCGGGGCACGGGGGGTGAGATCTTCTGCTCTGTCTTCCTGCGTCACTTCGGCAATGACCTGGTCTTCAAACTTTTCCGGCTCAATTATCTGTATTTCGATTTCGTATTTTGCAGCGATCTCCAGAACGACCTCTTCACTGAGCGCATCGTTTATGCTGGCCATCACGCCTTTCTCTCTCAACAGAAAACCCTGGATATCATTCTGTTTGATTCCAAGCTGGGTAGAGAGGGTGCGTACGCTTACGGGCACCTCAACTTCAAATGCCTGCCCCTTCTCAGGTCCGGTCGACCGAATTACTCGGCTTTTGGTACTGCGATGATGCCTCTGACGCTGCGGGCGGCGACGTTGTCCAGTAGTGTAGAGTGCCGGGTCCATCCCACTGGTTCGAGCGCCATCCGGCGACTGCTGTTCCACGCTCCCAGTTGGTCGACGGGTGTGCGGCGACATCCTGGGAGGTGGTGGCGGGGCCTGCGGGGTACGCTGCGGGGTACGCTGCGGGGTACGAACCTGAGGGGTACGGGGCGACACGCGAGGCGCCTCCGCGGGTTTCTCCTCCACGGGGGTTCGTTTGCTTTCTACTCGTTTTGGTTTGGGCGGGGCAGGAGGAGGTGGAGCTGCCGCCTTCTTTGGCTTTTCCGGCTGCGGCTTCGGCTTGGGCGAAGAAAACTCTGCCTTGAAACGATCGACGATTTCATCATCGATCGAACTCATATGGGACTTGACGTCCATCCCCTGATCTCTACAGCGCTCGAGGAGCACTTTACTTGGTACGCCCAGGTCTCGGGCGAGTTTATAAATTTGCATGATTACATTCCCCTGCAGGGGTCTCCTTTAACATTTAAGTCATCACATCGCTCCAAATATAAATATCTTGAATTCCCATGGACGATGATTCTAAAATTAATCCAGTAAGGTTCGGCGTAGAAATAACTGACACTGCTACTACAAGAGAATGAACAGGCCGGGATTCCTGTTCCCACAACTGCAGCTTCAGCTTTCTAGCTTGCAAGGCTAGCGGCCTTATGCGGAAGTCCCTCCTCCTTGAGCGTCATCTGATAGGTTTGTCTCATTTTCGGCCGTTGCAGGCTCTTCATGGCTGATTCCAGAGGATGCCTCACTCTCAGCGGGCGACGCAGATTCTACTGAAGCAGGCTTTTCCGATGCCTGTACTGCTTCGGCCTCAGGTTCTTCAGCCGGAGCTGGTTCTGCGGAGGCGTGAATGACGGATTCGGTAGCAGGCTCTTCGGATGGCACTTCTGCAATGGGTGCCTCAGCTTGTTCCTCTGCGGATGCTTCAGGCGCTGATTCTTCGGTGGCCTGCGGTTCTTCGGTCGACGTAGCGTCACTTGTTTCGGACAGGGCTTTTTCGGCTGCTGCAGCAGCAGCGGCGGATCTCGCAGCGGCTTCCTGGGCTCGCCTTGTTTCTTCGGCGAGTCTTATTTCTTCGCGTTTCTTTCGAATGAGGAGAACTGCCTTGTCCTGAAGCTCTTCGACGTTTTCTGCAGTGATCCCTTCGATACCGACCAGCGACTCGGCATTGCTATCCGCAAATTCGTGCAGGGAATAGACGCCGCTATCTACAAGTTTGGCTGCGATGCGTGTATCTAGGCCTTCAATTTTAGCCAGATCTTCCTTCGCTGTATCCTTGGACTTCTCAAACTCATCGGCGGTATGAATGTCAATATCCCACCCGACAAGCTTCGAGGCCAGACGGACGTTCTGGCCCTTCTTGCCAATTCCCAGGGCGAGCTGGTCTTCACCGACAATGACTACGGCGCGTTCACGTTGTGCGTCCATATGAATGTGACTGATCTCGGCAGGCCGTAGCGCATTTGCTATGAACACTTCGAGCGAATCACTCCAACGGACGATGTCAATCTTTTCTCCGCCAAGCTCGTCAACGATGTTTTTGATGCGGGTGCCTCGAACGCCAACACAGGCCCCAACGCAATCTACTTTTGAATCGACCGAGAAAACACCAATTTTGCTACGCGCTCCTGGCTCTCGAGCCAGTTGTTTGATCTCAATGGTGTGATCGTTGATCTCGGGGACTTCCAGCTCGAAAAGACGGCGGATGAGATCCGGGTGAGTTCTGGAAAGCAAAATACGTACTTTTGGACCAGATTTTCGAACGTCCAGGACGAGCGCACGGACACGTTCGCCAGGCCGATAGCTTTCTCCGGGCACCTGCTCCCGGCGAGGGAGGAAGCCTTCGGTCTTGCCCAGGTTGACGATGACGCTCGTTCCTTCGAAACGCTGGATGACACCGCTGACAATCTCACCCATTCGTTTTTCGAAATCGCCGAAGATAACGTCCCGCTCTGCCTCTCTGATCCGTTGAATGATTATCTGTTTGGCGGTCTGGGCGGAGATGCGTCCCAGGTCCATGACGTCGAGCAATTCACCGTCATCATAGACATTGATCTGCCCGGATTCGCGCTCGATGGTAACGGTGATTTCCTCTCGGTTGCCAATCTGTTTGCGGGCGGCGGATAGCATGGCCGCCTCAAGTGCTTCGAAGATGATGTTCTTATCAACATCCTTATCCCGATGGATACTGTCGACAAGTCTCAATAGTTCGGGGTTACCACTCATTTAATACTTCCTTCTCTAATTGTTGACCTTTGTTGCAGACTCAAGGGGCGGAATTCTAACGACGCTTGTTGCTCTCGCCTGTCATGCAGAAACTTGAAATTTCATAACAAGTTCGCTCGCAGCCATGAAAGCAAGGCACACAGTTGATCTTTTTATACCTGTCGCGCTCGAACGCCTGGCCTCTTCACACAATTCTTTGTGAACTTGCAGGCGCGCGGTGTGCGTCAGCGTTCGCGCACGGATACAGTCAGGTTGACACCGGATTCATCGAAGACGTGAACCTTCTGCATATTGACAACCATCTCGACTTCGTCGTTGAGACCAACCCTCGAATGGGCGTCGAGCCGGGCGATCAATTCCGAGTCACCGACGCTGAGATAGACGATGGTCTGATCACCCAGCGGTTCGAGCACATTGGCGGTTGCCTTGATGGTTGTTCCCTCTTTCGAATCGTCTTTCCCGATTTCATGCAGGCCCTCAGGGCGGATACCCAGGCCGACTTTTCTGCCGCTGCCGGTCTCAAGGCTTGACTTGTAATTTTCAGGCATAGCCAGGCGAGAATGGCTGCTCTGAAACCAGATGGTGCCGTTGTCGCTCTGAAGTTCACCCTCAATAAAGTTCATTGGAGGGGTGCCGATAAAGCTGGCCACGAACCGGTTAACCGGAAAATCATAAAGCTCAATGGGCGCTGCGACCTGTTGAATCTTGCCCTGATCCATCACCACGATGCGGTCACCGAGTGTCATTGCCTCAATCTGGTCATGCGTTACATAAATCATGGTCGTCTGCAGGCTGGTGTGCAGCTTGTTCAGTTCAGCCCGCATCTCGACACGGAGCTTGGCATCGAGATTACTCAGCGGCTCATCGAACAAAAAAACCTTCGGCTTTCGAACAATCGCCCGTCCCACCGCAACGCGCTGACGCTGCCCCCCGGAGAGCTGTTTTGGCTTGCGTTCGAGCAGTTCTTCGATTCCGAGAATCCTGGCAGCATCCAGAACCCGCTCCTCAATTTCAGCCTTTGGGTAGCCTCGCAGTTTAAGTCCGAACGCCATGTTCTTATATACCGTCATGTGCGGATAAAGCGCGTAATTCTGGAACACCATGGCAATGTCCCGATCCTTCGGCGGCACATCGTTCACCACACGGTCTCCGATGGTGATTGTGCCATCGGTGATTTCTTCAAGTCCCGCCACCATGCGCAGTGTCGTTGATTTTCCGCAACCTGATGGGCCGACTAAAACCAGCAACTCCTTGTCCTGGATCTCAAGACTGACCTCGTCCACCGCGGTGACTCCACCGGGATAGATCTTGGTCACCTTGTCTATAAAAACTCTAGCCATAATGATGAAGGGAAGTGTGGAGATTCGGTTTCTGCAAACCCGTCCTGCGGGCTCATTCAGGGTGGGCGCCCATCCCACTTTCTGACACCGAACTTCTGTCAATTTAGGCACTTGCGCACAGGGGCGGGGATTATACGGAGTGGGTTAGGGATGTCAATGGGGGCGTAATTCATGGGGGGCAGATGAGCTTTGAGGCCAATTTTAGGCTGGCAATCCCCCGCTGTCAGCAACCTCATTGCATCTGAGTATTTGCTCTAAATTGGGTAATGGATGAACATCTGCATGTTATTCGACCTAATGAGGTGAAAGTTGCCCATCCGCATTCAGTACATCATCGCCACGCTCGACCGGGCCGGGGCCGAGGGTCAGTTGACCGCGCTGCTGACACGCCTGGATCGCAGTCGCTTTGAGCCTCACCTCATCTGCCTGACGCGTGGCGGACATCATGAGGCGGCACTTAACCAGGCAGGAATCCCCTATGAAATCCTTGGCAAATCCGGCAAGGCAGATCCGTTAGCTGTGTTCAGGCTTTGCAAACTGATGAAGAGTTTCAAACCGGACATCCTTCATACCTGGATGTTCACCTCGAACGCTTATGGGCGAGTTGCTGGAATCCTCGCGGGTGTGCCAGTCCGAATCGCCTCCGAGCGGGCCGTGGATACCTGGAAAACCTGGCCATACAAACTGATTGATAGATTACTGGCCCCCTGGACTCACTGTATCGTAGGTAACTGCGAGGCGATCCGAGAATTCGTGGCCAAAGAAACCGGGGCAGACCGGAACAAACTTTCGGTGATACCAAACGGCGTAGACGTCTCTCTTTTTGAACCGAAAGAACACATTGGAATGGAGGAAGTCTGTTTTTGCACTGTCGGCCGGTTGGCTCCACAGAAGAGAACCGATCTCTTCATCAAGGCTATTTCAAGACTCAACAAGCAGAAAAAAAATGTACGCGGGATCATCGCCGGTGATGGCCCGTTGCGTGGTGAGCTACAGAAACTGGCATCAAAAGAAGGCATCGAGAGTCGGGTGGCATTTCTCGGCGCTACCGAAGACGTGCCCGGCTTGCTCGAACGGTCTGATGCTTTCATCCTCGCATCAGACTGGGAAGGCATGCCGAATGTCGTCCTTGAAGCCATGGCTGCGGGCCTTCCGGTAGTCGGTACTGCAATTGATGGCACAAAGGAGATTGTCAAGGATGGTGAGACCGGCTTGCTCGTACCTGCGGATGATGCAGATGCGTTAGCAGCAGCAATGAACGAACTGGCAGATTCTGTTGAACTGCGTTCCAGAATGGGAAAGGCGGGACGCCTTAGAGCTGAGTCAAAGTATTCCATGGAAAAGATGGTCGAGCGTTATGAAACTTTGTATACAAATCTGGTGAGAGGCTGACACTTCCGAAGCCATTATGTTTTTCAGCCACACCGACAACCCCGATATCTGCCGTATCATGTGATTTTGCCAGTTCATTGTGCCAGAATCGGGATTCACGATTACACGCCAGTGAATCTTGAATCCTGAATCCTGTCCTGAATCTTGAACCATGCACCAAGTCATCCTCGCCTCTCTGGGTATCCTGTTCCCTGCCACGACACTGTGTGCTGATATATCGGAAGCGGTTAAGAAGGCAGAGCAGGACAGAATCGAAGTCATCAAAAAAGTCTCACCAGCAGTCGTCGCCGTAATGGCCAAAGGCGGAGGCGGCGGAGGCTCAGGCATCATCATCAGTCCGGATGGCTATGCGCTGACTAATTTTCACGTTACATCCGGCGCGGGAGACGAAATGAAATGCGGTTTGCCGGACGGCAAACTGTATGACGCGGTGATTGTCGGCATCGATCCCAGCGGCGACGTTTCGGTGATAAAACTGGAAGGCAGGGATGACTTCGCCTTCGCAGCACTCGGTGACAGCGACAATCTGCAGGTAGGAGAATGGGCCCTCGCCATGGGAAATCCATTTCTTCTGGCCACGGATTTCACGCCCACCGTTACCTTCGGCATCATCAGCGGGCTGCACCGTTACCAATATCCTGCCGGCAAAGGATTGCTGGAATATCCCGACTGCATCCAGGTGGATGCATCCATCAATCCCGGCAACAGCGGCGGCCCGCTGTTCAACATGAACGGCGAAATCATAGGAATCAACGGCCGCATCTCATTTGAAAAACGAATTCGGGTGAATTCCGGATTTGGATACGCCATATCGAGCAACCAGATCAAGAAATTCCTCTACGCCTTGAAAGGCGGAAGAGTCGTAGACCATGCCACCATGGGGGCTACCGTAGGCACGGATGAACACGGCCGCGTTATCGTTCGAGAAGTATTGGTAGATGCAGATGCCTATCGCCGGGGAATTCGCATCGATGACGAAATAGTGGAGTTGGCTGGGAAGAAAATCACCACCGTCAACGAGTTCAAGAATGTGCTTGGCACATTACCCGCCAATTGGCGGGTGAAAGTGGTGCTGCATCGCGGCACCGACAAGATCGAAAGCATGGTTCGCCTCTCAGGCGTACATGGTCAAAACTGGGATTTTCCAACCGGAGGAAACAAACCGAGTCAGATACCGAGGAATATCCCAAAGCTCAAAGACCAAGAACTGAAGAAGCCGGAAGATGGCGAGGATGAATCACCGCCTGAAGAGGAAGAGGGTGAATTAGAGGAACAACCGGCAGAGGAAAAATCAGAGGAAAAACCGAAGAGCGAATTCGCGAAGCAAATACAGAAACAGCCTGGCTTCTCGAACTACCTGTTCAATTTGAAAGAACAGAAACGTGTTTTGGAAGCATTCGCCCAGTATCGGACAAAAACGGACTCTGCTTTGACTTGGAAAATAGAGGGGAAAGCAGGGAGAGCCCCATTCAATCTTCAGATGAATGATGATGCCGGAAATATGAAAATAGCGGACATGGATTTCATCGTGGATAAGCAAGCACTATGGGGGCCTTCCGGAGATGACGGCACAGCAATGCTTAGAGCTTTAATGTATTGGCGGAGTTTCCTGCTGACCGGCGAAAGAGCGTTCCAAAGCTGCCACTATGATGGTCGAGCCCCAACACCTTTTGGGGAATGCGATTTACTTGTCTGCTCGAAGGGTGCCATTGTCATCCACTGGTATTTCGAACCCAATACTGGTGCCCTTCGCATGATGGAAGTGGCATTTGATAGTTTTTCCGACCCTTATGAAATTTTATTTGGACCCTACGCTCCGGCCTCCGATGCCCTGCTGCCCAGTTTTTTTCTCGTTAGAGTGGGGGATGAATCCATAGGTAAATTCGATCTGGGGAAAGTCAGCATGGGAACCCAGGAACAAAAGAACTAATTTCCATCCCATGAAGCGCCAAACATCCTTTCTCATCTTTCTTTCGCTTTCCGCCGCTTTCGGCGACTTTGCGGAGACATGCAAGAAAACGTGTCCGAAGGTAGTCAAAATTTTTGGCGCTGGTGGGCTGAAGCGGCTTCATGCCTACTCATCAGGGATCATTGTTTCATCGGAAGGACATATATTGACTGTTTGGAACCATGTCCTGGAAACGGATGAGCTACGCGTCGTGACGGATAATGGCCAGCGGTTTAATGCCACGCTTCAGTTAGTCGACACCGAGCTTGCAGCAGCGATCATAAAAATAGATGCTGAGGATCTGCCCTGTTACAACATACAGAAGGCGCCAAAGGCCAGACCCGGCGAATGGGTACTGTCATTCAGTAATGCTTATCGGGTGGCAACAGGAAACGAAAAACCAACCGTGATGCATGGTGTGGTCAGTGCTGTAGCAAGCCTGAATGCACGGCGTGGCGTCTTCGAGTCTTCTTACCAGGGAGACGTCTACCTGATTGATGGAATAACAAATAATCCCGGGGCCGATGGTGGCGCGGTGACCAATGGAAAAGGAGACCTCATCGGTATGGTTGGCAAAGAACTGAAAAGTACTCTTACGAACACTTGGTTGAATTATGCCGTCCCCGCGACCGTGTTGGCGCCTCTGGTAGCACGTGCAGTCGCCGGGGAATCGTCTATTCCCTCTTCAGCCGAAGTTACCCGCCCCGCGGAACAGGAAGGGACTGCCGGCCGGCACGGAATCGTACTGGTGCCCGTGGTCTTAAAGGGTACACCTTCTTATATCGATGAAGTTGAAGACGATTCACCAGCGCTGAAGGCAGGGCTCAAACCTGACGACCTGATCCTTTTTATAGAGCGAGAATTTATAGGGTCCTGCGAAAACTTCGGGGAGGTAATGAGCAAACATCGGCCGGGGGACAAAGTAAACATCCTGGTTAAGAGAAAGCAGGGAATATTGTCCGTAGAGATGGAGCTTGATTAATGACGAAGAAATTCATTGCTCCTTGTTTGATTATCCTCACCGGTATCGGATGGTTGCTCAACACTCTGGAAGTGCTTTCGAGCGTCGACTGGCTGTGGACTCTTGCACTTGCGGGGGCCGGGATTGCCCCCTTTTTCTGGCTCGGATTAGACCGGTTTACTTTCATAGTCGGTCTCTTCCTCATCGGCTGTTCAACCTGCTCTTTGTTAAGGCAAGTCGGGAAAATCGATGCCAATCTTGAAGTACCCATCCTGGTGATTCTATTCGGCTTCCTTTCATTACTGGCAGAGGTGCTGCCACTCAAGAAATCCGGATTGTTCGCAGGCGAAAACCAATCCACCGAGAGGTCTGAACAAAAATGAGGGCCACGCTGGGAATACCATTTCTTTTGGCAATGCTGTCTGTACAAATCCTGCAGGCAGACCTGGACGAGGATCTCCAGGTAGCTTTCCAGCAGGCGACAAAAGAAGTTTCGCCTCTGGTTGTCATGATCGAGACGACTGGTGGTCTTGACAAAGTCGGGCAGATATTGAAAGGCCAGGGCCCGACAACCGGAGTTGTCATCAGCCCGGATGGCTACATCGCCACCAGCTCGTTCAATTTCGTCCACAAGCCGTCTTCTGTTCTGGTGACCCTTCAGGATGACAAACGCTACCCTGCTGAGATGGTGGCCAGCGACCTGACGAGGCAAATTACTATTCTTAAGATTGATGCCGAATTTGAGACCTCGCCGCCAGCACCACTCAAGGAGTTAATGGTCGGCCAGTGGTCTCTCGCGCTGGGCCGAACCTGGGGCGGTGAACTCCCAGCCATGTCTGTCGGTATTATCAGCGCACTTCATCGAGTCTGGGGAAAAGCTGTTCAAACCGACGCCAAAGTTTCTCCGGCAAATTACGGCGGCCCACTGATTGACCTCGCAGGCCGGATTATTGGCGTCCTCGTTCCGCTGTCGCCAATGACTGAAGGCCAGACCGCCGGGTACGAGTGGTATGATTCCGGCATTGGTTTCGCCGTACCGATCGAAGATATAATTAATGTTCTGCCGCGCCTGAAGGAAGGTAAGGACCTGAAGCGTGGACTCATTGGGATTGGACTGGATAACAAACTCTACGACGAGGATTTCGCTGTCACCCATATTTTTTACAGGAGCCCGGCAGCGGAGGCTGGCCTCAAGAAGAAGGACCGTATCCTCGAAATTGACGGTAATCCCATCAAGCATCAGGTCGATTTGCGCTACGCGCTGGCCAGCAAATATGCGGGAGACACGGTCAAACTGAAGATAGCCAGGAATAAGGAAGAATTCTCGAAAGAGATAATACTCATGGACGAACTTCAGCCGCAGGAACGGCCAATGCTCGGGATCCTGCCTTCAAGGAACAAAGTAGACAAAGGAGTAAGAGTAAGAGCCGTCCTTCCCGACTCGATGGCCGCGGAGTTGAAGATTCAGTCGGGCGATATCATTCACAAACTCGATGAGCATGAACTAAAGACTCACCAGCAAATGAGCCAGCTCATGACCCGCAGTCAGCCCGGCGAGATGATATCTCTTGAAGTTATCAGGGGAGATAAAACATTTACGGTTGAAGGTACTCTTACGGTATTCAATCCCGCCATTCCGCCAGGCCTGGAACCTGAGCAGCATGAAATAGTAAATTTCAAACCGCCTGCGAATATTGGCGAGATGACCAGAACCGTCGGGAAGCAAAACACGACCTATTGGGCCTACATACCGCATAACTATGAACCCAGCTTTCCTGTCGGGCTGATCGTAATGCTGGATGCCGTTACAGAAAATGTTCACACTGCATGGGAGGCCCAGTGCCGTGTCCGAAATCTGGCCATTCTTGGGTTGAAGCCTGCCGGCCGGGGTTGGAAACGGACGGACATCAATTTTATTCAGGAAGCAGTGGCTGACTTTCGAAAGGCATACAACGTCGATCCTGCACGCATTGTGATTCAGGGGGATGGCGCGGCTGCGGCCATCGCATTTAAAGAACTATTCCGCCAAAGGAACGTGTATCGCGGGATTATCGCATCCGGCTTCCCGAGAAAGCCTGTCCTTGCAGATCTTAACGCCGGATTGCCTGCTTCCTTCTTAATCATCGCCGACAAATCCGATCATGAGCCCAGCAGAGCCATCACTGAAACAATGCGTGAGCTACAGGAAAAGCGGCACCCGGCCATTCTGCTGACTGAAGACAGAATTGAGAAGTCTTTTCCGCAGTCTCTGGTGGAACGGGCGGCCTTGTGGCTGGATTCATTGGACCGCCTCTGATTGCATTCGCCGTGAGGCACAAATAATATCTCCAAATCTAAGGGTCTGATTGGACTCGCCGTACGAGTAATTCCTCCAATAGCGAAAGTCCTCAGTTGGAATTCGCCGAATCACCGGCCGATGTTGATTAATGGTGAGCACAACATGGGTCAAAATGAACTAGTAGAACTACCGGTCGTATAAGGCCGCCTGAAGAACAACATGGAGAATGCAGCATGTGGTGGACAGAAAAAGGTCACCTTGAAGTAGGGAACAACCAACTCTATATCGGGGGCATGAATGCCGTAGAGTTGGCGTCCAAATACGGAACGCCTCTGTACGTCTACAACGGCAACAAAATTAAAGGGAATTTTGAACGCCTTAATGCCGCCCTGAGTGCTCATACGGACAACTATCGCATTCATTTTGCAGTCAAGGCCAACTCTCATATTCAAATCCAGAAACTTGCCTACGACACAGGTGCCTACGCTGATTGCGTTTCACCTATCGAATGCAGGATGGCCCTGAAGGCTGGGCTCTCAAAAGAAAGAGTACTCTTCACCGGCACTTCTGTCTCTAACAGCGATCTTGAAGATTTGGTTAATCTGGGAGTGCGGATAAATATTGATTCCGTATCACAGCTCCGAAGACTGGCAAAACTATCAACGAAACCTGAGCTGTCAGTTCGATGGAATCCCGGTGAAGGTGCAGGTGCAGGCCTGCATTCACATACAATTACTGCGGGCAAGTACATCAAGTTTGGCATCCCTGAACATAAGGTTCTCGATACCTTCCGCGAGGCGAAGGCTCTCGGCTTCAAGGTCGTCGGACTCCATCAGCACATTGGTTCAGGATGGCTTGGGGACGATGTACAGGTTTTCCACGACAGTGTGCGGCGAACACTTAATGTCGCGAATCAAGCGCAGGAAATTCTTGGCTCAGCGTTTGAATTCATTGACTTCGGCGGCGGGCCTGGAATTCGTTACCGCGAAGGTCAAACGCCTTTCCCCATTGAGGAGTACGCCAGGGGGCTTATCGAGCAGGTAAGAGCGGAAGGCTACCGGGGCACGATTGCCATTGAGCCCGGTCGTTTCCCGGTGGGCGAGAGCGGTATTCTGCTGCTCGAAGTCAATACCGTCGAAGAGAAGAACATTCCCATTGTTGGTGTTGATGGCGGTTTTAATACCCTTATTCGCCCGGCATTTTACGAATCCTATCATGAAATAGTGCTGGCCAATCGAGTCGAATCCGACGACCGGCAGGAAGTCATGGTGGCCGGAAATCTGTGTGAATCCAGCGACGTTTTCAATTGTTCAAAGAAAGAGTTGCGCGAGATTGCCATGCCGGAAGAGGGCGAGATACTGGCACTGCTTTGCGCAGGTGCTTACGGCTTTGAAATGGCTTCTACTTACAACGGCCGTCCTCTGCCTGCACAGGTGCTAATTATGGACGGAAAAGATCATCTTATTACCGAGCGCGGGACCATCGAGTCCATCGTCGGGCTTCAGAAAATAGTGGTTTGAAGTAAATGAACACCAAGACTCTTGCAGCCAACTACTATCAGCAGTTTGATGCGGACTATGATCTGGATGTGCCGGGCGAAGGCTACGGTGGTTGGAAAAAAGCAGACCTCGAGTTCCCGTTGGATCGGATGGCGGTAGTTATGATGCACGCCTGGGACGGAGGAACGCCTGAAGAATTCCCAGGCTGGTATCGCAGTGTTGAATACATTCCTCGTGCTGCAGAAATTGGCCAGACCGTCTTTCCAACTCTTCTGGATTCCGTGCGCCAGTCGTCTGTTCCACTGTTTCATGTAGTAGGCGGCGGCAATTACTACAAGGATTGTCCAGGGTACAAACGTGCAGCCGAACTGGCTGGCCCAGAGCCTGAGAAGCCGTCCAGGATGGATTCCGATGACATCACATCAAATCTGCGGCGCTTCAAGTCAGCTCGAAGTTTTGTTGGGGCGCACAACCAGGAGGATGTTAACCGCGGCTTCGAAGCGGTTGATTTCATGCCTGGCACCATCCCCCTGGAAAGTGAGGGAGTCGCTGAAAACGCGCATCAGTTGTTTGCGTTGTGTCGCGAGAGCAACATTAACCACCTGGTCTACACTGGGTTTGCCATTAACTGGTGCTTGCTTCTCTCGCCCGGAGGAATGGCCGACATGACCAAACACGGCGTCATGTGCTCGGCTATCCGGCAGGCGGTGACTGCGGTCGAGAATAAAGAGACGTCGCGAAACGAAATCTGCAAAGAGGTGGCTTTGTGGCGTGTGGCACTCGCCTTTGGATTTGTCTTTGACCTGAATGATTTCCTGGCCGGAATCAAATAAGCCCTACTTTGAGCCGTTCAGGATTTCGTTCACTATGGCCTCGGCACTTTTCTGCTGGGCCTCAGCTTCGAAATTCAGGATGAGACGATGGCATAGTGCGGCGAAGACGTTGGGCTGGATGTCCTCGGGAAAAGTGTAACCCGGGCTGTCTTCTTTTAGCAGTGAATTTGCTTTGCCGGCAAGGAGAAGGGCCTGAGCGGCTCTGGGGCCGGGGCTGTAATCCACAAATTTTCGGTCCAGTTTTCGGCGGCGCAGCCCTTCAATTAGCCTGAGAACCATTCTAACGGCGTCGGGCGTTGGTACTGCTCCGCGCACCGTCTGGCGCATGCGCTCAATGCGGAGCCTTCGAGTTTCGATGGCTTCGATCTCCAAGGCTTCGAGGCGAGTCTGCCGTTCGTCAATCTGGTCGCCTGGGCTGTCGTTCTTTGTCAGGACATTGATTTCGTCCCTCAGGCGCTCTTGTTCTGAAGTATTGTCCTGCAACTCATCCTTGCAGAGGATCGGTTGTGGAAGGGCTTCATACGCCACGTTTTTTGTGGTGAGGTCGAGGATCTCTGAGAGCACCGCGGAATTGGGAAAGGGTGTTATGAGCTTAAAGAAAAACCGATCAAGTTGTGCCTCAGGTAATGGGTAGGTGCCCTCCATTTCAATCGGGTTCTGCGTGGCGATGACGAAGAAGGGTGGGTCGAGGGTGTAGCGCCGGCCGAAAACCGTGACCTGGAATTCACCCATAGCCTCAAGCAAGGCGGACTGTGTTTTTGGCGTGGCGCGATTGATTTCATCAGCCAACAGAACATTGGTAAAAATGGGCCCGGGTCGAAATTGCAGGTCACGGGCACCGGTCACTTTTTCTTCTACGAGGACTTCCGTTCCCAGGATATCCGCGGGCATCAGGTCAGGTGTGAATTGAATTCGCCGGAAATTGAGCCCAAGCGTCCGGGCCAGGCATTTGACGAGGAGCGTCTTGCCGAGCCCCGGGTCTCCTTCAAGTAAGACGTGGCCACCTGCAAAGAATGCGATGAGGACTCTTTCAATAAGGTCGTCGCAGCCTTTGACCGTAGTAGCTATTTCAGCCTTGACTGCTCTGAAATCTCTGCTGAATGTTCGGATATCTTCGAAGTCGAGTTCTGGTTGTTCGTCACTCATCGCGCTGAAATAGTTTACGGAAGGCAGTTCGATATTCTGGCGGGACCCGCTGTGGTGAAATCGGGAGCGGCTCAACGTACCTATTGGCTTTCAATTCTGTACGGGGATTATACCGATGCTCGGATGTAGCGCGCTGGGGTTCGGTCTCAGGTGGTTTCACGTCTTCCGGTTTCCCATCCGGGGAACTGAATTCCCCTCTCTTCAGCCTCATGTCCTTGAATTCGGTGTCTTTAAGATCCGCCATTTTCTTCGAATTACCGTTTCCATTGCCCAGCGGATCCGGGCCCGGCTCGTTCCCGTACTCCTTTGATTGGTTCTCCTGGCCATCGTCATTGGGTTGGGCCAGCCGCTTCGCCTCTTCAGCACGCTTCTGCTCGATCTTGGGCTGCTGAGATTCCGAATCCTGCGTGCCAACCTCTTGCTCGCCATCCTGTGAGGGAGAAGGGGATTGCTCCTCTGAAAGCTGTTCTGGTGGGACATCCGGCGCTTTATTCGGATCGCCGGGCTGAGGGGATGCGTCATCGCCCTTCCCAGGTTTCTGGTTCCGATTGCCGGTTGGGTTCTGTTGATCTGCAGTTCTGCCGTTTTGAGGGGCTGGACACTCTTTCGTTCCGGAACCTGATGGTTTGTCTGGTTCGCGTTCAGCAGATCGTGGCTGACTCTGGGGGGTCTCTGTCGAGTCTTCCGTGGTTTCATCTGGTCGTTGCGATGGGGCCCCCTCATCCTGGGACTGATCTCGGGCGCCGGTTTTTTCCTGCTTGCGGCCCTGTTCCTGATTTTGCTGTTCCAGGGATTCTGAGGCCTGCTGCTGTTCTTTCAAGTCTTCAGGCGGTACGTCCGGCGGACGATTGGGATCCTGTTCCTTCTTTTTTTGGGAACTCTGTTGCGGGGTTTTCTTGTCATTCAATTCTTCAGGCGGGACATCCGGAGGACGATTCGGATCTTCTTCGAGCGACTGGGTCGTCCTTTCTTTCCCTAAATTCTTCTGTGGTTGGCCTTGCCGGTCTCCGCCTTCCTGTTGTTCCTGGGTTTGCTCGGACTTGCCCTCCTCATTCTTCGAGGCTTCGCCGGAACTTTGGTCGCTCTTCTGATTGGAATCTGATTCTTGCTCCTGATCTTTCTCTCCAGACTGTTTTTCTTGCCGCGGAGCGTCAAGACCACTCTCAGAGCCGCCCTTCGATTGCTGCCCGGAGTCTCCTTCCTGCTGTTCGTCACCTTCCGGTGGAAATGATGGTGGTTGGTCTTCTTTCTTCGCCCGTTGTTCTTCGCCAGGCCGCTCCATTGGGAGGCGTTCATTGACCATAGCATTTTGATTGAGCAGTTCTGCGGTGTCCTGAACGAATTCGGAGAGAGAACCGACCATGAAGCTGAGAAAGATGAGCAGGATGGAAACGTTCGCCGCGTAACGCAGTTGCATGCTCCACCGCCAGGGGAGTTCTTGCTCAAGCGACAGATTGGCCAGCCTGGAGACGGTGGACTGATAGAGAAGAGGATAAAGGGCCGGAGGCTCGCCCCGGCCTTCGAAGGAACGCAGAGCACAGACCTGCCCATAAATGGCGATCCCCGGGGGACGAGCCGCATTGCGATGGGCGCCGATGGATTCAAATGCTTTTCGCTCGTTACGCCCCCAAAGCAATGAACCGGCAGCCAGCAGGATCGCAATAAGTTCCAAAGAAAAAGACCAGGCCGCCTGGTGAACGGTCAGTTCCTTATCGGCTGAGAGGACGAGCCATACCGCAGCCGCGCATGACATGAATGCCAACACCAACCGATACGAAGCACGCAAGCTCAGAGACCAGTTTTCAATCCGGTTGAGTCGCCGCTGCAGAGGTGAATTCCGCCTTTTCAGGACTGTGCTCTCCGGACGTTTTTTCAGCAGCGTCAGATAGGCGCCACCCGCCGCCATCGCCACCGCCGCGATGCCCGCGACCAGTAATGCGGAGTTGGGAGAGAACAGCCAATCGTGAAGGGTAAGGATGTCCATTTTTTTCAAGGTGCTTTAGTCTGGCCGCCACTTAGACGTGTATGCATTGCACAGCGTTACGATCAAACGACGAATACATCATAACCCGGAACCATCCTCAGGCCGATCCCGGGCAGCGACCTACTTGCCTGGAAAATCCGGATTCTGCTTTCTGCAGACAGAGAGCACGCGCATCATCTCGCGCACCTGGCGAGGATCGATGGGGAATTTCTTTTTGCGGCGAAGGGTGGCGTAGACCGCGTCGTAGTAAGACCCTATGTCCACGCCTACTGCTTTCAGTTCTTCTTCCTGCCAGGGGAGCGTGTCTTTGTTCCCGTATTGGCGACCTTCGGCCATCGGATCCGGGTTTAGTACGATCTTTGGCGCTTTCTTCGGGTCGTAGTATTTCAGCTTCGCTTCTCCACGCCGGATGGTCATGGCACCACAAGTTCCGAGGAGCGTCCATTCCGGGCCACTATCGACAGTGGCGGCTGAGCTGGAATCTTCCACGTCGATGGTTACCCCGTTCTCCGCACGCAACAGCATCTTCACGTGGTCTTCCACGTCACCGGCATCGGAGATATGTTTGAGGTCGCACAGAATGTCCTTAATGGGCGAATCCACAAGGGCCAGCAATTGATCGAGAGGGTGTGTGATCTTGTTGTTGAGAAGGCCCCCGCTGAACTTGCGCAGGCACTGCCAGTCGTTTCGGCGAGAGTAACCGTGTGAGATGTAGCCGATGTGGGTAAGTTTACCGAGCTTCCTGCTCTTGATTACATCACGCATGAAAGTGAAGTTGCGGTTAAAACGGTAATTCTGATGAACGAACAGGTGCACTCCGTTTTTTTCTGCGGCTGCGATCATGCGGTCTGCTTCGGTCAGGGTGGCGGACATCGGTTTTTCGACGATGACGTGGCGGCCGGACTTGAGAGCTTCGATGGAATTGGGCCCGTGCAGAAAAGATGGCGTTGCGACAACGATAACTTCAGCTTCGCTCTTCTTGAGAAGCGATTTGAGGTCGGTGTATGAGTCACAGCCAAGCTCTTCTTCCGCCTGCTTGCGCCGGCCTTCGTCCAGATCCATTACCGAAACTACTGTGAATCTTTCGTCGTTTCGCTGTGCGTTGACATGGATGTTCCAGCCGGAACGTCCGAGAGCAAGGACAGCAGTCTTGATTGGCTTGGTTGCCATGATGAAATCTCCAGGATGCGTGAAATCAGCACGATTGTTTATTCGTGATGCGTTTTGCAGGCGACGAAATTTGTGGGGCCGGTCACTGGTTGTCAACTTGCGGGTCTACTTGCGGAGCTGCTGCAATTCTCGCAGTTCATCCCGTGCGAGCTCGGCCTGTTTGGGGTCGGGTGAGTAGTGGTTCACATTGTAGAACTCGGCCGCGGCCTCATGATACCTTCGCTCTCCAAGCATTAAGCGGGCCTGAACCATCGCCTGACCGGAGAGTTCAAGCAGCCGCTCGTCCAATTCTTTGAGGAAGACATTATTGGGATGCCGTTCTTTAAACTCTCCCAGCTCCATGATCAACTCTACCCTCTTGATCAACGCTCGAATGCCATCAGCTATCGCTTCCTTCTCCTTCGATTCTTCCAGGATCAGGAAGTAAGAGTAAGCGGGTTCTATCTTTTTGATTTTTTCCAGCAGAAGGAGGAACTCTTCCTGCACCTGCCTGGTGTATTCCCTGGCCTCCGGTCTCTTGAGGAACGCGACAATCGTTTCAGCAGATTCATCATATTTGCGTCCCTTACGATACTCACGGGCGAGCTTGAACTGCACGTGGGCAGTCTTGTTATGATTCGGATAGTTTTTCAGGAAATACTCGCCAAATGAGGGAACAATTGTTTCCAGCTCCGCTTTCCTCATGTGTTCGGGCATAACTTTGTCGCGGCGTTGTTGGCAATAGGTGATTCGCGCCTGGACCATATCCTTGAGATTTGTGTTCGGGAATTCTCTCAGTATTTCTCCGTAGGCATCCACAAAATAGCCGTAGTCGCGCTGTCGAAAGGATGTGTGCTGTTCGAGCTTTTCCTTCCAAACCAGCGATTGCCATTTGCAATCATCTGCAAGGGGGCCTTCCGGCATTGCGTCGTAGGCATTTCTCAAAAGATAATCGGCCTGCGGGCCGCGGATGACGTTCCAAAATTCGGTTGCCCGATAAAAAAATACTTCCTGAACACGCTGGCGATAATCATCCGCCGTGCGCGGAGTCGGGTTGAGTTGAAGTTGCGCGCCCTCGGTCTGTGCCACCCGGATTCGGTCTTCCAGATAGGGGTGTGATCGGAGGATTCCCATCCCCGGACGCTGATAACTGCGAGAAAGGAGTTTTTCCAGCATCCCTTCGCTACCTCCAGGCCCAAACCCCGCACCGCAGGCCATCAGCCGTCCATGGCGGTCGGCTTCCATTTCGTACTCGCGGACGTATTTCAACAGCATCAGGTTTGTCACCAGGCTACTGGTAACTATCGCCGCCGCGACGTGTTGCCCTGTGCTGCTGGATCTGTTGTCCGGCGACCCCAGGGTAGCCGTGGCTGGTGCCGAGGACGAATTATTTGCCGAGGCAAACGCTGCCGCGAAGATGGTGGCGAACTGCAACAGGCTGAGCATGCCCGCCTTGGTCTGCAGGCTGGCGTGATGGCCATCGAGCACGTGCGAACATTCATGGCCTATGATGTGCGCCAGTTCTTCGTCCGAAAGCCCAAGGTCAAGGATGCCTCTGGTGAAAAATATGAAGCCACCCGGTAGAGCAACGGCGTTAGGGTCGGCCAGGTCGATGACGTTAAAAACAAAAAAGGTGTTGGTCTGGTTGCTGGCCGCTGCCACTTTGTACCCAATTTCCTTCAGGCGATTCTGAATTTTCGGATCTTTCACCAGGCCAAAATGCCGCTCGAACTGCATGGCATAGTCGAGGCCTGCCTGAAAATCATTTGGGATCTTGGACAGTCCGTCTCTCGTCTCGGCTATCAAAGGCCTGAACCACGTAAGGGTAAGAAGACAGCACAAGAATGTTGGAAGCTTCGAATTCATTGGGAATGTAAGAAAGAAATGATGGAGCGTCGGACTCTCAGGCATTCTAGCACGGTTCTGCCCTGCTTGTCTGTGGCGCATCAGCCGGCACTTCGTATCTTCCGCCGGCATTCTTCGTAAGAGCGGTCCGTTTTGAGAGGCTTCGATTGGATTCAGAAAATTTTAAGTCCGCCTTTGTTGGAATCGTCGGCCGTCCCAATGTGGGCAAGTCCACCTTCCTGAATAAAGTGATCGGCGAGAAGGTCGCCATCGTCTCCGACAAGCCACAAACTACCCGCGACCGGATCATGGGGATCCATCACTTCGATGGCGGACAGATTGTGTTTTTGGATACCCCCGGTGTGCACCGGAGCAAGCGCCATCTCAACAAGCAGATGGTCAGCATTGCCCTTCGGTCATTTGAAGACGCCGACATTTTGCTTTGCTTTTTCGAGCCTCCCATTGCGGAACTGGGCTATCCGAACGCATCAGCCGGAATCTTCATGGACGAAGAAAGTTCGTTCACCCTCGAGCATCTTGCGAGAACAACCCATCCCAAATTCCTGGTGCTCAACAAGGTGGACCTGCTTGACGGGGGCGCCGCTGCGGGCGAGTGGAAGGGAAGAGCCATCCTGCAGCCATTCCGTGAGGCCATCGAGAGAACCGTCAAGTTCGAACAGGTCTTTGTCATCTCTGCGGAAACGGGTGAAGGCGTCGAAGAATTGGTAAATGCCATCATTGAGATCTTGCCCCAGGGCCCGCCATATTTCCCGGAGGACATGTTTACGGACCAGACCGACCGCACCTTCGCGGCCGAAGTCATCCGCGAGAAGCTCTTCGAATTCACTCGAAAAGAAATTCCGTATTCGAGCACGGTCACCATCGAGGAATTCGAGGAAGAGGAGGATCCGGTGAGAATCCTGGCCCTGATACATGTGGAGCGCGAGAGCCAGAAGGGCATCGTCATTGGCCACAACGGCCAGATGATTAAAGAGATCGGAACAGCCGCCAGGGCAGACATGGAGGAATTTCTGGGATGCAGAGTCTTCTTGCATCTGGATGTCAGAGTCTCGAAAGACTGGAGCAAGGATAACCGCATCATGAAACGGATTGAATACGGTGCGTGAGTGAAGGATTCTTCCCATGATGACCCCCGATGAAAAAGAGTTCTTCCTCGAAAACGGCTACCTCATCGCCCGTAACGTCCTGGAAGGCGATCTCCTCAAGAAGGTTCAGGACGAATTCGAAGTAGTCTGGTTTGCCGAGAATCAGCTCCGCTGTAATCAGCACAAGCTCTTCAAATATCGCACGTTCCTGGATCTCATCGAGCATCCGCCAGTGCTCGAGCGCCAACAGGCTATCTTCGGAAACCAGGTTCAACTGCTGCAGTACGACTTTCTTCGCCAGGAGCCTAATGACACTTTTGCGCTCCGGGCATGGCACAAAGATTTCTCTTTTACTTGCGGCAGCCCCTTGTCGATCAACACCATCATTTACCTCGATGAAATGACCCCTGAACGCGGCCGGACTCATGTGGTCCCCGGCTCGCACCGTTGGCAGAATCTGCCGACCGCTGAAGAAAAGAACCAGCCACACAAGAACGAGATTGCAGTCGACGCCGCGCCAGGTGATGCGGTATTCATCAATTCCGCAATCTGGCATTCCGGTAGCCGTAACCAGGCCGAAGGCCTTCGGCGCGGGCTCTATATGTATTATGGCTACTGGTGGCTGAAGCGTTATGAAACTGACAGGAAGCTGCCCTGGCAGGCATTTGAAAACGCGAGCGATTTACGGCTGAAATTATTGGGCATCCGAATGCCGGATCGAGACATCCACATGTATGACCCAAGCCTGTAGTGTGTCCCGGGCTTCGTGAGGTGCTGCCAGATTATCTGTTTACCGATCATCGAGGAATTCTTCCATGCCTGACCGTCATGAAACACTTCGGCGGATGCAGCTTGTCATGGGGGATTACCCGGACTCGTCCCGGCGTGTGCCTCTCGATATGCGAGTGGAGGATGAATTCGAAGAAGACGGGAGAATCCGTCGGCTCGTAGCGTTTACACCCGAGCCGGGCGACCGGGCGTTTGGGTGGCTGTTGATTCCAAAGGATCGGATTGGCTCGACCGCGGGTGGGCCCGCGATGCTCTGCCTGCATCAGACAACCGGGATCGGCAAAGACGAGCCTGCAGGATTGGGTGGTTTACCGAACCTCAAATATGCCGCGGAATTGACCGCTCGGGGTCACGTGACGTTTTCGCCGGACTACCCCAACTTCGGCCAGTACCGAGTCGACTGCTACGAGATGGGATACGCCAGCGCCTCGATGAAAGGCATCTGGAACCACGGGCGTGCGGTCGACCTGCTCACCGGGCTGCCTGAAGTCGATGCGGGCCGGATAGGCGTAATCGGTCATTCACTTGGCGGCCACAATGCGCTGTTCGCTGCGGCGTTCGATGAACGCTTGAAGGTGGCCGTCAGCAGTTGCGGTTTCACCGGATTTGCCTGGAACGACAATGAAGGCCGCGGCACCTATGGTGACCTGACAGACTGGAGTCACTCCGGCTACATGCCCCGCATCAAGGAAATCTATCACTGCCGGGCCGACGAGATGCCCTGGGACTTTCCGGACGTTCTTGCGGCTATCGTGCCCAGGGCAGTATTCGTGAATGGCACAAAGCGCGACTTCATGCGTTACGAGGGAGTGGTCCATTGCGTGAACGTGACGCGCCCGCTTTACGAGCAGGCTGGTTTTCCAGAACGCTTCGATTCAATGCATCCGGATTGCCAACACGATTTCCCGCCGGACGTGAGGGAACTGGCATACGCCTTTGTGGATCGAATTCTGGGCTGAAATGCACCGGCAATGGGTTCATGTGATCTGTCCTCAGTATTCTGTCTTCTTGTATTCAAATTCCAGATTCTTGAGGCTGCCTCACTGCCGCAGCTACCAAAGATTTCCGCGCACTGCGGAGAATACACCGCGAAAGACTCTAGAATTTTTCCGGGGCTGGAGCCCGGTAAAATGGGCTCCTTCGTGCCAAGAGACCTTCGATGAGATGAGCGTAGTTATTCATACCCTGCGTCAGTTGTTTGAGTCAGTCGTTGCTTTGAGGTTTACTGTTTCTTCAATATCGCCCGTGACTGCCCGCAGTCTCTGAGCTTCAAACGTTATGGCGTTTCTCCGCACACCAGCCAAAGATGACGGCCACTGAACCCAACACTGCATCTCCAAGCCAGCGCGAGAAGGTCTTCACTTTCATCGGCACTGCTTTGGTCTGCATTATCGCGTCTTTTGTCCCTCAGCAGCTTTACGTCGCATCGCGCGCCGACTTTGGTGCTGGTGATGTGTCAGCCTTCCTTTTTTGGGGCGCTCCTTTCGCCCTCATGCTTGGTGCTTTTGCCCCAGGCTTCGTCGCTGTCGTTCGCCGCATCCCGGCGGTCTTGCGTTACTTGCTTGCCCTGATTGTCGGCGCAGGCAGCGGCATCCTTTGGACAATCTTCGTTCGCGCGATACTCGGCCCGTGGTTCGGTGCGTTCAGTTTTCCGGTCATCTACTTCTGGATGTTTGGAGGTTTTTCAGGTCTTCTATTCGCGAGCTTGTATGCAATTCGACGAAACGCCTAACCATGCCCTGCAGGAAACGGCGCGGGCCGTTCTGGTTGCAATCAGCGCCTCGTGGCCGCCGTCGCTGAGCTTGGGTTGTTAGAGCCGTCAGGACTGAGCCGCTACACCAGTGAAACGAGAACCAGACTATGAGAAACCATCCTGTGTGATTGGATGTCCGCTCCCTGTTGAATCAGCCAGTCTGCAGCTTCGAACTGTTCGCCGGCAATTGCGTGATGCAGGGGTGTGACAGAACTGAAATCTGCAGCCATGTCGTGTTCGCTTATCGAGGCTGGATTGTCCGAGACGATGGACTTCATACCTGTAAGGTCTCCGAGGAACGCACAGGAAAAGATGTCGTCCCGAGCGCCGTATTCTTCGAGAAGAGGGATGACCTTCTTCCTCTTCATCCATCGGGCCGCCGTGTAGGGGGACAACGGGACCAAAGTTTCTGGAAACCGGGGAAGGCTGAAAGGGAAGTTGGCCTGATATGGCAGAGAGCCGGGCATGTGAATGTCCGACCCCTCATGAATCAGAAATTCGACGACCTCGGTTCTGCCGCCCCGTGCTGCCTCCCAGAGCAGTGTGCGACCGTGAGCTGCCCGCTTGTGGATCAGGTTGGGGAATAGGTCCAATGCGTTCCGGACCTCTTCGAGTTTGCCCCGGTTCGCCAGGACGATCAGCCTTACCAACTCCCGAGCTTCATCAGACAGGTTGCCCGCGCAGGACGGAATCAGCTTCGCCGGATCAAATGATTCGTCGTCCTCATTGACCATGCCCAGGGCGATGGAGGCCAGTGAATCCATGACCTCCTTGATGAGCTTCTTCTTAATACCCAGCCCTTCCATGGACTGCTTAAAGAAGCTCAGCCACAGACCAGCCGCCTTCTCCATAATAGCGAACGGAAAGTGAAGGCTCTGCATGCCCTCCCACTTCCAGCCATCATTGGTGTAAAGGCGTTCGCCCCCCATCCATTCGGTAAAAAACCTTGCCGGTTCTTCTCGCCTGAGATTCTTGGGGAAGACGAGTTTCAGGAGCGGGTCGGCAGCAATCCGGTCGTAAAGCCCGTTCACAATAGCTTTGATGACCTCCGCACCCCCGATGCGATCATGGAGGGTTGGGTCTGGCCAGAGATCTTTCCAGTCACCGACTACCCCCTGCGACTCGTCTCTCTGCTGTGGTGATTTCCTGTGCGTTGCATGGCAGGGCTCCCGTTCGGATCACTCATTCAAGGCCAGGAAACTGAGTCGAGTTCAGCATCCGAAGACATGGATGGTCTTTGACTCGTGTTCCACGGGGTGATGAAAAATCTTTTCGTCCCAGGTGGATCCCGGACGGCGATCAAAGATGACCAGCCAGCCCACATCGCAGCCCATGCTATCCATGTATCGTTTGAGCTGCTTCTTGCCCTCCTCATCGGCCTGCTCGCTGCGCCGAACTTTAAGCTCGATTGGATAGTGTCTATCTTCATGAACCATGCAGATATCAACACGGCCGCGGCCGCTGCCATATTCACGGATAATGTGTCCATCGCCGTTAAGCACGTTTTGCAGGAACGCCATCAAGATCAGATGCGGGGCAGCTTCTTTGTATTCGTATCGTTCCTGCCAGATCTCGCTGTGCTGCCGCCAGAAGGATTGGAAATCAATAAGAATGCGGGAAACGTCGAGATCTTCTTCTGTCTGGTAATTCGCAGTACTGGTCGGCCCGTCCTTCTGCATCATAGAGTACTGGGTTCCCAGGTTTAATGTGCGGGCGATGACTTCCGCATAAATCGGGTTGGCCGGCACAAGCGAGCCGTTATCCCGCCTGAGCAGCCCAAGGTCGAGCACATACATCACGTCATCGTCCATAGGATCAAATGTCTCTTCCTCTCCAGTCAGCACAGGCTCGACCACTCTCCGGACACGTTCTTCCTTGAGTTTTTCAAGCAGGCTGTCGATGTGCGTATCCCGTCGGAGGATGAGATTTTGCACTGCCTGACTGATATGACCGATTTCGATTTTCGCCTGGAAGTCCTTCTCGAGGATTTTTTCTACGACTTCTCTAGCGATGGCATTCACCAACCAAGGTTGTCCCCCTGCGTTCTGGAAGATGCTGTTCACGATCTCGTCCGTGAAATCCTGACCGGTGTCCAAAGTATGCTGAGTACAAAGTTCTGAGACTTCATTCCTGGTGAAGCTTCGGAGCGTCAGAGCTTCAGTCACTATATTAAACGGGCTGGCGGTCTGGAGTGTTTCACGGTCGTCGCGATAGTGTGCTTTGTAGTCACGGATATTGTGGACACCTACCAGCGCCAGGGAGTGCGCGAACGGGAGGGCATCCCTGTCGAGGTAACCGGATCGCAGCTGCCGGAGGAACGAGATCAGGGTGTCGTCAGACAGGCAATCGACTTCATCGAACATAATGACCAGAGGGCGATCCAGCTTTGAGCACAGGGTGGCCAGGCAGGTGCGGAGGGCATTCGCGTAATCCTTGTTCTCATGAGAATGGGACACTCCCAGGTAAACCTCGGCCGCTTCCTGGACAAGCCCGACAATAGATGGAATCCCTTCCTCCGGATTACGCAGGATTTCAGCCGTCTCCAAGTTGCAGAATATGCCGTGGTAATCGCCACCTCCGTTCAACTCCCGAACCAGGTCTTTGATGAGGGTGGTCTTGCCGGTCTGCCGTGCCGCATGGATGACAAAGTAACTCCCCTCCTCAATCAGGTCTTTCAGTTCAGTAAGCCGCGCCTGGGCCGGGAGCATGTAATGTTCTTTGAGATTGCAGGGGCCGGTGGTGTTAAAGCGGCGTTTCATGAGTGTCGAGGAATTGGATGGGACTGATGGTGAGATTCTAGCGGGGGTTCGCCTCATACCAACGTGAACTCGCAAGCATTCAAGCTTCGTAGACCGGCAGCCTGCTCGCATCCACATCCTTCAGCCGCGGCAGCCTTTGGTCCTTTTGCGACAGCGAAGGCTCAGCGACCTTCCAGTCGATCCCCAGGTCCGGGTCATCCCAGGCAATGCCTGAGTCTGCTTCTCTGTTATAGAAATCGCTGCACTTGTAAGCGAAGAGAGCGGTCTCACTGAGCACGGAAAAACCGTGAGCAAATCCCACTGGCAAGTAAAGCTGGAGCTTGTTCTTGTCGGACAGCTTCACGCCATACCACTTTCCGAATGTCGGTGACCCGGTGCGGATGTCGACCGCGACGTCATACACCTCTCCCTGAATTACGTACACAAGCTTGGCTTGCATTTGAGGCATCTGGTAGTGCAGGCCGCGTACGACCCCGCGTCCCGAAAGTGAGAGATTGTCCTGAATAAAATCTTCATCTACGCCGCATGCCGCATAGCGTTCCCTGTTCCAGGTCTCCAGAAAAAAGCCCCTGGAATCCCCGAAAACATCAGGCACTATGATCAGAACTCCGGGCAATTCAGTTTCAATGATTTCCATTAAGGGGACCCGCTCTCGACCAGGCGAATGAGGTACTCGCCGTAATTGCTTTTCTTGAGTGGCTCGGCCAGGGCCAGAATCTGTTCATCACTGATCAGGCCCAAGTGCCAGGCAATCTCCTCCGGGCAGGCAATCTTGAGTCCCTGCCTCTCCTCGATCGTAGCGATGTAATTGGCGGCCTGGAGAAGAGATTCCGGCGTGCCGGTATCGAGCCAGGCATAGCCGCGGCCGAGTTTTACGACGGAAAGTTCTCCCCGCTCGAGATAGGCGCGATTGACGTCGGTAATCTCTAATTCGCCCCGGGCGGAAGGCTTCAGATTGGCTGCAATGTCCAGCACCTGGTTGTCATAAAAATAGAGCCCGGTAACCGCCCAATTGGACTTTGGACGTTTGGGCTTTTCCTCGATGCTCAATACACGGTCGTCATCAAATTCGACAACACCGTATCGTTCGGGAGCTTTGACCCAGTAAGCGAAAACGGTCGCGCCGGAATCAAGGTCAGCAGATCGCTGCAGGCTTGCCACCAGATCGTGACCGTAAAAAATGTTGTCTCCCAGGATCAGAGAGCAACCGTCATCGCCGACAAATTCGCGTCCAATAATAAACGCCTGCGCGAGACCTTCCGGGTTGGGCTGCACAGCGTATTGGATCTGTATTCCCCATTGGCTGCCGTCTTTCATCAAAGCCTTGAACAGGGGCTGATCTTCAGGGGTCGTAATGACAAGAATTTCTTCGATGCCAGCCAGCATCAGAGTGGTCAACGGATAGTAGACCATCGGCTTGTCGTAGATCGGCATCAACTGCTTGCTGACCACACTGGTCAACGGATACAGACGAGTGCCGGAACCGCCGGCGAGAATAATTCCTTTTTTGATCATGTGACTCTTGGGGGGATAACCGGAGCGCCGTACCTGCTGTAATCGCGCGCTTTCAATTGGCAATGTCGTTGATACATCGAGGCAGAACACTCATGTCTTTCGCCAAAGATTACTGGCTGATCTTCTCTGAACCCGCTGAGGGCTAATGACGTTTGGAGAAACGCTTTTATGGAGACTTGAACGCCTGAAGCTGTTGCTCCACCAGCGGACCTGACCCGGTTACAGATGCCAGAGCTATATCTTTCCCATTGCCTCCAGGACATTTCTCGGTGACATGGGGAGCTTCTCCATACGCACACCGGCAGCCCTGTAAAGTGCGTTGGCAATGGCAGCCGGTGGAGGAACGATTGGCACTTCACCTACGCCCCGGACTCCATAAGGATGTGCGACCGCAGGGACTTCAACGATGACGGTATCGATCATCGGAATGTCGAGGGTGGTCATTATCCGGTAATCAAGGAAGCTGGAATTCAGGAGGTGGCCCTGTTTATCGTAAATGTACTCTTCACTGAGCGCCCAGCCGATGCCCTGCACGGCGCCGCCCTGCATCTGGCCCTCGACGTAGCTCGGATGAATGGCCTTTCCCGCATCTTGAATGGCTGTGTAACGAATGACATCAATCTTGCCGGTGTCGGTGTCGAGCTCGATGTCAGCGATATGTGTGGCCATCGCCGGGCCGTGGCTGGGTGGGGACGTTGTTGCGCTACCAACGACAGGCCCGCCGGTCTGGCCGGTCTTCGCTGCGACTTCTTCGAAAGTGTGCTTCTTCTCTGGGTCACTCTTGCATGAGAAAACTTTGTCAGAATATTCAATGTCATCGGCATCGACTTCGAGCATCTTGGCGGCTCGCGCTTTCATCTGACAGAGCACATCCTTTGCAGCTTCAATAGCAGCCAGGCCGGTACCAAAAGTGGTGCGGCTACCGCCGGTCACGTCGGTGTATCCGATGGTTTCGGTATCTACGACGAGTGGCCGGACTTCTTCCGCTTTGAGATGCAGGACTTCAGCCGCCTGCATGGCGATCGATGTGCGAGTACCACCGATATCAGTCGAACCTTCGATGAGTGTGACCGTTCCGTCACCGTTGACGTTGATGTTCACGGAAGACTGTCCGCCGTAGTTCATCCAGAAGCCGGATGCAACTCCGCGGCCGCGGACTTTGCCTTCGGGTGCATCGCCGAGCGGAGCGGAATAGTGTTCGTGCGCCAGAGCCGCTTCGACAGTTTCGATGTATCCGATGCGCTCGTAGATCGGGCCATCTGCTCGTGAGACACCCTCTTTGGCTCCGTTGTTCTTTCGGAATTCCAGCGGATCGATTCCGATTTTTTCACAGATCTCATCGATGATCGTTTCCGTTCCGAGTGCAGCGTTGGTCGCACCCGGCGCTCGATAGGCCGAGGTCTTCGGCTTATTGCAGAGGATGTCGTAACCATCGATCTGCACGTTCGGAATGTCGTAACAGGCAAACACACACATCCCTGCCGCTCCGACGGGCGATCCGGCAAATGCACCGGCCTCGTACGCCAGGTAAGCGTAGGCTGCGACGAGTTTGCCGTCGTTGGTCGCGCCAAGTTTTATCTTGATGTTTGAGCCTGGAGTAGGGCCGGTGGCCTTGAAGACATCGTGGCGATCCATGACGATGCGGACGGGGCGTCCGGTGAGCTTCGAGAGGACGGCCGCGACCGGTTTGATGTAAACCTGTATTTTTCCACCGAAGCCTCCGCCGATTTCAGTCGGTATGACCCGAACTTTGGAGACTGGCATCTTGAGGAGCTGTGCTACCTGACTCTGAATCATGAACGAGCCCTGGGTGCTGCACCAGATGATGACACTCTCATCGGCATTCCACTGGGCCACCACGTTGTGCGGCTCGATGTAGCCCTGGTGAACAGTGGCGGTGTTAAATTCACGTTCGAAGATGACATCGGCCTCTTCAAATCCTTTGTCTATATCGCCCTTCTTGTGCTGAAAATAGGACGCGATATTGCTTGGCTCTTCGGTGTCCCCACCCAGTGACTTGGTTTTGTTATCCGGATGCAGAAGCGGCGCATCGGGGGCCAGCGCGTCCTGGACAGTAAGCACGGGCTGGTGGACTTCGTATTCGACCTTGATTTTCTTAACTGCTTCCTGCGCGGCATTCAGAGTGGTCGCCGCAACAGCGGCAATCGCGTGGCCGTGGTAAAGCGCTTTGCCGGCGGCGAGAACGTTGGTGCTGACATCGCGGAGGTTGACGACTGCTTCTCCAAGGTCTTCCAGCTTATCGGCAAGCGCGGGCAAATCCCTGGCAGTGATAACAGCCTTGACGCCCGGTGAGGCTTCCGCCTCGCTGGTATCGATACTCTTGATCGTGGCGTGCGCGTGCGGACTGCGGAGGATCGCTCCGTGCAGCATGCCGGGGAGTGTGACATCGTGGCCGTATACTGCGCGGCCAATGACTTTATCTACGCCGTCGTGACGAATGGGACGGGTACCGATGACCCTGTAGCCGTTGCCTCCGTTGGTTTTACTTGACATCTGCTGTCTCCTGTTTCCTTTCCGCGGCGTGTTGCACTGCCCGGACGATCTTGTCGTAACCGGTGCAGCGGCAGAGATTGCCTGCGAGCCAGAATCGGATGTCATGCTCGCTCGGTGCAGGATTCTTGTCGAGGAGCGCTTTGGCCGAAACGATGAAGCCCGGAGTGCAGATACCACACTGGAGCGCGGCATCTTCCAGGAAACACTGTTGCACAGGGTGCAATCGTTCAGGCTCGGCGATGCCTTCTATAGTGGTGATTTCAGCGCCCTCGGCCTCGACGCCAAGCACGCAGCACGAATTCACAAGGCGCCCGTCCATGATGACATTGCAAGCGCCACAATTGCCGTTATTGCAGCCTTCTTTCGAACCGGTGAGCCTGAGCTCATCTCTCAGGACTTCGAGAAGGCTGTTGCGAGTTTCGCAAAGGAAATCGGTCTCTTCACCGTTGATGGTTGTCTGAACGTGAATTTTGTTGGGCATGGGGAAGATATGGTTGATGGTTGATGGATTATTGCCGGGCGCGTTCCAGGGCTTTGTTGATGGCGCGCTTTGTGAGAACGCCCGTGAGGTGGATTCGCTGGGCGGCTGAGCCGCGCATGTCGGTGATCGGTTTTGCTGCTGCTTTGGTTGCAGCACACACTTTCTCGATCGTTTCGTCGTTTACCGGTTGGCCGGCAAGGGCCTCCCCGGCTTCCGGAACGAAGAGCGGGGTAGGTGCAACGGCGCCGACTGCGAAGCGGCCGGAAACAAAGTTCTTCCCGGACTTATCCAGTTCGATACAAGCGCCGACACCTACGACTGCGATATCCATTTCATTTCTGGGGATAAAACGCAGGTAATGCGCTCCTCCGTTTGCCGGCTGTGGTGGGACTTTGATCGAGAGCAGGATTTCACCCTTCTGCAGTACATTTTTTCCAGGGGACACGCAGAAGTCCTGGGCAGCCACTTCACGGGTACCGTTCGGCCCAGCGATCACACAGGTCGCCCGATGCGCAATAAGTGCGGGCGTGGTATCCGCCGCCGGGGAGGAATTACAGATGTTGCCGCCGACCGAGGCTCGCCCCTGAATCTGGGTGCCTCCAATAAGAGCGATGGCATCAATGAGACCCGGGTAACCGGCACAGATGTCTTTGTTCGACTTAATCAAATAGGCTGGCACTGCACTGCCAAGAGTGAGGCCCTCTCCGTTGCAGGAAATCTCATTGACCTCGTCAATGGCTTTGATGTCTATCAGCAATTTGCATGATTTTCGGCCCTCCCGAAGCTGGACAATGACATCCGTGCCTCCGGCCAGCAGCAGCGCGTCACCATTGGCTTCCTCTGCCAGTTGCAGGGCTTCGCTTAGAGTCTTGGGTTTGGCGTAGTCAAACGCTTCCAAAGTTAGATCCTCCGCAATATGGGAATGATGGAACTGATTATTCTTATCCTGTGGGCTAACTATTACGAGCCTTCTGCGATGGCCTGAGCAACGGCATAATCTTCGCCATGCGATATGGAGAGGTGAATCTTCACTACGCCCAGTTCGTTGGCTCTCTTCTCGGCGCCTCCGGTCAATACGATTTTCGGAGCGCCGAGGTCGCCTAATGTAACCTCGATGTCTCTGAAGGCAATCCCATCTTGGATTCCTGTTCCAAGGGCTTTGGCCACCGCCTCTTTGGCGGCAAAACGCCCTGCGAAATGCTGCCAGTATTTCTTCTTTCCCTGGCAGTACTCGATCTCGGCGTCAGTAAAGATTTTCTTCGTTGCGCGCCCACCGTGGCGATCAATCAAGTCCTTAATGCGCTCAAGCTCAACGATGTCTATGCCGCAACCGATGATCATGGGATATGTAATGAGTAATGAGTAATACGTAATACGTAATACGTAACTGAGAGCAACACTTCTGGCCCGAAACAAACTTACGTATTACGCTCCATATACCCCTGCACCATTTCTTCACTGACGGGGCCGTCTGCATTGGCCCATTCCTGGATGGTGGCGAGGTCCAGGCCGTTTTTCTTGGCGAGACGTTTCGCTTTCGGGGTGGCTGCAACGCGGTCGCTTTTGGATACGGGGCGAGAGGGTCTCTGCCTGGACGCGGTTGCGGGATCGAACCCTTCGGTATCCGAGGAAAACAGGGCGCTGGCCTCGTTATTCATGGTTTCATAGTCAGGGAGAACTTCACCGGATGAGCCGATGAGGCCGACGATGTAGCCGACGGGAACGGAACTCTTTTCTCCAGCGACGATCTTCAGGAGGGTGCCGGCGGTTTCGGCTTCTATCTCGACATCTGCCTTATCAGTAATAACGGTAAGGAGGTGGTCGCCTTTTTCGACAGGTTCGCCTTCGGCCTTAATCCACTCGACGATGGTTGCCTCCTCCATGTTCTCGCTGAATTTGGGGATACGAATTAAATCCATGGGTGAAGAGATGGTTGATGGTTAATGGTTGAATGAATCTCCATTTTAATCTCACTCATAATCTCATGTCCTCTTGATTCTTCTTCCGTCTGGCGATGAATGATGGAGAAGAACTGAGATTAGGAGTGAGATTAAGATGGGTGCGTGCACTGTTTTTGGGGCGAAAACTGCCTCGAAGGAGACTTCTTAGGATAGGCATCTAACCTGTCCAGGCATTGGTGGCGCAAGCCAAAAATGCCATTCTGCCCAGTAATCCTTTGCCATTTCGTAAAGCTTCTTAAATGGAACATACCGGAAGCCTATCCTACAAAAATGCTCAGCTTGCAGTAAATGGCAGTTTTCACCCCGCAAACAGTTCGTGCGACGATTAAGAGGCTCTATCCCTGGCCGGTAAATTCAACTTCGACGAAGTATGCTCCTCGCACTTTCCCGTCTTTGGTGGTGAGCCAGGTTTCAAGTTTGGTTGGGCCTTTTTCGAGCTTTAATTTGAATTGAACGCCGGTGGCGTCTTCGGCTGCGTTGATTTCGGCCTCCTGGTCACCAATCTTGAGTTTGGCGGAGATGGCTTCGACGGATTTGTTTTCCTGTTTCGGCCAGCGACGGAGGGTTATGACGTAGTTACCGGAAAGCTCGACATCGACAGCCCAGAAACCATTGTTGAAGGGGCCTGTCCGTATATGGCCCTGATTCCAGGGAACTGGCTTGTTGTTTGTGTGCCAGTCGTGGCAGGTAAGGTTGGCTGGGTTATCCGCATTGTTTCCGAGACCTATGCGGACGTATTTATCGAAGACTGAGGAGAGGCTCTCCCACCAACTGTCGTAGCTCTGGTTGAGTGTTTTGAAGACCGCCGGGTTTGCGTCGGCGACATTCTTTGTCTGGCCGGGGTCCTGCTGGATGTCGTAGAGCTCTTTGCTATTGACTAGACGCCAACGTTTGGTCATGACCGAGTTCTTGCGGCCCTTCTGAACAAACTCCATCCGCTGCGATTGGACGAACAAGGTGCGGTCGGGTTCAGGCTCGGGGCTGATCTTGAGCTGCCCCGTCAAGCTGATGCCGTCGAGCGTGACGCCTTGCGGCTTTGCGATACCGCACAGGTCGGCAAGGGTCGGCAGGACGTCGATGTGAGCTGCAAGTGTATTGACGTCGCGCCCGCCGGTCAGACCACCCTTCGGCCAGTACACAAAGAATGGCACGCGGTGGCCTCCTTCGTATTCAGAGCCCTTTGTGCCGCGCATGCCGGCGTTGAATCCATTCCATGTTTGCGTTTCTTTGGACTGCTGCTGGTTATCCTTGCTCTTCGTCTTTTTGCTGCCGGTCTCGCCCACGGCTGAACCATTATCAGTCATGAAGATGAGGATGGTGTTCTCTTCGAGATTCAGTTCCTTGAGCCTGGCCCTCAGCTTGCCGAGGTTTTCATCGATGTTGGTGATCATGCCATAGAAGGCAGCCATCGAAGCACTGACGCCCTTTTCAATATAAGGCTGCTTGTAGTTGTCCGCGACCAGGAACGGACCGTGCGGGGCGTTGGTTGTGATGTAGGTGAAGAACGGCTTGTCCTTGTTTTTCTCGATGAACTTGATCGCTTCTCCAAACCAGACATCGGTGCAGTAGCCGGTCGCCTTTTCGGGGACGCCGTTGCGGAAATAGGTGTCGTCAAAGTAGTCATTACCAAAGTAATCAGGAGTCTGGGTGACGCCGCCACCGCCGTGATAAAAGGCTTCTTCAAAGCCCTGGTCGTGTGGCCGTAAAGGATAGTTGTCACCGAGATGCCACTTTCCATACATGCCGGTCTTGTAGCCCGCGGCTTTGAAAGTTTCGGCGACCGTGACTTCTTTCGTGTCCATCAGTGAGCGTCCCATGATTGTGTGCCAGACGCCGGTGCGTGTGGAATAGCGTCCGGTCATGAGTGCGGAACGCGTGGGGGCACAAGTGGGGTCAACGTGGAAATTTGTCAGCCGTACGGACTCACCGTGCATTCGATCCATGTTGGGGGTCTCAATCATGGTGTTGCCATGCGCGCGGACATCCCCATATCCCTGATCATCAGTAATGATGAGGATGACGTTTGGTTTGGTCTGGGCGTTCAGGTGGCATGTGAACAGGATCGCCAATGAGGTTAAAGCCCGAAGTGTCATATTTCTTTTCTATATGCTTTTTTGAGGGTTGCGTTCACCCAAAGGGTAGTCGTTGAATTGGATTCCACGACCCGGATTGTTGAGGGGCTGGAAGAGAAGGCAGACCGACCAAGATGGGCAGACTAATTTAAGACAAACCAATTGAGAGCGACACGATTGAGTGTGCGACAGGCTGGAATCCTCGGAGCGCCCCGTTCATCCTGTGGCTGGTGGAAGCCCGTCCTGTCATGGCAGAGTCCAACCCATTAAACAATTCGGGTACCTGGATCATGAGTTAGGAAATAAAGCTCCAACTTGATGGAAAGGTGGGCTTATCGTGCCGGGTCAAGAACCACGATGGGTTTGTAACCGCCGATGTTCTCCTTTGTCACCTCGATGGTGGGCTTGCCCGTTCGCTCATATTGGTCCTTTGAATAAAGATCGAGGTAATCTTCGACAGGTCGGATTTTGAGTTTGATCTTATCGTTCTTGAAATGCATCGGGATGGTGATTCTTGGCTGGAGTTCCTCAACCAGATCTTTGAGGTCATCTACCTTGATGGTGGGCGGCCCGCCTGCCAGAGCCAGAAGGATGTCTGTGCCCCGGATGCCGGACATCTGGAACGGGTTCAGGGGATGGCCAAGATCCCCCAGATGTGAGATTCGAAGGCCCTCCACTTCGTAGGTCATCATGTAGTTTGGGCCTTCCCCCTTATCGTTTTCGTACACCTCGAATGAAGTGAAGGTGATCCCGTTAACCGTTTTCGGATACCAGTGAATGTCTTCACCATGCACTTCCACCGGATTGCCTCCGACCTGTGAGCGGCAACTGTGATAAGTCTCGTTGTCATGGCTCAGGACTAGAATGTCGGCTTCGTCTTCAATCGGCGCATATGAACCGCAGTCGGGCGATTTGTAGGGATCGTGAATAATGCGAATGCCTTTGGTCTCGATCAGGAATGCAGCGTGGCCGTACCAGGTGATTTTCATGGGAAAGTAAAGAGTAAAGAGTAATGAGTAAGTTTGGGGTGGGAGGGCTGGTGGCGTTGGGAGGGCGGGTTGGATTCAGGATTCTCGATTCAGGATTCAGAGCTCTACAATCGTGGTCTCCACGCTCCGCGGGGAGTCTTCTTTCTTCTTTCCTCCTTCAGGATTCTCGCCTATCGACTCTCGCCCATTGTGTCTTTACTGAAGGAGCTTTTCATTGGCGTTAACGCTCAAAGCCAGCAACGAGCATCGAGTATCGAGTATCCAGCATCGGGCATCAAGCCCATTCGCAATCTCAACATCGTCGGCCCCCCAAGCCCAAACTTACTCATTACGTATTACGTCTCACTCCGATTCCGTGATACTCAAATCCCAGGTTCCTCATACGTTCCGGTTCAAGTAAGTTCCGGCCATCAATAAATACCGGGTAGGCCATAGCGGTTGCGATGGATTTGAGGGATTCATCAGAAAGTTCGGCAAATTCTTTCCACTCGGTGACAAGCACAATGGCGTCGGCACCCTCGGCTGCCGCGAGGGCTGAATCCTTAAGCTCTACTGCCTCCGCGATGACGTTTGTCACTGCGGGATCGTAGGCCACGATTAGCGCTCCCTCCTGCTGCAGAAGATGGATGATGTCGAGTGCCGGTGCGCCGCGCATATCCTCAGTGTTGGGTTTGAAGGCCAGGCCCCAGATGGCGATGGTTTTGCCTTTGAGGTTCCACAGCGCAGAACGGAGTTTGTCGATCACCAATATCCTCTGGCCCTCGTTTATCTCCAGGACATTCTTCAGCAGCTCGAACGGATAACCGAGTTCTTTGCTGATGTGATAGAACGCCGCTACATCCTTTGGAAAACAGTAGCCGCCGAAGCCGACGCCAGCCTTGAGAAAGTGCGGCCCGATGCGCGGGTCGAGCCCCATACCTCGAGCAACCTCCCGGATATCAGCTCCAGCGCGTTCGCATATGTTGGCGACGGCGTTGATGAACGAAATTCGAAGCGCGAGAAATGAGTTTGAAGCGTGCTTGATGAGCTCGGCACTCTGGACATCCGTGATAAGGATCTCCGGCTCCGATTTACCGTCAGCGTTGCTCTTGATGATTGGCTCATAAATTCTCCGCATCATTTCAGCGCCTGATGTGGACTCCACGCCAACGACGATTCGGTCGGGCGACATGAAGTCCCTCAAAGCCGTGCCCTCAGCCAGAAATTCCGGGTTGGAGACTACCTCGAACGGCAGTTCGTCCTTTCCATGCCTTCGCAGGACTCGTTCCATGGTGCGACGAACCGCTTCGCCTGTTCGGACCGGCACGGTGCTTTTTTCGATGACCACAAAGTGCTCTCGTCCACTTGCAACCAGTGCCTCGGCGATTTCAGTGGCAACTCGTTCCACGTAAAAGAGATTGGCCTCGCCCGTCTCGCCCTGCGGAGTGCCGACACAGATAAACGCCGCTTCAGAATCTGCCACCACCTCGCGGATACTGTCCGTGAACCTGAAACGTTCGGGAGCTTCAAGGCAGAGGTGTTCCACCAGTTGTTGGAGGCCAGGCTCATAAATGGGGACATTTGGCGGTGATTGCCTGAGGCCGGCCAAACGGGCCGAATCATTTTCAACCATGGTCACAATATGCCCAGCTTGTGCCAGACAGGCGCCCGTTACCAACCCTACATGGCCTGCTCCAATGACTGAGATGCGAGTGGATGGTTCCGTCAAGTCCATATTTCAAAAGCCTTTAGATAAGTAATCGCGCGACTTGGTGTGACGCAGTTGTCGGGCTGTTTCATGCTCAAGCTCTCAATCGATGCACGACAGAAAGTCAGATTTGAGAGCAGAAGAGGTTATGTGTCCACTCAAGAAATTTGAGCTTCAGGGGTATCTTGGATACCATCCGCAACCATATCCCCCTGGAAGCCGCATTTTGCAACTCGGAGACTCAACATGTCTGTCTACCTGGGACTAGATTCCTCAACCCAGAGCCTGTCCGCCATTGCCGTCAACATTGTGACGGGAGAGACTTTGCTGGATGTGTCGGTAAGTTTTGATGAAAGGCTGCCACAATTCGGCACGGAAAACGGGGTTCTTCCCAATGGTGACCCTAACGTGGTGCATGCCGACCCACTCATGTGGCTGGCCGCCCTGGATCTCCTGTTCGCCGATTTAAAGGCACTGGGATTCGATTTTTCCAGCGTCAAGGCGATCTCCGGATCGGGACAGCAGCATGGGAGTGTCTATCTCAACAGTCGGGCAACTGCCGTGCTCAAAGGACTTGAAGCAAGCAGGAGGCTTGATGTGCAACTTCAGCCGGCGCTGGCCCGTAAGACCTCTCCTATCTGGATGGATTCCAGTACTACCGAGGAATGCAAGGCAATCGAGGCAAACATCGGCAGCAGGGCGGCAGTGGCCGAGCTCACCGGCTCGAGCTGTTTTGAACGGTTCACCGGCCCGCAGATAAAGAAATTCGCTGATTATGATGCGACCAAGTATGCCAAGACGGCAAAGATTCATCTGGTCAGCTCATTCATGGCTTCTGTCATGATCGGCAAGCATGCACCCATCGACCACGGCGATGGTTCGGGAATGAATCTGATGGATATCAAAAAGAAGGACTGGTCAGACACCATGGTCAAGGCGACGGCTTCCGGCCTGAGTTCCAGGCTCCCGAAGCTGGTTCCCTCCGATACGGATATCGGCCGCATCAACAAATATTTTGTCGATAAGTTTGGGTTCAAGACCAACACTCGCGTTATCGCCTGGTCTGGGGATAACCCGTGCAGTTTGATTGGCGTTGGGCTCATCAAACCAGGCCATGCCTGTATCAGCCTGGGAACTAGCGACACCTTCTTTGGCGCCATGCCCACGCCGAAGATTTCCAAGGAAGGGGAGGGTCACGTCTTCAGCTCACCCACTGGCGACTACATGAGCCTGATCTGTTTCCTCAATGGTTCGCTTGCCAGGGAACACATCAAGGAGCAGTTTAATATCGGATGGGACGAGTTCTCTGAAATTCTTGCCACCACCAGGCCGGGCAACCATGGCAAGATTATACTGCCCTATTTTTCGCCGGAAATCACACCTCACGTCTCTAAAGCAGAGGCCATCCGCTACGGGCTCGATACTTCAGACCTGCGTGGCAAGGTGCGCGGCGTGATTGAAGCACAAATGGCATCCATAGCGAACCACTCAAAATGGATGGGTGTGCGAACCCGCACGATCTACGCAACTGGCGGCGCTTCAGCCAATCGTGAGATTCTTCAGGTCATGGCTGACATGAACAACGCCAGCGTTTACCAGTTTAAAGCAGGCAACACCGCAGCGCTGGGCGCGGCTTTGCGTGCAGCGCACGGCCACCTCAAGGGCACAAAAGCTGAGCTCTCCTGGGATGCGGTCATCAAGGGCTTCGCTGAGCCGGTCAAGAAGTCGATCATTAAACCGGACAAGGAAACCGTGAAAACCTACAAGCGGTTCCGCAAGCTTTACCAGGCATGCGAAGACCACGCGCTGCGCGGCGGCGAAGACCCGTCGCCCGCGTTAAAGGAATTTTCGAGGGAACTGCGCGGGAAGTAGAGATGCTGCCGCAGTTCAATGAAAACGGTTACCTTCCGCCAGGGCTGCATCGTTGTACATTTGAGGAACTCTCCGAAAGATTTGGCAGCGGATCTCCTGAAAGAGAAGTGGAGATTAAGGAACTTGAAGAGTTCGTGGCTGAGATGACTCACCTGGGTGAGGTCAGGATGATCGTCAACGGCAGCTTTGTGACTGCCTCAGAATCTCCCAATGATGTAGATATCGTGCTGCTGCCAATGGAGGATGCATTCAATTTTTTGAGAGCAAGAACGCTCATTGAAGACAGGCAATGGCCTTTTCTCCAGATTATGATTGCTGCGGACTTTGAAGATCTGGACCAGTGGGTATCCACAGATTTTGGCACAGACAGGGACCTCAAACCCAAAGGAGTTGTAGAATTAATCCTATGAACACTCCCCTGACAGATGAAGGCTACCGGTCAACGAAGTCCAAGTTGCAAAACATGAAGGCCAGGTTAGCAAGACTGGAAGCAAGGAAGGATCTGGATGGCGATCACAAGGCCATGATCATCAATTCTTACAGAGAAATGATCGCTGATTACATGCGTGATCTTAAACTCTACGAAGTTTCCAAAAACACTCAGAAAGCTAGAGTTTCCTGATTCATACATGATGTTTGTTGGCTGCTTTGTTTTGTGCAACTGGTCTCCATCCAGGCCACTGGAAAGCTGAAGGAAGTATCTGTGGAACTCAAATTCTCCCCGATAAGGCAATAAATCACGGATTGCGTGCAATTCACCTTGAGCCCGGTTCTGAGTTTTGGTAATCTTTGCACCCTATCCGTCGGTGGCCCTCCCGCCGACAGAACAGCCTCACCTCAAACCCTCTTCCGCCGCCTTCAGCCAGCACCTCTCTCACTTCGCTGGTTGCGTTTGTTTCATGCTTTTCCGTCATGCGCAGGCCTCTTCAAGAACGAAGTGGCTGGCGTTGCATGCTCCATTCTCCCAGGAGGCGTATATGAACCAGAATTACATCATCGCTGCCGGCATTCTGATCGGCGGCGTAGCTATCGGGCTTTTTATCCCTCTTCCCAATGGTGAAAATCCACCAGGCGAAACCATCCAGCAGCCGATAGTCGAAGAGGTGCAAACGCAGCAGACCCCGCTTTCGTCGAACGTCCCTGTGGAAGACACCCTCTCTGAGCTCGAAGAACCGGCTGAAGTTCCGGAAGCAGAAACAGAGCCCGTACCTGAGCCGGAAACAACCATCGAAGAGTTGGAGAAAACAGCGTGGGCTAAGATAGGTACGGTTGAAGGGATTCAGGCTGCCACTGATTTGTTAAGGCGATACACCGAACGTGGAAACACTTCAGGCGCTCGCACGATGCGGTTATTGGCCGCCAACTCAGGTCGCGCTTCAATTGCCAAGGCCACTTACGAATCTTTTTCAGGTCTGGTCACCCCGGGCAAAACTCATCCGAAGGCTTTGACCTACACCGTCAAACCTGGGGACACTCTCACTAAAATTGGCCAGACTTACAAGATACCGGCTAATTTCATCCAGAAAATCAACGGCATCGACGGGGACCGGATTTTTGTCGGCCAGAATCTGAAAGTTGTCCAGGGCCCATTCTGGGCGCTGGTTGTCAAGGGCGAATATCGCCTCACTGCCTTCCTTGGTGACGAGGCATTTCGTGAATTCCAGATTGGCCTCGGAAAAAATGATTCGACTCCCGTGGGTGAATTCAAAGTCCTTGGCAAGCTGGAAAAGCCGACCTACTGGGTTGAGGGAGCCCACTACGACTTCGGCGATCCGAATAATCCGCTCGGCACTCGGTGGATCACATTCCGCGATGGTGGATATGGCATCCACGGCACTTGGGAGCCCAACAGCATCGGCAAGCAAATGTCGCATGGATGCGTTCGTATGCTGAACGAAGATGTCGAAGAGCTCTATGACCTGCTCGTGAAGTACGAATCAAAGGTCATCATCCGCCCGTAATCAAGAGAGCAGGCTGACGGACCTGCCGTGATTGAAAAGGAACAAACAAGAAAAGCCACGGCGCCATGCGCCGTGGCTTTTTTTATGTGGATGCCTGATGACTGTTGCAGGTACAAGTGAGGCTTTAAACCTGGTCCGGATCGATCCCCATCTCCCTCAATTTGGTTGCCAGCCGGTCCGCTTTGGTTGCCAGCCGGTCCGCTTTGGTTGCCAGCCGGTCCGCTCGAGCCCGTTCTGCATCTCTGGCTTCAACCATCTGCAGGTAGGTCATAAACGGGGAGCCATCAGGTTCGTAAATCGTCAGTTCGTGCCCTGGCAGGAGTTCGAATCGAATTCCCAGGCATGGGCTGGACCAACCATGCATTTGTGGAATTTCCACCAGCCGGCCATCGCTACGAAGATACCCATTGATACGTAGATTGTCGGGGTCATAAATGTAGTACTCCTCAACACCATACTCTTCATAGAAGTCTCGCTTCCTGGACATCTCGCCCGGACTATTTCCCGGCGAAAGAACTTCGAATACGACCTGGGGGGCGATACCGTCCTCCTCCCATTGCCGGTACGATCCTCGATGCCCCTTGGGTCTCCCGATGGCAACCATCGCATCGGGAGCGATGCGTTTCTTATTATTTCCTTCGACCGGATACCACAGGTGGTCGCCGGCCACAAAGACGTCAGGGTCATCCACGAATACTTTGTCGAGACCTGATTTGATGGTGCTTATCCATTCGTATTGGAGTGTATTATCCGCCATGGGCTTACCGTCGCTGTCAGGATAGACAACGTCTGAAGTTGAAGGCGCTGTGGCTTGAGTAATCATTTGGCCCTCTGAGGAGCGATCTGTTGGCAATCAGGAGGAATTGAAACGAATTATACACCTTCCGTCCACATTTGATTGCGACAACATTCAATAACATCACGTCAAAACAGTTCCATCTGCTTTGGCCCTGGCCGCCGGAAAGTGCTCACCTCCACTTCTTGCATGCGGTCTTCAAGGCCATACTTGCGGGCATTTACTCTGAAGAGTTGTTCGATGCCCTCCCAGTATTCACCCTGGCCACGGAATCGTTCAAAAAATTCCGAATTGTTTAGGGCGCCTCCTCGCGAATCTCGAATCCGGTTCTCGATCTTCACGATACGCTGAGGGAATGCCTTTCCCATTCGTTCCATGAAAACCGGCTGCACACTGCCGGGCAGACGCAGCAGAATCCGGCCGGCAGACTGTGCCCCACACTCACTGGCTCTCTGAAGGATCTGCGGAATCTGGCGGTCGTTCAGGCCGGGGATGATTGGGGCGACCAGCACCGAAGTGGAGATTCCGGCTTCGCTAAGTGTCTTCAATGCTTCAAAACGGGTCGACGGATTCGGTGCATGCGGCTCGACCTTGCGTGCCATCTCGTCATCAGTGAATGCGACGCTGATGATGACGTGAACAGACGCGTCTCTCTTCAATTGTTGAAAGATATCGATATCGCGCTGTATAAGCGGCGACTTCGTAATCAATCCGACCGGGTTGCGGAATTCCGCACAGACTTCCAGGCATTTGCGGGTAAGTTGCCAGGTGGCTTCAAGAGGTTGATAGCTGTCCGTATCGCCACTGAAAACGACCTGTTCGCCCATCCACTTTGGTTTCATGAATTCCGCTCGCAACAAATCCGCCGCATTTTTCTTAACCACTAATCGAGTCTCAAAATCCGTCCCGGCGCCGAAACCCAGATACTCATGGCTCGGACGGGCGTAGCAGTACGCGCATGCGTGGAAACAGCCGCGGTAAGGGTTGACGCTCCAGGTGAATCCGACGTCCGGACTGTCGTTCTTTGAAAGGATGCTCTTGGCTTCCTCCTCATAAACGTGGAGTTCTGCTTTCGGCGGGGGGCCAAGCCAGTCGACGAATTGGGATTCGAAAGGATTTGGCGGGTTTTCGATCAGACGAAGCATCACCTGTCACCCTTTGATTTGAACAACGAGATCATCGCCGCATGGCCCCTTTCTTCAGCTTCGTCGAGAGGAGTCCGTTCCTCTTTGCTTTTCTCCATCAACTTTGCCTTGTTGTTCAAGAGCGCCTCGGCCGCGGCAATCGCGTTATGCTGGGCGGCCAGGTGAAGCGGGGTCAGATCGGCTTTGTCATTGGCACGAATGTTTGCCTTATGCCTTGCCAACCATTCGATGGCCGGGCCCTGATTGAATCGTGCTGCATAGTGGATCGGTGTCTGGCCGGCTTTGTCTTCTGCATTCACCTTTGCCTTGAGAGCCATGAGGGCGTCCATCGCTGCGATATGTCCATTCATTGCGGCCAGGTGGAGCGGAGTGGCACCGGACTTATCTTGCGCGTTCAGGTCCTTTTTCTTGCTGTCGAGAACCAGCGGGATCAGATCCGCGTGTCCGTACTCGGCAGCGATGTGTACCGGCAGACGCCCTTTGCTGTCCGGCAGGGCCCAATTCGTGGTCCTGGTCTTCAGGAATTCTAGTGCTCCCTGCCTGCCGTGACGCAAGGCGAGCGTCATGGCTGTCCAACCCTGTTTGTCACGGAGAGTCGCATCTGCCTTGTTCTCCATCAGTAATTCAAGAAGCGGCACGTTCCCGGCCTCGGCAAGCGAATGCAGAGGCGACCTTTTCTGATTCGTTACTGCATTCACATCAGCACCCGCGGCAATGAGGGCCCGGACCATCCGAATCTCTCCCGAATCGATGGCCCAGAACAACGGTGTTCGGCCAAGCTCGTCTGTTCGACGCAGCAGACCCGGACTTACCTTGAGCATCTTTTCCGCGGCTTCCACGCGGCCTGTTGCCGCGTCCGAAAAAATGTCCGGCTTAGCGCCTTTGGTCAGCAGCAGCTCAACGACATCCTTATGTCCATTGCGTGCAGCAAAGCGGACGGGCGGGCCACCATAGTCTTCGCCTTCATTGACTTTTGCCCCCATCTCGATGAGCAGGGAGACCGCCTCTGATTTGCCGCTGGCCGCCGCGTAATACAGCGGAGTTCGCTCCTCGGAATCCTTGCCATTGACATCAGCCTTTTTTGCCAGAAGGATTTTGATGTTCTCGACGTGCCCACCCCGCGCGGCAAGCGAGATCGGAGTGCGTCCGAATGCATCAGCGATGGTGGCATTGAATGGATCCTCATCGAGCAGAGCCTTCAAAGTCTTGATGTCACCGTAATGCGCAGCGGCCATGGGATCGAGCTCCGTGCCTTTGTCCCTGAGCCAGTCGGCGAGCTCGAAATGTTCATTTTCCAGAGCGGATACCAACGGCGTCTTCGTCACGGAATAACGCGCATTGATATTCGCTCCGGCTTCCACCAATGCTTTGACCGCATCCATGTGGCCCTTCTCCGCGGCCAGGTGAAGGGGCGTACGGCGATAGTTGTCAACGATATTGATAACGGCTTTCGGTGATGCAAGTATCCGGATCACACCGGCCTGCCCGTGCATCGCGGCGAAGTGCAGGGCGGCCACTCCGTTCTTATCGAGCGAATTGATTTCAGCCTCTGATTCGACGAGCAGTTTGACCACGCCTTTGTGCCCGTTGAGCGCTGCTTCGTGCAGAGGAGACCGTCCGAGTTCATCAGTGGAATTCACGTTCGTCTTGTATTCCAGCAGCATTCGGACAACCGAGGTGTGCCCGCCTTCTGCGGCCCAGTGGATTGGCAAACGTTTCAGACCGTCCTCCACACGCACCAGGCCGGGTGCTTTTTTGAGCAGCTTGCCCACCAGTTCAAGCTTGCCCGCTGCGGACGCTCCAAAGATGTCCAGGCTGGCGTCGTTAGCGAGTAACAGCTCGGCCACCTCCCGGTGCACCCGCAGGACAGCCCACTGAAACGCGGTTCGACCGGAAAAGTCCCTGAGATCGATCTTCGCTTTGTGGGAGAGCAGAAGTTCGACCATCTCCGAAGAACCATTGCTTGCCGCATAATGGAGTGGGGTTTGTCCCTTCTTGTCTATTTCATTGACCTTGGCTTTTCTGCTCAAGAAGAGCTCAGCCAATTCGATATCACCTGACTCAGCCGCGTAGTGCAGAGGGCGTTTGCCGCCCTTGTCCCCTTCAGAGACATCGGCCTTCTTATCGAGCAGTGCAATGCAGACCTCCACATTCCCGCCCTGTGCGGCCAAAACGAGCGGCGTGCGGCCCTGTTTATCCTGGAAGTCCACCTTCAGCTTTTTCACCCCCAGCAGTTGTTTCACGGACTCCAGCCGATTGTTTTCCGCGGCCCAGTGCAATGCTGTCTTCCCATTTCGGTCGACGATATTGAAGTCCAGCTTCCGCTCGATGAAGAGCTGGATGATCTCCGTATAGCCCCCCTGTACTGCATAGTGAAATGCCGATCGTCCGAGTGTATCGAACTCGTCAGCCCCTCCTGGAGATTCGTCCAGGATCTTCCGGACATCTTCCACATTACCGTCTCGTGCAGCATTGTGGATGGGGCCGGCTGAGGCCATTGCCGAAAAGAGGAAAAGTATCGGTAGGAACATTCGGCCTATCGTGGAAATGGGTATCAAAATTGGGTAGCACAACAGCACATCCATCATGAAGGCACAACGCCCGGCAATCAACGGGATTCAAACCTTGACGCCCATTTGCCGCTCACATAGGCTACCCCGAATCTCAGTCGGCTGTCAGCCCATAGTCAAAGCTTTCTAAACCGCGGAGGACACCGAGAGCACAGAGCATTGAGAGCAGCCTCTTGCGGAAATCCATTCTTTCTCGGTGCTCATTGTTTCCTCCGTGGTTTAGAAAATACCTCGGCCCCAAACGCGAAGAATTACGGCGTGGGCTCTCAGATCGTCCGAATACCCGACCGCTATCATATCTGGCCCATCGATTCCGAAGGGGATTATCATGCATGACACCCACACAGGCAGAATCGAAAAACAGTATTACTCCATGATATTTTCGAGACTGAACCCAGCATGCCGCCCCAGAACAACCCGGCCACCTGCGTACACTTCAACCTGATAGCTGGTCGCACCCAGAACAGAGTCGCAGTAGTCTTGAGAAGACGATACCTCTGTCCGAACTCTTAGGACTCTCTTTTCCTTGTCTGTACCGCCCCCTCTTCTCCTCGTCTCTACCAAATCTTGTCTCGCCTACTTACCCTTATCGCCGCATTGCCCCTCCTCGCCTCTGGCTGCAAATCACCCGATCCCTCCCGACTGGAATTCACCCGTCTGGTCGCTCACTGGGCGGACTATGCCCATGAAGATTATCTGAGCTTCATCGAGGATGCAGAGCCGGAGATTGTCCAGGTTGGATTTTACGGTGCTCATTTTTGGAGCCTGGCTCATACGCCTCAATACAACGGGTATCCAGCGCACTTCCCTGTCCAGGGCCTGACAGAATGTGGGAATTGGTTTGAGAACCTGAATGCCGAACTGCACAAGCGGAACGTCAGGGTCGTCGGCCACATGAATCTCAAGTTTCTGGTTGGTGACCCGTCCGGCGATAAAGGGCCAAGAGGCTTTTTTAAGTTTTACAGAGAGATGTGGGATGACAAAGAACTTGGAAGACGGCCAGTCGAAGACCCCGTCGAACTGCTGGAAATGGACGCGGGCGGCTCTCCAATCACCAATAATAGTTACAGTATTGGAGGCATGAAAGAATACTGGGGCTGCCTGAATAATCCGCACTGGAGAGCGGTACTGAAGGCATGGACTAAGCGTGGGATTGAGCGCGGGCTTGACGGCTTCCAGATCAACTATTTTTACCGCCACAACTGTCTATGTGATTACTGTGTCAAAGCATTCAAAGACTATCTGACGGGGCGGTTCACCAGCGTACAGCTCAAAGAATTCGGAATAGCCGATCTGGGAAATCACAAGTTTGAAGAGATTGTCGGCTGGCATGATCCAAAGGAGTCCACGCCTTTGCGGCGAGAAATGCTTCGCTTTTCACAGATTTCGAACAAGATGGCTTTCGATGAAGTATTTGTTCAGTTTGGCAGATCGCTGAAACCAGACCTGATCGCTTCCCAGTGGAATCACATAGGCAATTTCGGCCAAATCAGCGGTGATGAAAGATGCATGCTGCCGGCAGAACTGTGGGGCACGAATGAAGACTATCTGTGGTACAGCTCGGGAAGTTCAGCCTTTTTCACTGACCTCGAGGCCGGAATTCTTGGCGAGATAACACTGCAGGCCAGATATGTGCGCGGAACATTTGAGGATAAGCCCTTCACCTTCGGCAAATACGAAAGCACAAGGATTCGCGTCGCCATTTCTGAGTTACTGGCCAACGGCGGGGCCCCAATGGGCTTCTATACCCGCTTCACCGACCCCGAGGCTCGGAAGGAGATCGTTCGCTACTATCAATTCATCAAACGTTACGAAAAGATCTTTAAAGCGAATCGCTCCTATGCCGAGGTCGCCCTGATTTTTCCACGCAAGCAAGTGCACAACGGCAATATCGAGGCTGTCGAAGACTTCAAGAGAATCGGCAACCAATTGCTCAATGCCCATGTCCTTTTCGATGTGGTACCGGATGACCTCGTGACGGAAGAGAAAATGGCTGGATACGCCCACGTTCTTAAATGTGATTCCGGGCTGGATGAACTCCAAGGCAAAACAGATCTCAATACTTTCGATTGCCCACCGGCGGTTCGTGTCTCCGCGAGCATCCCTTCAAGGGGGAAGGAACTGGACCTGCATTTCGTGAATTACAATCGAACGGAGCCAGCCCAAAAGAGAAGCGCGGGTGGCGGCATTAAGGATGAAAAACCAATCGCAGCGCCCGGGGTCAAAGCGGACTTGATCCTTCCCGAGAATGCACGGGTCAAGCGAGTCGAAGCCATCACACCAGAAATGCCAGAGCCGATTAGTATGGAATTCAAGATCGAGAGCGGCAGATTAAAGATTCAGACCCCTGAATTTTTTGTTTACTGTGTGGTGAGGATCACCTTTAAATAGTTGCCCTGGCCTCCAAGTGTTCCTGGTTTTGCACAATCAACAATGAATCGATTCATAACCTCATTCTCATCCTGCTTTATTGCATTTTCATTTATGTCCATGCAGGCGGAGTCACTGGATTCCAAAGCCCTGAAAGCCATGAAAAAGGCTGGTTCATACTGGGCTACAGAGGTCGCTTCGCATGGCGGCTTCGTTTGGGAATACAGCACGGACTTCAAGCGACGCCGCGGCGAAAGTAAAGACCTTCCGCCGACCACTCTCTGGGTGCAGCCACCGGGGACGCCTGCCGTGGGCGCGGTCTTCTTGAAAGCTTATGAGGTTACGAAGGACAAAATGTACCTGGACGCGGCCATGGCAGCGGGGAAGTGTCTTGCGACGGGGCAACTAAGGTCCGGCGGCTGGGGGTATTCCATCGAATTTGACCCCAAACACTATCGATACCGCCATCAACATGTTTCTGACGATCACCCGAAGTGGGCGGAACTCAGCGATACCACCACGTTCGACGACAACAACACACAGAGCGCTACCCGTTTCCTGATTGAGCTTTCCCAACATGTAGAGGATCCGAGTATCGACCTGGCCCTGAGGAAGGCGCTCCAGTGTTTCCTTGACGCCCAATACAAAGGGGGCAAATGGGATGGCGCCTGGTCTCAGCAGTATCCGCCACCGGCAAAAGGCTACGGGGCTTTGCCCACATTTAATGACAACACCATGAGTGATTGCGTTCGCACCATGCTCCTTGCCTGGAAGGTGCTGAAGAAGCCGGAATACAAGCAGAGCGTCCTTCGCTGCCTGGACTTTTATCTGCGCAGCCAGATGCCTTCGCCGCAGGCGGGCTGGGCTCAACAGTACGACAAGGATTTAAATCCGGCCTGGGCCCGAAAGTTCGAACCACCCGCTGTCTCTGGCGGCGAATCTTCGGGCAACGTGCAGTTACTTTTGGAGATGTTTATTGAATTTGGGGACGAGAGGTATCTCGATTCTGCCGGCCGGGCACTGGACTGGTATCGTCACTCCCGTATCGGCCCCGCTGAGGAGCAAGGTCAATGGGCCCGCTTTTACGAACCCAGGACAAACAAGCCACTCTACTTCACACGTACCTACGAACTCGTCTACTCGGACGACGACTTGCCGATCCACTACAGCTTCAAAGGCAGCTATGGCGTGGAGAGGCGAATGGCTCTGTTCGAAGAGATAGCCCAAAAGGGTCGAGATTACTTTGTCAAGAAACAGCCCGACTGGAAGGCCGTAATGTCGAAACTTGCACCAGAGGTCGAGAAGGTTTTGCAGGAGCAAGATGAACAAGGCCGTTGGGTACAGCTTGTGAAAAAGTCTGAAGACGTCCGTGACGATAAGGGGCGCGTCATTCGACAGGTCGAGGAGAAGACAGAACTATCCATGATGTATTCGAAGGACTTTGTGGGGAAGATGAGGACCTTGGCGGATTACGTGGAAGCCTCGTCCCACTGAAATTGTCATGGTCGGCCTCATGAATTCGGGCCCTTGAGGGTTCGGAGCTACTGCCTCCCCATTGCGAACCTCCACCCTCCCGATACCATCCCCCGCTCCTCTCCCGATTCCCCCTCAAACTTCATTAGAGGGAGCTTTAGAATTCCATGGCGGATACTTTATTAAGCCTTGCCTCGTTGCTGAATGCCGAGGTGGAAGGTGACGGTTCGATTGTGATCAGCGGTGTCGCCGGGCTTGATAACGCCAAGCCTGGGGACATCCTTTTTGCCGAGGATGCCCGATCACTCAAGCTGGCCGAAGCCACCCTGGCATCGGCGGTGATCGTTGGCGACAAACTCGGTGACTGCGCCAAGCCGGCCATCAGGCATGCACATCCCAAATACGCCTTCGCGGTAGTCCTCAGACATCTCTATCCGCCGCGAGCTCCGCAAGCATTCGTTCATCCAACCGCAAGCATCGCCCAGTCGGCTAAGATCGGAAACGACGTCTCTATCGGGGCCAATGTAGTGATTGATGCGCACACGAGCATCGGTGACTGCACCATGATTGATGCCGGTTGCGTCATTGGTGAAAACGTCACGATGGGCCGCGAGTGCTGGTTGCGGGCGAACGTCACCATCTACCACGATTGCATTCTCGGAAATCAGGTCAGCATCCACAGCGGCAGTGTCATCGGCGGCGACGGTTTTGGGTATGTGATGCACAAAGGCAAGCATGAGAAGCTCCTGCAGGTTGGTAATGTGGTCATCGGCGACGATGTGGAGATCGGGTGCAATACCTGCGTCGACCGGGCGAGCTTTGGGGGATCGACCGTCATAGGCAGCGGATGTCGCATCGATAATCTGGTCCAGATTGGCCACAACGCCAATCTGGGTCCCGGTACCATCCTTGTTTCGCAGGTAGGCATCGCTGGCAGCGTCAAGATGGGCCAATACTGCATCATCGCCGGCCAGGCAGGCGTGGCCAATGGAGCGGAAATGGGTGACCAGATCATGGTAGCTGCGCAATCCGGGGTTACGTCCAACAGAAAATGGAAAAGTGGCCAGAAGCTCGGCGGCTCCCCCGCCTACGACCTTAGTGAATGGTTACGCTCCTGTACGATTCATCCCAAATTGCCGGATATGGCCAAAGAATTTCAGAAGCTGAAGAAAGAGGTGGAGGAGCTAAAGAAACTACTGAAGGAACGGGCAGACTAATTCCTTCAGTTAAGTGGAGGGATGGCTAGGAAGCGCACGCGCTTCGCGTTAATCTCGGCTCATGCTCTCGAATCTTTCTCGCCAAGATTGGCTCTTATTCCTGGTCATTCTGTCCGCCGGGGTGTGGGCAAAGATGTCGCATCTTGAAAGGGTGGGCGTACGCACCGCTGATGAGGGGAGCTATTGTTTCTTTGGCATGACCATGCTGAACGGTGAACCGAAATGCATTCAGGACAAGCCTGGGCAAGCAGTCATCCTCGCCGCAGGATTCCTCCTTTTCGGACCGTCCCAATACGGAGCGGTTGCCATCACGGCCCTACTTGGGGTGCTGACGATTCCGGCGCTCTACTGGCTGGGGCTGGAAATGGGAAGCAAGCTCTACGCGGTAGTGCTTTCCGCCGTAAGCGCGTGCTTGCCATACCTGCTCTACTACCACCGGGGCGCCTCCTCCGATTCAAACTATTTTCTCTTCTGTGTTCTCGGCCTGGCGCTGTTTCTGAGAGCAGTAAGACAGGGTCCGGCAAGGGAGGAAGGTGACAGCGAGTCGAGCCGATTCTGCCTCAAGTGGCTTGCTGCATCGGGCCTGTTCTGGGGCGTCGGTGTCACCGTAAACCTTGCGGCCATTCCACCGTACGGGATTGTCTGGCTCTTCCTCGGGGTGCTGTGCAAGTGGAACAATATCGGGCTCAAACGAACAGCTATCGCCCTGGCGGTCCTGGGAGGAGCAGGGCTCGTTGGCATGGCGATTGTTGAATTGCCCATCATCAAATTCATCAACATGGATCGTGTATGGGGACAGATTGGCGGCCACGGCAGACACATCCTGGAAACCACACTCCGCTTCGAATGGGCGAGACATCTCTGGATGTTCTTCGGCCCGGTCGGAATCCTTCTCTCAATCGCAGGAATATTGAATTATCGGAAATGGTGGAAGACGCCGTTGGCCCTGTTTCCATTCCTGGCGGTTGTGCTGATCCTCTTTTACATGCGCGGCCAGCTCCAGTTGCCGAGGCTTCATCTGCCGATACTGATCCCACTTCTGCCACTGATGGCGATTGGTGTTGAGTCCTTCATGGAGCTTCTCAGGAAACACTGGAAACCCATACCGGACTTGACAGTTCAAATCTGCGCGGCCGTCGCGTTCATTGGGCTCCATCTGCCGGAGGCATATCGCATTCAAAGGCTTGAATCAGGCTACCCTTCTGCCTGCAATTGGCTTCTCAAGAATATGGAAGACACGGACATGGGCCTGGGTACCCACACGTTCTGGACATTTGCTACTTTCACAAGGCATCCGTTTGCACCCGACGAAAATCGGCTCACGGACGCGCTCAATGGTGACGATTGGGAAAAAGCTACCGCCCGCCAATTGCGAGAGTATGCATTTACTCACAATCGCAAATGGCTGGTCGTTGATTACCTGATACTCAACCGCCTCTATGATCCGTATAAGACAAAAGTAAAGCTGCCCGGTTTTGAAAGGATGAGGCAGATGCTCGAAAAGTATCCGCCTGACAAACATGGTGGTGCCGTCTTTGCAAATCCGATAGCATCGGATTACCAAACGCACCGTGAAGATGAACTCTTGCCCGACCTGCAAAATGAACCGATGGCCAGATACATTTACATTTACCGTATTCCGGACCTGGTAAGAGCCATGTCCGGCTCATAACCCGAAATCTCCAAAATGAAATCACACCTAGGCATTAAGACCCGGGCAGTTCACGCAGGCCAATGTCCCGACCCAGGTTACGGCGGAGCAGCGGCCCCGATCATTCAGTCCTCCACTTTTATCTACGATTCTGCGGAGGATGCGGCAGCCCGTTTCGCCGGCGAAAAAGACGGGTTTATTTACACACGTTGGGGAAACCCGACGAACGAGATGTTCGAGATGAAGCTCGCCGAACTCGAAGGTATGGACTCCGCGCTTGCCGTGGGCTCAGGTATGGCAGCAATTTCGACGACGATCCTTGGCAGTGTTAAGGCCGGCGACCACATCGTGGCCTGCAAGACTCTTTATTCCGGCACGAATACTTTCCTCACAAAGCGGGCGCCCGGATTCGGAATAGAAGTTTCATTCGTCGACCCATCGGATATCAGAAATTTTGAACAAGCGATCCAGCCAAACACTAAACTCATTTACCTGGAGTCCCCCGGGAATCCTACCCTCGAGATCATTGACCTCGCCGCAGCAGCCGGTCTGGCAAAGTCCAGGGGTATCAGGACGGTTATCGACAACACTTTCGCCACTCCGATAAATCAACGCCCAGGCGAATTCGGCATCGACGTCGTTCTGCACAGTGCGACGAAATATCTTGGAGGGCACGGAGATCTGATCGGCGGAGTTATCACCGCATCCCAGGAGATCATTGACGAGCTGTGGCCGACGTTTATCGAGCTTGGCGCTACGTTAAGTCCGTTTCACAGCTTCCTGCTTGTCAGGGGGATGCAGACGCTGCCAATTCGTATGGCCGAGCATAACGGGAACGCTCAAAAACTTGCGGAGTTCCTTGAAAGCCACTCGCAGGTCAACCGTGTCTTCTATCCGGGGCTTCCATCATTTCCGGGACACGAAATCGCTCGCAAACAGATGAGCGGATTCGGTGGCGTTGTCTGTCTTGAGGTGGCAGATGTCGAAAAAGGTCGCCGCGTCATGAATGCTGTCGAGCTCTGCAGCCTGACCGTAAGCCTCGGCGATGTGAAGACTCTGATCAGCCACCCGGCATCGATGACCCATGCGAAGGTGAGCCCGGAGGCAAGGGCTGCTGCCGGAATTACCGACGGTCTGATTCGCATCGCTGTTGGAATTGAAAATGTCGAAGACTTGATCGACGATCTGGGTCGGGCACTCAAAGCCTGATCAGGCCTTATGCAACCTGACCGAAACACTATGAAAAGAATCGACTTCACTCTCCTTCTCGTCCTTGCTCTCTGCCATCTTACGTCCTGCAATCTACCCAAGATGGAATACGACGAATCCGGGGGACACCGCGCCCAGGTGGTCGATGGAATCACTGGCCGCGGCCTCGCGGGGGCCAAAATATTTGGCGGTGAGCCGACCTTCCAAACTCGGAAAATCAAAGCCAAGGCTGACGGCGTGTTTTATTTTCATTTTCGTGAAATGCCTCGGACGATGAAAATTGAATTCAAGGGCTACAAAACGATTCACGTTTCCACCATGGATTTCACCAAGACTGAAGTATTCAGAATGTACAAAGACGATTCACCAAAATCTCCAATCTGGAATGATGGAAAGGACGACCCTCTTACCCCGTTCGAACGGGCTCTGATACGGCAGCGCGGCGGCGGTGGCGGGGTATTGGAAAAGTGACCTGTTACTTAGAACTGCAGTTCGGCCGCAACTAAAGGAATAACGGAACTGTTCAGAGGGGCAGACTCTTGCTTTTTGCCTTCCCTTTCTTCGGTTGTCACAGGCAGCCAATCTCCACCCGCGACAAAATTTCGGCAAACTCCTCCTGCGGCACCCTGCCCGGGCAATCATGCCGAACGTTTACCGTTCCTGCAGCGACACCATGCCTCAACGCTGTCGGCCAATCATGCCCTGACTCTATCGCCTTCAGAAAGCCGGCAAGCAATGAATCGCCGCAGCCGACAGTATTGATTGCCGCAACTTCGGGAGGGGATGCTTTCCAGACGCCCGACTTATTTATCAGTAACGCACCAGCCGCGCCCAGGCTGATAAGCACATTCGTGACTCCGTCAGAGACCAGGTTTCTGCCGGCCGCGATCGCGCCCTCATCGGACTCAATGCACAAATTAACCAGTTCACCCAACTCTTCCGGGTTTGGTTTGATTAGCCATGGGTTCGTTTCAACCACCTCCTTCAGTGCCTGCCCGCTCAAGTCGGCGACAATGCGACAGCCCGATTTGATTGCCTCAGAACACAAATCATTGACAAACATTTCGGGCATCGTCTGCCGCGGTCGACCTGCAATGACAAGAATGGACGCCTGTTCCAGATGGTGCTCAAGGCCGATCATGAACGCGCTGATTTCTTTTTCGGACAGTACCGCCGCGTTTTCTATGATGTGTAAGTCTTCGCCTGCAGATTTGGAACGAATCGTAGGATGGAGCCGAATCTCAGATTCGGTTTCCGTGAAGTCATGCGGAATACCATCCTTATCCAACAGCTTGCGTAAGAGGAGTCCCGTCGCCCCACCGGCAAAACCGATTGCCAGGGTAACGCCGCCCAGACCGGCGATGGCTCTGGATACATTGATGCCCTTCCCCCCTGCGAAGAGAGAGCTTTGGTGCGCGAGATAGACGCCACTCGTCGAGAATTCTTTGCACGTGTAAATCTTGTCGAGCACCGGACTGAGTGTGACGGTCAGGATCATTTCAAATCGAATCTTGGAATGTTGGGTAAAGCAGGCAAATCCGTTTCAAGTTTCTCCAGTCGCTACCTCACAGCCGCTATTCTCTCACCGCAACGCTGTCTCTCTGGACTACCATGCATCGCGCCAAATGGCCTGAACGGATCTCATTGAGAGACTGTTCAGTCGAAGAGCATTCCTTTTCCGCCAAGGAGCACCTTGGATGAAAGTGACATCCGCTCGGAGGGTCGATCGGTGAAGGCACATCGCCCCGGAGCACGATGCGCTGGTCTCTCGATTTGGGATCAGGCACCGGTATGGAGGACAGTAATGCCTGAGTGTACGGATGCATCGGCTGGTCGAATAGTTCTTCACAGGGGGCCTGTTCAACGATGCGGCCGAGGTACATCACCGCCACTTCGTCAGCAATGTATTCCACAACGCCCAGATCGTGCGTAATGAAAAGATAGGTGAGACGGAACTCTTCCTGGAGATCCTTCATCAGGTTCAAAATCTGGGCCTGAATGGAAACATCCAGTGCGCTGATCGGTTCATCGCAGACGATGAATTTCGGCTCGACAGCAAGGGCACGAGCAATGCCAACTCGCTGACGCTGGCCACCTGAAAATTCATGCGGGTAGCGACGAAGTGAATCTTCGTTGAGACCAACTCGCTTGAGAAGCTTTACGGTTCGCTCCTCTCGCTCTGAAGCGCTGTCACCCAACCGGTGGATGGCCATACCTTCCATGATGGTCTGGCCAACAGTCAGCCGCGGATTCAGGGAACTATATGGGTCTTGAAATATAATTTGAAGGTCACGGCGAAGCGGCCGCAGTTCGGCCTCGGTGAGTTGCAGGAGATCCCTGCTCTTGTATTCGACCCGCCCTTCGGTGGCCTTGACAAGCCGCAGGATGCTCTTTCCCGTAGTCGTCTTCCCACAGCCCGACTCTCCGACCAGAGCAAGCGTCTTGCCCTCTGGGATGTCAAAGGACACGCCGTCCACAGCGCGAACGTGACCGACGACGCGCTGCAACACGCCCTTCCGTATCGGGTACCAGGTGCGAAGGTTCTTGACGCTGATAAGGGCCATGAGTGATTACCGGTTGCGTGTGGCTGCAAACAAGGGGCAGGCTGATTGAGGGCAGACTAATCTGAAGAAATTAGTCTGCCCATGATTTTGAATTTCGAGTCGAGCTCATTCCTTATAGAGCAGACATGCGGCTTGATGGTTCTGTGCGATCTCTACCAATTTCGGTTCTTGCGTCCTGCATTCATCCATGACTTCTTCACAGCGAGTGCAGAATCGGCAGCCATCCGGGAAATCCGTCGCCGGAGGCACTACCCCACGGATGGCGTGCAGCATCTTTCCCCGATGATTGCGCGAGGGCAGGCTCTCAAATAAACCTCGGGTATATGGATGTTTCGGGCCTTCAAAGAGAGTTTCGACCGGTGCAGTCTCCACCACTTTACCTGCATACATCACCGCAACCTTGTCAGCCGCCCCGGCCACCACTCCGAGGTCGTGCGTGATGAGCAGAACTGACATACCGAGATCCATCTGAAGTTCCTTAATCAGTTCGAGGATCTGGGCCTGGATGGTTACGTCCAGAGCGGTCGTTGGTTCGTCGGCGATCAGGATGTCCGGCTTGCATGAAAGTGCCATGGCGATCATGGCCCGCTGCTGCATACCGCCGGAAAGCTGGTACGAGTAATCATTCACTCGATCTTCCGGCTGCGGAATTCCGACCCGGTCAAGGAGTTCCACAGCCATTTTGCGTGCTTCTTTTCTGGTGACGCTTTCATGGCGGCGAATCGTTTCAATGATCTGATTGCCGACCGTAAAAACCGGATTCAGTGCAGTCATCGGCTCCTGGAAAATCATTGCGATTCGTTTCCCCCGAATCCCCTGCTTCTGCCTGTTGGAGAGCGTGATGATGTTCGAACCGTCGAGCAGAATCTCGCCGCCGGCAATGTAGCCTGAAGGCTCGGGTACGAGTTGGATAATACTGAGTGCAGTGACCGATTTGCCGCAGCCCGATTCTCCGACCAGGCCGACGGTTTCTCCGCGGTCGAGCGTGAAGCTCACCCCATCCACAGCGCGGGCCAGGCCCTGACTGGTTTTGAAGTAGGTCTTGAGATCTCGAACTTCAAGCAGCGGCATTAACGGTCTCTCAATCGCGGGTCGAGCGCGTCCCGCAGGACGTCCCCGAAATAGTTAAAACAAAGCACAAGAAAAAACATGGCCCCGAACGCGCTGGTAAAATTCCACCACACGATCGGATCGCGGGCGAGTTCCAGCCGGGCGCCGTCGATCATACTGCCCCAGCTCCCCGTGCCCGGGGCTACGCCGATGCCAAGGTAGCTCAGGGTTACTTCCGACATGACGAGGCCGCTGAAACGCAGCACGAACGTAATGACGATCAGGTGCATTACGTTTGGCAGGAGATGCGACCACAGAACCTGAATCGTGCCCGTCCCCAGCGCCTGAGATGCCTGGATGTACTCGAGTTCCCTGAGCTTCAGCGTCTCGGCACGGATCAATCTGCAGAGCCCTACCCAACTGGTGACGCCGAGTGCAAAGCAAAGTTGCGGTAAGCCGCGCCCGAGAACAATCATCAATGAAACAAGGAGCAGAATGTCCGGAATCGAAGCCAGCACCGTGTACAGCAATTGAATCGTGTCATCCACCCAGCCACGGAAATAGCCGGCGGTAATCCCCATCACCACCGCAAGCGGCACAACAATCAGGGTTGAGAACACTCCCAGAATCATTGCCGTCCGAATGCCTTTCATCACCTGATGCAGCACGTCCATGCCGTTACTGTCTGTGCCCAGCCAGTGTCTTGCCTGCAGGTCTTGCGCTTCTCGCTCTCGATATTCTGCATCCGCAAGAGGTGCGGAATAAGTGCGTTCCTTCAGCGGGTTCATGATTCGATCCATCACGGTGAGCGGCCGAATATCGGTCACTTCGTCCTTCCAGGAGATGCTGTCCAATACCGCGATGAGTGCGTAGAGCAGGACGACGCCGAGCGCTGCCACAGCCAGCTTCTCCTGCCATACCCGCCGGAATGCTTCGCGCCAATATTCCTTCTTACATGCGGCATGGACCAGCAACAGGAATCCGATGGCCAGGAGGGTAACTACGACATTTTCAATGTGCCATGGCCGCCGAATGTTCTGCACAAGATCCAGCTCCGCTTTCAGTGCAATAGCGCCCCGGGCGATCGCCCCGCAAATCATGATGAACGCGCTGCTCAGAGCTATGGGTTGGAACACTCGAATCAGGGGCGTGCCTTCAAAGCGAATGCGCGGATTGACGAGTGTGTAGCTGATATCGGTCAACAGCAGCCCAACGATATAGAGATAAGTTCCAACAATGACGAGAGAGCGAATGGTCGAAAAGTCGGATGCATTAATGGCGTTGATCATGCGGGCCCCGAGGCCCGGGATACCGAAGAAATTCTCCAGCAGCAGATTGCCCATAATGAGGAAGGGGATCGAAAGCACCGCAGAAGTCAGCATTGGGATGAGCGAATTCTTTAGCACATCACGGAAGAGGATGCGGGTCTCGCTCATGCCTTTGGCGCGGGCGGTGCGAACGTAATCCCGGCCTATCTCTTCAAGAATCACTGTGCGATAAAATCGGACGCTACCTCCGAGCGAGGAGGCCAGGGCAAGGAACACCGGCAGAAGAAGAAACTTCATCGCGCCTAATCCACCCGCCCAGCCGGAGATGGGTACGAGGCGCAGCTCGAGACTGAAAAGCCATTGCCCCGCGATGATGTAGACCAGCGTTGGCACTGACATGATGAGCACGCAGCCAAGAAGCGCGCCCTTGTCCACATAAGTGCCCCGGCAAAACGCCACATAAAGCGAAATCGAAAGATTAAAGAACAACGACAACACAAACGCCGGCAGCGTCAGCGCAAGCGAGGGCCACATATCGCGCATCAGTATCCGGCTTATCAGTTCACCTGTCTGATCAGAACGACCAAGCTGGAAAGTGAACGCGCCTTTAACGTGGTGAAAGAATTGCGAGTCCCACCAGGGCTCCGAACGATATTCACCCGCCGGCACCGGCGACCGGCCAACAACATTTTCAGCCTTGAACGTATCAAAGACACCGTTCATCTGACGTATATGAATCTCTTCCCCGGCTTCCTTCAGAAGCGAACCCCGGACTTTCGAACCATCTTTGAAGCGGAGCTCGGTCGGGTGGGTTCGGTTGATGAACAGCGGCTTATCGTACCCGTGTTTCTGAAGCCAGTTGTAGATATCGGATGCCTTCGGATCTTTGGCCGAGAGATGTTTCCGAGCCATCACCTCCGGCGGCACGAACATGAAGAATAGAATGAACGTCACCAGCGCGACCAGGATCACCACCGGGGCGGTATAGAGCACGCGTTGGAGGATGTAATTCAGCATTCGGCCTTAGAATCAGGGCTGCCCGTCAGAGAATTTCAAGGGCAGAGGTACCCCCGGAAGCGGGTACTCGCAAGCAGGATCATGCGAGGCGGTAACAGCCCCTTTTCCCTTTAAGAAGTATGGGTTGTTCGCATCAGCGAATGACTCATCTAAGACCGCCCATTCCGCGGATTGCCGAAAAGAAAGGAGAAATCATTTCAGCGGCAAGGCCCAATGCCGAGTTGAGGTACAACACCAGTTTTTTGCAGTCGACACCGCTTTTTATGGATTTACCCCTTGGGATCCTAGTGACTTTGTATCCCCGCCCGTTGATCTGGTTGCTGAGGTGCGGGCATCAGGTTGGCATCAACACGATTCGTAACTGTTCAGGGCCGAATCTTTCTTACTTTTAATCTTCCCCTTCTGCTCTTTCTTGTGGCATGTGAAGGCCATGCCGTGGAATTGAGATTCCCCCAGAAAATGGCCCGGAACAGATGAGAAAACCGATGCCTTACTCTCGCGGCTACGTTCAACTCATAGGCAAAACCTGGCCTTCTGCAGGGGCCAGGGGCTTCATAAAGCCATGCCTAAGCCTCGCGATCTGATACCATTCTGGCCGCACTCGTGCTTTAGAGGCCCTCAAAGTCCGAACCGCTCATGAATCCCGCTACACTCACAATCCGGGTGATCTCAACTGTCATTCTCATCTACGGAGCATGCTCTGTGTGCGGCGAGAATCCACTGCCGGTTTCTGAAGGAGAAGCAGATAAGGCAGAGAAGCTGAAAACCCAACTCCTCCAGCAATTCACGGAATCTGTCTATCCTCTACTCCAGCGAGGTGGCGAGAAGAGTTGCGTCGGATGCCACAAGTCTGAGAAAAACTCCAGTCTGGTTCTGGTCGGCAATGCAAAAGACGATTTCAATCTGCTGCTTCAGAACAATTATTTTGATCCGCAGCAACCGGATTCACTTCTGGCACGAGTCAGTCATAAAAAGGCCAGCGTGCGGATGCCGGAGGATGAAAAGCCCTGGTCACCCCGGGACATTCAAGTTCTGCGGGCCTACGTTGCCAGCCTCAAGGGCTACGAACAAATGGATCCGCTTGCGGACGAGCGTTTTCCAGAGGCGCTACTGTCTCCCTATGAAGGGGAAGTACCACCAGCGAAGGACAATCAGTTCCTGACGTATCGACAGCTCCGCGGAAAAGTCAAAACCATATTTGCGGACGACTGGGTGCGTAAGGGCCGCGACCTCTTCCAGGAGAATCTTGCACTGTTTGGCGGAGCGGATTTCAGCCAGCGCTTCAATGAATCCAGCGAGCCCACCTCTTCATTCCTCACTGGTCTGAACATGATGGCTCATGACGTCTCATCAAGGGCCTACTCGCAGGCCTCCGGCCCGTTTTTCGGGCGTGCGGAAGAGATCGCTGCCCCCGACAAGTTAGAGGTGGTGGATGACGCTTACCGCAAGGAGATCACCCGGCTCTACAACACCATTCTTTTTCGCTCCCCTTCTGAAGAGGAAATTTCACAGAGCTTTAAACTCCTCAATTCCGTCTACAGCGCCAAGCTCGAGATAGAAAGTGGTGACTATGAACTGGCCTTTGAATTGGCGGTGGAGGATTCTGCCACGGGCCTCAAAGAAACGAGCACCGTTCTGATTCCCGTCAGTGGAGAATACAGAGGCGTGTATCAGGAACTGCTGGATCAGACCGGCGGGATGCAAAGCACTGAAGCCGGAGGATTTCTCGTAAGAAAATCGTTGGGCCGAACTTTTACTCTTGAGCCCGGTCAATCGGGGCAGCGGCTGGTGATTCACAACGACCAGACTGAGGGGAATGTTTCCTTCGCAGGTATCGAGTTAGCCTGCCAGGGCGAACAATCGCAGAGGATACGGGCAGATCACGCGTCCATACAGCCCGACGGCGCCTGGACAATAAAAGGCGATAGAGGATTCACGAGCTATGAAGACGGAAACAACGAGAAAGGCCGGAGCCGCATCACCATCCCCCTGAATGTTGACAAGGCAGGGCCATACGAAATCACAATGCTGTGGAGAAAGGATCCTCGAAACGCACCCCAGGTACTGGTCGAAGTTTTTTTAACGGACAAGGAAAGCAAGGTGGCGCTACCGCCACTCTTACCTGTGCCTCCGCCAGGCGAAGCTCCCTTTACTTATGACTCCAGTGATGACACCAAACCGTTCGCTGAACTCGGCCCTGACTTCCAGTTTGCTGAAGACAGTTTCGTCGAGATCTCAAATAACAAAACCCTGGATCTGGTAACTGCCGGTGCGGTTGGATTCATTCCATCTGACAAGGCGGCCAAGGAATTCATCATCGACAGCAAGGATGCCGAAGGCGCGGATAAGTGGTCTCGGTTCGATTCAGGGCAATTCAAGGCTTACAACGCGACAGGAACACAGATTCACGACAGCGAAGAAAAGGACACTAAGAAGAAAAAGGAGAACCTCTTTCTCAAGTTTCGGCCGGCAAAGACTAAGCCCGAAAACGGATGGAAGCCGGAGACTTCTTACAAGGTCCGAATTTATTATCCCGGCAAGAATGGTCATGAATCCAATGTGCCTGTCGTCGTCCATGCCCGGCAGTCTTCGCCGATAATCCGGGTCTCCCATCCGGCCCGAGCCAAGGCTGATTCCATAATCGAGCTCGATGCGTCGGCAAGTTACACGATTCAACGCAGTGGACTGAAATTCACCTGGAAGCAACTGGATGGCCCTCCAGTCAAGATGGACAACAATGGCCCTGTTTTGAAATTCATAGCACCCCGGCGAAGCCTACAACAGGCGGCATGGGTGGCTCTGGCCGAGGCGCTCGTCAGACATCCTGACTTTCTGTTCACTCGGCCGCCATCTCAGTGGAAGGTTACAGATCCCACAGAACGAAAACGGTTGCAGCTGGTCAAGATTGCCCTTGACCTTGTCGGGCGTTCGCCGAATGAAGCAGAGTTGGCTCGGCTGGAAGCGGGGACATCGATTCGCGAATTCCTGAACTCCTTTCTGGCCAGCGAGGAATTTCGAGATTTTTATTTCCATCGGATTCGGCTCTACCTAGAAAGCCAGGGAACCGAGACGCAGGACGAGCCCGTCCGGCTCTGGAGTTATGTCGCCTTCAACGATCTCCCATTCCAGCAGATCCTCGCTGCTGACTTCACCGTCGACAAAGACATGAAAAAACAGCCACGTCCCGCATACCACGGCCGAAGCGGTCTGCTGACCACCAAAGGGTTTATCGAGGGCAAGCCCGGACTTCCTCACTTCAACTATGCAGCCCAGGTCAGCATGATGTTCCTGGGCTACATATTCGAAGTGCCTGCCGAAATCGTGGCGCAGCGTGACGGGTTCACCCCGGCCGGCACGACTGACCCCAAATCAGCCTGCTACAGTTGCCATAAATTGCTGACCCCTCTGGCATTTCAACGGAGCTACTGGACGGACGACGGAAATTACCAGACGAAGCGCAAGGACGGTATCCCAATCGATGCCAGCGACCAGCAGCTTGTTGACGAATATCCGTTCCCCGGCGTCGGCATGGAAGCGTTCGCGACCCAGGCTGTACGGAAGGAGCGGTTCATCCGTACGATCATAAACACCCACTTTAACTTTTACTTCGGTCGCGCCATGCGATTTCACACCGACGAGCGAGCCCTCTACAAGAAACTGTGGGACCAGGTGCACGCAAGCGATTTCAAAATCCGGGAACTGATCCGAGCCATCATGATGCAGCCGGAATACATGGCTGAAAGCTGATGGTCCCTGGGCCATGGCGTCACTGGCTAAACAGCACTCCATAAAGATTGTTTTGTGTGCATGGATTAAACTTCAATAATCCCACTCCTACTGCGGCACATGGCCGATACGCAGGAGTACACGCGTCACACGTAAACTTTCACAAGGAAATCTTAATCCCAGTACTGTTCACTTAAGACCACCGCCACCTTGGTGGTGGGTGAATCAGATTGGTCGGCTTCGCAGGAGGAAGTGCATCAAACGTGTATGTGCTCCGTGGATAGTCAGGCGATCTTCTTCATCTGCCAGCAAGGGAACTCGAGCCCTGTCACCATATTGGTAACGACAATGCTGCCTGCTCAGGCGGTCAATTTCCCCGACCGCGGATGTTGCTTATCCCGGGAAAACACGTCAGGATAACAGGCAACTTTTCATAACAAGTCCCCACTTTTCAATGAGCAAGTCCCCATCCTGCCAGCTTGATTCAGAAATCATTTCCGCTGCGGATACCTCTGAGATGGGTTCTGTTCCGCGCCGCAGTTTTTTGCGCGGGGCTGGGCTCGCCGCGGCGGGCCTTACCTGCACTGATTTTCTTTCGCACTTCCTCAACTGCGGGATGCCCAATGATGCCCGCGCCGGGGAACTTGCTTCCGGGGCCGATAAGGCCGCCGATGATCCGCGTTTCCTTGTCTACTGGTTCCTCGAGGGAGGGTGGGCCGGATATGACATGTTCAATCCGGTAGTGACCGGCAACAACGTCATCCAGCGACTCGATGACATCAGTGACGAACGCTACCGCGTTTTGAAGTGGGGCGAAGAAAACTACCAAATCAAGAAGCATGGAAATATTCGGCACGGGTTTCTGGCCACAGACGGTCAGGACCTGTTCAAAGACATGGCCGTTCTCAGCTCGATGCAAACCATAGGGACCGGGCATTCCGGCGAACGACTACACGCCCATATGGGCACGTACAAATTCAGAAATACTGACGAGCGGCAGGAGGATGAGCGTTCTGTGATGCAGGCGTTTGCCGAGGTCTGTGGGCAACCTTATCTCCTGCCAAATCTTTCCTGGCATTGGTGGCTGTCGGACGGCGAGCTCAACGAAGTTCAGTACACCGGACGCCGCGGCTATTACCACGCCCTGGGCCCGCGCCATGCGCACACGATTTACGCCGGGACGCCGGCCAGACTCAAGAAGTTTTTGCTCCGCACGCAGGAGCATTCGGGCAGCGAGATTGGACGTACAGTCGAGTCTTTCCTCGACAATGCACACAACGAATTCCTCGACGATACAAACATCCATGCGGTAAAAAGCTACCACGCCGCACGTTCCATTTATCTGGAGCTTCAACAGCAGGGGTTTCGACTCGACCGGGCGACTCTCTTGAAACTCTTTACCGACCCGGCTCTCAGGGAAGAATTCAAAGTCAAGCCTGCCGATGAATTGATCACTTATCGAAGCGTCAACGGAAACAAAGCACGCAGCAAGTTTGCCCCGAACACCAACGTACAGGCGATGATGACTTATGAACTGATGCGAGCCGGCCTCTCCTGCGCATTCTTTATCGAATCTCGAGACGTGCGGCGTTTTGATTCTCATTACTCCCGGGATCGACTTTGGGACAAAGAACTGAAACCGATCGGAATGCCCGACCAGACTCAGATGATGAGAGAAGACCTCTGGACTCCGCTGCACGCTTTCGTCAACCGTTTGAAGAGCACTGAGTACCGTGACACCGGCTCTTCATTTTTCGATCACACCAATATCGTTCTGACATCAGAATTTGGACGTTCCTTACACGGCAACGTCGATTCGATCCTTAAGAAAGAGATCGATGAACTCATGAAGGAATCCGAAATTGGTGGACAGGACATATGCGCCCACTGGAATGTGTCCTCATGCGCTTTCCTGGGCGCGAAGGTCAAGGGTGATTCTCAATTCGGAGCGGTCGGTGAAAAAACACTGATGCCGATTCCGCTTTTGCCTGACGGCAGTCTCGACCCCAACTACGACCCTATTACCGGGGAGCTGAAAAGGGACAGGCAGAAGCATCCCCAATCTTCTATCCCCAACCATGGCGACGTGTATTCAACCGCGCTTTATCTCAACAATATCAATCCCAAAGGACACGGCCGAAACGAGCGGGGCCCGATGACGTTTATCAAGCGAAACGGGTGAAGGGTGTTCCCTGCACCACTACCATTTTTCGCAGCCGGCAAAAGGCATGTGCTCTCCCTCCACATATTTCGGGAATGGTTTGTAACTGTTGATTTCCGGATCTGGCTTGCCGCGGAACATAAATGGGCATGGCCAGTCATCATGACTAATCCTGGTGGTTGGCGGCATGTACTGAATGGACCCGCCCATTCGCCATCGGTCGCTGGTGTTCTTCTTCGAACCGTGAATAGTCAATGGGTGATGCATTGAAATGTCACCTGGCTCAAGCTCCAGATCAATGGCAGAACTCTCATCAAAAAAGTTGGAAGGGACGTGAGTCCTTAGCAGATTGTCTTCATCCTCGATGGATTCGTGTGGCAACAGGCCTCCTGTATGGCTGCCCGGTATCACGCGCACGCCGCCGTTCTGGCGATTGGATTCGGTTACAGCGAACCAGACGGTGATCACTTCCATGGGCTCGAGGGGCCAGTATTTCGCATCCTGGTGCCAGTAGACCGGGCGTCCCTTTGCCGGCGATTTACAGATGTAATCCGCAGCGAAGAAAGCGATGTCCGGCCCGACCATCGCCCCGGCAACATCTAACAAATGACCATCGCTCAGGAAACGGACCCAGAACGGGTCGTCTGCGATCAGCCAGTGTCCAAGCGACTCGGTTGGAAGCTCTGGATGGCGTTTCATCAGCCAGCTAATGTGTTCCCGAATCTCAGCGAGGAGAGAGGGTGGCAGAACCTGGCGGACAATCACGTAGCCATCGCGGCCATAGTCGTCAGCAATGCCGTCGAGGTATGGAAAGGTGAATTCAGCCATGGGAATGAGACTCGAGGAGAGAAGGAATCTGGAGGAGCTTTCTTAGCTTTAATCTGGTGCTTAATCTGCAACCGTTCAGAGGGGCAGGCTCTTACTTTTGATCTTACTTTTAATCTTCCCTTTTTTCGGTTTTCTCATCTGTTCCGGGCCAATCTTTGCTGAAATCTCCATTCCACGCCGCTGCCCTCACATGCCACAAGAAAGACCATCAAGGGGAGATTAACAGCAACATTAAGAGTAAGAAAGATTCGGCCCTGAACAGCGACCTTGATCTTCTCTTTATTCTCACGAGGAGATGAGATCACCAGCAACATTGAGAACAATGATTACTTTTGGAACATCTGCGCTTAGCGCGTCTAAGTTTCTAATTTGACCGGAGGAAACAGAGATAACGAAGATGCTCTTGAATGACTTTTTCTTGCCTCCGTTCCCTCCGTGTTCTCCTGTTAAAATTCCTGGCTGCGGCCGAAGGCCAAGGATAGGAGCAGAATCGATTCCTGCCGTTTACTCCTTCTTCGTGATCCCCAGCCCACACAGCGGTACGAGTTCTTTCGCCTCTCGTGACTGCAGATCAAAAACAGTGAAACCACCGGTCTTGAACTGTCGAGTCATTTTTATCTGCTCGATGAATGTCCAAAGGGCGGTCGACGGCTTCCAAAGGCTCAGGCCGATGCCGGGGTAACAAGGCACATTGCCGACAAGTTTTTGCTGGGTCTTGATGTAATTGGCGAACTGTGCAGTGTTCGGTGTGTAGTCCATCGGACAGACAAAATCGAGATAGCCTTTTTCGCACCAGAGCTTCCAGTCCTGAGCAACCTGGAAACGATCCACCTGCCAGTTTCTGAAAACGGCCGCGGAGATCTCTACCGACTTCTTTAATTGCCTTGCCTGACGGCTGACGGACTCGACGACCCTGGTGATATTGGACTGCCGGAACGCTTGCCATGCCTGTTTAGTCGCAGGATCCAGTTCAGTTTCGGTCGGCCACTCTTTTACAGGCTTACCCAGCACTTTTTCAAAACGTTCACGGCAGCCATCACAGAAGCAGTGGTTCTTTCCCGGGTAACGAATGTAATCGAAATGCAGTCCGTCGACGTCGTATTTTTTCAGCACCTCCAGCATTGAATCTATTTCAAGTTGCTGGTTTTCGGGATGCGAAGGGCAGAGCCAGGTTTCGTCGGGTTTGCCGTCTCTATCGACCTGGTGGCGTGCTTCCTTCCTGATCTTTTCAACGAATTCTCTGGGAGCACGGCTGCTCATGTTCCAGTTCACCTTCCATACGTGGCATTCGATGCCGTATTTGCGGCAAGCCTGGATGCACTCGACGAGATAGTCACCCGACTTTTTTACGGAAGGATCCACTGGGAGAACAGTACTTTCGTAATAAGCCGTTCCGCCCCACAGCATGTTGGGCAGGACCGCAGTGAATCCATTCTCAGCGAGGAGCCTGATGGTTTCGTCCCAAGTGAGACCCGCCGGGCCGGAGGCGCTATGACACCAGAAGGCGCGATGTTCCCCTTGCTCAGAAGTTTGAGCGCGGCAGTAAGCCTCAGTCAGCTTTGATTCCGCCTGTCGCATCGTTTCCATGGCTGCGGAAAATTTACTCTGGTCGACCTCTCCCTGGGCCCGCTTACATAGATAGAGCGCGTCAGTCAGCACTGAGAGACCTTTTTCGTCAGACAGAGCGTTTCTGATTTCGTCGATTGTTTCAGAGAGGTTCTTGAAATGGCCCATTTGCCCGAATCGGTCGATACTTTTCTCTGCCGCAATCTTCCATAACTCAGGCTTCAAATGGCCGAGCATCGCCAGGACGAGCAGCTTCTTCCTCTCAGCATCATCGGGTAACAATACGTGCGTCATGTGCACTGAATTCTCGGAAACCAGAATAGCCGGATGGCCAGTACTCTTGCCCTGACCGTCCAGCCATTCGGCCGCAATGCTGCTCTTACCGGTAACTGGTTTGGCCACGTGCAGGTTCCAGGAGGACTGCTGAATTTGTCTCGGCGCCCCTGATAAAAGCCCGTCCTTCAATTGAATTGTTGAGAAGTGGCCCGGACGTTCCTGGCCCACCCAGTATCCCGGCGCCATGCCTGCCGCGTTCTGGATTGGCTCGGCAACGGAATAAAAGGAAAGCAGCTTGCCTCCGTGGTGCAGAAAATCAGAAATCTGTTTCACCGTCTCCGGCAACATGGCCGGATTATGAGGGAGGATGACGATTCGGCCGGGTTGCAGGATTTCCGGGCCCAGTTCCTGATCACTGATGATATTGAACGGGATGTTCAACGAACGCAGGACACTGGACATTCCTTCAAAGTAAACGAGTACAGACTTCTGTTCGGTGGGGGCTCGCCCGAAAACAGATTCCGCACGGACCAGGAGAATATCCGCAGGGGTGGACAGCCTCTCAACGTCCGCGACGAATATCTCTGTGTCCCTGTTTTCCCCACGCCACGCTGAAAGCCGGATGGCATCGATTTGCGACCACCCGGCAGGCGTCCCCTCAATCCTGGTGTTTTCTTTCAGTACACGAACGGTTGACCATTCCGAATCCGAATCAGGCGCGAACCGGTATGAATACCATCCCTTCCCGCTCTGCAGGTACAGGGTAAAACTGCCGATCGGAGAACGGTCCCTGCAGAAGATCTTGAATTGGATTCCCTGCGCCAATGCCAGGCTTATGTGTTTGCCGACTTCGGCACGCTTGAATATCAGATCCCACGAAGCTCGCTCCAACTGGTCGTCCGCCCCTTTGAAGAGGCACTTCATTCGGAGCACTCTTCCGTCGGGCATCCCTTCGACCTCTGGGCTGCCCTCCATGGGCTGCCAGAGCCCGGCTTGATAGGGAAGCGCGTTGGGAGAAGCTGCCGGGTCTGTAAGCTCCGGGGGAGCCGCCCTCGCCACTTCGGCCGAGAGAATAAACGGAAAACAAGAAACCAGAAGTAGAAGTGTCGTCTTCATCATGTGCGTTGGTGGGCTGTATGCTTCATTCAGAATTCAGGTGGAATTGGCGAATTGCCGCAACGCTCAAGCTCCACGGGCAAAAAACGCCTTTACTTCATTCACAACGGTGTCCATATCCTCAAGCGTGACATCCATGTGTGTGACCAGACGGAGCGAGCCATAACCCGAGATCAGTATGCCGCGCTCTTTTAGATAAGCAGTGAGTTCCTTTCCTTTCTCGATCTTGAGGAAAACCATGTTCGTCTGGCCGGTCAGTGGCTCTGGTTGGACCTCTGTGATGCCTGCAAACCCGTCCAGGAGTCTCTGCGCCTTTGCATGATCTTCCACCAGCCGTTCCACATGATTTTCAAGCGCATGAATACATCCGGCCGCGATAATGCCCGCCTGGCGCATGCCGCCGCCCGCCACTTTCCGCCAGCGATGAGCCCGGACGATAAGATCTTTCGAACCCACCAATACTGAACCCACCGGCGCGCCCAGGCCCTTTGAGAGGCAGACCGAAATCGAATCAAAGGGCTGGACGATTTCACTGATTGGCACACCAAGCTTGACCGCAGCATTAAAAACCCTGGCGCCATCCAGGTGCAGGCCGAGCCCATGCTGATCCGCGAACTTTCGGGCCTGGTTCAGATACTCAAGGGAGAGTACTTTTCCGTCCTGAGTATTCTCCAGGCACAGCAGCTTAGTTCTCGGAAAGTGGACGTTTGGCAACTTAACCACCGAGGCCGCCTTCCGCAGATCGATACTGCCATCCTCTTCAAAATCTACCGGCTGCGGCTGAATGCTTCCAAACACGGCGGCGCCGCCTCCTTCGAACATGTATGTGTGCGCACGCTGGCCGACGATGTATTCGTCCCCGCGTTCGCAGTGACTGAGCAGCGCACAAAAGTTCGTCTGGGTGCCACTCGGGCAAAACAGCGCGGCTTCCTTACCGAGCATTTCGGCGGACAACTCCTGGAGGCGATTTACGGTAGGGTCTTCGCCATGCACGTCATCGCCGACATCGGCATTCGCCATGGCATGACGCATTTCAGGTGTGGGCAGGGTAACGGTGTCGCTGCGAAGGTCGATAGGCATGATGAGTTTGTAGAAAACTGGTGACTGAAAATTTGATATTTCACGGCGTAGTTTCCGGGAGCTTACACATGGATGAATAAGGCTTGCAATCGCTTCAACTGAAGATCTGATTCACCTGGGTGTAAGCCAGCAGGCGCGTGGTGACCTCAACGGCTCTCACAAGAATTCAGCCCCGTAGTGGCGAGAGCATGTAGTTTGGTCATCCCCGAACTTTATCAAATTGTAACTGTCTGATCAGCCTCACTACCAGCCACTCCAGCCAGGATCACTTGCTTTCGCCACGCTCAGGCTGGCAAGTTTCCGTAGGAACGCTTCGAACTTGGGCTGGCACGTCCGTTAATCTCCGAAAGCCAACTTCAGTTTGGCATGCCTGCATTTCAAGCATAGACTTCAAGCGTTCGCTTTAATCTAATGCTTGAAATAAACGTTTGAATTCTGGAGGGGTCATGGCTGTAGCGAGGGACAAGATTCTGGACGTCGCCGAAAAACTCTTTGCTGATAATGGTGTCGGAGGGACTTCTCTGCGAAGTATCATCACGGTGGCCGAGGTCAATCAGGCCTCGGTTCATTACCACTTTGGGTCAAAGGAGGTGCTCGTAGAGGCGGTGATTGCGCGCAGGATTGGCCCTCTCAATCAGGAAAGGTTGGAGAGGCTGAATGAATTGGAAAATGCGGCTGGCGATGAACCTCTTGATCTTGCGGAGGTCATCAAGGCTTTCGTCGCTCCGGGGTTGAGGCTCAGCCAGGATGAGACAAAGGGTGGGGCGACCTTCATGAAGTTGTTGGGGCGGCTTTACCATGAGTCCAGTGAGTGGTCAGGCGAACTATTGAAAAAACAGTTTGGCGCGATCCTGCAGCGGTTTTCCGATGCGATGAAAAGTTGTCGTCCTGAGATGTCGCTGAAGGACTTCGCCTGGAGCTTTCAGTTCATGATCGGCGCGCTCGGTTACGCGATGTTCGAGCGTCACCTGGTGGACTGGATCGGGCAGGGCGAGGCCAGGGCAGACGACCCGGAGGAGGCGATTGCTCATCTGGTTGAGTTCACCCTGGCGGGTATGAGTCTGCCCATATCGCTGAGCAATCATGAAAGGGAAGCGGTCACCAAATGAAACGAACAACCATTCTCATTGTCCTGACCCTCGCGGGCTGTAAATCGTCGCCGGAAAGAACCAAGCCAGAGATCGGTGTAGAGATTCCGGCAGAGTGGCAGGCGATAGAAACCGACTCTTCGGAGGCGATTTCGCGCTGGTGGGAAACATTTGGGTCGACTTCGCTGAACGTCGTGGTCGAAGAGTCGATGAAGAACAATCGCAGCATCCGCTCCACGGTCGGCAGGCTTCAAGCTGCGGAAGCAGAAGCACGGATGGCCGGTGCCAATTCCAGCCCGGTCGTCACTGGGTCGTTTGATGCTCGCAGGCAACGCCAGAATTTCATCGGATTCCCCTTCGGCGGCACAAGCAAACAGGTGCTCTCTAACACCACCTCCATTCGGGGGCTTTCCCTGAACGTGTCCTGGGAACTTGACGTCTGGGGGCGGTTGCGTTCCGCAAAGCAAGCAGCGGAGCGAGACTTCGAGGCCGTGAGTGCCGACGTCCGAGGGGCATACCTCTCCCTAGCCGCGCAGACAACGAAGGTGTGGTTCGCCATCGTTGAATCGACTGAACAACTGAAGCTTTCCGGGGATACAGTTGAAAGCTACGAGGGAACGGTGAAGTTCGTCCGTGATCGTGTGGAGACGGGCGTGAGTTTGGAAGTTGATTTAAGGCTCACCCAATCCAATCTTGCCCAGGCCCAGGCCCGGCATGAAAGCCTGACTGCTTCTCATGAACGGCTGGTTCGGCAGTTGGAGGTTCTCCTCGGGCGTTACCCGGCGGGAGAGCTGACCGCGGATGCGACGCTCCCTCCGCTTCCTGGAGATGTTCCGGTCGGCTTGCCTTCCGGCCTCCTGGTCCGGCGTCCCGATATTGCTGCTGCAGAAGATCGGTTGTCTTCTACGGAACTGAGAATTGAAGAGTCTAAGGCGGCCCGGCTACCCAGGCTGAGTTTGACTGCCAATGGAGGCAGTTCCAGCGAGGAGTTAACCGACCTGGTTTCAGGCAAGTTCGCCGTCTGGTCGCTTGCAGGGAACTTGCTCCAACCGGTCTTTGATGGAGGTCGCTTAAAGGCCCAGATCTCCTTACGGCAAGGACGAGCCAAAGAGCTGTTGGAGAATTACGCGAACACAGTTCTCCTGGCCTTTTCCGAGGTGGAGACGTCGCTCGCCGTGGAGGGAATCCTGAAGCGCGAAGCGGCGAAACAATCAGTGGCGGCCAGTGAGGCAGGTGCAGCAGTGCGCATCTCCGAAGACAGATACCAGGGCGGGGTCGAGCCGATGTTGACCCTGCTCGAAGCACAACGTCGAGCCCTCGAGAACAAGAGCCGATTGCTGACCGTTCAAAGGCAGTTGCTCGACAATCGCATCGACCTCCATCTTTCACTGGGCGGCGGATTCGGTGATGAAGCGACAGAAGACAAGACCACCCAGACTCCGAAGCGTTCACTCAAGACCGCTGAATCAGACAACCAACTAAGCCAGGCAAAATAAGATGAACCCATACTTCATAAAGACCACTTCACTCTTATCAATATTGTCTCTTTACGTGACTGATCTGGCCGCGGAGTCTCCCCCGTCACAGCCTGTCCGGGTGGACGTCGCGCGCAAAGAAAACCTGCAACAGAGGCGTTTCATTCTGGGCGAACTCCAAGCTACACGTCGCTCAATTGTTGCTTCACGCGAGAGTGGAATCGTCTCCCTGCTGCATTTCAAAGAGGGTCAGCGTCTTCGCAAGGGCGATCTGCTCGTCACTCTTGATGACGAGCGATTGCAGTTGGACGTCCTCGAAGCTCGTGAGGATGAGAAGGTTGCCCAGGCCGTCATCAAAGAGCATCAGGCGGAAATGAAACTTCGGGAATGGAAGTTCGAGACGTTTCAGGAATTGAAGAAGCGCGGCTCAGGCCAGGAATCTGAAATCCGTGAAGCAGAATCTGCCCTGGCAGTCACTCAAGCGAGGATCGTTCTGGCGCAACAGCAGTTGGGAGTGGTACAGGCAAAGATTGCCCGGCTGGAGCACCGGCTTGTGGACATGAAAATCAAGGCACCCTTCGATTGCCAGATCGTCTCCAAGCTCACCGAGGAAGGCCAGTGGCTGGCTGACGGCGGGAAAGTGGCCGAGATTGTTTCCACCGGGGAGATCGAAGCCAAATTCGAAGTGCCGGAGCGACTGGCCCAGCACTTGACCCAATCCGACGCACCCATCTCGGTGACCGTCGAAGCCCTGCAAGGCAGAGTATTCGAGGCGGATTCCTTCCGATCGATTCCAGACGTTCATCCCAGGTCAAAAACCTTTCCCCTTATCGTCCGGCTGAACAACGGAGGTGACCTCCTTCATTCCGGCATGACGTCGATGGCCTGGTTGCCGACTGGTGAGACGAAGGAACAGACGACCATCTCTCGCGATGCCGTCTTGTGGAACGATCAGGGCCCCTTTGTCGTCGTTGCGAGAAAAGAGAAGGGGGGCACGCCGGTTAACGCCGAGTTCATTCCCATCTCAATCCTTTTCTACAAGTCAGACCGAGTCATCATCCAGTCATTGAAAATAAGTGATGGTGACCTGATAGTCGTAGAGGGCAATGAGAGACTCGTTCCAGGCACCCCGCTACGCATCACGTCTTCCAGCGAAGCAAAGAAAGAAATGGACGGGCAGAAGACAGCAAAGGAATGAACGACTGGATTAACGACTCGCCGCCAGGCCCCGCAATAACAAAACGAAGGCAGCAACATGGACATCGTAAAACTAAGTGTTCGACAACCCGTCACCATCGCCGTTGGTGTCATTTTGATCCTGATGGCTGGCATCCTGGCTTTCAGCAGACTTCCCATTCAGATGACGCCAAATGTGGAAGACACCATCATCGCTGTCAGTACGTCGTGGGAAGGCGCCAGCCCGCTGGAAATCGAACAGGAGATTATCGACCGCCAGGAAGAAAAACTCCAGGGCCTGGCCAATCTTCAGAACATGACCAGTACGAGCCAGCAGGGCAAAGGATCCATTCGCCTTGAATTCGCAGTCGGTACCCTGAAAGAGGAGGCGCTCCGTCAGGTCAGTGACAAATTGAGGGAAGTGCCGGACTATCCGGAGAACGCAAAAGAACCTGTCATTCGGGCTTCCGATCCCAACAGCCAGGATTTCATCGCCTGGATCGCACTGGGAACGTCGGATCCCAAAATCGATATCAGGACCCTGGGGGATTTTGCGGAAGACCGGGTCAAGCCAATGCTTGAGAGAGTGGCTGGCATCTCCGAAGTCAACGTGCTTGGCGGCCGTGAGCGTGAAATCCAAGTCCGGTTTGATCCCGTCCGGATGGCAGCAAGGGGAATCACACCCGCGGAACTCACCACTGCCCTCAATCTTCGAAACCGCAATCTTTCAGCCGGACAGATTTCCTCCGGCAAGCTCGACATACGCCTACGTTCCATCGGACAGTTTGATTCCCTTGAGTCAATCCTCAACACCGTCATCAGATATGAGAACGGCACGCCCATTCGTGTTGAAGACGTTGCGACCGCCCATGACACCTTCAAGGAAGCGCTCACCTTTGTTCGCGCCATGGGCAAGCCTGTCATCATCATGAACGCGCAGAAGGAAGTCGGTACGAATCTGATGGAGGTGATGGCTGGCTTGAAGGCCGCCATCGCCGACCAGAACAAGCGTGGTGGCTTGCTTGAAAATGGAGCTCGGCAGTTGGGGCTGGAAGGCAAGCTGACCCTGACGCAGGTTTACGACCAGACCACGTATGTCGAGGACGCACTCGCCCTGGTGCAGGACAACATCTGGCTGGGAGGCGGGCTTGCGGTCTTTGTGCTCGTGCTCTTCCTGCGCTCGATTCGCTCGGTCGGGATCATTACGCTGGCCATCCCTATCTCAGTCGTTGGGGCGGTCGTAGCGATGGTGGCAATGGGACGCAGCGTGAACGTCATCAGCCTGGCCGGGATGGCCTTCGCCGTCGGCATGGTCGTCGATAACGCCATCGTCGTTCTGGAGAACATCTTTCGTCATTTGGAAATGGGCAAACCGCGAGCGCGGGCCGCTTACGAAGGCGCCAGAGAAGTCTGGGGCGCTGTACTGGCCTCCACCCTGACGACCATCGTGGTTTTCATTCCCATCCTGATGATCGAGCAGGAAGCGGGACAGCTCTTTCGTGATATCGCACTGGCTATCTGCGCGGCCGTCGGCATCAGCATGGTCGTTGCAGTGACCGTTATTCCGTCCGCCTCGGCCAGGTTGCTTAAGGAAATGGTTCCCGCGAAAGCGGTGCAGTCAGATCTGCCGAAGAAAGCGATGAGCCGAATCGTTTGGATTCTCCTGGTTCCCTGGTGGTGTGTGAGCGGGCCCTTTCGATTCCTCGGGAATTTTCCCAATCTTCTCAGCCGGACGATTTACTGGCTCTGTGGGAGTTACATGGCGCGGCTCTGCATTGTCGCACTGCTCACCGCCGTTTCGCTGTATGGCAGCTATAAGCTCATGCCTCCTTCTTCTTACCTGCCTGCGGGAAATAGAAACCTGGTGTTGTCGATGCTGATCACGCCGCCGGGATACAGCCTCGGACAGCAGGAGCAGTTAGCCGATCGAATCGAGGTGACCGTAAGGCCATTCCTTGAAGCCGGCTCTTTCAAAAAAGGCACAGCAGAATCCGACGCTGCCATCGCCAACCTGCCGGCGATGCCAACTTTTGACTGGTCGAGAATGGCACCAGGCAAACCGGTCGTGCCCCCAGCACTGCAAAGTTATTTCCTCGTGTCGTTTGGCGGAACCCTCTTCCAGGGCGGCGTGAGTCAGGACGCAAAGCGAGTGATTGATCTGGTACCTCTATTCCAACATGCAGCCCGGCCGGATGTTGTTCCGGGTGTTCCAGGTTTTGCCTTTCAGATGCCGCTCTTCCGGCTCGGCGGCCGCACCGGGTCGGCAGTCAACATCGATTTCCGGGGGGATGATCTCGCCGAAGTCACTGCGGTAGCGACATCCCTGCAGCGAGAGCTGCAACAACGATACGGAGCCATGAGCATTCAGGCAGAGCCGCAGAATTTCAATCTTTCCGGCCCGGAAATGCAGGTCATTCCCGACATCGACCGATTAGCTAGAGTCAACATGACAGCAACAGATCTGGGGCTTGCAGTTCAGGCCGGAGGGGACGGATTGGTCATCGGAGAATATCGGGAGAACGGCCAGGCCATAGACCTCAAACTGATTTCAAAAGACTCCATCAATCCTGACCTGGCCGCGTTGAGCCACACGCCCATCGCCACCCCAGTCGGACAGGTCGTCCCGTTGTCGAGCCTGGCTACCATTAAGCGAACAGGAAGCCCGCCTCAGATCAATCACGTGGATCGGAGCCGTTCCGTGACGCTGCAATTGACGCCCCCTCGGGACCTGCCTCTCGAAAAGGCGATTCAGGAAGTCCAGGAACTCATACGAAGCCGGCGAGAGGACGGAACGATACCTCCCAGCATTCAGACCAGCTTCGCAGGCTCGGCAAGCAAGCTCCAGGCAGTCACCCGGGCGCTATTTGGAGACGGCTCACTTGCCGGAACACTTGGGAGCTCCCTGGTAATGGCGCTCATCGTGGTCTATCTCCTGATGTGCGTTCTGTTCCAGAGTTTCATCCATCCGTTTGTCATCATGTTCAGCGTTCCTCTCGCCACACTGGGAGGCTTCGCCGCATTGCAGGGAGTTTTCATCTGGAGTCTCATGGATCCTTACATGCCTGTCCAAATGCTGGACGTCCTGACAATGCTCGGCTTCGTTATCCTTATCGGAGTGGTGGTGAATAACGCCATCCTCATCGTACACCAATCCCTGAATTTCATGTCCGGCGTGGAAGGCGAGGAACCAATGCCACCACGCAGCGCCATCGCCGAATCCGTCCGCACACGCGTCCGCCCCATCTTCATGAGCACTTTGACCTCGCTCGGTGGGATGCTTCCGTTAGTTCTCATGCCCGGCTCCGGCTCGGAACTGTATCGAGGTCTTGGGAGCGTCGTGGTCGGTGGCCTCCTCGTTTCGACGATATTCACCCTCGTCCTCGTGCCCCTGCTCTTTAGCCTGATGTGCGATCTGACGAGACTCAAAGCCTGCGTTGAAACTCCGGAGCTTGCCTTCGAGCCAACGACTGCGGGCGCTTCTTGAACTATCCGTCACGATCCACTCCGATGTATGCGCCAGCTCAGAGCATCTCGTCCTGTAATCCTCGGGATGTTCCACCTCGAGTGGACTGCCGACGCTCGACCGCTGAACTCAAGAGACAGGTTCGCCTTGTCATTACCCAGATCGCTCAAAGGCACGAGACCCCTGTGAACTCGGCTTCGGTCTCGAAAGGGACGGGGTTGTCGTCTCGCGGGAAGTTCGAGTTGTCTGAGGACCGCCGCGCGCTGGGCCTCCTTCTTGAACATTCCAGATGGAAAGATTTTGGCGTTGCTCATCCACGGTTCGGAGCGAGTGGTTCCGCGAATATGATCGGCCTTCCAAATCACAGGGATGTAGTTTTCGACCATTATGGGATCAACAGGCCAGGGCTGGTCGGCTCGCCTGACGGGTACAACGAATTTGTGGAAACGAAAACAACGGTGAGGAGCACTAACGGAACGAAGGCTCTTTTTTCATGGGACAACAAACAGAGGGCTCACTCTTTCTTAAACGTGGCATCCTCAATAATGACGGCGTACTTGTAACCCGCACCGAAGTCCTTATTGAGAGTCACCTGCCCTGTGACAACAACGATGTCGCCTAGCTGGGGGAGCGCCTCATCGGTCGTCACAGTAAGGTCGTTGGTCTTTTCGTCGCCGGTGCCATCCCTTATATGCAGCCAGTTTTTTCCCATGATTTGCGCGTTGGACTTGACGACCTTACCCCGGAAGACGACCTGCTTACCAGACAACGCTTCTTGACCGGCAAAAATCTCCGCGACTGTTTTGCCACCTTCAGCCTTTGTGATGCCGGACAGATCAATTGGGGCGGATCTTCCGGGCTCAATTGCAGGATGCCCCTCAGGCATCTTCTTTGTGGCGGATGAAGCCGACTTTCCTTCCCCGACTTTGGCCACCTCTTGAGCAAGATAGACCACGTCAAAAGTCCGATCCAACGCTTTGCTAGGCCAGTTCTTCATTGGGCTCATCTGTGCCGGAAGAGCAACGCGGTCCCCGACTTTGACTTCAAGAGCGGGAGCCGCGACCCATATTTTGCTTTCGCCAGTATCCACGTGGACGTAGGTGTAAGGAGGAGCCGACAGGGATTCCAGGACCGTGCCCGTTCGAGCATCTGTGCTCGCAGGCCCCGCAGCATCTGGGGCTTTCGGAACGGGAGCCTTCGTGGATACCCTTGTGGCGGTTTTCTCCTTCCCGCATCCGATAAATCCAGGAAAGACTGCCAACACCAGAATTACCGAAGAGATTCGTGCATTCATAAAGTTACCTCTGTGTCTGTAAGATTATCCTTTGCTCCTGGCAGTCTTACATTGCGGCTCGTGTTGGCAATCCTTTTCGCGTAATCGAAAAGACCTTACGCCCAATGTCCCTTTTCATCTGCACGCTCTTCCCGCCCCCGTTCGCGGAACAATTCGATCTCCTGACTTGATTCGACGGGGGATTTGAAGTCGTCTATTTCAGTTTCAAACAGGCGGTCAAAGTCGGAGCTTTCGCTGAAATGATTGGTTGCTGCAACCCAATGATAAAAGGGGGCGCGAATCCATTGCCCTCTCTGATACACTGGCGGTCAGTACTCACGCTGGCGCGGCTTTATCAAAGTCGGCATCAAAATCAAATTCATCGGATGTGAAATATGCTTCAAACTCTCACTCTCTGCGTTACCTTCATTGCCTTTGGAATGGGTGGATCCGTTGATGCGGCGCCCACTTCGGACCGGGTCAGGAATCTTGCCGTTGATCTTGTTAAGGACCTGAACAGTGATGGCCTCGCGTCGCCGGGAGCCGCCGATGGCAATTTCGACGCTCCCCAGTTTCCCGAGCGTGGCGCTGGAGTATTCCCCGGCGAGTTGCTGCCATCGGCCGGAAAATGGATGTCCGCTCCGGGAGAAGCGGCGGTTCGATTTCTATCACCGGGCAAACTTGATGGTGTGCCGAATCACTTCGTCTGCCAGGGACAGAGTTTCCGAATGTATCCGGCGCGGGCGGTTTCCGTTTTCGTTCTGGGCGCCTCGGATCGACCGAATGAGAAAGTGGGAATTCGGTTTTCTTATGAAGGTGCGAGAGGCGAAGCGGATCTGTCACTCTCTCACTGGCAGGCCGAATCCCCAACGGCAGGTAACACCGAAGCGGTCAGGTTTCCTTACCACTATCTGGTGAATAACGGCAGCGCGACAAAGAAGGATGGGCCATGTGCACTTTGGATTCAGAAATTTGACCTGGACTCCAAGCACAAACTGCGGGGAATCTCTTTCAATTACAACTACCACGTTCATGTGTTCGCCGTATCTGTCCTGGTGACCGAATGGGCAAATGAACACTCGCTCTATGCGAAACAGACCAAGAATTCCTACCGTCTGTTGCTCACACCGGCGAAGCCTCGCTTTGAACGTTACCAGCAGAAGATCGCGGAGTTTCGCCGGTCGCTGGACGAACTTCAGGCGAACCGGCAGACCCAATTCTCTCGCCAGATTCAGTGGGTGCAGGCAAGGCTTGGATTCGCCCAAAGCCTCATGCCGACGGACAGGTTTCACCTGGATGCCAACGAAATCGATGAGCTGGATGAAACGCTCGCGGACATCCACAAGGATATTCTTTCACTCACGCGGTGGCGTGATCCGTTTCCAGAGAAACGGGGGATCATACTTAAAGCCCATTGGTCCGACCTTGATGCAAGTCTCCAGCCTTACTGGCTCATCGTTCCAAAGTCATACACCGGGCGAGAGGCATTTCCCCTCATAGTCAGCCTCCACGGCCATGGCTGGTACAGTCCATTTCAGGGGTACCCAAAGGATGACCGGCTCTCGCGGATTAACGATGAGATCGTCTTGCTCCCGCACGGTCGGGGCAGCATCGACTATATGCTTTCGGCCGGAGAAGAAGTGCTGTCATGCATCGAGGACGTTGCGAGGGATTACAACATCGACAAGAACAGGGTCTCTCTCACTGGAATGTCCATGGGCGGCACGGGCACGTGGGTGATTGGCACGCAGCACGCCGATGTGTTCTCCGGCCTAGCGCCTCTCGCCGGCAATGCGGACAGCCGTGCCTGGGAAAAAGCCTGGGGTTGGACGAGCCCGGGAATTGGATCGCTCGGGGAGGTCAAGTCGGCGGTCGCTTACTCAGCCGATCCGGTTCACAGGATCGAAAACCTTTTGAATCTTCCTGTTTTCAATATCCATGGCAGCGACGACCGCGTCGTGCCCGTCGCCCATTCGCGAAATGTCATGCACAGGCTGTGGGAACTGCCGAAGGGTTACTCTGTCGATTACCGCGAGCCGCAGGGCGCAGGGCATGGTGGCTTTGAAGACCGTCTGCTTCAGGAGCAGCAGCAGTGGCTGATTCAGCAGAAGCGAAATCCCCGGCCGAACCGGGTGGCATTGAAAACGCTGAAGATTCGGCACGGCAAATCGCATTGGCTACAGTTCGTAAAACTGGAAAAGCCGCTGCAATATGGAAACGCCCTTGCCGAGGCGAAGGAGGATGGCAGCTTCGAAATCACCGCTGATGGTGTCTCGTCACTGGCACTGAACGTCTCAGTCTCTCCTGCTGAAAAATCTGAACGCCTCAGCGTAAGAGTGAACGGCGAGCCGGTTTGGGAAGGCGCTGCCCCGACCGGTGGCGAGCTTGTGCTGAACCGTGAGAGAGATGGAAAATGGCAAAAGGGGGAAGCGCCTCAGGGACTGGTCAAGAAGGCGCGACTCGAAGGCCCTATTGAGGACGCATTTCTTTCACCGTTCCTCCTGGTCTACGGAACGCAGAAAGGCGCGCCCGATGAGAATCGCGTGGCGAGAGCAGAGGCGCAGAGATTCTCCCTAGACTGGCAACGAATGTATGTGAATCCCTGTCGCATGAAGGCCGATGCCGAGGTGACGGATGAAGATATCAAGCAATACAACCTGATCCTATTTGGCGCTCCGGCCTCCAATTCAGTCACCGCGAAAGTGAACCCCAAGCTGCCGATACGTGTCGAGGGGGATGCCGTTCTCGTTGGTGAAAAAGCCTACCGCGGCGCAGGTGTCGGGGTGAAGGTCTGTTTTCCAAATCCGCTGAACCCAGAGCGCTACGCCGTCCTGTTTGCCGGCCCGACCTGGCAGTCGCTGCACCAGATCATCAATCGATTCGGCAACTGGTTTCATTGGGGTCCACTGGATAACCACAACTGGTACGACTACGCCGTCTTTGATGACAAAACCTCTTCGCCGGAGACGTATCTCTGCTTCGGCTTCTTCGATACTGACTGGAAGCTCGACCCGAAACTGCAATGGAGCGGAGTCGAGTCCGACAGAACAACTGCCACGACAAGAGTTCTTCCCCGGTACGCGTCCCTGGATTCGATCCCTGCCGAGGCTGCCTCCAAGGACGCATCGAGCCTGAAGCAACTTTACCTGAGCGACCTTCTGCCGAGCCAGATCGATCAGCACAAAGGCGCCATCAATTCCGACCGTAGCTTCCTCGGCCGAGCCTTGAGCATCGGCAAAGAAAGTCGAGACCGCGGCCTTGGATTAAAGGCCCCATCGGCCATCGAGTTCGATCTCGCCGGAAAGTTCGAGCGATTTGAATCAGAGGTCGGAATCGATCTGGAGGGCGCAGAAGAGTTGTCCCGCGTTCGGAAGCTCAATGAATGGGTGCAGTACGAAGTATTCGGAGACGGACGATGTCTGTATCGCACCAACTGGCTGCAGGGCGATTCCCCGCCGGAACGGATCGACGTATCCATCCGCGGCGTCAAGAAACTCCGCCTCCAAGTCAACGGCAGCCGCGCCCGCTGGCACCTCGGCAGCACTGCCTGGGCGAACGCGGCGGTAACCGAACCAGCCGCTCCCGGGGATAAGCCAGAATGACAGATTCATTTCGAGAAATTACGTAAGAAACACCTCAGCTTCGATTTCGTGGATACCCCTGTCGAGGATGTGGTTGCCTTTCTCTGGAGTCTTGCGAAAAGGTGAGAGCACGATAGAAATAATTCCCTTGGCGAGGTCGAAGCCGAATGGGCCTGACAAGGAAAGGTGAATCAGGCTTAGGGATCGAGGATTGGAAAGCGGCAGAAGCTGAAATGGCGATAAGGCCAGTACTTCACACGAACATTTTAGGATGAGCCTCGTGGCGGCGGGTTGCCCGTCCTTCATCCTGAGAGTATGGGCAGAAACCTTTTCTGACGTGGCTCGGGAGTCTCGCCCGTGAAAGCATTGGATTGCACAAGATCACGGGCGAGACGCCCTTGCCGCGTCAGAGGGTTGGTCGCATGAAACGACGATGGCGCAGAGCAGGCTGCGTAATTGGCTCATGCCTTCAGACTGCACGAAAAAGGGGGACAGGTGGCTTGTACCTGCTTTGCCGATAGTTTCGGCGCCGGCAAATACAAAGACTGACAATGCCACCAAGGTTACCGAGACGATCACCGTGTTGGCCACGTTTGACCGGCGAATCCCACTCACGACGGCCAGTGTCAGAACGACAGTAATTCCTGCCGCCAGAGGTGCCAGCAGACTTTCCTTCAGGCCGAAGGTGTGAAGAAAGTAGCCAGCGAAACCCAGCGCGGCCGTCGCCGCGGATGCGCTCTTGGCGCAGAGGAACATCCAGCCGGCGGTGAAACCCATGATGGGATGAAGGAACTCGTAGCCGTATTCGTAAGTGCCACCGCTTACCGGGTGGCTGGCTGCGAGCTGCGCGCTGCTGAAGGCGTTGCACATCGCCACGAACGCCGCGAGGCCGATAGCAAGAATAACCGCCGGCCCGGCGATGCCAGCCGCAATTCCGATGCTGACAAAGACCCCTGTACCGACAATAGACCCCAGGCCCATCATCATGGCGCCGAAGATGCCGAGTTCCCTCTTCAGTGTCTCAGTCCTGGTGTTTTCCGTGCTCATATTTTGTTGTCGTGATACAGCTCACGAAGCCGGCGTCCTTCATTGCTTGTCGAGACTCACTGCTTTCAGGTCATCAAATTGCGTCACACTGTCGGCCTTGGTCCACAAACCTGCTTTGCCGGCCCCTTCGAAAGTCTCGTCCTCCACTTCAAAAAGTTTTCTGTCGTTGAGGTGAACCTCGAAGGTGTTCCCTCTGGCCACGACACGGAGCGTGCTCCACTTGCCGCCGGGAACTTCCACGTCTTTGCCGTAAGCCTCCCGGCCGGTCCCCTTCGGTTTAAGATCAGACCGACGGCCCTTCTCAACCTTGTAAAGCACGACATTGTTTTCCAGGGCGTTCGCCCGGACGATGTAGTAGTTGTCGACGTCAAGGAATCGCCAGACGATGCCCGCAGCCTGGTCCACGCGACCGGTGATGGGCTTGAACTTCACGGACACGTCCACGTCCTTTGCCCTGAATCCATCATTCACGCAGACCGGGAAACGATAATTCGTTCCGTCATCGCTCGCCTGGACGAGCACCTTCGTGCCAGACGGAGCGTCTTTGACCTCCAGGACAACCCACTGGCCTTCAGCGCCGCGCCCAGTTCGGCTAACGCTGAATTCGGCGGGCGATTTACCAGCGGCGTCGCCTTCGAAATCCAATTGCAGCGGCCCGCGTGCTGAAGCAGGAGTGGGCGCCTCCCCCTGCGCCATGCTGGAGATGGCTCCAAAGGCTACCAGGACCGCAAGCAAGTTTGATAGTAACCGGCTCATGATGATTCCTTCCAGAAAAGGGTAAGCGACGCACGCGCGAAAACAGTATTCATCCTGGGATTCTAATTCCACAGCGTTGATTTTTTCTAAAAGGGGAAAGTTGAAAACTGTGTGGCCTCGGTTCACCTGGGGTATGTGATCCAAGATTTTAATGCGCTCGTCGACAGCGAACTGTTCATCCCTCAGCATCTGATGATTTCACCTGCGCTTCCAATCCCTGGACACGCGATTTCATCAGGGCCACCTGGGCATCAGCCTGCTTCACCAGGCTCCCTGTCTGAGTGATTCCTTCCACTGCTCTGAGCAGTTCGGCCTGGCGAACGATCAACTGCGATTCGGTTTCCCGGTGCGCAGCTTTGGTCGCGTCCAGCCTGGCGACGGCGGCCTTTATTTCAGACTTTTCGGCGTCTACCTCGGCCTCTGCAGCCTCAAGCCCGATCTCGGCCGCGAAGAGTCGTTCTTCGGTCGCGAAGCCGTCTTTTTTCAGCTTGGTCTTGCGATTCAGATTGTCACGGGCCAGCTTAAGGCGGGCGTTCCTGGCTTTGAGTAATGTCTGCACAGACTTTACACCGGCCATCGCTTCAGTTTGAAATGCTTTCGTGCTATCCAGTTAAGTGTTTGCAGCGTCCACATTTGGATTTAGCTACAGAGATGTCCGAGTGGGCCTGCTTCACTGCTGCTTTTGAAGAGATGACTTCAGCTTCGGGCACGCTCACCTGGGCCTCTTTTACTTTCGTCTGCGCTATGGCGATGAGGGCTTTTCTGGATGTCGTTGTTTGCCGCGTCGGTTATTCTCCAAAGTACCACCCACGCAGGGGCTGCAGGCAAGAAGATTTCAGTGAAACTCCAGCGAGCCGAAAATGCAGGGCGGCAAGCGTGTATTGACCTCTGACGCCTTTGGGGACTGAAGGCATGACCACTGCTATTCGAAACCAATATTTCCTTGAAAAAGTAAATCAGACCCGAGAGTTCCTCAATGCAGCTTGAGTCAAAGAAATTACTGGAAGACGCCCGGCAAGCAGCTAGTCGAATGGAGCAATTCATTGCAGGAAATACATTTGAGGATTACGCGGGAAGCGACTTGCGCAGAGCTGGTGTCGAACGCCAGTTCGAAATCGTCGGCGAAGCACGCAATCGGCTATCTCGACGAGTGAATCACACATCGAACAGAAGTCCGCTGAACACACCTGCTGTCACGCATAACACAGCAGGCCACACTAAACCTGAACAGAGAAAACCAAATGCCCGAACACTCAACAGACGATCGACCCAATATTCTCTTGATCATGACCGACCAGCAGCGTGGGGACTGCCTGAGCATCGAAGATCATCCCTGCCTTCTGACCCCCAATATGGATCACATTGCAGGAGCAGGAACGCGATTTTCTCGCTGCTATTCCACCTGCCCTTCCTGCATTCCTGCTCGCCGGGCTTTGCTGACAGGACAGTTTCCCGCGACGAATGGGATGGTCGGTTTTCAGGACGGTCATGAATTTGACAGCACACATACACTGCCGCAGGTCCTCTCAGATTCAGGTTACCAGACCTATCTTGTGGGCCGGCCCATGCATCAGTTTCCATCCAAGAAGAGATACGGGTACGACCACATGGTGCACGGGCCCGTCGGCTTCGATGAAAAATATGAGGGCTCAGGCGGAGCATACGGGCACGGTATCTCGGGGAATGGGTGGACGGCCAGACCGTGGCATCTCGAGGAAGGCCTTCACCCCACCAACCAGTCAGTCAGCGAGGCTCTGCGTTTCCTGGAGTGTTATCGCGACCCGACAGTGCCATTCTTCCTCACCGTGTCTTTCATCGCGCCCCATCCACCACTCGTCCCGCCAGCGTTCTATCTCGACCGCTATCTGCGGGCCAACATGCCACCGCCGGTGATTGGTGACTGGGCAGAACCGCCTCCTAACGATGGGAAGGGCCTTCAGGTTCAATCGGATCAGGTCCACCTGAAAGGCGAGGCGTTGAGATCATGCCAGGCAGGTTACTACGGACTGATCAATCATGTGGACGACCAGCTCTACCGGCTGCTCGGATCACACTCAGGCATGAATGGCAACATCAATCGAAACACAGTCATCATCTTCACGACGGACCACGGTGAAATGCTTGGCGACCATTACCTCTTCAGGAAGTGTTACCCCTACGAAGGCTCGGCCCGCATCCCGCTTCTGATTCGAGGAACGGCAGAGATGGGCTTCCCCGGCAACAACGTCATCGACCAGCCCGTCGGTCTCGAAGACATCATGCCGACTATCCTTGACCTGGCCGGCGCCGAGATACCCGACTGCGTGGACGGCAAAAGCCTCGTTCCGTTCCTGCGAGGCGAAGACCAGAAATGGCGCCCGTTCATCCACGGGGAACACTCGCCCTGCTATCGCCAGGAACAGGCCAACCATTACCTCACGGACGGAAAGGAAAAATACGTCTGGCTGACCCATGAGGGGCACGAACAGTTGTTCGACCTGGTTAACGATCCCACCGAATGTCGAAATCTCGCGGCTCTTCCTGAGGAAGCTGAACGGGTCGCTATCTGGAGAAACCGTCTGATCGAACGCCTTGCAGACCGACCAGAGGGATTTACCGACGGGAAGCAGTTGATCGCAGGCCGACCGTATCCAGCCGCGCTTCCTCATGCTATTTAGAGGAGGTACTATCGTGGTAACCAATTCACTAGAGATGAACACCAATCCCACCGACGAGCCCTGCCGCTGCCCCTGGGTGGATCTCGATAAGCCGGACTACGTCGAATACCACGATTTGGAATGGGGAGTGCCGGTGCATGACGACCGAGCGATTTTCGAGTTCCTGACTCTCGAAGCCGCGCAGGCAGGATTGAGCTGGTACACTGTCCTGCGGAAACGAGAAAACTACCGAAAACTCTTCGCCGAGTTTGATGTGCAAAAAATTGCCCGGTTCAACAAGCGAACAGTTGAGTCGCTGTTGAAGAATCCCGGCATCATCCGAAACAGGCTCAAGGTAGAAGCGGCCATCAACAATGCCAAACGCTTCATAGAAGTTCAGGACGAATTCGGCAGTTTTGATTCCTATGTCTGGCAGTTCGTCGACGGTAAGCCCATCGTCAATGAATTCCACACTCAGAAAGATTACCCGGCATCCACTCCCGAATCGGATGCAATGAGCAAGGACTTGAAGAAGCGTGGCTTCAAGTTCGTTGGCTCAACCATCTGTTATGCGCACATGCAGGCCGCGGGGATGGTCAACGATCATTCTGTCGATTGTTTCCGACGGCACGAAATCATGGATGCTTACGAAGCCTGACTGAGTCGCAGGTACGAACCGAGAGCATCCCGATATCGTGCCGGGATTGAATTTCCTTGTCAGACACAGGCACTCCACAGGCTCGGTGTTCAGACCGTTGAGAATGGCAGCAAGAGTGATAACAGTGGTAAGAGGAATCAAGCTGTTGGAAGCTTGACGGATTCTGAAAACCTTCGGCTGGCAGAGAGTTCACAGACGCGGGTTTTAGTCGGATACAAAATCGGGTGGCTCACCATTATCACACTTAAGGCAGTTCAGCTCCTCTCCAAGCATCGAACGCCTGCCCTCCTCATCGACGATGCGTGGACGATTAAAGAATGGCGGCTTGTGACGCATGTGTTGCCCATGCCCACACTCCAATTCGGCGACCCACTCATTTTCTTCGTCGAGATTAAAACCAGTGATCTTTCTGTTCATGTAAGCAGCGCGTAACTGTTCACGGGTGGCAGAAACGGATTTGGAGTAACGGCTTTAGCCGGGTTCTGACGACTCGATAGCAGAGAAGACCCGGCCGAAGCCGATACTCCAAATCCCGCATCGAATCGCTTGAAATACCTCACAACAGTTACGACAGCTCAAGACTTACAGGATACGGAGGCCACCTCCCATGTGTCAGCAGTCAATAGCCCATCGCATAAATGATCACATTTGCCGCGATCATGAACGCGCCCACGATTCCAACTTTTCCCTTCTCCTCCTCCTCTGTCCGCGCTTCCACGCCTTTGCATTGGGGTGAGTTGTGGCCGTCCAGAGCGCAGCCGAGGGAGAACGGGCTGTAGACAACCACTGTGCGGCCATCCATTTCGATGCCTTCCAGAATTACGCCTTTAATGTCAGGCTGATGCTTTGTCACAATCGGTCGGTACTTCACTTTGCCGCTCGTGAGGTCGTAACCACATGTGTAAACAGCGTGCTTTTGTGAAAGCGGTTTCAGGTCGTTGTCCGGGAACAAAAGCTTCATCTCCTCCCTGAACGCGCCATCGAAAGTTTTATGGCCGCATCCATTGTCAGCGAGGAGAAATCCGCCACGTTTGAGATGCTGCCGGAGGGCCTCACGCTGTTGCTCATTGAAGTGGATCGCGTGATGTCCGGTCACAAACAGAATCGGAAAATTCGGAAGATCGGGCGAGGTGAGGTCGATGGGATGACGCTCACTGGTCACGGTGACATCCACTTTGGCCTGAAGAAATTCCTGCAGGTGGCGAATGGAGAGCTGGTTCGCATTCCAATCGCTCTGATGCTTGATCTGGGCAATGGTCAACGCACCGCGTTTGACCTGTTCGTCAGACGGTTCGCTCTCGGGTTCCTTCTTGCGTGACTGTAGAGCGATACGGTCGAGTTTGTCCTTCAGCGGCAGTTCGCCCATGGCGTATAGCGCGATGTTGGTGCCGATCTTGAATGCCTGATCGAGCCGAAAGTTGCGCTCCAGATCCCAGGCCAGAGATCTGCGGCTGTAGATGATGCCCGTACGGCAGCCCATATCGAGACCTTCCAGCTGTGCAAGTTCGGCATTAACCGGGAAGTAGTTCCGATAAACTTCGTGTGCGGGCTCAAGCTTCTCGAGCTGCCGATCGGGATACATCTCAGCCATCAGCTTTCGGAACCCGATATCAAAATCCTTGTTTCCACAGCAGGCCTCCACGAACAGCACGGTCCCGCGATCCAGGCACTCACGCAACTGCTCACGTTCACGAATATCGAGGTTCGGCGCAGTCGTGCCATTCATATACATGAGCGGGGCAGACATCCAGTCTTCAAGCTCGGCCTTTGAGGACATGGCTTGCCAGGTAATATTGCGGCCGAGTTCTGTTGAAATGAACGCGGTCAGGTTGCGCATGTCGTTATGTGCATTGTTCCAATCTCCATCCCACTGAAGTTTATTGACCAGGACAGGTACTTTACCCTTGGCCAGGGCAAGGAGTGCAAAGCAGGAGTCTTTGACGCCGTTCTGATTCGCTCCGCCCCAGCCTCCCATAGCGTTTTGCGAACGGACAAGCGTACTTGCCAATTCGGCGTACCAGTCATGGCGGCCAAGAAATTTGCGGCCGCTGAGAATGCCGACCCTTTCGAGGGCGTAGATGGTGTAGTAGGCGTGGACACCGCCCTGAGCTGGGTTCCATGTGTCCGCGATGTAGCTAATCCCGCCGGCGATGTTTTTACTCTGCTTGTATCGACCGCAATTAACGTCGGGGTAAAAAATACGATCCCCGGCAATCAGAAGGCTCGTCGTACCGGCAGCCGTCATCTGGGGTGTTGAGCCACTGTCAATGTTGTAGCCCCAGCCTCCGTCTCGATTCTGAACAGACGTAAAGTGCTTGATAATCCTCTGCATATTGAACGGAGGAATTCGCAATCCGGCGCTGCGCGCAGCAAACAGCCCAAGCACGCCGAACTGGGTATTGGAGTGATCACCCGGGCCGGTGCCGTCGTAATTCCAGGTGCCATTGTCTGCCTGCTTTTCAATCAGCCATTTGCCATAAAACTCGATCTGCTTTCTAAACTGAACCGGATCGACTTCAGCAAGCGCCATCAACACCAACCCGATGGCATAGGTCCGCTCGGCTTTCGTATTGAGGATGTATTGCAACCCGCGCTGGATTGTCGGGTGATCTTTACTTACGCCCGCGTTTGTCAGCGCAAGTACTGCAAGCGCTGTCAATCCCGGTTCATAGGGCTCTGAGTAGTGCCACGCGCCATTTCCGCCCTGCGCTCGAATCAAATACTGAATACCGCTTTCAACGGATCGGTTCACATCGCCGCCAGACAGTTGAGCATGAATATCTGGGGACAGCATGAGAGTGGCAAGGCCGCCAATGAGAAGGATCGAGCGTATTCTCATGTGGTGCTCCGGAAGTTCATACCTCAATGCCTCTTCTCGCTGCGCTGGGCTCATCAGGGCGCGCCGCGTTTCCAACACTCTACCACACCACACTTCCACACTTCCACACTCCAACTTCCTATTCTTCCCACTCCGCTTACTTGCCGAAAAGCCCCTTAATCAAATCCTTTGGACTCTCCTTCTTCTCATCGGGTTTCGGTTCTTCTGAATGCTCACCTGGAGTGTCCTTCTCAGGTTCAGGCTTTTCTTCCTTCTTTTTCGTGCCGAAGAGTCCCTTGATCAAATCCCCACCTTTTTCTGAGATCTCACCCCCTTTGCCACCAAGGGAATCCGAGATTTTCTGGCCTGTCTCACCTTTCAGTTTGTCACCGAGTTTGTCCTGCAATTTGCCGGTGAGTTCGTCTATTTTCTCTTTTCCTTTGTCTACGAGTTTGTCACGTTCCTGAGCCAGCTTTGCTTTGAGCATCTTCGTGCCCTGCTCTTTGATCAACTCGGTCAGTTGAGCGGTATCAAATTTCACTCTGGGCTTCTTTACTGTCCCGGCGACCTCGAATTTGAGCGGAAACTCATCAAGTGTCATTTCCCCGAGCTCGGGCACCTGGATTTTCGCCTGTCTGATGGTGAGGCCTACGGGAATGCTCAGCTTCTTACCAAAGCTCCAATCACCGGTGGCCTTAACATCGAGAGTGCCGCCACTGAACGGTATTTTGTCTGCGAATGAGAGGTCTCTAACCAGGTCATCGATTTTCAGGCCCTGCCAGTTGAGGTCGAGATGGTTCAACGCGTTGGGATCGCTCAATTCTTTCAGATTCATATTGAATCCTGCGATTTTACTCTGGGTCTCGATATCAATTTTCGGCGGCTCTGGCAGAAGCGACGGATGCGTGGAGAGGTGACTCCCGGTGATCTTCATTGACTCACCAATGATGGATGGGGCGTCTAGTTTCTCGACGACAAACTCCGAAACATGCAAGGTGGGTGCACCTTCAATGAGGTGGCTGGCGATAACGTTCATGTAACCGAGCTCACCAATCTCGCGCTGGAGGCGTTCGGCCAAACTCTCATCTTTGGGGCTTTCGCCTTCTGCAGGTCCGGAGAGTTTGTCCAACCAACGTCTCAGTTCTTTGTACTTTTCTTTGAGGTCTTCAGTCTTGGTGAAAATCTCTTCAATATCGAATTCCCCCTCTCCAGCAGGCTCTTCTTCCGGGGGAGTTCGCTCGGGCGGTGCAGTCTCAAACAACAGGCGACCCGGGATGTCCCTCTTCTTTCCGTAGCTGGCATCGCTGATGAGAACCTTTTCCAGATGAAGGCGTTTACGGAGCAGGTCATTGGTGCTGATATCCGCCTGCAGTTTTGAGGCGCGAAACAGATCGGTATCCAGTCGACTTGGGTTGGCGGCCGCCAGACCGTTGATGGTCATTCGGCCTTCCTTCAAATCGACCTCCGCCCCCTCGATGTCCACCGTCGCGCCGTTGGCCCTTTCGAGAGCATGGTTGAGCGCCATTACCACAATTGCATCATGGGTGAACATGTAAATCACCGATAGCATCGCGATCATGACAATCACGAAAACAACGCCCAATGGCCGGACTGGGTTTCCAACTTTCTTGGCCAGGATGTCCTGGTAAGTCTTCTTTCCATGTCCGCCGCCTACGAACAGCCACAGGAAGATCTTCACTGATTTCCTGGCGATGAGATCCTTATATTTGTCGGAAGACTCTTCGAGGTCGGCCATCTTCTTTCGAAAACCATGAATGCTGCGCGCAAGCAGATAGGCGGAAAGGCCGCCAAAGATGAGCCCTAAGACCAGTCCCCCGGTGGCCACATAATATTCGAATCCGAAGAGTGCCAGGCCGGGCGCGTTGATCATTGCTTTGAATAGACCCTGTAACGGGCCATCGAGCAGGCCGCGGCCAACAACAAAAGAAAGGGGCATCAACGCGAGGGACGCCAATCAGTACCGAGAGGGGCAAATTCGCGTTCAGGAGAATGAGCATCAGGATAAGCGTTAGAGTTATCCCGGGCGCGCGAAGAATGCCTGGCACAAATCCGAGCATCGCGCCGATCACGCAGGCAGTGGCGATCTGAAAGGGTGTGGAATCGCCACGAACAATGGATCCGATTTTTCTTAGAAACATGTGAGAGGTGTATCAGGTGGAAACTTAGAGCAGAGGCAGAGGCCATATTGCCGGGAATCTCATGGTCGTCAACACCTGAACCGGGCCAGCATTGGATGTTTGGTGACTGATGGTTGATAGAGCCAGCCGATTCCATTCCAACTTACGCCGGTTTGAGTCGCCACATTTATGTAGATGGGGGAATTCTGCCTTTATCCCCACAGCTCTCAGCCCCCTCCGACCACCGTGACTGGAGGTTGAGAGGGTTCAGGAAGGGGCCACCATTTCCCGGAGAAGTGCAAAACTCGATACGCCCAAGAAAGGGCCCTAAATCGGCTGATGATCCGGTGAGAAAAACGAGTTGTCAGCGATGTTCTTGATATCCGTATTGCGCTTGATGATGTCAGCGAGGGTGGTGTTGCGGATCATTTTCTTGTCTGACGCGCTGAGGGACGAGTCTCCTTCGTAGAAGAAACGGTCGCCTTCTCGGAGGCGTTCGAACTGATCCTTCATGCCCGTCAGGGTGGTCTCGCCAACGCTGGCGCCTTCGACGTGGTCTTCAGCGAGAGCGCCGACCCAGAGGTCGATGTTGTCGACGCTTCCGTAAGCGAGTTCGAGCTTTTCGGCGAGAATCGGGTCAGAGGTGATATCGCTGAAGTTCTCCCGGCGCTGGAGGCCAAGTGCCTCGCGGACTGTGTTGTAATCGGCGAGGCCGTGGTCGCGGCCGCGCTGAATGTTGAGGGAGGCCAAATCCATCCCGCCCTGACCCGGCTGACCGAACAGGAAGTTGCGCAGGCTGTCTACAAACTTCGTATCCACCTTTTCCATGACAAGGGTGACGATACCCCGAAGGACGGGGTCGATGCCCCCTTCTTCGGTGACCTTCTTCGGATCCCAGAAAGCGTCACGCAGAGTGAGATGGCCCTCCGGGATTTCATTGCCTTCTTCATCGAGCCTGAACATCACCTCTTCGATGGTGCTATGACCGTAGCGGAAGAGCGCGGTGGAGAATTCATTGGTTACCGTGGCATCGACACTGGGGTCGTAGCCCTGGTATTCATCGAGCACACCCTCTCCGAGCAGGGCGGGCAGGTATTCGTTGTAAGTGATGCTCGGAATCTGAGCGGCGTTTATCTTGCGGGCGCGGTCATAGATTTCATCGTCGGTGAAGCCTGGGTTCGCGGCTTTTATTTCATCCGCCAGGCGATTGTGCTCCCGGACGAATAGCGTGTGCAGCGAGATGAGCGCAGAGTGCTCATTTGAGCGGGCATCGCCGGCCACAAAGAAACCGTCGGCCATCCCGATCCGGGCATTATCCTGCGTACCGTCGTTATAGGGCATGAAGTTTCCTTCGCTTACCTTCAACTTCCCGTTTTCCCCAGTACGTATCCATTTAGCTCGCTCATCATCTGAGCCGTAAACAACACCACCATCGACCCAGCCGGTGATCACGTTTTCCTGTTCGCGCGGGTTGGCCTCGTCGGTGCCTGTCATTTTGTCGAACAAACTGCGTTTGAGGGTGATGCTCTGGCCGCCCTTGCCCATCGGATCAAAGTGCTCGTCGCCGATTGGGACTTCAACGTTGGCGATTTCACCACTCTTGTCGGGGGTAAGGTCCGTATCGTGTGCAAGAAATTGCCCCCACAGCCAGGTCATCCCGGAAAGGCCACGCTCGTCTGGGATAGATTCCTGCTGATCGAACACCACATTGCTGATGAATCTTGGATTGGACCTGTCCGCGCCGCCAAGTGATGAGACGCCGTCACTGTACTGTGATGGCGCAAGGCGTGCGAGATTCTTGTGCGCCTGATTCATCATCGGGTGCATTTCATTGTTTTCGGAGCCATTAATGTTCTGAGCTTCGAAGGCCATCATTGCTTCTTCGCTGAGAACCGAGGAATCCGTTCCCAAAGGATAGAGCTGGAACTTCTGGCGAAGATCCGATGGGTTCAGAACTTTTCCGAACACTGCGCTCTCCAGCCTGAGAGCTTGTGGATTGTTGTGGTGTCTTGGGGAAAGGACCGCGACGTTGTCGCTGGCAAAAACGCCAAAAGTGTTGATCGCACTTCCTGACATGATGAAGGCTCGCTAGATTGAGGTGAACTGGTGTTTGGCGATAGTTTGGGCAGTTGAATTCTCGATGAACACGAAAAACCTAAAGGGTTTTGTCGGATCTCTGGGAAAACCCTTGGAAACAAGAGGCATACGGAGAAAAATCCTTAACTTTTTGCTCCATCACCGAAAATCCGTGCATCGTCCCAAACACCAGTCAACGAACGAGGAATACGTGATGCAGGTTTCAACAATCCAAAGTGCACAGCCACAAATCGTGCACACACCGACGGCAGCTCCCCGAGCTACCACCACCCAGAGCTCAGCGCCGGCAGGCCCGGTAGATCAGGTAAATATCAGTTCAATCAAGCCTCAGATTCAGGCTGCGAAACCGGTCGTAACACCTGAAGCGAGCGGGATCGAAAAGGTTTTCAAACCGATCGGAATCGCAGGTGCTCTCCTCGGCGGAATCGTCGGCGGAGTAGTCGGAAAAGCCGTTGGTGATTTCGTCAGCGACCTGACCGGCAGCAAAGAACTCGGCCAGGCTGTCGGCACAGTCGCCGGCGCCGCTACAGGCGGAGTCGTCGGTGGAATTGCAGGTGCCGCCATCCCTGGTTTTTGCCCGCATGGTGGTGCTACCCTGGCCGCCATCTCAGGTGCAAAGGAAGCGTTTGACGCGCTCAGTTCGTAGGTACCGGATTTACCACCAATCCGATACCGCTACATCACCAATGGCTCAGTAGGTGTGGCGGAGCTATAGAGCCCCTGCCCTTTCTCGTACGACACCGTTATCCTGCCATCCTCCTCGAGCAGGCGTGGGACGTTGCTCTGATTCACATCGCGATCCGGGCCGCGCATGACCGCCAGTTGCGCGTCGGACATCCCATCCACGAGGTTGCCCCACTGATTTGCCGGGTGGGTCATCTCTCCGCCGCTGCGATGGAAGTTTCTTGAATCATATTTGAAGAGAACCGCACGGCGTGGAATGTCGCTCGTCCATGGCAACGCGCCGTGCGTCTGCGCTCCGTCCATGAAAAAGAGAACATCGCCGGCATTCATGACTGGATGCACTACCAGGCCCATGTCCGCATCAACGCTTTTTATGCCTTCGGGCAACTGGTAATACGCCTTGTGGCTACCGGGCACACAGGCGAACCCGCCATCGGCCTCGGTGACGTCCCGCAACTGCCACGAGACCGTTATTGCCTCGCAATAGCTGCGACCGTTTTTGTAGACGTAACTGCGCGATGGGATGAGCGGCTCGTTGGCATCATGAAGGCGGTGACCTGAAGTTCCCTTCACCGCGGAGAAACATGAGCCGCCGCCCGTGCGGGCACCGCTGGCCCCCATCCAGTTAAGGCGATGGACCACCTTCGGGTGCGAAAGCATTTCCCGAAATGGATCGCAATACGGCTCAGGTAAGGTGTTCAAACCACCCAAAACCGGACGCCCGGTGCCGGCGAGCCGTTTGGAATCCTTGCCGAGTTGTTCGCCGACGACGATGTTGTCCTGAAATTTATCGATGGCCTCGTTCGCCAGTCTTAAATGTTCGGGCGACATGACATCCCGCACCACCAGGTAGCCGCAGAGATCCCAGAAGTAGAACTCCATCTCATCGATCCCGGAATCCGGGTCGCGTTTCAGTATGCCGGGATGAATCCTCTTGCGCGACTTTTCCAATCGGCATCGGTCGCCGTCGGGGATGAGTGTCGGCGGTGGATCGTACTTCTGAAATCCTCTTTCCCAAATGCCTGCCTGCTGCTCCGGCGTCAGTTCGCTTCTCCAAGCGGTATCTGGGTCACTTTCCGCAACCGCCCCCATTCCGCCGGCCAGGACTGCTCCCCGAGAGGCGTAGTCGTAATTCAACAGCACGAGCGGCCCGTTCCCCTTCCAAGGGCGCAACCCCTGGACGAGCGTCCCCGCGACCAGCAAGAGATCTCCGGCCTTCATCGAAAACTGCCTGGTCAGCCCGAGATCGCCCTTACCGGCCAGGACTTCCTCGGGCGTTTCGACATTGCCTTTGTGAGAGCAGGGCACGACGGATAACCCACCATCTCCTGATTGGATATCTGTGAGCGCCCAGAAGGCACGCACAGATTGGCATTGGCGCCGGCCATTTTGGAAGTAGTAGGCCCGTGAAGGATCACGAGGTTCGTCTCCGCCGGAGAGCCTCCCTTCCGACGCCTTTGTTTCCGCCTCACCGATCAGCTCAGGTTCTCTGGCCAGCCTGAATCCAAAACCGCAAATCTGATTCATATACCGAACCAGCGTCGGATGAATCAGCAACTCACGAAACGGTTCACAATGCGGAGACTCCCATCCGAGAACGCCTCTGCTGTTCCCTTTCTGACGGATGCTTTCCTTGAGCGCATTAATCTCAACTCTGTTCAATACTCCAGGCAGGTGGAGATAACCGGCGACATCAAAGCAATAGTTTTCATCTATGGTCAATTCATACTGATTCATTGGAAGCTCCGGTGTTGTCCTTGCCGCGCATGTTTGTTACCCGCCGGGACGCTTGATGCCAAGTGGATTCAGGATTCAGGATTCAGGACTTACCCTCCTTTGCTGGCTAGTTCAGATGATTCTGGTTACTTATTCCGCTGGAATTCTTCACTAGCCATCTGAGAGCCGTATGACCATCAGAGCCAAACATTTTCCATTCTTTGTCCTGTTTTGTCTGAGCCTCTTGTTCGCTGAAAATAAACCCGAGCCTGGACTGCTTGCGACGGTTACGGACGGCAAGAATACAGCGGCATTTGTCACTCCGGTGCCTCATTTCTCACTCTCAGAGAATGAATCCCTCCACCCTCAAATCAGCCCAGAGTTTCAGGCCACGTTTGAAGGCGCGCTCACCATCAGCGAACCGGACACTTATGCCATCCATGCCGATGCAAAGGTGACCATCGATGGTAAGGAGGCGATTGGGGAAGGAATCGCACTGACCGCAGGAGATCATCCCATCAAGATTGAATACGCCAGAAAGCCGGGAAAGGCGAGTTTTCAGGTCCAGTGGGAGGGCAAGACTTTTCAGCGCGAACCAATCCCCTCCCGAGCATTTGTTCACTCCACCACGAACGACGCGGTCACCAGAACCAACGAGATCGAATCAGGTCGCAAGCTTGTGGATGACTTGAACTGTGTGTCCTGCCACAAACAGTCTTCGCCGCAAATGTATGTAAAGCGCCCCATCGATCTTTCGACGGTTGGCTCACGGGTCAGTCACGATTGGCTTGTCGCCTGGCTGAAGAATCCACAACAGCATCGTAAAAGTGCCGGCATGCCTGCGCTTCTGACCGAGGAAGAGGCCATTCGAGACGTCGCTGCTTATCTGTCGGGACTCAAAGATCCGAAGATGGAGACAGAGCACCCGCCGGTGGAACAGGGCCGCATCAAGCAGGGCGAAGACCTTTTCAATACGATCGGATGTATCGCATGTCACGATCAAAACGGTGTTGACCTCTCGCGTATGCATGAAAAGACAAACGTGCATGCGCTTAAGGAATATCTGCTTAACCCACTCGCCACGAATCCCGATGGCAAGATGCCTCAGTTGTTCAATATCGGATACGAGACCAATGGCGAACAGGCCGAGCGGGAAGCAGAAAGCGTCGCACGTTACGTCCTGCGAAATCGCCATAGTCCAAACAAGGTCATCCCGAGCCCGCAGGCCACGTTAAAGGAAACCGAGGTTGACGTGGAAATTGATGCTCTTGACACGCCCAACCCTGAGCGCGGCGAGAAGCTCATCGCTGAGAAGGGTTGCCTCAATTGCCATTCACTAAACGCGAATCCTCTAGCCAGGGCGAACGCGCTTGGCATCACGCCGGAAAAGGTCGGACTGCGCTTGAGCCCGTGGAAGCTGTTGGGGCCGTTCGATATGAAGAGGGGCTTCCGGGAAGCATTCCCGCCTGAACAAAAGCTGGACCTCATGGCCGAATATATCGGCGGCAACAATCAGAAGCTTCATTGGCAGGAGGTCAAGCACCAGGACGGACAACCGCATACTCTCATGCGCGCCCGCGGTAATACGATAGCTTACCTGCATCGTACCATTGAAGCGGATGCCGATGGACAGGTCACCATTCAGGTCGGAAGCGATGACCAGATCGCCATCTGGGTGAATGGTAACCAGGAACTATTTCTGGATGTAATTCGCGGCGTTCCGGACGTGTTGGACAAGGTCGTTGTCCCCCTCAAGATAGGCCGGAACGACTTGCTCATGAAGGTCGGTAATATCGGCGGTGGGTATGCCTACGTCTTCAAGCTTGACCCCGCGGTTTACAGACTTCCACCAGCGCTGGTGAACGACTACAAAGCCGCGGACATGGCCGCTCTCGAACCATCAAAGGGCTGCCTGTCAGAAAAACCTTCGGCGAAAGCGGCCAACTACTCGCTCACTGCAAAGGAGCGCGGTGCGATTCAGGGCTTACTCGCAAGCCTCAAAACCAGCCCGGATATCAGCCAGTCGCCAACCTGGGCTTTTTACAGAAAAGTGGAATCACTCAACTGTTCCGCGTGCCACGAGTTCGATCACCAGAAACCGCACGCATCGCTCACTCACCTGCCCCCGCCGTTGACAGCCACGGGTGACAAGCTCAACCCGAACTGGATTCGCGATATCCTGCTGGGCAAGCGCCGGACTCGAAAGTGGCTGGAAGTCCGGATGCCCCACTTTGGCGAGCAGGTGAATTCACTGGTTGATCAATTCGCCGCGGTTTCGGGCGCCTCCCCCGAGGTGTCGTCAGAGGTCCGAATTCAGAAGAACGAATTGAAGTCCCTCGTCGAACAGGTAGGGACTGGGAAGAACGGCTTGAGCTGCATTTCATGCCACGCCTTCAAGGGCGGCAGCCACCCAACCGGAGAGCGCGGCCGTGAATTTACCGAACTCGGCATGAGCGTTCGAGAAGATTGGTTCCGCCGCTGGATGCGAAATCCGTCCCGCATCCGTCCAGGTACACCCATGCCGATGTTCTTTGCCGGCATGGATACTACGCTCGCTGAAACGAAAATTACTGACCTGTGGCGCGTCGTCTCACTCGGCAATCGCATGCCGACTCCGCCGGGCGCCGCACGCTCTGTGGACAGTTACACCATCGAGGTCGGCCAGGAGCCAATCGTCCTCCGCGCTTTCATAGAAGGCTCGGCTGCCCGATCCATTGCGGTCGGTTTGCCCGGTTATGTTAATTACGCGTTCGATAGTGAAACCTGCCGGTTGCAGTACGCCTGGTCCGGCGAATTCATCGATGTCAAAGGCGCGTGGTCCGGCCGAGGCGGACAAGCCATCAAAGTGCTCGGTAACAAGTTTTACCTGCCACCTCCCGGCGCTACGATGAGTCATGCGGATTCAAAAGAACAGGTTGAGGCTGAATTCAAAGGCTACCGGCTGATCGAGGGCGCCCCCGAGTTCCGTTACCTGATCGACGGCGTCGAAGTGCGTCACTACATTCGCGAAGCCCCCGAGACGCTGGGCCTCGTACAGACTTTCGAAATCGACAATGCGAAAGGCCCGATCGTTCTGAACATCGGAGGAGCCGATGGCATGAAGGTGACGACCTCAGCAGGCAAGCTTGTTGATGGAAAGCTCACCCTGGAAGGCGGGCCAAAGGTGAAAGTAAAAGTGACAATCGCTGAGGCAGACAAGAAATAAAAAAACCGGAAGCCGGAGCCCTCCAAAGTAGGCACCTTTGGAGTGCGGTGGCTTGCCACCGCTTTTGCCTTTTCTTCCAACGTATCAGAATCAGAAAAGCTCCGGCAAGCCAGAGCACTCCAAATCAGGCGCCTTTGGATGGACGGAAATCTGCTCGGCAGGTCTGAGTCATCCTTCGAGCGCAAAGAGCGTCCCCAATTGGGAGGCAAGCCCGAAGGCATGGATCCCGAAGTGCCTGGGCCGTGGAGGCCGGTGAAGGCAGCAGTCCAGGGCGCGACGGGCGTAGTAAACATCTGGGGGCGTGAATACCGATTCAACGGGCAGCCAGTTCCTTCATCCATCCTCGCCACGCCGATCAAGCTTTCGGCGGCCGAACCGGATCATCCCGGCCGGTCTCTCCTTGCCGCTCCCATCGAACTGCGGCTGACAGCGAAAGGCAAGGTCATTGAATGGAAAACGGGCAAGCTTGAGATCTGCGAGCGGCGTCCGTCGAAAATCGTCGTCGAGTCGGAGAACCGCGGAAGCGGCTTTCTTCCGAATGCTGAGGCCGTCGTTGATTTCGATGGAATGATTCGGGTGGACTTTGAGCTTTCCTCCGATCCGCCGGGCCGGGTTGTGAACTCCTGGAAAGTCTGCAAGCTGAACGCTCTCCACCATTCCATTTTTCCAACATTCCATTCTTCCAATCGATGACCCAACGACTTCTCCTATCTCTATTTCTTCTTGTTGCTGTTTCTTTCGCAGAGGTCGGCTATGTGGTCGAGACCATTGAAGTGCCTGGACACGTCAAACTTGAGGTTGGCGGCGCTGCTTTTGCTCCGGATGGCAAGCTTTTTATGTGCACCCGCCGCGGCGATGTCTGGGTCACCTGGGGCGAAGACTCCAAGCGCATCTGGCAGCAATTCACATTTGGTTTGCAGGAACCGCTCGGTCTGATGCTTGAGGAGGATGGGGCGGTCGTGGTGTTGCAGCGAAGCGAGCTCACCCGCCTGCGTGACACGGACAAGGACGGTAAGGCCGACGAATACGAAACCATTTGTGATGATTGGGGATTCAGCGGCAACTACCACGAATACGCGTTTGGGCTGGTGCGTGACAAAGAAGGCAGCTACTACGGCAACCTGGGCCTGAGCTTTATGAAAGACGGTTTCAAGGGCACCTGGCTTGGAACGAACCGCAAGATCCCCTGGCGGGGCTGGCATTTTAAGGTGACGAAAGAAGGTAAGTTCGTACCCATCGCGCCCGGCATGCGTGCACCCAACGGAATCTGTATGAGCCCTGATGGGGACGTCTTCATTACCGACAACCAGGGCAGCTACATTGCCAGCGGCTGGCTGATGCACGCGACCGAAGGCGAACTGCTGGGCCATCCTACCGGTCTCATTTTCGATGAGAGATACAAAGAGCCGGAAAAAATCCCGCTCGAAGAGCTCGACAAGATGCGCAAGTATCCGGCGGTCTATTTTCCTAACGGCATCCTTGGCCGTTCCACCGGTTCCCCGGTTTTTGACACGACCGGCGGGAAGTTCGGACCATTTGCAGGACAGGTCTTCTGTGGCGATGTGACCACCCCCATTCTTTTCCGTGCATCCCTCGAAAAGGTGCAGGGTGGATGGCAGGGGGCAGCCTATCCGTTCATCTCGGGCAATGGTCTTCTTGCGGGTAACAATCGTCCTGTCTTTGATAAGGACGGTGTCCTCTACATCGGCCAGACCGCTCGCGGGTGGGGCCGGGGCGAAGGCCTTCAGCGAGTAATGTGGGGCGGCGAAGTGCCCATGGAAGTACATACCATCTCGCTGACGAAATCCGGCTTCGATCTTACTTTCACTCTGCCTGTCGATCTGGAAGAAGCGAAGAATCCGGATGCTTACAACTTGCAGCATTGGCACTACAAGTACCAACCAGGCTATAGCGCACCGCAGCTCGACCGGGCGACCGTCAAGCCCGACAAAGTGGTCGTATCAGAGGACGCCAAGACAGTATCGCTCGCTCTGCCGGAACTCGTTCCCCTGAAGGTATACGAGTTCACCTTCACGAATATCAAATCACAGGATGGCCAGGGACTGAATAACTCCAAAGCGTTTTATACGTTGAACCGCCTGCGTGAATGAAGTTTTCACCGCCCGCTCAGAAGTCAAGAAACTCTTTGGTGACAAATCCAGATACTCGGATTCAGGACCGCGCCGAATACAACTATTCCATCGCCAGTGCACCGAACAGAATCTCCGAATCGCGGCCGCCTCTTTAGCTTTACAGATGCAGGAACACCTGCTGTTCTTCAACGGACACGTCGTAGGTCTCGACGGACGGGTCCACTTCATCCTCTTCTCCAGGCTCGACAGTTACCTGATACGATTTCACCCGGACACGGTGCGGATTAAAAACGCTTTCGCCGGTAGTGATATCGAACTCCCATCCATGCCAGGGGCAGCGAACAATCTGGCCTTCACGGCCCCATTTATACTCCCCCGGCTTGCTTGGAAGCGTTGTGCCGCCGACTTTACCTTTACAGAGCGGCGCCTTCTGGTGCGGGCAGACGTTTCGGAGGGCGTAATAAGCCCCGTTGATATTGAAGATACCGATAGATTTTCCTTCGAGCTCCTTGATCGTGCACTTGCCCGGCGGGAGGTCGCTGGTCTTACAGATTGGGTGTTTCATGGGCTTACAGACTCGTATGAAATATCAGGTCAAGTTAGGATAATTCTTGTTCGCGATTAAAAGCGGCGATCGCATCCAGCTTACATTCAGAGTTTATGGCATCCATTATATTTGAAAAGGGTAGCGACAAGGGATCGATCTATAGCCTTGATGGACTTGACCTGGTTCTGTTTGGCCGCGGCGAACACTGCCAGATTATCGTGCGCGACCCGCTTGCCTCGCGTGCCCATTTCATCATCGAAGTTGTAGGTGGCAAGTACATGCTGCTGGACCAGGAGAGTTATAACGGTACGTATGTAAACGGTGACAGGGCGAACAATGTCGAGCTCAATTACGGGGATCAGATCACCATCGGTAATACGGTGATGACCTTCGTGAATGACGAAATCGCCCGCCAGAAGGGGGGATTGTTTGGGAAAAGCCTCGGCGGCTACCTTATCGAAAGCCGACTTGGTGCAGGCGGTATGGGTACCGTTTACAAGGCGCAACAAATTTCAATCGGCCGGCCGGTCGCTCTGAAAGTCCTCTCTGAACGTTTCGTTAAGAATCAGGAGATTATTGATCTCTTTCTTTAAAGAGGCCAGAGCCGTGGGCCGGCTCTGTCATCCATGTCTCGCTGCGGTGCATGACGTTGGCGAAGATGAGGGGCGATTTTTTTACAGCATGGAATACCTCGAAGGCGGCAGCCTTGAAGACCTGCTCAATTACACGGATCGCCTTCCACCCGCTTCCGCTCTGAAGCTCGTGATCGACGCCACCCGTGGGCTCGAGTACCTCAGAAAAGAGCGAATCGTTCACTGCGACATCAAACCGGAGAATCTGATGCTCGATGGTGAGGGCAACATAAAAATTGTCGACCTGGGTATCGCACTGGATCTCGATAAGACCCACGGCATTCCTGCTGGAATATTCGGCACGCCGCAGTACATGGCCCCGGAGCAGATACTCGGCCAGATGGTGGATCACCGGACAGATTTGTACGCGCTGGGATGCTCCCTTTACCGGATGCTGTCCGGCCGTTTCCCGTTTGTCGCATCAACCGAGGAGGTGATCATGGAACTTCAACTAACAGCAACCGCGGATCCATTGCGTGACCTTGTTCCGGATGTACCAGGCGAACTGTGTGCAGTCGTCCAGCGAATGATGGAAAAGGACCCGGATGATCGATACGAGAACGGCGCCGAAGTCCTAATCGACTTGCAGCTCTGCATGGCCGAGGAACTTAAGAGACAGGACTTTTCGAGCCAGCCCACCATCAGGTCACAGATTATGAGGGCGATTCCAAAGAGCTCGCGATTTGTTGAGCTTGGCAAGCTACGAGCGAACAATCCTGTTCCGGAAAAAATGCGAGTGCTGGTAGTCGATGACGAAAAAATAGCGATCAGCGCAATCCGGCACAGTTGCCAGGGAATCGGCTACGAGGTGAGCACGGCAACCAGCGGCGAAGAAGCTTTGAGAATATTCAGACAAGAGGAGATCGACCTTGTCATCACCGATCGAATGATGCCCGAAATGTCCGGCGACGAGCTTGCAGCAAAATTGAAATCCATCTCGCCAGGTCTGCCAATTCTCATGCTGACATCACTCGGCTCTGTGATGCAGAAAAAAGGAGAACTCCCGGATGCAGTGGATTTAGTTCTGTCCAAGCCGACCTCAGTCGCAAGACTCAGGACTGCAATACAGTTAGTGCGAATGGACGAACACAGTGGCGACGAAACGGGGCTGCCGCTGTAGCGAAGCTTCGCCTCAAACCGTCGAGCGGCCCCTCGTAGCGCAGCCCTCCAGGGCGGCG
>JAQBXN010000071.1 GCA_027625095.1 Planctomycetota bacterium | reverse complement strand
CATCCTGACAGCTTTCAAAGCGTGAAACTCCACTGGGCAAGCCAGTGGCATCTCCTGAATAAATCCGAACGTGCGCTAGAAAAGAGCGTGAAAACTCCACTGGGCAAGCCAGTGGCATCTAGAGACAGCGAGGAACTGATTAAACCGACAGTCCCCAAGGTGGCGGGGGTCTTAACTGAACCGTATTGCGGCTAGAGGCCGTTATTCCAACTCCCATTCTGCCACCGCTGAACAGCTAGTGGTCCTTCCAGCCTTATTTTTCAGGTTAATGTTGAGACCGAATCCTGACATTTCAGCAGCCCCTGGAGAGGGAGCTTTCGTCCTGCTTTTTTTCTTTACGTCGAAGACGTTAAACAACGTAGCCCAGGGTTCGCGAGCGTAGCGAGCTACCCTGGGGTTGAGACATGTTCATGACCGGCTTACAACTTCCCACCCTCAAAACTGAAATACCCGGGCCTCGCTCGCGAGCGCTGGCGAAGGAACTCCGCCGATACGAGTGCGCGGCCATTACCTATGTTGATGAAGAGTTTCCGGTCTTCTGGGAGTCCGCCCTTGGGGCGAATGTTCAGGATGTCGATGGCAACATATTCGTGGATGCGACTGCCGCATTCGGAGTGACCACGCTTGGTCATTGTAGAAAGGAAGTCGTAGAGGCGGCGCAGCAGCAGACATCAAAGCTCACACATGGAATGGGGGACGTACATCCCTCTGCGGCGAAAGTTGAGTTGGCGAAATTGCTCTCGGAAGTAACTCCTGGTGACCTCGGTCACGCCATCTTCGGCAGCTCCGGCTCAGAGGCTGTCGAGGCCGCCATTAAGACAGCTTTACTTGCAACGGGAAGACCGAAATTCCTGGCATTTGAAGGTGGATATCACGGCCTGTCGTTTGGCGCGCTGAGCGCTACACATCGGCAGGATTTTCGTAAACCTTTTGAATCACAGCTCGGCATCGAGGTGGCTCATCTTCCGTATCCGGATCCTTTTCGGGCAGACAATCCGTCTTCCATAAGTAGAGACTGTCTTTCGCAAGTGGCAGAGAGTCTCGAAAACAAAGACATCGCAGCCGTCATCATTGAACCCATTCTTGGTCGTGGTGGAGAAGTCGTCCCGCCCGATGATTTTCTCCCTGGACTGCGAAAGCTCTGTGATGAGCATGGAACACTCCTGATTGCCGATGAGATCTTCACTGGCTTCTGCCGAACAGGAAAGTGGTTCGCCGTCGATCACGTTGGAGTCGTTCCGGATTTGATGTGCGTGGGCAAAGCGATGAGTAACGGTTTTCCAATCAGTGCGTGCGTCGGGCGCCCGGAAATCATGGCCGCCTGGGGCGAGTCGCAGGGCGAAGCCATTCACACCGGCACGTTTCTCGGTCATCCGGTGGGATGCGCTGCCGCCGTGCGCAGCATTCGCCTGATGCAGGAAGAAGCACTGCCCGAGATCTGCGCTGAAAAGGGCCTTTGTCTGATGTCAATGCTGAAAGACTTGTGTGAGAAACATCCCAGGATTGGTGATGTCAGGGGCAGGGGGATGCTCATTGGAGTTGAACTTGTAAACGACCGGGAGACTAAAGAACCTGCTCCCGATGTTTCATGGCAGATAGTGTTGGCCGCGCTCAGGCGAGGCTATCTGGTGCTCGGCGGCGGTGCCCGTAGAAACGTGCTTTCAATCTCGCCCCCCGCGACCATCACAGAGGCACAGATGGTAGCGCTTGTCGCCGCGCTTGATGAATGCCTGGGGGAGGTCGGATGAATACTGCCGATCTCGACCAGCAGATCATTCAGTTCATTCAGGCCGAAAGCCGGCCAACAGAAGAAGAGTTCAACACGCTGGCGCTACGATTATTCGAGCACCAGTTTCAGCACAATCAGCTCTATCAGCGGCTTTGCCGGAATCGAGGTCTGACTCCTGCGGATGCCGAAGACTGGCGACAGATACCATCCGTCCCGACCGATGCTTTCAAATCTGCGGAGTTCTGTTCCTTTCCTCCTGAGCGAGCCGTGCGCACGTTTCGCAGCAGCGGCACCACCCAGCAGGATCGAAGCCGGCATCACTTGGACACCCTGGAGATTTATGAAGCCTCGCTGTTGCCTAATTTTAGAGAGCACATGCTGCCCGACAGGCTTGTCGCCGGGCGCCAGGACTACAATCTGAAAATGCCCTTCCTGTGCCTGATGCCCTCAGCGACTTCACAGCCTGACTCTTCGTTGATCCACATGATTCAGGTCGCTATGGAAAAGTTCGGCACGGAGGAAAGCGGTTACTTCGTCAATGCCGGAGGGAGCTTTGAAGATGATCGGCTTATTGAAGCCCTTACACAGGCGTGTTCGACTTGTCAGCCTGTGATGCTGCTTGGTGCGGCTTTTTCATTCGTTCATCTGCTTGATGAATGCTATCGCCTCAGCAAATCGTTTGAGCTTCCGGCCGGATCCAGACTCATGGAAACTGGCGGATACAAGGGGAAGACGAGAGAGATTCCACGCGAGGAATTACACAGGATGCTCGCCGAGCTTTTCAGCATTCCTGACACTCACATCGTGAATGAATACGGGATGTCTGAAATCTGTGTCCAGTTTTATGATGTCAAGCTGAAGGACTCACTCGAAGGCCGTGTCCCGCGACACTTTAAGTCCGTCCCACACTGGTCGAGGGTCAGTATTCTCGATCCGGAGACAATGCAGGAGACTGAAGGGGAGGGCTTGATTCAGATTTGCGACCTCAGTAATCGCGGCTCCGTAGTGCATCTGCTAACCTCGGACTGGGGTGTAAGAAGAGATGACGGATTTGAAGTTTTCGGCCGCGCACCGGGCGCAGCATCCAAAGGATGCTCGCTGACACTCGACGAAATGCTTACGAATAACAATGGATGAACGACACCAAACCAACCCTTACTGAAGCACTCAAGAAACGCTGGTTCCTGATCGCGCTGGTAGTGGTCAGCATTCTTGGATTCTTCCTTGGCCGATACACAACCCTGGGCGAGCACTTTCCGCGCCACTGGTCCCTGATCACCTTGACGCTGATCATGTTCTGCGTCGGGTTGACGGCAAATCTACGCGCTCTGGTCGAATCAGTCCTGAACTGGAAGGCCAGCCTGCTGAGCCTGGTCATGACCTATGTTATAGCCCCGGCTGTGGCTTTTGGGCTGGGCTGGTCGCTGTTCGGAAAGGATAGCGAACTCTTCCAGGGATGTGTGCTCGTCGGCTGTACGGCCTCCACGGTGAGCTCCGCAATCGTCTACACCAGAATCTGTGGTGGTAACCATGCGCTGAGCATTGTGCTGGCTAATTTGAGCAACCTGGTCAGTGTCTTTCTCACTCCCGCGATGATCGGTGCCTTTCTTGGCACTACGATCGAAGTTGATGTGTCTGAGATGATTTTCAAGTTGGTAATTGGCGTGCTCATCCCGATCCTGATTGCTCAGATTGTTTCTGCATTTGCCGGCGAAAAAATCGAGCCTGTCCGGCCGATCGCTTCCAAGCTCTCACAGGTTGGAATACTGGTTGTTGTCTTCACCGCAGTGTGCCGGACATTCTTCAACGCAGAGCCGGCGTTTTATGAGCAGTTACCAAAGGTCGCTTTGCAAATGATGGTTTTCTGTTTCCTGATTTATTTTGTCCTGATTCGTCTCTCTGTCGGCGGGGCTAGGATGGCGGGCTTGAACATGGAGGACTCGATCGCAGTTGGCTTTGCCTCCTCGCAAAAGACGCTCGCCGCGACGGTGGTCATCGCCACCGAATTCTTCACGCCCATGGCATCGCTGCCGATGATTCTCTACCACCTGGTGCAGTTGTTGTATGGCGGCTACGACTGTGATCGGCTGAAGAAAGGAGTAATGAGTAAAGAGTAATGGGTAAGTGCGTTAGGGAGCTTCGATTCAGCTCGAACTACGTCTCAGATTCGGTGGCATCCTGAACCTTCGAAGCAGGAGAATGCTCTGCAAAGCTTACGCATTACTCATTACACGGTTACAGTTGAGTTTCTTGTTTTCTTTGAAAGATTTTGGAGGGGTAAGCCTCATCAGACTAAGGCAATGCCAATTTGCATTCTTCTTCCTTCCCCATTCGTTGTTTCCTTGAATTCGTTGGAAGCACTTCTCTTCTCTTTGGTTGCGGGCTTACGGCTGCGATATGCATTACTCATTACTCATTACTCATTAGTTCAACTCACTTTGAACCTCTCCTCCAACTCCCTGTAACCCGGCACTCCGATCAACTCCTCGAATTCCTTGAACACCAATTGCGGCCCGTAGCCCTTTGTCGAGCCGTGTTCTCGCAGATGGCGAAGGCAATCCATCTGGGCCTTTGTCGCGGAGAACAGACCGGACAGAGGATAGACCACGATCTTGAATCCCAGCTCTTCCAACTCTTCGGTGGACATGAATGGGGTGCGGCCGCCTTCGATCATGTTGGCAAAAGTCGGGGTGTCCGGGAAGGCCGCAGAGATCTCTTTGAGTTCCTCAGTGGATTGCGGCGCCTCAATGAACACCACGTCCGCTCCCGCCTCAAAATAGGCGCGGCCCCGCTTGATGGCCTCATCCAATCCCAGCGGCGCCCGGGCATCCGTCCGGCCGATAATGACCAGGCCGCTTGCCCCACGAGCTTCAACGGCTGCATGAACTTTTTCCACATGCTCGCTCATGCTGATGACGCGTTTGCCTGAAAAGTGACCACACTTCTTCGGCCACTCCTGGTCTTCCAGAATGACTCCGGCCACACCGGCCTGGACAACATCTTCGACCGTGCGCATCACATTCAGTGGATTGCCGTAACCGGTGTCGATGTCGGCTACCAACGGAATGCTCACGGACCTTGCCATCCTGGCGACGCTGTAAATGACTTCGGTAGCGGTCAGAAAACCGTAGTCCGGTCGGCCGAGTGTCGAGCCGGAAATCCCGAAGCCGCTCGTAAAGACAACTTCGAAACCGATCTGCTCAACCAGGCGTGCACCAATGCAGTCATAAACGCCGGGCAGCGTGAGGATTGTGGGTTGCGCCAGGATTTCGCGTAGTCTGTTGCCGGGTGTCATGAGGATCGATTCTCCAATAAAGGGTGCTCTGTTAGAAGATTGTCACAGCACGGAGTTTAACGCGGTGGCCCGACGGAGTGAAACTCCGGCGGATGCACGAACTGTTTGCGGAGCAAAAGAGGTTGGTTACGCGGCCCCCGCCGCCTTGGGGACTGTCGGTTTAATCAGTTCCTTGCTATCTCAAGATGCCACTGGCTTGCCCAGTGGAGTTTCACGCTCTTTTCTCGCGGCAGGTTGGAATGCATTCATGAGATGCCACTGGCTTGCCCAGTGGAGTTTTCACGCTCTTTTCTCGCGCAGGTTGTAATGCATTCATGAGATGCCACTGGCTTGCCCAGTTGAGTTTTCACGCTTGAAAGCTGTCAGGACGCCCGCAACTTCGAAACGTGAAACTCCACCGGGCAAGCCGGTGGCATCATTAAATCAACAGTCCCCAAGGCGGCAGGGGTCTGAATTCTTCATTCTTCGCCCCGAAAGCAGTTCGTGCACCCGACTCCGGCCTACTAAAACGACTGCAAGCCTGTTTAAGGAATTGAGAAGTGAGGGTCACTCATCTATGACACACCGAAGTTCAAAAGGAGACAGTTCAAATGTCACATAAAAGCGTATTAGTTACCGGATGTTCGGGGAGAATCGGTCGGGCAGTCTGCAGTGAATTACTTTCTCGGAGGCACACGGTGCGCGGGTTCGATATCCGGTCGCATCCAAGCCTCGAGGATTCGGTCGTCGGCAATCTCACGGACACGTCCGCGGTCGAAGCCGCAATGCAGGGGATGGAGCAGGTCATTCACCTTGCGGCGACCCCGGACGAAGCAGACTTCATGAACGAACTCCTGCCGAACAACATAGTCGGCGTGTACAACATCCTTGAAGCAGCCCGTAAGGCAGGTATTAAGCGAACTGTCCTGACAAGTTCGGTTCAGATGAATTGGCGGCATGAAGGGCCTTTCCCGATCACCGTGGATATGCCGACGACGCCGGCAACTATGTACGCGGCAACGAAGGCCTTCGCGGAATCGGCAGGCAAGGTTTATTCCAGTGAGCATGGCCTGCAGGTAGTTGTTGTCAGGCCAGGTTTCTGTCCGAGGGAGCAGGCACACGTGGACATGATTGCCGAATGGCCTGACGCCCAGGACTTTTATTTCAGCGCTGGGGACGCAGGGAGATTTTTCTCGTGTATCGTCGATGCAGAGTTCAAAGACCCGTATTGCGTGGTATTCGGCGCCAGCAGATGGGTGCACCGTCCGCACCTGGATTTGGAGATTCCCCGAAAGTTATTCGGTTACGAGCCGCAGAACAGGTGGCCCGAAGGGGTCGTATTGGACTGAGGTCTTGGGGTTTTTGCCGGCCCGCGGCTTTGGTCTGCTCTTCCTTCGAAACCTACGGCGGATTCAATCGTCTGAGACTGGATGGCAGTTGTTCGCAGGGCATTCATCACAGAAAGTCAGTCCTACCTTAAGAGGAAATGTTCATGAAAAATTCCACCCGTGTTCTGAAGGTGTGGTTATCCGGACTCTTACTGCAATCCTGGCTTTTCGCCGAAGAAGTGAAGCCGACTCTTCTGCCGACCCGTGCAGCACTGCAGGCCGGCGACTTTTCCGGGGCTGAGGCTGCGGCGAACGACTATCTCAAGACCAATCCGGACGATGCGGATTATGCGATCTATTTGAAAGCCCTGGCGGTGTTTCATGGCGGCAGGTTCGGCGAGGCGGCTACCGAATGTGACAAGGTCATCGGACAGAACAAATCGAGTTGGATGCGAAAGGCGCGCTTCCTCAAGGCCCAGGCGCTGCTCAAGGAAAAGAAATTCCAGGAGGCTGAGGTCATCTATGAAGAAGAGGCCAACCGGCTGCTCTCCCAGGCGCGTAAACATGAGATTGCCGGTGTTTACATTCAGTTTGCTGACGAGCTTTCCAGGAAGCCAAATGCCGACGACGTTGGCGCAACTCCACCAAACTATGGAAAGGCTTACAACCTTTATGGGAAGGCACTGGGTATGGAAATCGGACGTGAACTTAAGGACGAGGTCATGTTCAAGCGTGGTAAGACGATTCAGGCCGCCGGCAATTTCAATCAGGCCGTGAACGACTACAGGGCTTACCTGAGTGAATTCGATCCGGATTGGACGGGAGCGGTCGGTAGCGCAGAGCGAAACCGAAATCAGAAGAATGAAAATCCACCACCAGCGGGAAAGCATCGTTTCGAAGCCAGGTACGCGCTTGCCGAATCCCAGCTCACCTCGGGGCAGCATGCCGCGGCCAGGCAGAATATTGAGGATCTACTCGCTATGAAGGGGGTGAACGAAAATGAATCGCTCGTCTCCGACAGTCTCTGGCTGACCGTAGGCAGCTATCGATTGCCGGCCCCGAGCGCTGATGAACTGGAACGGGGAATCAAGGTTGCCAGAGAATTCCTGGAAAAGTTTCCGCGTCACAAGAATGCTGTGAACGCCGCATGGCTGATTGGTGAGACTTATCGAAATCACGGCCGCGGAGATCAGGCGATTCCCGCTTTCGAGGATTTTGTAGCTGGGAAAGGCTTTGATCTGCCCAGGGGTGAAGCCGCGACGATAAAGGATCCCCAAAGCGGAACGTCGCCGGCCCAACTGCTCGAAGAGTGGCGCAAACTGGCTGTTTTTTACATCGGTGAAATCCGATTCCAGCAGAAGAAATACTTGGATGCGGCCAAAGCCTGGAAGCGCTACATCGCGCAATTTCCCAACGGGCCGCACTGGTCGGCCAGTCAGAATGGAATAGTGAATGCGCAGTTTCAGATTGGCGTCGAAGCTGTGGCCGGGAAGGACTACGCGCTTGCTCGCAAGGAGTTCAATGAGTTTCTCCAAATGCATCCTCTTGATGGACGCGCCCGCCAGATTCTTTTCACCCTCGGCCAGATCCACTACTCCGAAGCGCAGAAACAGGATGAGGCAAAGGGCGATGCCAAAGAGGTTCGGAGGGAGTATGAGGCAGCCATCGAAGAGTGGTCGAAGCTTGTCAGTAAGTACCCAAACACCGAAGAGTCGTCGCTGGCGCTTTACAGGATTGGCCTCATTTATGAAGAGAAGATTGGTGATCTCGAAAAGGCCCTCGATGCCTATCGCCGCCTGCGATGGGGCTCAATGTATTCCCATGCGCAGTCAAGAATAACGGTAATGACGCAGAAGCAGCTCAGGCTGGAGGTTGAGCGTAAATTTCGAACGAACGAGGATGCCAGGATCAAGGTCAATGTCCGGAACATGGAGAAGCTGACCCTCAAGCAATACTTCCTCGACCTCGAAGCTTACTTCCACAAAGTTCACTGCATCAGCGGCGTTGAAAACCTGGATATCGAGCTCATTCAGCCGGACAAGACCTGGGAAGTGAAGATTGCCGACTACGAAAAATACAAACCCATCGAACAGGAAATTGTCATTCCGTTCGAGGCCAACAAACCCGGCGTCTGTATCGTCAACGTGAGCGAGGAAGACTGGGAGTCAACCACACTGGTCATCCGTTCCGATCTTGATCTCATCTTCAAGAGCAGTCGCCGGGAGCTGCTGGTCTTTGTGCAGAACATGCTCGGTTCGAAACCGGAGGAGGGCGTCGATCTGCTCATCAGCGACGGCAGGAAGGTTTTTGCTACTGGCAAGACGGGTAAGGATGGTGTTTTTCGTAAAAAGTTTGACGAGCTGAATGGCCTGGATGACGTTCGGGTGTTTGCCGGCAAGGGTGGCAGCGTTGCATCCAATGATGTCTCCCTGCAAGGCCTCGGTTTCAGTCAGGGTCTGACCCCGCGTGGCTTTATCTATACTGACCGAAGCGCGTATCGGCCCGGGCACGAGGTCTCTATCCGGGGAATCCTTCGCGAGGTGAAGGATGGCTCTTATCGTGCACCTGCGGGCGAGACATACACCGTCAGCGTGAATGATCCCCAGGGCCGTATGCTGCGCCAGGAAGAGCTGAAGCTTTCAGAATTCGGCACGTTTAACACAAAAATGCGGCTTGATACTGGCTCCCCTCTTGGCTCTTACACTGTCATTGCTCGTCGTTTTTATGCCGCCGCGGAGCGCCAGCACCACCAGGACGGCCCCACTTTCACTGGAAACTTTGTGGTCCAGAAATTTCAACTGGATAAGATGCGGCTGAAATTCAGCTTTCCCCAGAAGGTCTATTTTCGCGGCGAGAGCGTGGAGGGTGAGCTTACCGCCTCCTACTACTGGGGCGAGCCGGTTGCTGACAGGCAGGTGCGTTACTTCCTGCCAGATGGGAAGACCTATCTCGAAAAGACCGACCCCAAGGGCAGGCTTAAGATCAAATTTGATACGACCGGGATGACGCCCGGCAGCTCGCTTTTCTTTCAGGCTTCGATTGAAGGCGAAAATGTTCGCACGAATGAAGGGCTTTTCCTGGCCACGCTTGGTTTTAGTTTGAGCGTCCATGTCAGCCAGGACCTCATCCTCTCGGGTGAACCGTTTGATGTAACAGTTACTGCTGATGGGCCGGACGGTAAGCCGGTAGGCAAAGATGTGACATTGTTCGTTCTCCGCACTCAGCCGCCAAAGCCAGACCCGGTGCTGGAGGCTGTGCCCTGGATGAGAATGCCTTTGATGCCGTCGGCGGAGGTCACAGTAAGCGAACACAAACTAAAGACCGATGCCAAGACCGGCAAAGCTGTGCAGCGCCTCATGTTGGGCAAGGGCGGGCACTACATCCTGCGTGCTGCCGGGCAGGATCGTTTTGAGCAGACTGTTACCGGTGAAGGCGGCGTTCAGATTTCTGATGACGAGGACTCAACCAAACTCCGCTTCTTCTCTGACAGCGATACTTTTCAAGTTGGGGGCGAAGCCAGGGTGCGGCTGCACTCAAGGCTTGAAAATAATCTGACGCTGATGACCTGGGAAGGTGAGGAGATTCTTCACTATGAGATTCTTCCCGTAAAGAAGGGCTACAACAAGATCGAGTTCGGGCTCAAGCACGACCACTTTCCGAACTTCCGTCTCTCGGCGGCCACGATGGATAAGCAGATGCTTCGAACGGCGTCAAAGGATTTCAACGTTGAGCGCGAACTCAAAGTGCAGGTAAAGCCGCTGAAGGAAATCTTCCTGCCCGGAGAAGGTGCGGAAGTTGAAATCACGGTCACCGATCAATTGGGGCGTCCGGTAGCCGGCGAATTGAGTCTGGCACTCGTGGATGAGGCTCTCTTCGCAATCTATCCCGACAACACCCCGAAGATTCTCGACTTCTTCCAGGCCGGTGCCTACAGGCATGCGGAACTGCGAGCAGGCAGTACCTGCGGATTCAGGCGTGATGGCATCACGAAAGAGGTTTTGAAGGCTTATCAGGACGAGACGGAACGGCTGGTCAGACAGATGGAGTTACAGAAACAGTCGGGGCTAACGGTTCAAAACGGGTTCGGTGCCGTTGATATGTTGGCTGCAGAGATGCCAGAAAACGCTCCCGGTGAGGGTAGTGCCGCCGCTCGAGCTCCTCGCACTCCAGGAAAGCCAAGTATCGCCATCCCCTATGAGAGCAAGATCAGAGAAAATGCTGGGAGCAAAAAACGTGGAGCGAACAAAGACAGCGAGGAGTTGGCAGATCAAGTTATGGGCGGGAATGGTGACTTTGATGACGGAAGCAGCACGCGTGGTGAATCCGATCGCGCCCGCCGTGAGATGCCTGATGCCGTTCGCTGGCTGCCGGCCGTTGTGACTGACAAGACCGGGAAAGCAAAAGTCACCATCCCCATGCCGGAGAACACCACTCAGTGGCGGTTGACTGCTCGTGGCTGTTCCGTCGAGACCCTGGTTGGCGAGGCGACGGCCAATGCCGTTACCCGGAAGGATTTCTTCGTCACCATCAAAGCGCCAGGGTTGCTCCAGGAGGGCGACCGCGTTCGGGTCATGGCCCGCGTCCACAATCTGACCGATTACGAAGGAGACGCTAAATTGACTTTGAAGCTCTCTGAGGGGAGCAGACCACTCAACAACCTTTCCAAAACGATCAAGATCAGTAAGCAGGGCAATACCGAGTTCCTGTTTGATTCCGTCGTCGTGCCTCCTTCGTTGATGCTGGCCATCGAGGTCTCGGCGGAAGCGGACAAAATGAAGGACGCTCTCTCCCGGGAATTCCCCATCCGGCCTTATGGTCTGGAGTATGCCGACCACGAAGGTGGAATCGCCCGAGACGATACAAAGATTTCCCTCGAACTCCCCAAGGACCAGACATACACAGCTACATGGATGACCGTATCCATCAGCCCAAGACAGGATCGAGTAGTGCTCGATCTGGCGATGAATGGCGTCCGCCATCTGCAAAGAGCCGAAGGGGACATCATTCTCCCGCCGCCTCCGCCGCCAGTCGGCTCGTTCCCCGGCAGCGAACTCCTCGCTTCGATCTCCGGCCTTGTATACGCAAGGGAGATCAAGGCCCTGGACTCGATCATTCATGACCTCACCGAGCGCAGCCTTTCGCTTATCAGCGGACTGGTAGTATCGCAGCGGCAGGACGGAGGATGGGCATGGATGGCTCCTGAAAACGATTCGGACACCTTCGTAACCAGCATGTCTTACTGGGCTTTGTCGGCCGCCACCCGGGCTGGTCTGCCGGTGCACAACCAAACCAGCGACGCTGCACAAAACTGGCTGACGAATCAGTTCCGGCAGGTCGCCGCCCAGGACAACGATGCCAAGGCCGTGATTCTTCACGCGCTTTCGTTAAGCAACAAGGCAGACTTCGCTAACGCCAATCGGCTCTACCGCGAACGCAACAAACTCAGCAGCCCCGCCCTGGCATACGCAGCACTTACGTTTGTGAATCTCGGCCGCAAGGAGATCGCGCAGGAGATCCTGCAGGTGCTCGAAGCCAAGTCCAGGGTGCAGCAGGAAGGGCCAATCACGACCTGCTGGTGGGAAGGCACACGCGCTCATGCATGGCTGGACGACAGCACCGAGGTCACCGCGATCTCGCTCCTTGCCATGAGTAAGGTGTCGGCAACTTCCGCCAGGGTGAAGCAGGCCGTAGATTACCTCATGAAGCAGAAAGGTTGCTATGGCTTCAGCTCAGGCAAGGCCCGTGGCCCGGTGGTTGCCGCTCTTGCGGATTACTTCGGTCACACAAAATTTGCCGAAGCGGATTATCGGTTGGCGGTGAAGGTAAACGGCAAGCTGATCAAGAGCATTGAAACGGCAGGTGACCAGCCTTCGTTGCTGATTCCTGTGCCGATGGACATTCTACAGGCAGGAAGGAATGAGGTGGAGTTTGATATGGAGGGCCGCGGCGAATTCGCCTACGCGGCAACTATTCGAGGCTTTTCGAGCACGCTCAAAGATCCCGTATCGTTTAAATACCCATACATTCACAACCGCTACTATTACCACGCCAACCTGGAATATCGCGGCCTGCCGTTGAGCGTCGTCAGCACCTCGCCGGTGCATAAGCTTTCCCTCGGCCAGCGCGCTCGTGTTTGGATCGATGTATACCACACCAGCTACCAGGGATACATGGTCATCGAAGAAAACATCCCGGCAGGGATGATCCTGGTAGAAGGATCGTTAAGGGGCAGTTTCAAGCATCACGAAGTGCATGATTCGACGATCGTCATGCACTTCCCACCTCAGCAGCAAATCAGTGATATCAGTTACGAGCTCGTTGCTTACGCCACAGGTGATTACCGGGTTCTGCCGACCGTCATGCGCGATTCGGTTAATCCCGACCGTATGCGAATCGGGCCCAAATCCGAGATTTCAGTGCTTGCACTTGGTGAAGAATCGTCGGACGACTACGTCCTCAATGATGCCGAACGCTATCACCTCGGCAGCGCCTACTTTAACGATGGAAACCACGACCGCGCTCTGGGTTACCTCTCTGAGCTGTTCACGCGCAACCGCACTTACAATGAAAAGGACGTGGCCCGGATGCTGCTTTGGATTCACACCTCTCCGGATTTCTATGACGCCAAACGAATTGTCGAGATGTTCGAGGTGCTTCGTGAACGCTACCCCGACTTGTTCATCCCGTTCGATCGCATCCTGGTCGTGGGGCGCGCCTATCGTGACATCGGCGAATTCGAAAGGGCCTGGCTTGTCCTCCGGGCCACCATCGATGCCAGCTTTATTAACGATTCCAATGTCAGCGCAGTGTTGCAGGACGAAGGACAGTTCCTCGGTTCTATCGATTATCAGGAAGACCTCTGGCGCGAGTATCCGGACACCTCGGATGTGGCTTCGTCACTCTTTGCGCTTTCTCAGGCCCTTTACCAACAGGCGCCCCAGGCCCACCTCCTGGCCAACCGTGAGCACCAGATTGCTCTCGCCCATGGCGAGAAGAAAGCCCGCGACCGGAGCCCCGACAAGAACGAAATGTTGAGCGAATGCATCCGCGTGCTCGATTCGTTCCTCACCCTGTATCCGGTGAGCCCGCTCGGAGACGATGCGGCCTTCAGCATGACGAACGCGTTCCTCGATCTCAAGGATTACAAACGAGTGGTGAGCCTTTCCAATGTTTTCCAAAGGCGTTATGAAAAGAGCAACTTTCAATCGAGCTTTCAGTACATGACCGCTCTCGGGCATTTCTGGCAGCGTAATTACGACGAAGCGCTTAGTTCCGCGAAGCTCGTCGCCGATGGCGAGAGCAAAGACAGGGACTTCGCCCGCTATATCCTCGGCCAAATCTTCCATGCACACGGCAAACCAGCCGATGCGATTCAGTGGTATCTGCTCGTAAAGGACCAGTATCCCGATGCGAAGGAAGCCATCGGTTATTTCGAAGAAAAGCGGTTCTTGCTAGAAGAAGTCTCCATCTTCCGCCCGGGCGAGCCGGTCAAGGCAAAGCTCAAATACCGCAACATCAAGGAAGCCAACCTGCAGGTTTACAGGGTCGACCTTATGAAGCTGTACTTGCGCGAAAAAAATCTCAGCAGCATCACCCAGGTAAAACTGGCAGGCATCAAGCCCGAACTCGAAAACACCATAGAACTCGGCGACGGTAAGGATTACATCGACAAGGAAAAAGAAGCCGAACTCAATCTGAAAGAGGAAGCTGCTTATCTCCTCATCGCCCGCGGAGACGGCCTGTTCGCCAGTGGCCTGGTCTTAATCACTCCGCTGAAAATCGAAGTTCAGGAAGAGGCCGTCAGTGGCCGCGTCCGCGCTAACGTCATCAACGCCATTGAAGGTGGTTACAAGGCCAACGTCCACGTCAAAGCCATCGGCACCCAAGATACCGAATTCCGCAGTGGTGAAACCGATCTCCGCGGTATTTACATAGCGGACAATCTCAGGGGCAAAGCCACAGTCATCGCCCGTGAAGGCGAGACTCGCTACGCCTTTTACCGTGGCGAAAAGTGGCTTGGAGCCCCCGAATCTGCTCAGCAAACCCAACCCCCCCAGCAACAGCTCGAGCAGTCGACCAGTCCTTCTTACGATTCGAATTTGCAGATGCAGAACAAGTCCATTCAACAATTCAATTACCAGCAGTTTGATCAAATGCGCCGCGGCAAGCAGAAAGGAGTGCAGATTAAGGCCGCGTTATAAGAGTGAGGAGGTCGGATCTGTGTCATCAGTGGGCTTAGCCGTCAGCCCAATCAGTGATACTTGGCGGTTCAGAAGCGTCCGCACGAAAGAGAGTGGGCCACGCCATTTGGAGTGCTCCGACTTGTAAGAATGTTTGCTTTCTGATGGCCTGCGGCAGGTGAAGGTGGAGGAGAGCGTATGGTTAGAAACCGGAGAGAGAAACCAGGCACCGGCGTGGTCCTTTCAGCTTTTCATCGTTTGTGCTTGATAAGATATAGCGCCGGAATTAGATGCACTGAGCTCTTCCTGTAATCTTCCTCCTTCACAAAACAACATGACCCACGAATCCAAGTCAGCCTTTAGATTTCTCACACCTTGCTCACCACCTTCCCTCGAAGTTGTCCAGGTGACCTCTGATGAATCCCGAGACAGCGAGGCGTTCTATCTTGACCGACCGTGTTGGACTCCGGACTCGAAGCGCTTCGTCTTCCTGCGGCATCGTTCGGACGACAAATCCCGACCGGCAGGAATGTGGATGTGCGACACTGAGGACAATTTCGGCGTCTTCCCAATTCATGAATACAGCGGGGAGGATGGGGCACATGGCTTTGCCCTCAGTCCGGACGGTTCATGTGCTTTCCATCTCGAAGCACTGGGTGAGCGCGTTGTGCTGAGGAAGGTGACCTTTGATGGCAAGGAAGAAATCGTGTGCGAGGCACCCCAGCCTGCGACGAGGAAAGGGCAGGCACAGATTCACACAGTATCGGCAGATGGCAGGCGTGTGCTGATGGGCACATTCCTCGGCGATGGAAAGACAGAGGGCGCACCGCATGGAGCATATGTCTTTGATGTGGTGGACGGAACCTGGTGGCCTGTCGAATACGGCAACGGCTTCCGCAATCATCACAGCCAGTATTCGCATAGTCTCGATCCGGATTCCATCTACGACATCCTGGTGCTGGGCAATATGGAGCAGCTTTCGGATGGTTCGTGGCTGACTCCGCCCGACGGCTCCTGGCGCTGGCAAGACGTGCCACCTGACGATGGAAAAGGATGCTTTCACAATGTGCTGAAAGATGATGGTTCAGATTGGCGTGCCGTGCCCGTAGGCCGCGATGAGTCCATGGTGAGCGGCGGACATTGTACCTGGCGTGGCAGGGAAGGTTCGGTGATCTTCAGCATGTATGAAAACCCCAAGGGCGAATGGTGCGCTCCCCTGCACGAGGCTTCTCCTGTTCGCGTTTCCGCGGACGAATTGCAGCTCGGCCGTCACATTTCCGATAGTTCGTATGTGGATCTCACCCGCAATCTTCTGAGGCCGGACTCGTGTCATTTTGGCTTTGATGGCACGGGAAAACACTTTGCCTCAGACGTAAATGGCTACACGTATGCCCACTTCTCCTTTGTGTATGTTGGCACCTATCATTCACCGGCAGATCAAGAGCCTTACGTGACAATCCGGTTTCTGCTGCACCCATGCGCGTCGTGGAAATCTCAACCCGCGCACCCGCATCCCTGTCTCTCTCCTGACGGCAGATTTGTCTTGTTTCAAAGTGATTTCTCAGGCCGGCCACAGATAAATCTCGCGTTCAATTTTGATTATTCCTGAAGCCTGAGCAAAGCCTTTAAACAGCCTGTTGAACCCCGTAATTCAACTGGCGGCGAAACTCAAACTAGAAGATACGATGTCCGCCCTTTCCTCGAAATGAGGGATTGGCAGGCCTGTCAGCAGCAATGAAAAACGCTTTCAAGCGGGCACAGAATTTACATGGCGCCCGGACCAATCGGCCTGTTGGAACGGATAAAACACCACGGAGTTCTCAATCAAGGAGTTGTGCAGTTCATGTCTGAGAAAATCAAAAATACCGGTTGGGTAGGTTACCGCCCGGAGATCAAGATACTCGATTGCACGGTTCGCGATGGCGGGCTGATTAACGATCATCAATTTGAAGACGGTTTTGTGCGCGGCGTCTACGATGCTTGCGTGAGTGCGGGCGTCCATTACATGGAGATTGGTTACAAGGGATCGAAGAAACTTTTCGCCCGGCAGGAATTCGGGGACTGGAAATTCAGCGATGAGGATGACATGCGCCGCATCCTGGGTGAGAACGATTCCGACCTGAAGATCAGTGTCATGGCAGACGCGGAAAAGACGGACTACAAGGAGGACATCCTGCCAGCATCAGAAAGCGTGGTCGACATGATACGAGTGGCCACCTACATCCATCAGATTCCAGTGGCCCTGGATATGGTCAAAGACGCGCATGACAAGGGTTATGAGACGACCGTCAATATCATGGCAGCCTCTACCGTTCATGAACGGGAAATGGGTGAAGCGCTCGATGAACTGGCCGGGAGCGAGGTAGGCACCGTTTACGTGGTCGACAGTTTTGGCTCGCTGTACTCGGAGCAGGTGCGTGACCAGACGCAATTCTTCCTGGAAAAACTCAAACCTGCTGGAAAGGAAGTAGGGATTCACGCCCACAACAATCAGCAGCTCGCCTTTGCGAATACCATCGAAGCGCTTATCGGCGGCGCGAATCTTATCGATGCAACTATCAATGGAATGGGGCGCGGAGCGGGCAACTGCAGCCTCGAACTGCTGCTGGCGTTCCTGCACAATCCCAAGTTCCGAATCCGACCGATCCTGAAGTGTATCCAGCAGCATTGCCTGCCTCTCCAATCCAAGATGGAATGGGGCTATCAGGTGCCTTACCTGGTGACGGGTCTTCTGAATCAGCATCCAAGAAGTGCCATCCAAATGAGGGCAGGCGAGGAACCGAATGATTACGTCAAGTTTTACGATGAAATGGTTGATGAAGAGGCGTAACAATCATGAACTTCAAGGGCCACGTCGCCTCCATTCACATTACCAGGCGCAAAGTTGACTCCCTCGAATCTGTAGACCGGGTTCGCGCCATCCCGGGCAGTGGGCTTGAAGGCGATCGCTATTGCGCGGGCCAGGGTTCTTTCTCAGACCCGACTAAGCCGGACCGGGAGGTCACTCTCATCGAGATGGAGGCTATTGAGGCTCTGCCGCGTGAATACCAGGTGGAGATCGCGCCTGGCGAAGCCCGTAGAAACATCGTGACCCGCGGCGTGCCGTTGAACCACCTGGTCGGGCATGAATTTCAGGTCGGTGATGTCAAACTCGAAGGTATCCGGCTTTGTGAGCCCTGTGGGCATCTGGCGAAGTTAACCGACCCGAAGGTTGAGAAGGGCCTGGTTCATCGCGGTGGACTCAGAGCCAGAATTCTGACAGAAGGGTTCATTCACGTCGGGGATCAAATCTGCCCCGCGTAACGGCATTAAACATCACCCAGGACAGGCGAATTGCCTGTCATCCACTTCAGATCAAAGGAGAAGACTATGGCTGGAATCGGATACGACGACACGCCTATGATCCCGGGACAGGACTGGCGAGTGCACGACGGCAAACGGCCGCAGCCCCGCATCGTGACACCCCCTGCGGTGAGTACCCAGGAAAAGGCGGGCTGCCCTCCCAGTGATGCGGCGGTGTTGTTCGATGGCACGGACACAGCGAAGTGGGTCGGCCGAGACGGTTCCGCGGTGGGCTGGAAAGTTAAGAATGATTATATGGAAGTTGTTCCCAAGACCGGCAATATCCAGACCATTGATGCCTTTGGTGATTGCCACCTGCACGTTGAGTGGGCGGCACCCGTGGATGTAAAAGGCGAAAGCCAGGGCCGCGGCAACAGTGGCGTGTTTCTGCTTGGACTTTATGAGATCCAGGTGCTCGACTGTTACGACAACCCGACCTATGCCGACGGTCTTACCGCTTCTATCTACGGGCAGTTTCCGCCGCTGGTAAATGCCTGCCGTAAACCGGGCGAGTGGCAGACATACGACATTTATTTCTATTCTGCTCATTTCGATGGCGACAAGGTTGTCAAGCCCACCTATATCACCGTCATTCAGAACGGGCTGCCAGTGCATATTCATAAAGAATGTCTCGGCCCAACCGGCCATCGCAATGCTCCGGCTTACAAGCCACATGCGCCGACTGGCCCGATTGTGCTGCAGGATCATGGCGACCTCGTGCGTTACAGAAATATTTGGATTCGAAAGATGACGGATTACGACGAACAGTAAAAAGTTCGCGGTCAGCCGCCGCAGATCCAGATACCTGAACTCAACTTCTCTGCTCCCATGTCCGATTTCCTCGGCATCACGGTCATGTCCCCTTACATTCAAAATGAGGGGATTGACGGCATTCTTATAAGTCTCGATCGTGCCGGTGCGAATGCGGTTGCGGTGAATACGTCAGTCACCGCACCATGCGCAGAGGGCGAAGGATTCTGGATGCCGCCGACAGATGCCGGCGCCAGCCCGCGTGTCTTTGACCGTCCGCTGTGGGGAAAAACGGCCCTCTGGGCACGCGGCGGGCCTGCATTCACCTCCAGGGAGGAGTTTTATGAGGGCTCTGTCTATCGACCTCGAAAGCCCAACGACCTGACGGAATCGGCTGGCCCGATCATGGGCGAGTTTATTCGGGAAGCGAAAGCCGCGGGACACCGTGTTTACATTCAGATGGGCGCAGCCCAGCCGCCGGGAATGCTTCCGGAGGATGTGCCTCGTTTGCCTGACGGAAGTATGCCGGTGGGCCGAATGGCCAATACTGCGAGTCTTGCCAGTGAAGCAGTGCGAGCCTACAACCGGGCATTCATCCGAGATGTGTTCGAGGTCTATCCTGAGATCGACGGCTTTCGTCCGGACTGGCCGGAGTATCCCTGCTACAAGCTCTGCGAGGCGTTTCAGGATTTTGGAGGACACGTGGAGCATTGGGCAGCGGAGCGCGGATTTGATTTCTCTTTAATACGAAACGAGGTGGCACGTTTTTACGCCTACCTCCACGGCGGATTGAAGAACGCGGACCTGGAAGACTTGGCTTCCGTCGACCGGGGCAAGTATTCACTCCTTCACCAGATGAACCTGTTCCCCGGCGTGGGCGAATGGTTCAGATTGAAGGCCGAGCTTTCAAAGGACCTGCTCAAGGATTTTCGAGACGCAATCACTGAATACGGCGGTCCGGAAAAAGAGCTTTCGGCAAATGCGTTCATGCCGCCATTCACCTTCATCACCGGTCTTGATTTTGCCCGAGCTGCGGAGGTCTGTGAATCTATCGCCCCCAAGCTCTATACCATGCACTGGTCTCTAATCATCAAGTTCTGGGGAGACGAGCTTCTGGAAGCGAATCCGGGACTCGATGAATCGCTGCTGGTAAGAGCTCTCGTCAACCTGCTTGATCTCGCGGAAGGCGAACCGGGCACCAGTATCAGTGATTACGGTTATCCCGAGCCGGACGAGCCACATCCGATCCCCGATGAGCCACAGAGACGAAAGATCAGGCAAGCTGTTTCGGCCGCCCGCGGCAATGCTGAAATTTTGCCTCTAGTCCATGGCTACGGTCCGCTCGATGATTACGAGCGACGCTTTCGCCTGGTCGCTGAAAGTGAAGCCGCAGGAGGCTGGATCAACCGATATGGATATTTGAGCGATGAGAAACTCGATGTGACGCGAGAAGTGTGGGCTTCGAATTCGCGTTCCTGATTTACCCCCTGGCGACTGGCCGCCAGCCTTTCCGTGTGTTTTGGGTAGTGTCCGGGTTGGCTGGTAAGTCTCTAGTCGGGCGGACAGGCTGGCAGATTCGTTCGTAATAAGTCCATCTTTTCATTCTTAGCTCCGAAGGGGCAAAGAGAGGTCTCAGGGGACTTTTTACGAACGAATCTGGTAGCCCGTCGCCACGAGATTCTTCACTACCGGCCTCTCACTTGTCATCCGCCGGACTGCGCACCAAATCAGTTGTCCGAGCATTCAACTGCCGGAGCGCATCGACGGTGCTCCAGCGTGCCTTGAATCCTGCCTTTTCGGCTTTGGCGGTATCGACGGTCCATGGATATTGAATGTAAGGCAGATACTCTGCTGGCACAGCGGCCCGGCCTAATCTCCAAAGCAATGCCGTCACTCTTGTGAGCAACTTTGTTGGATAGCGTTTCAGGGGGCGTCTGATGATCTCGGCGATGTCGTGAATTTTGATCGTGTCCGGAGCGGCAATGTTGTATGCACCACTTTCGCCATTCTTGAATAAGCAGTAGAGCGCATAGCCGAGATCCCTTTCGTGTACGAATTGCATGTCCGGATTGAAATCGCGCAGGGTCACGAGGGATGGCTGGGTCAGCATCTTCTGAATGAAATTGTCCGTATTTGGCCCAAGTACGGCGACCGGCCTGGCGCGTATGATCTCGAGTGAGTCCCTGAATTCGTCGCAGATCAATTCCTGCTCAATTTTGTGCCTGGCATAGGAAAAACCAATTTCTTCCGGGGCAGGCAAGGGAGTGTCTTCATTCAGCATCGAAGTGTTCACTTCACGAGCGCCATAGGCTGACGCGCTCGAAGTGACTAGAACTCGGCGAATTCCGGAACTCTCACACGCAGCCAGAATGTTCCGGGTGCCATCTACGTTAATCGATCGCATGAAGGCCTCGTCCTTCGTCGGATTCAGGATGAAGGCCAAATGTGCCATCACATCAATATCAAGTTCAAGGAGGGATTCGCCAAGGTGTTCGTCCCGGATATCACGTTGCAGAAAGGACATTCCCGGCGGCTGCAACCGTGGCGGCAAGACATCCAATCCGATGACCTCACTGATAGCTTCATCGGCCAGGAGATGTGGAATGAGCTGTCCCGCCAGATATCCCGAACAACCAGTGACTGCGACACGCATGTGCTTGAGTGCTTGGAGGAATGGAGGCCGTACACCGAATGCGTACGAGAATAGCAGTCGTTTGTAAAAAACGGCAGTTGGATTATCTAGATATATTCATTCAAACCAGCCGGAAAGCGCGACAGATAAGTCAGGACAGAGTGATTTATCTGTTTCATTACTGTTTCCCAAATCCTGTTGTCTTTAGGTTTCAAAAAATCACATAACGATCCAGACTCAAATGTTCCAAATTATTTTCAACGCGGATGATGCAGGTATTGATGAGCAAAGGAACGAAGGCATCATTCGTGCCTTCCAGGCCGGCTGTGTCCGCAGCACAACTGCAATTGTTAATGGCCGGGCATTCAAACAGATTGTGTCAATTGCCAGGGCTGAGCCCGGGCTCGGACTTGGGCTCCACCTGAACCTGACGGATGGCCGCCCACTCAGTCAGGCGAAGAGCCTTGCGCCATCTGGAATCTTCAAACCAAAACGCGAGCTATGGAGTCAGGCGTGGCATGGCCGTATCGTGCAGGAAGAAGTTGCCGCCGAATTCCGTGCGCAGATAGAAGCCTTTCTTGAGACGGGTCTCGTTCCGACCCATCTGGATGGGCACAATCACATTCATGTCTTTCCTGGAGTGTGGGAAGTCTTAATGAGGGTGATGAACGAGTTTCCAGTCATCAGAGGTGTTCGTCTTCCTCGCGAGAGTGGAGCTGTTATTCATAACGAAACCGGTTCAGATGGCGTTCCGGAAATCAGGCCAGCCGAATTGTCGGAGGGTGGAATTGAGCTGGAGCGCGCAGGGCATCGCAAAGCAGCGTTCTTTCGCACACTCGCTGACTGTGCGATGCGGAGCAGGCCGTGACGGCTGAAATCACCCGGCGAGTTCGCCGGGATTGTTCTGGCAGAGCATTTCACCGCTGAAAACCTCAAGAAGACGATCCTGAATTTCCGCTCACCCACGACGGAGTTAATGACACATCCGGGCCTCTGCACGGACGATTCGGTCTATTACTCGGCGAATCCTGATCGCGAAAACGAGCTTCGGCTGCTCACCTCCCTAGACTTCCTTGACTGGCTGTCGGATCATGCTGTTCCCGTAAACTATTCCACCGCCGATTGGGCAGAGGAGACCAAATGAGAGTTGTCCTGTTCACGGTGGAATCGCCGGACACTATCTGCGGCAAGAACACCTCTCTTGAACGTATCCGTCATGGCCTGTCACAGATTGGTGTTGATGCCAGAAGTATTTCATCTTTCGGAAAAACTGAAGAGGAACTCAGGCGAGAGTTTCAGGAATACGAGCCAGAAATTATTCATGCGTTTAACGCGTCTAGAGCAGGCGCCACGGCGTCGCGGCTGGCGGAATCACTCGATATTCCGTTTGTGCTTACGATTACTGGAACGGACCTTAACGTAGATGTCTTTGACGATGCGAAACGACAGAACGTCATCGCTAATCTCAACAAGTCGGCACACCTGATTTGTGCGAACCTGGATACGACCGAAAAGATTGCCGACCTCGGTGTCTCGACTTTGGCGACCGTTGTCCCGAAGGGCGTGCATTTCCCGAATACCTCTCTTCAAACAGATCGATTTAAAGAGGGATTCGAAGAGGGTGACATTCTGTTTCTGCTACCGGCCAATTTTCGCAAAGTCAAAAATCCGATATTTGCTGTCGAACCTCTGGCGCGATTACGAAATGAGGGGTTGCCTGTTCATCTTCTCTTTCTCGGGCACGTCATTGAAGACTCCTGCTACGCAGAGCTGGTCGACGTCTGCAGGGGCAGGGATTGGATTCACTTCCCGGGGGAACGGCCTCGAGATGAGATGTATTCCTGGTACCGAATGTCCGACGTGATTTTGAACACCTCTTTTTCCGAGGGAGGCTCGAATGTCATTCTGGAGGCAATGGCCGCTGAGAGGTGTGTCCTGGCCTCTGATGTGGAAGGCAATCGTGCTTTTGTGACTGGAGATGAGCCAAACCCAACGGGACTGCTTTATCACGTGAGTAGTGAGCCGGAAGAGCCGATGCTGCGATTACATGATGTGGAGGACCTGTTTTCCAAGGCTGAAGTGTTGGCCAGGGACGCCAGTCTCCGAAAACAGATCGGAGCGAATGCATTGGCAGCAGTCAAGAAGAGTCACCCACCAGAGGCGGAGGCGGAAGCGCATCTCAGGGTGTATGAAAAATCGATGAGCAGTTATCGGTTTGTATGAATCGTGGTATCGAGGCTCCGCGGCGGGTGTACTACTTTTTCGACGCCCTGATAAATCGGGTTTGAAAACACCAGCCTTCGCCGTTCGACTCAAACTTGGCCTTCCCAGCCTTCCGAAGATCCATGAGGTAATGAAAGAGTCCCGGCTGATATGACTCGTATTCTTCCCTTTGAAAAAACCGGTCTCTCTGATTAACGACTTTCAGATCAAATGCTTTCGAGAACAGGTCATTCACAGCGTTTGGATTCGCCAAACCTGTATGGCAAAAATAGAGGCTACCGCCAGGTTTCAAGTAATTCGGAGCTTCGGTAGCGAGCCGCGTGAGGTATTGCGTGCCTTCCGGCCCACCCCACTTGTCTAACTGAATCGGATGCGGAGCGGGAGTCTGCGGTAAATTGGCGAAGACAATGTCGAAACGCTGCCCTGTAACGGGCTCAAAGAAATCACCTTGAAGGCACTTCACATGCTGCAGCCCATTCAGCCTGGCGTTGACCAGGGCGGATGAAACCGCGGCAGGGCAGACATCCGTGAGGGTGACCTCCCTGCATCCTGCCTTCGCTGCAAATAGCCCATAGACGCCGCAACCGCAGCCGAGGTCGAGGGCAGATTCCCCTCCACAGATTTCAATGCTCTTCAACCTTTCGATGACCGCCTCACCGGGATGGTGAACGCCGTCTTCGACTACAAGGTCTAATTTAATTTTGCCCCCGTTGAAGGGGATTGAGAGTTCCATCGGTCGTCACATTTCTCAGGGGAGCAGGTACTTTTTGGTGATTATGCTACGAGTTCGGTATCGACGAGAAAGAGAACGTTTCATCAGGTTCACTCTTGATGAACTCGCGTGAACGTGTCCTTGTCCCGGGTGGTTGGGCCAAGGGTGTGAGACACGCGACATTATACAAATGATTCAATTGCGACCGCCCACAAAACCGTGAATGCGGTAGCTGAAGCTTGGATAGATCAAAAGGTTGTGTTCACCAAGTTTGGCTGCCGTGGGGCTTGACCAGAGGGCATCGCCCTGCTGGATGTGACTCCATATGAAATCGCCGCCATCGAAACTCCATGCCCTTTCGCCGGTGCTTGCGTCGTACGCGTAGAGGTTGCGGTCGAGACTGGAAACGAAGACTGTGGTTTTGCCGGCAAGTGAGGCGATAAGTGGCGATGCAGAGACCCATTCCCGGGTGGATTTCTTCCACACCTCTTTGCCGGTTCGGGCATCGAGGCCGTAGATTCCACGGTCATAGCTGCCGATGAACACCATCGGGCGTCGGTCGACATCGGCGAACGCGGGGGTCGAATCAATCCAGTAGCCGCACTTGTGTTTCCAAATACTTTTGCCCGTGGTGGCGTCGAGGGCGTAGGTGCTGTTATGTCGAGTTCCGAAAAAGACCAGGGGGCGGCCGTGAATGACTGCAAAAGAGACCGAACTGTAGATGAGCTCGTTCGCCGTGTATTTCCAGCGTGTCTTTCCCGTTTCGCATTCCAGGGCGCGGACCGTGCCGTCCTGGCAGGCGACGAAGATGTGCCTGCCCCCTGTTATCTCTCCAATGCATGGAGAGGTAATGAAGGTCGAAGTCAGTGTCTTTGCCCAAATCAATTCCCCAGAGGACAGGTCAAGTGCCAGTAGCTCGCCCTTCTGAATGTTCTTGAGCCCCTGGCGGTCATTGTTTGCCGCGGCTATCAGCACGACAGGCTTGCCTGCAATTTCAGTCAAAACCGGTGAACTCATCCGGCATGGAGCTACGGTGTCGCTCCACAGAAAGGTTTCATGCGTCCATCGGCGGTCGCCCGTCTTGGCAAACAACGCATATACGGTGCGGTCTGCACTTCCAAATACAACGACTGGGTCGCCTTCGACGTTACCAATCACCGGGGTGGAGAAAATGCCGTCGCCTGCCGTGAATGCCCATTGCTTTTTCCCAGTCAGTGCGTCGATGGAGTAGAGGTGGTGATCGTAGCTGCCTATAAAAACCCGGGGCAGGCTATCTACCATGGCAATGGCCGGTGACGACCAGACACTGATTCCCTTTTTGTAATCCCAAAGCGGCGCGCCTGGAGAAAAAGTCCAGGTCGGTTCGTCTGGGAGACGGGAGAATTCTGCAGAAGACCAGCCACTGTGCTGTCCGTCGTTGGCGAAAGAAGTCCAGGACTCCGAGGGCGTAATCGTACGCCCAACCGGCGGAGCCTGGTCGTCAAAGGAGATGGCAGGTTCGGTGGTTTTTGCGCCGTTGCCGCAGCCGTGGCACGTCACGAGCAAGGCAAGCAGGAGCGCGATAGCCCCTGAACGTCCTGACTCTCCGTTCCCGAATGTGTCAGCTTTGCTGATCTGAGATTGCGACGAGTTCACTTCTTCAATAACGCTTCGAGTGGAACAAACGCGGGCGGTCGGCCACTTCGTAAATCCGTTGAGGCATCTTCAAGGATCAATGCATTCGTCGGACACGCGTCGACACAGCGTGTGCAGAGGATGCAGGTCGATTCATCGCGCTCGCCCACAATCATGGCTTCCACAGGGCAGACGGGCTCACACTGCCGGCACGAGCTGCAATGGGAATCGAGCTTAGTGATCTTCCACCGGCTATGCCTGGCAAGAAGCCCAAGGACAGCGCCCTCCGGGCACATGTATCGGCACCAGGCGTTCGAGTGAATGCCCGAAAGTACGATAATTCCCATGGCGGACAGCACCGTGCTCAGGTCAACAACGCTCTGGAAAAAGATACAGAACGGCCCATTGGCATAAACGCCAAAAACGATGATAAGCGTCATCAGGCCGACAGAAACGAACTTCACTGGTTTCATCTTGGCATCAAGTTTTGGATCGCCGACCACGAATAGAGTGATGACCAGCAACGCCATGACCCACCAAACCGCGACGGTTTCGATGAACCCGAATGTGCCGGGACGCAATACAAAGAAATAAGAAGCAATATAAACAAGTAACGCGGCTGTGAGGCCCCACTTGGCCCATCGCAGGGCATTTTCGGTCTGCGGTACAACGCAGTAGACGAGAAGAAGAACCACAACCGGTCCCGCGAAGGGGGCGACGGCTTGTACGCCCAGCACACCACCGGTGACCAGCCCGCACACCACAATAGAAATGGCGGCGAGACTGAGGATTCCCCCGCTGCGATGCCTTCTTGCCCAGTTGAAATAGGCCGCCGACATCTCTTGGAAGAATCCAAGTGGACAAATCCAGCCGCAGAAAATACGTCCGTAAATCAGGCAGAACGCCGCGACAACACAGAAGATCATCATGTACTTGAACGCTTCAAGCGTGTTGATGGCCAGCAGTGTGGTCCCAAGCACAGTATCTCGAATCATGCACATGCATGGGTGCACGCCTACCACAAAAGCAAGAGCCGAACACGCCTGTACTGCCCTCCTTGCCCTTTGCCTGTTTTTCATCTTCACCGTGGCATACGTCCCCACGGCCAGCAGAGCGAACATGATGTAGAAGGGCAGAAGGTCAATGGCTGTACCTTCCACCGGGAAGACCGCCTCTTCCAGCAATTTCTTAATCACCGGAATGCTCAGGGTGCCTTCGCTACCAAGACTTTCAGTTACCGGCGTTTGGGCGAATAGAGGCATCAGAGAATGTAAGCCAGGGATCGTGTGCGGAAGATACTCCAGCTTAATCAGATCCCACTACATTCTCACCTCGCGGCCTGTCTCTGCTGATTCATACAGGCCATTCAGAATCTTCTGGACGAAGACGCCGTGTTTTGCGGATGCCATGGGGGCCCGATTTTTTTGAATGCAATGGACGAAGTGGGACTGCGCATTTTCGTTCGGTGGCGGCATCGTCTTGAACACCTCCACCTTTTGCTGACCGTCGACGTTTTGAATGAGCTTGACGCCCATGTCGTAGCCTTCTCCAAGATTGCAGTGCTCGGCCCCGCCCTTGTCACCGAAGATCATGGTGCTCATGTCTTCGCGGCGTTCACAAAATGAGGCCCAACTGGTCTCGAGAGATAATGTCGCCCCGTTTTCGAAACGAACATAGCCGGACGCGAAATCCTCAACCGTGAAGCTCTTGCCCGCCGTGCCGGCGAGCTTGGGCCCAAACTTGGCGAAAGTGGCTCCGCTCACTGCAACCGGCTTGGGATGCCCCATCAGCCAGAGGGCCAGATCGATGCGATGAACGCCAAGATCAATCAACGGGCCGCCGCCGGATTTTTCTTTGAGTGTAAACCAACTGCCTGCTCCCGGTATGCCTTGACGTCGATGCCAGATGGTGCGTGCGTGATAGACCTCGCCGAGGAGCCCCTTCTGCACAAGGCTTTTGATGAAGAAGGATGCCGGTGAAAAACGGGTATTAAAGTGCATCATGAATTTCCGTCCCGATTTGCGTGCGGCCTTCTCCATCGCCTGAGCCTCCTCGACGGTCATCGCCATCGGCTTCTCACACATCACATGCTTCCCCGCCTCGAGCATCATGATGCTGATGGGCGCATGAAGGAAGTTCGGAAGCGCCACGGATACCGCATCGACTTTTTTGTCTGCGGCGAGGTCTTCTACATTCGTGTATGTCTTCTTTACTCCCATCTGTTCGGCGAAAGGTTTGAGACGTTTCTGATCAACGTCACAGAGCGCGTAAAGCTCGGATTCAGGACATGAGGCATAATTCTGGGCGTGATGGCGGCCCATACCGAGGCCAATCACTGCGCAGCGGATTTTGCGTGGCTTTGCCATGGTTGCTCTTTGATGGTGAGGTGAAAAAGTTTCGGGCGACATGATATAAAGATTTGTTAGCAAACTTCCATCATCGTTAAATCACACGATTGCGATCAAGCCCCCCGTTTCACTCACCTGGAATGCAAATAGAAATCGCCCGAAACACGGATTGCTCAGAGCTCGATAGTGTTCAGTTAGAGTCCTGGCTCAAGGAGGAATTCGATAAGGACATCGATGGCACGCTCAGTCTTGCCTTTGTGGACAACGCTGCGATTTCCGAGGTGAACGAACAATACCTTCAGCATGAAGGGCCCACGGATGTTATTTCTTTTTTGCTGGCCGAAGAAGGCAGTCCGAATCCTGAGAATCAGTTTGGCGAACTGGTCATTTCCATTGAAATGGCCCGGCAGGAGGCCGCGGCTCGTGGGTTGACGCTGCAGGAAGAGACTTTCCGGTATTGCGTGCACGGTATCCTTCACCTGCTCGGTTATGATGATCAGACTGATGAGGATGCGAGCGAAATGAGGCAGGAGCAGGAACAAATTGTAGCCAGGCATTGCCATGTCCATCCCAACCACTGATGCGGTGATTCTGAACCAGATCGAATACAGCAACACCAGCTTGATCGTCACACTCTTTACAGAGAAGTTTGGCCTCTTATCCGGCCTGGCCAAAGGTGCACGAAGGCAAAAAAGCCCCTTCCTCGGCAGCTTTGATCGGCTCAACCACAACGAGATTACTTTCTATCGGCATACTCGAAGTACGCTGCACACGATCTCCGAATCAAAGATAAAGAATTCATTTCTTGGTCTGCGAGAATCCCAGGATCGTATGTACGCCGCGCATTACATAGCCGATATTGTTCGTGGGATGACTCGCGAGGAAGAGCCGCATCCGGAACTCTTTAATTTGTTAGTCAACACCCTTCGAGAATTGGAACAGGCGGACGATGTGCCAAGGGTACTGTTCCAGTTTGAGATCAAATTCCTTTCCGAAGTCGGCTTTCGCCCTGAACTCGAATCGTGCGTCATCTGCTGGCAGAAGCCTCAAGGGCAACGTATTTACTTTTGCGCGAATGAAGGCGGCATCGCCTGCGAGCTTTGCGCAGCCCAGATGCCTGCCCAGGTAACACTGACTTCAAAGGGGGCGCTTGCCAGCCTCATAGCGCTGCAAAAGCGAAGGCTCAGCGAAGGCAGGACAGTTCGGCTCTCGCCTTTGGTGATAAGTGACATTAAACGCCTCATCCGCCCTTATGTGGTTGCAAAGATGGAGCGAGAGCCGAAGACAATGAAATTTGTCTGAGGGAGGGTTCAGAACGGCTTGAACCCAGCAAGATACGCTGCGGCAACGGCGAGCGCGATCATTACAAACCAGAGTTGTTTCCCCAGTTGTGGTCTTCGCTTGATGATGATCAGCAGGCCGCCGATCAGGAACCAGATCATGATCTTGGCAACGACCCAGCCTTGGAATCCATACTTGAGCTTGGCGATCAAGCCAAAGCCGGCAACGAGCACGAGGAACATCGCAAGGCCATGACAGATCATGGCGAGCTTACGCCCGCCCTTGTCGTTTTCGCTCGGGCCCATCATGGTTGGGATGATGAGGCCACCCATTGAAAGAAAGAGAACAAGAACGCTGGCGAGATGGATGAAACGATAAACTTCTGGGGACATGATGTTAAGGAGTGGAGGAGTGGAGGAGTGGAGGAATGCTGTGAAGTTACGTCAGGATCACAGAATGCTTACCTCACTCTCAATCGCGCACTCAACAAAGATTAAGAGGGGGATTGAGAACAAGAAGCCTGCGTGTAATCGCATTATTGATGAATCATATTGGCTGGCGCATTCTCTACTTTTTGATCTTCAGGGTGCGGGAAAGAAATTTCCCGAGCAGTTCCGAAAAACCTTCCCCGCCCGGAAAGCCATGGCCCCCGTTTTTTGTCAGCCAGTAGCTCGCATCAGCGCCGGCTTTCTTGAGCGCGTCAGTCAATGTCAGGCCGGGTTGATTTGGAACGATGGGATCTTTTTCGCCGTCACAGACCAAAAGTGGAGGGATCTCCTTCCGTACATGGCCCATGGGCGACATGTACAGGTAATGGGCCTTGTTTTCTTCGGTGTCAGGAATGCGTTCCTTGAAGAGCACACGATGATACGGATGAGCGTTGTTCGGCGTGTTCGGGACGGATTCATTCCATTGGCGGACAAAGTCAGTCGGGCCGACCCAGGCGAAGCCGTTACTGACTCCAGGGGAAATACCCTCGAGACCGGTCGTCGGGCCGCCGTCCTTGAAATCCTCCGGCGCCATGGCGACCATCATACTCAAATGGCCGCCGGCCGATCCGCCGAAACAGCCGATACGTTCGGGATCGATGTTAAAGCGTTCAGCGTTTTTTCGGACAAAGCGCACCGCGTTCCGGCAGTCACGAATATTCTCGGGGAATCCTCCCTGTTTCCCGAGCCGGTACTGAATGGAAAAAACGGCGATCTTTCGAGATGTGAATGGAGCAAATTGTCCGCCGCCAAATCCATTCATTGGCCCTCCTCCAGTCCACCAGCCACCGTGGATATGAACCATGGCGGGAGCTGGTTCATCGATTCCCTGGGGAAGGAATGCGTTCATAATGAGTTTTACTCCATCCACCTCGCAGTAGGTGATATTCGATTCAGTCTTGTAGACGGTCTGGCTGGCATTCTCGGCCAGCAGACACGAGTTCAAGACAAGCAGAAGTGATAGAACTTTATGGCGGGTCATGATGTTCAAGTGATTTCCAGTCTTGAGTTACAAATGGGTTCAGGAAGGTGAGGACGAGTTAACGCGCCTTAACACCAGCTACCAGATATTCTTCACCGTTCTGCAAGAAACTTTTCCCACAGCCGTTCTTCAATATAGACGAGCAGATTCACTCCAGGTCGTAGGCCATAGTATTCGGCATGGTATTTTCTCTTGAGGCGTTTCTCCAAATTCCCCTGAAATCCGGAGTCGGCGATGATGACCGGTGCGTCCGGGGCATCGATGAGCTCGGTCCAGTAACCCACCTTATCGAATGCTCGAAGATACCACGGCATGGGCCAAAAATCCGAGCCTGGCATGAAAAAGTGGATGCGCATGGAATAGCCTTCTTCATGAACCATCGCCAACCGTTCAACGCGATCGCGGAGTTTCTGGGTGTGCGTGGTTGAATGGGCATAGACATAAGGGTTACGGCGATCCGCAAAAAATTTGAAGTTCGCTTGCTGCGATTGTTGCAGCAAGTGCTGCAGGCCGACACCGAGTATGAGCAGAATGATGCACTGACCCGCGGTGGGCATTACGAGACTTCCTGGCGAATCTTTCGTTGATTCCTTCTTGCCAAGCCAGGAGTAGCTGCTGGCCACTCCAATCCCCGCCAGCAGGATCATGCCATGCAGAAAGCCGAGCATACACCAGGGCGTCTTGTAAGGAATGGCGCTGTAAACCAGCAGCATCAAGACGGTGAACACAGAAATGAATCTGGCCGCGGGTTGCTGAATTCCGGAAGGCAGCCGGTGTGTAATCACAGCCAAACCACCGACGACCGCAAAGGCAAAGATGATCGCCTCTGTCCAGTATGGGCCAGGGCCGTTCTTGAAATAGATGAGCGGCTTTATATAGAAAAGACAGGAATGCTGATGACCTTCTCCTGATGCAGCCCGGATGAGGTACCGCCCGTAGGTCAGAAATGCATCGAGAATGCCGCGGCCATTCGTGAAGAATCCTGTGAAGAGGATCAGGGACAGGAAGCTCCCCGAAAGGATGGCGATCAGGAACGGTTTGGACTTCGCTCCCTTTGATATCTGCGGAAACGTAAGCTTACCCTCAGGCAGGCGAGCCACTGCCCCTGCCGCCAGCCCGCAAGCCAATGCGAGGATCCAGGTCTCCTTTGTGCAGAACATCAGCCCGGCGAAGAGTCCAGCGGCCAGTGCACTCTTAGTAGATTTGCTTTTTACGGAGCACGTCCATGCAAGGTAGGTGCATGCAGAAAACACAACCAGCAACATCTCGTGGATGTAATACCGGCTGTAGAAAGTCATGGCCGGAGACACAGCCGTAAAAGCAGCCGCGGCAGCCGCAGCCGGCCAGCCAATCAACCTGCCGAACCCCAGTGAGAGCAGGATCAACGCCGTTCCAAAACACACAGGAACAAGCCGGTAGCTCCGCTCGGAAGCCTGGTGATAGTTGCCCCCTGTAAACCAGATGAAGGGCAAAGAAAGGTATTGGAGTGTCGGCCCGTGGAACTCGTGCGGATCGTAAACGTATCGGCCGGAATTCAGGAGCTCGCCGGTCTTGACGGCCTGGACGGCCTCGTCCGTGTGCATCGGACGCAAATCCAGGCGTGGCAGACGGAGCGCCAGCCCGATGACGGCTGCAAGAATAATCAGGGCCTGACAGACCCGTTCCCGTTTCATTTTGCGGGCATGCCGTATACGGAGACTTCCGTGTAGTGGTTCATGTCGTCCGAAGTGCTGCCATTGCTGTAAAGGCGAACGAATCGTCCCATGGCACCTTTGACTTGGATCAGCTTCCCTTCGTTCACCTCAAAATATTCACGATCTTTCCCGATACCCATACCGGACGAATTGTCTTGATCATTGTTGAAAACGGTGCTGACATCCAGGATGAAATCTTTGTCCTGGCCGAGTTGAACGACCACATCCTTATAAACACGTGGGTCGCCGTGATAGTGCCAGAGAACGATGGCGTAAACCTTGTAAACCGCGCCAAGATCGATTTGCACATGCTGTGTGCCGGGCCCGAGCTCCAGCCAACTTCCCTCAGTCGCTTCCTTATTGCCATCGGTGACGTAAGGCGCTTCGCCGACGATGGGTTCGTTGTCGCTCGTAACAACTTTTTTGCCTTCCGAGATAAGCATGGTGCCCTTCGGGGCTTTGAATGGCGGCCGCGGCTTGCCGGTCGGTTTCTCCACGGTTGTTCCAGGCGGGATATTTTTGGGAGTGCCCACAAACGCCGGCTTGGGGAGTTTAATTTCAATTTGCACAAGCTCGTCAGCGAACAGGCCGCTCAACGAAATACTGAGGTTTATTGCCGCGAGCAGGCTTAAGATTGTTGAAGTGTGTTTCATCGTTCGTTCTTTAATTCCAGATAGTGTTGGTGGCCATCCAGGCGGCGGATTTTATCGGCTCGAACAAGGCTCGCACCGCGAAGAATGGTTGATGGTTGATGGTTAATGGTTGATGGTTAATGGAAAGACAATGACCTGAAGGATTATGATAGGGAAGTATCGAGTTTGAGAGGGCATAACCAACAGCGACTGCCCTCTTCCATTAACCATCAACCGTCAACCATGCTTTACACTCGCTTCGAGCAGTTCAAACCCTCCGGCCGCACCGTGAACGGCCTTCGTGTGGCCTTTGGTATCGATATCGACGGCTGCGTCGATCCGGGAATGCTCAAACATGAAGACGGTTTTGCGACCGTTTCTGTTCAAGATTACGGCCTGCAGATGATCACCGGTATCGCCAAGCGTGCCTGGATGTTCGTAAATTGTTTTTCCAATGATCGCGGCATTACCCGTTTTCGTGCGCTCTTCATGTGGGCCGACCTGCTCCTGCAGACACCGGCCGCGGTGGAGTCGGGCGTCGACATTCCTACCTTCAAATACCTTCGCCGCTGGTGTGATGTGACGAATTCATACTCACCAGAGGCCCTTTACAACTACCTGGCCGAAGGTGACTTTTCAGGAGTTCTTGAAGAGGGCGACTCCCGCTCTGATGCCTTTGTTGAGCTTCACGGTGTGTACGAATGGTCAAGCCGCATCAATGAGAACGTAGGCCCCGCAACCGAACACATGACCGCTTTTCCACACGCGGTCACCGCGCTGAAACGTGCCCACGAGCTGGGTGTGGATCTTTGCGCGGTTTCCGGTACTCCGGAAGAGCATGTAGTCAAACAACTCGAAATCTATGGTGTTCTCGACTGCTTTATCGGTATTTTTGCCCAGCAGGCAGGCAAGAAGAGCGCCGCACTTGCGACGATGATGGCCGGGCCTGATTTCGCTTCCGCCAAGAGACCTGTGCTGGAAAACGTGAAAGCTAATTACGATGTAATCTTGATGATTGGGGACGCGCCCAAGGACCATGGTGAATCACTCACAGCGAATGAGATCCTCACAGGCAGTGAAGACTCCCCCTGTCGGATGTATTTCATCGAAGTCGATCACGAAAATCAGTCATGGAAGACCTTCAATGAAGAAGTGCTGGACCAGGTCATCGCCAATACCTGGAAGAAGGAACACGAAGCGGACCTGGTCGGCCGTGGCTTGGCAAATCTCGACCGGGTATGGGATCCGGATGTGGCGCCTATAGACACCTTTGCAAGAAGAACTTGAACTGCAGTTTGCCCGGTAAGCACTCCCTGTCTCTTCCGGCTAACTGCATTTCATTGTTTTAAAAGTTCCTCCCGCTAGGATGCGTCAAAGACCCCGACGCGATTCCTAACCAGGAAAAAACTCATGCATCAAATATCACGACTGGCCAGACGGGGACTGACTTTTCTTGCTGTCGTTACACTGATTTCATCCCTGTCACCCGCATTGGTGACGGCGCAAATCGATGAACGCGAGGTTCAGCTTGCCAGACAGCGTTATCGCTTCGAATTTCTTGCGGCCAGGCCATCAGTCACTGGTTTAAAAGGGGATCTTGCCCAAGTCCTTTATATTGGTGCGAGGGTAAAGAACAATGGCGCCGAACCCGCCTTGGCGAGAATTACGGTGCTGGTGGACGTGCGATTCGAGAACCGTGAGCGGGTGACTGAGCGTGCCCATATCAGCGTTGAGGGCATTGAGCCAAGGAAGCCTGGAGTGGTCTACTTCCCGCTTCCGTTAAAGGGTGATTTTGACACCAACAACCTGCCTGAGATCAAATCAGTCTCTCTGCAGGTAGAGACCAGCCTCTCGCCCAATGACAAGGAACAACTGGTCGAGTTTGGAGCAGAACCCACGGAAGGTTTCTTCCTCGCATCTGTCGATACTGAATATGCAAATGCGGAGATATTTCACGTGATCGGACGGGAGGTCTATCCTGGTGGCCGCCGCGGGCGAATCGTTCGAGATAAAGTTCTTCTTTGGACAACCGCCGGTACGCCGGCCGCGGTGGCTGCACTTGAAGTTCAGCACGGCGAACCCGTTCGGTTGATTAAGGAAACGAAAGATTGGTATTACGTTCGCACCTTCCAGGGCAAGGAAGGCTGGGCCCCGGCCATGCTGATCGACATTGAGCCCGATTTTAAGACACGTCCGACAGCAATTAAGGAACGGAATTACGGCACATTCCGGTTGGTTGAGTACAGCATCCTCCCATCCCAGGACGGCGGGACGATCATCGAAGGCCGCATGCTGAACGACACCGCTATTTTTTACTATCTCACAGGATTTGAAGTCAATCTTCAGGATGAGAAGGGTCGGAAAATCGGCGAGGGCCGTGCCGTCATCAAAGATTTTGGTCGCAAAGAGATTGCACCCTTTGCGGTCGTCTTCAGTGGCCTGCCAACTCACCGCGTGGCCCGCGCCCGATTCCGTCTGAAGGATGCGGAACGGCGGATCGATACGATCATCATCAACAATGTAAACGGTGGAAACCAACTCAACGTCAGCCCGCTGAGGGCATCGTCCAAGGATGAGAATCAGGAATCGGGGAGCGATGAGACGACGAAAGAACTTGTGCTTGTGAGATAGATCCTTTCCCGGGAAGTTCCAAGCTAACATCCGGCTTACGCGACAGTTTCGACGGTTCGTAGCTGACCCCATTTCTGTTTGAGGAACGTGGCCGCACTGGATAACGGGGACTCCAAAGTACAGGTCAATTGCCAAGGGCCGATTTATGGAGAAAATTATCTCCACATCACTCGGGCCGATCAGAGGAGTCATCCAATACTGATCGAGTGTTTCGAGCGGATTTGAACGTTCCGCTTCTTGTAAATGGGTCGATCAAACAATGGCAGGGGAGCCTCCTACTACATCAACGCTACCTGAGGAGCAGTTACTCACTCAGTACGGCGTTTTCATCGCTCAGCATTGCCCTGACGCAATGGTAATTACCGATGACGTCGGTGAAATCAAGTACATCAATCCTGTGGCAGAACAGCTTTTTGGAAAAAGCTGTGACCAGATGGTTGGGCAATTGGTCGAATACCCACTCAATTTGGGAGCCACTCAAGAAGTCAAAGTGGTGCGCCCCAATCAGGACAAGCGCGTGGTGGAGATGCAAGTCGCCCGCGCTGATGTGGACGGGCGGTCACACTGCCTGCTTACTTTCAGGGATGTCACAGACAAGTTACGAGATTTTGAAGAACTTCGACTTCTTTCGCTCACAGACGCGCTCACAGGATTATGTAATCGCCGAGGCTTTTTCACCCTGGCAGAGCAACAAATCAAGATTGCCCGCCGCACCAAGAAAGAAATGATGCTTTTGCTAGCCGACATGGACGAATTGAAGGTCATCAATGACACATTTGGTCATCCCGAAGGGGACAAGGCGATTGTTGATGTTGCCCAGGTCTTAAAAGGAACCTTCCGGGATTCAGACATTCTGGCCAGAATTGGCGGCGACGAATTTGCCGTCCTGGCTGTGGAATCTTCCGCAGCTGTTGCCAGCGCCATTGACAAGCGGATCAAGGAGAAACTGGCCGAAATAAATAAACGACCGGGCAGAACCTATGAACTCGCCATCAGCAGAGCAATAGCGCCCTTCAATCCCTGGAAGCCCAGTACGCTAGGGGAGCTTGTTGATTGGGCTGACGTGTTGCTGATGGAACAGAAAAAGCGGAAAAAAGTGAAGCGATAAGTGAATCCACACTTAATGCTTGCTCATATTGATGGCGGCCGGGCTTGGCCTATAATCCGTGCCGGTTTTGTGGAACTTTATTAACAGGAGGATCTTAATGCTCTCTTCGAATCCAACCGTAAACGAAAATACATGGAATCAGTTCCGTGCGACAGAATCGACGGCCAGCCGCACGATGACCATTGAAGGTGTCATCAACAAAACGGGTATCTTCGCTGTGCTCACCGTTCTCGCAGCCGGTTACGTCTGGACAACTTTCTTTGAGGCAATGGAAGGCATAGAAGGCGACCCCATGGCCGCAGGCGCAGCCATGACTAAGGTTTCACCATTTATGTTTGGGGGGATGATCATCTCGTTGATCGCATGGATTGTTACCTGCTTCAAGAAGGAATGGTCCATGGTGGTCGGGGGTGTTTACTCGCTTGCCGAAGGGCTTTTTCTCGGAGGCCTTTCTGCGTATTTCGAAGCGCAATTCCCCGGTATCGTTTTGCAGGCTGTGGCGCTGACATTCGGAGTCCTCTTCACCATGCTGGCCGCGTACCGGATGAAGCTTATCAGTGCCAACGGAAAGACGGCCGCCATCGTGTGCGCGGGAATGGGTGCTATCGTTTTCGTTTATCTTGGCGGATTTATCCTTTCGATGTTCGGCGTGAATGTGATGATCTTCGGCGCTAACCCGATTGGAATTGTGTTTAGTCTGGTTGTCGTTGGATTTGCCGCCTTCAGCCTTATTTTTGCCTTCGATTTCATCGAAACCGGTGCACGTCACGGCGCGCCAAAATACATGGAATGGTATGCCGCTTTCTACCTCATGACGGAGCTCACCTGGATTTATCTCGAAATCTTGAAACTCCTCTGGAAGATCAGGGCCTTTGCCAGCAGGGACTAACGAACAGTTTCTTGAAGCTCTTCAAAGCCCGGTCAGGTTGTCTGGCCGGGCTTTTTTGTTTTGACGGTTAGTGGCTGGAGATCAGATGGCTTTGATATCAGATGCTCACATCGAGCGTCCCTCACCCCTTCCGTTTGAACCTTTACCCCCGCCACTTACAATCCCCGGCCATCTGCTGAACCATCCTTCCTGGAATACAATCGTGCTCAGTCAGGAAACTCTGGACACCTTGGCCGGTATCGTCGGCGAGCGTGAAATCATCAGCGATCCTGAAGAGCTGATTGTGTATGAGTGCGACGGCTACACTCTCGAGAAAGATTCGCCGATAGCCGTCGTTTTCCCCCGATCTATCGAGCACGTTGTTCAGATCGTTCGATGCCTCCATAAAAAGAAGATTCCGTTTCTTGCCAGGGGGGCCGGCACTGGACTTAGCGGTGGTTGCATTCCCACCCAGGGTGGCGTCATCATTGGCATGAACAAAATGAACCAGATCCTTGAGATTGATTACCGCAACCGGCGAGTGGTCGTCGAGCCGGGTGTCGTCAATCTCTGGATCACAAATGCCGTATCGCCGAAGGGTTACCTCTACGCCCCCGACCCATCCAGCCAGATGTCATGCACGATAGGCGGCAACGTTGCTGAAAACTCCGGCGGGCCGCATACGCTCAAATACGGTGTAACTACAAACCACACCCTCGGATTGGAATTCGTTCTCCCCAATGGAGACCTCATCGATGTCGGAGGTAAGGCGGAGGACATGCCCGGGTACGACCTCACCGGCCTCATGGTTGGCTCTGAAGGCACGTTCGGGATCTGCACCAAGGCGATTATCCGGATCATCCGCAGGCCTCAAACCTATCGCACCATGCTCGGCGTCTTTGAGAGCGTAGACGACGCCACGCAGACGGTCTCGGATATCATTGCAGCCGGCATCCTGCCTGCCGCGCTCGAAATGATGGACCAGCTCATCATCAAGGCAGTTGAGGACGCATTTCATTTCGGTTTCCCGCTCGACGCCAAAGCAGTTCTGATCATGGAACTCGACGGTCTTGAAGCTGGGATCGATGGGCAGGCCAGTCGCATCATGGAAATATGCCGACAGAACAATGCACGTGAGGTCAGCCAGGCCGCAACCGATGAAGAACGCATGGCACTCTGGGCGAGCCGCAAGAAAGCCTTCGGTGCCATGGGCCGCCTCGCCCCCAATTACTGCACCCAGGACGGTGTGATCCCGCGCACCAAACTCCCAGGCATGCTGCGATTCATCAGCAAACTCAGCGAGAAATACGACGTCCGCATCGCCAATGTTTTCCATGCAGGCGATGGCAATCTCCACCCGATCCTGCTCTACGATGAGCGTGATGCGGATCTTGTCCGGCGTACGCTGAAAGCCAGCGGTGAAATTCTCGATGAATGTATCCGGCTCGGAGGCTCTGTTACCGGCGAACACGGAATCGGCATCGAAAAAATCAGCTATATGCCGAAAATGTTCAGCCCGGAAGACATTTCTGTCATGGCGGCGCTTAAGAAAATTTTCAATCCGGAAGATCTTCTTAACCCGCACAAGATCTTTCCCGATTCCCGTATCTGCATGGAGCCGAGAATGCTTAAGAAGCAGGTGCCCGCGTAGCAGCAGGCTGCCAGCTTGCTGTTTGATTTCCCACAAGCTGGAGCTTGTAGCTACGATTAGTCGCAAGGAGCCATCATTGCCTGTCTCACTGGACGTAAAATCCGCGCTCGGCGACATAGCGGCCTCCGCCATTATGGATACCACCGAGAACGAGAAGCATGCCATCGGCGAACTTATGCCCGATGTGGTCTTGCGTCCCGAGACCATCGAAGACGTCTCCGCTGCCCTCCGGTGGGCGAATGAAAATGGGCTGGCGGTCGTTCCCTGGGGTAACGCTACTCTGATGCATCTTGGTAATCCGCCAGAAAGATACGATGTCGCTCTCAAGCTGGATCTTCTCAACAAGATTATAGATTACCCCGCTGCGGATATGACCATCACGGTGGGCGCCGGGCTTTGCCTCGGTTGCCTGCAAAAGATACTGGCTAAAGAAGGACAGTACCTGCCCATCCATACTGCCAACGTAAAGGAAGCCACCCTTGGCGGCCTCGTAGCCACAAATGCGGGTGGCCCATTTCGTTTTCGCGAGGGCACGCTCCGGGACATGATCATCGGAATGAAGGTCGTCCTCGCCGATGGCCGAATCATCAAGGGCGGCAGCAGGGTGGTGAAAAACGTCGCAGGATACGACCTCTGTAAATTGTTCACGGGCTCGTACGGCACACTCGGCGTTATTGTCGAAGTGACCATCAGGCTGCGACCGGTGCATGATGAAGAAGCCACATTGTGGTGTGAATTTGAAAACCATGACGACGCCGAAGGTGCCGTCTCAGCCCTCCTGGATTCGGAGATAGAGCCTGTTTTCATGGAGTATCTCAATAGCACCGCCGCTCGTGAGATTGGCCCTGATGTGGAAGGCTGGGCTGAGGCACGTCCGGTTCTGCTGCTCGGGCTTGACGGCAATGCTGAAGCTGCTGAATGGCAGGGGGGGCAGGTTGGTGCGCTCCTCGGTCCGGGGCAGGCGGGTCTGACTCTACTCCTTGAGGATGAAATCCAGGACGAAGTCCGCCAAAGGCTCTTCAGCTTTCGTGCTATCGATAGCGCATGCTTTATTGGCAAAGCAAATCTGCTGAGTTCAAACGTCACTTCCTTTATTAAAGAGGTCGAGAAGGTCGCTGTGGAAAACGAGGTTGAGATCGCTGCCGCATCGCACATCGCAAATGGAATTGTCTATTTGAAGATCCGGAACCAATGCCCTGACCAAAAGGTTATTACCCTCATCCCCCGCATCAGCTCACACGCGGTTCACCTGGGTGGTAGTTTTGTGGTCGAGCACGCTTCGCCCGCAGTTAAAAGTCAGGTCGAAGTCTGGGGCCCGGTGCGCGGCGATTTCGGACTGATGAAATCGATTAAGGAAACCCTTGATCCAAACAGAATCATGAACCCCGGACGCTTTGTCGGAGACATTTGAAATCCATGGCTACCACTTTCGAAGAAAAAGACTACGACCGTCTGCTTGAATGCGTCCACTGCGGGCTCTGCTTGCCGGCCTGTCCGACTTATGCTGAGGACGGTAACGAGGCTGATTCGCCGCGCGGCAGAATCTACCTCATGAAAAAGCTGGCGGACGGCAAGCTTGAGTTCACCGAAAACGTTGTCCGGCACATGGATCTTTGCCTCGGCTGCACTGCCTGTGAAACCGCTTGTCCTTCTGGCGTGAATTACGGGCATCTCATCGAAAAGACCCGTGCAGTCCTGGAAGAAAACTACCCACGGCCTCTTGAAGACAAGATCCTTCGCCGCACCATGGCCGCACTGCTTCCCTATCCGGAAAGACTCGAACTGGCCCTGCTTCCTGCCCGCGCTCTGAGGGCTGCAGGACTTGACGGTCTACTTGAAAGCAAACTTTTTAAGTCGTTTGCCCCAACGAAGCTGAAATCCATGCTCTCGCTGCTGCCAAACGAACTCCCACCGATGGGCGCCAGGCATCAGCTCGGCGAAATTATTCCTGCAGAAGGTGAGCGAAAATATCGGGTGGCACTACTTACCGGCTGCGTGATGAGCGTTATGTTTGCTCAGACAAACGAAGCGACCGCCAGGGTCCTTTCCAAGAATGGATGCGAGGTCGTCATTCCCCCCGGTATGGGCTGTTGTGGCGCGCTGCATACCCATATGGGCTATCACGACGAAGGGTGTGACTTCGCCCGCAAGAATGTGAACGCGCTGAATCCCGCGGACGTCGATGCAATCATCATAAACGCTGCCGGCTGCGGCGCCATGGTCAAGCAGTATGGTGAGCTGCTCGAGGACCAGGCCGGAATCGCGAATGCTGCCGCCGAGTTCGCAGCAAAGACCAGAGACGTGAGCGAATTCCTCGATGAGATTGAGCTCAACACCGAATTCGGACCGTACCCTGCAAGAGCCGTTTATCACGATGCATGTCATCTGGCTCACGCGCAGCGAGTTCGCCTGCAGCCACGCAAGCTCTTACAGCAGATACCGGAACTCGAACTTGTTCCGCTCAACGAGTCTGACATGTGTTGCGGCAGCGCCGGCCCCTACAATCTCGTCGAGCCCGAAATGGCCGAACGCCTGCAGAAAAGAAAAGTGTCCAATGTTGCAGCCGCAGACGTTGACCTGGTCATCAACGGCAATCCCGGCTGCAGCCTTCAGATATTAGCCGGGCTTAAGACTGCCGGACTTGAACACGTGGAAGTGTTACACACGGTGGAAGTGCTAGACCGAGCGTACAGAGCGGTAGATTCTTAGGACTTTGATCGAAATTAAGTTTCCAACTTCGGCCGAATGATGTCCCTTTTGACTGTCCCGGAGGGACC
>JAQBXN010000213.1 GCA_027625095.1 Planctomycetota bacterium | reverse complement strand
CGATTCCCACGGCACATCACATGATACACCGCACCCTCATACTCGATTCGCGGGCTCCGTGGCATCCCCACATAATAGGCATCAAGCAAGAGCCTGCAAACACAAATTTATCAATTTAAAACACTGACCCGTTTACCTTGGATACCAAGCCGATACAGACACTCGATTTGACGAAAGTTGACGTATCTCAGTCAAACATGGGCATTGCCGCAGTTGTTCCTGCCGAGAAAATTCGCGATATTCTGTTCGGAAAGGATTTGAAAAAGATCAGGGGGTTCTGAGATCGGAGCCAACAAGATTTCGCAGCGTACGTCGCTAACGCGCCGCCGCTGAAAATCGACGTTCGACAATTAGTAAAATATCAGTCACGCGTTTGACTGATAGTCAGGAAGCCACACACAAACCACAGGAGGGAACAGAAAATGACAACAGGCAGCCAACACGAAAGAATGAACAGGATTTCGGGTCCGCCCCGTATTCTTTCCATCGCGATCTCTACTCTAGTTCTTGCTACAATAGTGAGCCCGAATGCCATGGCCAAGGCCAAGACCAAGGATTTTCCAGACTATCCCAAAAAAGCGATTCAATGGACAGCGACCGATAAGGTCGATAAGGGACGTTATGGGGAATGCAAACTTACGGTCAACACCGACGGGAGCTTCAAGGGTGACTGGAAGTATGAGAACATGGTAGCTCTGGCTGGTTGCCACATCGCGGGGCGACTTGAATTTCGCGATGCGAAAGGCAACATACTCGCGCTTGTCAAGATGCCCAGAATGGGCCTAAAAGCAGCAGGCCTCAGCAAGAGGGTTGAACGGCATAAAGCTTTCAGCGGGACCATCAAGCTCGAGAACGTCGACAAGCTACACACTCTGTACTTCAACGCTTTCGAGGATGCAGACGGAACACTCTCCAAGGATATCAAGGAGGTTACGGACTTCTTTAAAAAGCTCGTTAATGAGTGAAAGAACGGTGTCGAACAAAGTGGTGGAGAGGTACGCGGGACAAGCCCGCGCCCCTCACCACTGACGTTGGCTCCTGAAAGGAGAAATCGACGATGGAGACCGAGTCGAAAGCGAAGTGGATGCACTCCGGGAAATTTGGACTGATGGTGCATTGGCTGGCGCCGGGACCACCGCCGCAATATGGACCGCAAGTGGCAGACGTCAATCGTGCAGTTGACGCTTTCGATCTGGACCGTTTTCTGGAGGACTTCCGACGGACTCAAGCCGACTGGCTTATCTTCACGATCGGACAGAACACGGGGTACTATGCCAGTCCGAACACGGTTCTCGATCGTCTGGCCGGATCCGGCCGGTGCTCGCAACGCGATTTGGTGATGGAGATTGCGAAGCGGGTGAAGGCTCTGGGTTGCCGGTTCATCGCCTACCTGCCGTGTGAAGTCGCCGGGCAGTCGGACCAGATCAAACATGCCTTCGGGTGGGAAACCAAAGAAGGCACGGGCCAGGAGGAATTCCAGCGTCGGTACACGGAGTTCGTGAGGGAGTATTCCCTGCGTCTGGGAACGCTGCTCGATGGTTGGTGGTTCGATGGCGCATACACATGGCCCCTCTTCCACTCTTCCCTCATCAACGGCGACCTGTTTTTCGACGCTGCACGGGCGGGAAATCCGAATAGCGCGATTGCGTTCAACGATGGGTCCCTTTGCTGCGGGTATTCCAGGCCAGTCGTCGCGGGCCAGGATTACCTTGCCGGAGAGGCCGAAGTTCTGGTCAACGGGAAGATTCGCTATGGCCGGTTGAAGGAGTCTCCCCTGTTTGTCCCTGCCGGACACCTCCCGCAACCTCCGCCGACGTGTATATGGCATGCGCTGCTGCCGATCGACTGTATGTGGGCGCACGGGCACGGGTTCGAACCGTGGCAGAATTCACCCTACCACATCGCATCCCCTGAACCGGGAACGATGGAACGGCCACTTTACCGGACATCTGATCTTCAAGTGCTGCTCCAGGACTTCAAGTCAGTTGGCGGCGGCGTCACATTCAACGTTGGCATATTTCAAGAAGGGGGACTCGGAGCACAGACCGTTGACCAACTGGGTGAACTCTCATCCCGGTGGGGATAGATTTCGAGGTAGAAGACAACTGGCCAACAACAGCCTGGTGGGTATTTTCGCTCCGCTCAAAACCCACAGGCTGAGCGTTGTGCCGGATCAGGAAGAGTGGAAGCCGATCTGGCGGCGCTTCGGGGGTGGTTCAGGAGTCATGATCTCGCGTATCGCATCAAACACGACCTTGAACTGGCGATCATACTTGCGCTCCAGGGACGTAAGCTTCCGTGCCAATTCGGCATGGCTTTCCAGCATCCGCCGGAGCCGGACGAACGCTCGCATGATCTCGACGTTCACCTGTACGGCTCGGCGGCTGCGCAACACGCTGGAGAGCATCGCGACGCCCTGCTCGGCGAACGCATACGGGGCGGTGCGGCGACCGCCCCAACTTGATGTCACAATCTGTGATCTCAAGTCGGCGAACTCATCCTTGCTGAGCTGGAAGATGAAATCGGAGCCTCTATCAAGCGCACTTGCTATGGTCCGACCCCAATGACCGGATTCATAACCTGTGCCAACGCTTGCTGAATCACCCGATCCAGCACCGTCGGCACGCCCAACGGGCGTTGCGACCCGTCGGGCTTGGGAATGAACACCCGGCGCACGGGCGCCGGACGGTACGTTCCCGCCATGAGCGCAGAGCGTATCCGAGGCCAGTGTTGCCGGCTAAACGCCGGGAACGCATCGACAGTCATCCCGTCGATGCCCGGAGCGCCTGCGTTGGACTTAACTCGTCGCCAAGCCGCTTGCAGGTTCTCCTCGCCAAAGACTTGCTCCATCATGTTTTACTCTTGAACCCTTCCATGCTTCCCATCGCAGTGGCTCTCATCGATCCCTGGCCTTCCGGCGTCACCCGCCTGCAGCGCTTTGCGCAGCAATGCGGGCAGGTCGGGTGCGATGTCCTCCACGAGGTCGAAGTGCTCCCTTTCGGTTCGGCCCTTCCCTGCATCGAGTCTTCCGGTGTTCGTGTTTATACGGGCGTCTTTCATCCCCCGGCTCGCTACTCGGTACTATGGCCTCTGCTGACTCCCTGCCCGGTTGCCCCGGCAGGGCCTCCCCAGGTAAGAACGCGTTGCTTCCCAGCGCGACCGCCGCATTTACCTCCGCAACTGAACCTGTGGGCTTCGCTGTGTTGTGCCAGCTCGCCACGCTGCGTCGGCCTTTCTATGCGGTTTCTGTCCGTCGGCCCGCCGGTTTCCCCTAGCCTGCCTCTCCCCGGTCGGTTACCCTTCCAAGGTTGGCTTCAGGTAGTAGTCTCTCATGTTTCCATGTTGGTTCTCCTACAAGGGACTTGCACCCCATTTACAACGCGCCCATGCTGGGCGCACACAAGATGAATGCACGCTATCGGCGGGGGCCGCCGAAGCGCGATTCACGACGTCCGGCAAAATGAAAGCGAGACCACACAGGTGAGTCAACCGTCACACGTGAGGATTCACGACTACCGGGACTACGCATGGCTCCGCGGATTCAACGTTATTCCTTCATGGGGCGCCCGCATCGAGCAGGCCTGGTGGGATTACTGCCCTGATCGCTTTCGTCAAGAGGCAAGACTGGCGCCGCAGACGCATGCCAACTGCATCCGCCTCTGGATCGAGTTCACGGCATGGATGGCGGACCCCAATGGCGTTCAGGGGTCATTCATGGATGCGATAGCGGCAATCGATGAACTTGGCATGAAGACCATGCCGTGCCTGTTCAACCGCTGGCATGACCGGGACTATGACTACGGGGGGACCTACGAGGAAGACCTGTGCCGAAATCTCGAACCGAAACTCGACTATGTTCGCACCTTGGTGGTTCCACTGGCGGCAGATGAGCGCATCCTGCTCTGGGACTTATGCAACGAACCGTCTGTCGGCCGACGGGACGACCCCGTAGCAACTCACGAGTTCACTTGGCTCAGCCGGGTAGCTGACACGGTTCGCCAAGCGGGCGCGCAGCAACCGATCACGATCGGTACGCACCAGGTCGACAACAACATGGATATCTACGCGCCGCTGTGCGACGTCCTGTGTTGTCATCCCTACGGCAACACGCCCGAGCAGCTGGCTGAGATGCTTGCCAAATGTGCCTCCGTCCAGCGGCGGCACGGCAAACCGATGCTTTCCAATGAGACCGTCCCCGGTTGCCTTGACGATGCCAGGCGTGCAGACTGTGCCCGCTGGACCATCAGGATGATGGAAGCGGCGGGACATGGATGGATGGGTTGGGGTATGCGGGAAGGCATGGCCATTTCTACCCGGCGCGACCGCCACGATGCCAACGGCATCGACGGGCAAGGCTTCCACGCATGGTTCAATGCTGACGGGACGCTGCGTCATGGTTTGGAATTCCTTACAGAGAAGCCGGCGTTGCCTGCACCATGGGAGCCGAACCAGACGGATGCAGGCGACGCTTAGCCCGGATATCTCACCCATTTCCTACTACGAACACGGATAGCTCCGTCAGGCTTGATCGAAACAGGGCTTCGCCAATTCACCGTATGTTAAAAGCACTCCTGATCCGCAACGTTCTGCCCGAGGATCCTCGACATGCTTGGAGAAAAGGGGGCGGTGTTGAATGGCACGGACCCCTTTGCGTGTCTTCGCGGCTGCAGCCCGGTTTCATATACAGCGTCACAAGTTCTTGCGCATCTTGGCGGAATCGGTAACGATTCTGCAGAAGGTCCCGGTGTACTAATATGGAAAATGGCAAACAGATTGCGCTGCAGGCGCTATCGGGTATCGCGACGGACCGGGTGCCGGTCGCGTTGTTCAACTGGGAATTCGACTACACCTGGAAAGTGGCGGGTATTGAACCTTGGCAGCTCGCGGTCGGCGGGAGTGATACGTGGCACAAGGCGCATCGGGCTTTGCTGGATCGGCATGAGGTCGACTTAATCTTCTATACCGGAGCGATCGAAGGCCCGCTGGAACCGACATTGCTGGAAGAAGACGCGACGAAATGGGTCATCAGAAACGAAAACACCGGCATGGTTTTCGGGTTAACCAAAAACAGCCTTTCTTTGTACGAACTGCAGACCGGGGCGAAGGGGTGCGGACCGGTTGGCAAGGTCGAAACCTTCGCGGATGCCGACCGGCTGATCCCAACCTTCCGGACCGACCGGCTGATCCCCACCTTTGCCGGATGGGGGGATGCCTATTTGTCCGGTTTGACCAAGCTGATCCGCGAGGTCGGCGATAGTACGCTGATACTTCCCCACTATTCGCCGGCGTATGTCTATAGTTGCTATGCTCTGGGCTTCGAAGAATCCATGCTGATGATGATGGAGAACCCGGAGTTGTTCACTTATGTCTGTGCCCTGATGGGTGCCGATCACAACACCCGGATGCGGCAACTGAAGGAAGCCGGGGCAGAGGCGGTGTTCATCGCTGATGGATGGGCTTCATGCGACATCATCTCGCCGGAACTGTTCGAACGCTTTGCCTTGCCGTGTCAGGTGTCGATTGTGGCCGCAGCCCGGGCGGCTGGCCTTAAAACAATCCTCTGGAACGAAGGGGATATTCTGCCGGTGCTGAAACAGCAGGCCACTGTTCCCGTGGACGCCTTTGCTTTTGAACAACCTCGGAAAGGCATAGACCTCACGGTTCAGAAAGTTCGCGAAGTCTTTGGTCCAAACCGCTGTCTTTTTGGAAATCTCGATTCCGAACTGCTGCTGATGCGGAATCAGCCGGATGAAATCAAACGGGAAGTCGAGCGGCAAATCCGGCAGTCCGGGCCGGGGGCGCCCTTCATTCTTTGCACCGGAAGCCCGCTGCCTTCCAATATCGAGCCGGATGCGTACGATCGGGTCATAGCGGCGGCGCGCGCATTTTCGTGGGCGAGGTGAGCCCCCGTTCGTAGTGCTTCAGAATGAAAGCGTTTCTCCGTAAACATCAAGCCCTCCACTCCCAACCGAAGTAGGCAAAGGCGTCACCGTTCTAAACGGATTACGGGTGATGTGCTGGGCCAGGCGCTCCAGATCCGCCCTCTCGTCCGGCTGGACCCGCCGACCTCGTTAAAACACGATTTCTTTGCCTTCTTCAGCAGACCGGTAGAGACCATCAATAATCATTTGTACTTTTACGCCGTGAGATGCTTTTGCAACGGGTTCACGACCTTCTAAAATACTGTTCACAAAATCGTGATAGGAGCTCGGCGCCTCTACCACTGCTCTATCGAGCACTTTCGTATAAAGGTTGCCACCTTCTTCAGTGTATATTTCTGCTGTGAAATCATAGGTCCCATCGCGGTTTTTCTGAACCAATCCGCCTTTATCGCCATAAAGGCTGGTTATCATGTGTTCATTTTCATTGTTGTTGAGAGCCCAGCTCGCTTCAACAATTAATGTGGCGCCATTATCAAATTTCACAATTCCGGCTGCAAGATCTTCCACAGAAAAATGCTTATTGAGACGCTCGGCCTCTTTCTTGGCAATCACGTTATAAGTTGATCCAAACACTGATACCGGCGTGGGATGTCCCATAAGCCAAAGCGCCAGGTCTATGCGGTGTACACCCAGGTCGATTAAGGGCCCACCGCCTGAATGTTCCTTATTTCCGAACCACCCGCCGAATCCCGGCAAGCCACGGCGACGATGCCACACCGTTCGCCCAAAATAGATCTCACCGATAATCCCGGCATCGACTTGTTGTTTTAGGGCATAACTCATGGAGCTGAAGCGAAAGGAGAAATTAATTGCCAGGGTCTTTCCGACTTCAATGGCTTTTGCTTCCATTTCCATCGCCTGCTCCAGGTTTATCGCCATTGGTTTTTCGCAAAGCACATGCAGTCCGGCATCGAGTGCTGCCATCACTAAAGGATGATGCAGTCTATTGGGTACGGCAATACTCACCAGGTCCAAGTCGGCATTTTGGAACATGGCTTCTGCATCGGTATAAGTATCGCTAATTGCAAATTCCGTTTTTGCGGATGCGAGGCGTTTTTCATCCAAATCGGCAATGGCCGCCATCTCGCAATCTGGGTGTGATGTATAGCCATTGATATGGCCTTTTCCCATTCCAAGTCCTACCACGCCGCATCGTAATTGTTTTGACATTATATCTCCTAAGGTTTACGAAGGAACATTCTATAGTAATCCATTAAAGTAAAGCCAATGATTTATGAATCAGAAAAAGGGGCCAGTGTTGAATGGCGCTAAGATAAGAGACCATCTGCATGCGCCAGCATGCTTTGGAGTGCGGCGGCCTGCCGCCGCTCTACGTTTACGGATAGCGCCTAGGAGTCTGTCGGGCTTAGCCGCCCTCCGATTATCGACGCTCAAGGGGTCCGCCAGCCTCCTAGCTACGATTTTCCCTCAGGAAGGGAAAACCGTGGGAAAAGAGCTTTCAGCGGATGGAGTGGAGCGATAAACTGCGTTGCATGAGCGCACGATATGTAAATGTAGACCGTCGGATTACAACATGAAACGGTTGTGGAACCTGAAGTTGGCGGCCGGTTGAGCCCAAAGGGGGTCCTATGCCCGCGTTCGATTGTGACGATCCATCGCCCTCGACATCCTCGGCTCCTCACACAGCCAAAT
>JAQBXN010000212.1 GCA_027625095.1 Planctomycetota bacterium | reverse complement strand
CAGTACAGTCCTGAACCCTGTAAGGGTTCTACAATCTCTTGTTGTGCAACCCCTTCAGGGTTGAATCGTGATTTACAATACATCCCGGGGTGGCGCTCACGACTTCGTCGCTCGCTGACCCTGGGCTACGTTGTTTAACGCCTTCGGCGTACAGAACTCGTCCTGTGAAAATTTGGTTAAAGACCAGGGGGTTCGCCCCACGGAGTTATATCGACCTATAATTTCAGGCTGGAAAGACCGAAAGTCTTGTCTCGGCAAAGGTTGAGGGAGGATACGCTAACAAACAGTTATTTACATACCTAGTCAATTCAACATTGCGGAATCCTGCCCAGTCGGTGGAATACTCGCATTCAGATTCCAGCCCCCCTCTGGAATCAGGCAGCAACCACCTTAAATCCAATGAACAATCAGGTTAACTGTTCCAACTGCTCCCAGCCGTTGGTTTACGCAGACGAGCACGCGGGTCAAAAACTTCAGTGCCCAAAATGCAAAGCCCTCGTTTCTACTCCTGCTAAGGCGCAGCCGGCTGCGGCACAGGAAAAGCGCCTGGGCAATTATCTCATTCAGGGCGAGCTGGGCAGGGGCGGTATGGGGGCGGTCTACCTTGCCTTAGATACTGCACTGAATCGCCGGGTCGCCCTCAAAGTGCTGAACTCAAAGTTGGGGAAGAATCAGACTTATGTGGAACGATTTCTTCGTGAGTCTCGTTCCGCCGCGGCCCTTCAGCATCCCAATATCGTGACTGCCCTGGATGTGGGGAATGAGGGCGGGCACTATTTCTTCGCTATGGAACTGGTCGAAGGGCAGAACCTGCGAAAACTGCTTCAGCAACAGGGTGCCGTGACCGAAGTGCGGGCTCTTGAAATCGCCGTTTGCATCGCTATGGCTTTGCAGCATGCGTGGCGAAAAAATATCGTTCACCGCGACATCAAGCCAGACAACATCATGATCGCCAAGGATGGCACCGTAAAACTTACCGATATGGGCCTGGCTAAGGCGACTGATAACAGCGATGCGACTCTGACGCAGGCCGGGGTGATGATCGGTTCTCCCCACTATGCCTCACCGGAACAAATACGGGGTGAAACAGACGTAGATTGCCGGACGGATATTTACTCCCTCGGAATCAGCCTTTATCACATGGTCGTTGGTGTACCACCATTCCAGGGCGAAACAGCCGGTCTGGTGACTGCCAAACAGTTGGCCGAACCGTTGCCGGATCCCCGGCAATTCAAGCCGTATCTGTCCGCGCATTTTTGCCAGCTACTTCAGAAGATGACCGCCAAGGATCGCGACAGGCGATTTCAGACACCGGATGAGTTGTTCGATGCCATCCAACAGGTGCGGGCTGGAACCGCCCCCGCGCAGGCCGCAGCACCGATTTCTGCCCGCATAGCGGCCCGAGCTGTGTCCACTCCCCAGGCCGTTCGGCGCCAGCGGAGCGCTTCATTATTGCCACTTGGATTCGCCGCCATGTTCTTAATGACTGCAGGTGCGGTCTATTTTTACATGAGCGGGAACAAGAGTCAGCCCGTACAAACTCCTGCCCCGATTGTTGTCAGGAAGTCAGATCCAGCCGCCGAAAAAGCTTCCCAGGCACAGGCAGACTATGCCAGAGCCGAGCGATTCGCTGATTCGCACCCCGAAGAATTTGCAAAAGTCATCGGCCAGTTCCAGGAAGTCTGGCCTGTGGCTGCTGGCACTCCTGCCGAAGCAACTGTGCTGGCCGCCATCGACAAGTGGAAGAAGAAATGGCACGAATCAGCCGAGGCGGAATTCAACGCGACAAAGGTGCGGGCCGATAGCCTCGTTCAGGGGAATGACATTGAGGGCGCGTTTGCTCTGTGGAAAGGGTTTCCTGTAAATCTGAATGTCCCGGGGATTTCTTCTCGTATCTCTGCTGAAACAGGTAGCTTTCAAAAAACAGAAACAGATGGCTTTCAAAAAACAGAAACGGTGGTCGAATCGGTGACCACAGATCCCGAAAAGTCAGGAACTGTTCCATCACAGTTGCAGGCGTCGCTCAAGGATTACCGCCAGGTGATGGAGAGTTTGGCGCCTCTGTTCGAAGAACGGAATTGGTCTTCAATCTCAACGGTTACCGGCAAATTGCTTGAAGATGAACGCACCGAACCGATGAGGGCGTTCCTCCTGGCATTCAGAAGCGACATCGAAGCAGCACAATCCTTGACCAGCGTTGAGCGGATCAAGAGCAGCATCGGCAAGTCGCTGAGGTTCGCCGGGATCGAATCCAAGGTGGTTGATGTCACCGATACCGAAATCAAGGTTCAGACCGCGGCCGGAGAATTAAGTAAACCCTTACTGAAGATGCGAGCGAAAGATTTCTTCGAATTGCAGGGCCTGGATTCCGAGACTGCGACTGAGAAAGATCTTCTGGCCGTAGGCATCCTGAGCTTCATGGAGGGTAAATACAATGACGCTGCTGAATTCTTTGCACTGCTCCAAAGCCCGAGTCAGACGGCCTATCAAGACGTGATGCGATTCAAGGCCGAAGTCGAAGCCGAGGAGAAAATTGTCCAACTTAGAACCGCCGTGGAATCCTCTGACTACAGGAAGATCATTGCCATAGTAAAGACATTGAGTGCGGATTACGCCCAGACAGAGGTCGCCAAGATAAATGCCGCCTTTGTAGAAGGGAGCAAAGATGCTGCTTTAGCTGGTTTCACAGCACGCGCTCGTGAGACAGAAGAGCTCGTTGCATTTGCCGAGGAAAAAACAAAGTTAAAGCGGAAGGAACTGGAAGAAAAATATGAAGCGGAGAAGGAGAAGATTCGGATCGAAAATGCAGAAGCAATGACGGATCCGACTGGGTACGACCTGGAACAGGAATCAAATTATTCGAAACAGCGCATTAATGGAAACCCCGCACCGCGTGTTAAGGGCGGCTCCGCCGAATCCGGCATCTCCTCCGAAGGTGGCCGGTCATCGCAGAAAATCATCAACTACGTTTCTTACAATGTGGTAAGAAAAACAGGGGAAAGCATAAACAAGAGCGCAAACGCTGCGGACATCGCAAGGATGTTGGACAGGGGAGACCTCGAGGAAGAATCTTACAGTCTGTTGAAGAGCGAGTTGAAACGTCTGAAGAGTCAGATACCTGCCATCAACCGGAAATATGAGAACATCTCGGCAAGCCTCGTCCGCGGGGTTCGAGCCAGACTTTCAAGTATCGAAACGCACAGTAAGCGAACAATTCTGCAAATAAAAGAAGGCAAAATTACGACTCAGGATGAAGTCGAGGCGAATCTCAACAAGTCGGATTAACTCTGTTCTATCAGCACCGGTCTGAGGCGAATCGTACTCTCCGCTCTTCCATGCCAGACCTTCCCTCAGCACGTTCAAACCTCAGTTTTCTATCGGCCGGAATTCCCCTCCTGGGGTGTCTTCTCGGCCTCCTCGGCGGGGCGCCGAACGTACTGGCGGAAGGAGCGAGTCTCCCGCCAGTACTGCGGCTGGTCGAAGGACAACAGATCGTTGCAGGCCGGTATCTCCTATCCGAACAGGGCTCAATACTTGTCCGCGTTCGAGGAGAGGGATGGAATCCAGACCAATTTGAAAGTTACCCGCTGATTTCGCTTGGTAAGGGCGACAACCAGATTCAGGTGGATGTCGCCGGCGCCACCGTGATAGTGGCTGGAAACAAAAAACGCCTTGCCCTGACTGGAATGACCGACAAGGTTGACCATCTCGTCCTCATTCGATGGAACGAAGGACGTGTTGAACTATGGCAGGATGGCCAAATGCTCGAACAGATGGAAGCTCGCTTCGGGCCATTTGAAGGGAACCTGCTTTGTCCAACGCCAACGAAGAATCAGCAGCCATACCGTATTCTTGCATTCTCGATTCAGCGGAGCGCTATCAGCGACAAATCTATCGCCGAGACGATGCATTCTCTGGAGCTTTCGAACGAGCCACTGGTGACGGTGCCACGCTTTGATCTGCCGCCCCAGATCGATGGCATGATTACAAATGATGAGTGGGGGAGCGCCGCTGCCATTTCGGGACTCCACCGCCACCAGCAGAGGCTCCTTGCAGGAACCCAGGGTGAGTTCCTGCTCGGATACGACACTGAATTCATGTATTTCGCTTACACGGGGCTAGTACCTGCGGCATTTAATAACTCGCCTGAAATACGGAACAGTTTGCCACCTTTGTGGCAAAACGAAGAGAGGCATGATGCAGACATCGATCAAGATGACAGCATCGAAATTTCGGTGGTTCCGGACTACCCGCTTGGCAACCGATTTGGCCTGCATGCGAACCATCTCGGTCGCCATCTCGATTACCAGGCAGCCCCATCCATCAATCTCAGTTGGAATCCCAAATGGGAGACGGCTGCCAAGTTTGAAAACAGCACATGGACGATGGAGGGAAGAATTCCCTTCAAAGCATTCGGTGTTTCCGCGGCCGAAGGAGACGTATGGGGCATGAACTTCCGGCGGGTCTGGCGGATGCTCCAGTCGGGGGCCGATGAGTGGGCCACCGGAGACTTACTCTCCAGCGGGCATCTATTGAAAACCAACAGGCAGGGCGGCAGCACCAGCCTGGGACAGGTCAGGTTTGGTGGCAAAGAGTCCGTCACGGTACGAATCGAAGAAGTCAGAGGTTTTCATACAGAACAACTGAAATTGAGCACGCGCCTGCTGAACCCATCAGATAAAGAGCAGCGTGTTCGTCTCAGGATCAGTTCCAATTGCGGGACGATCAACGAATCCACAGAAGTCAGCATTCCCTCGGGCGGGGAGATGCCGTACCAGTATGAAGGGAAGAAACTCCCCGAGCATTCCTACCGCCTCTCGCTCCAGGTGGAGGAGTTGAATTCGGGCGCTCTTTTACATCGGTCGGTTTTCTATCACCAGCCTCAGCCCCCGGCCCGCTGCGAAATTCGTTACTATCCAAGTTTCGATACGGTCCGGCTAAGGTGGGATTTTTCCGACCTCGAAGATACCACCAGGCTGGCAGATATCGCCGCTGAAGTGCATTTCATTGACCGCAAGACGAACAAGATATCTTTCAGTTTCGGGATACCCAAATTCGAAAGTTTTCATCAACGTGATGAGATAGATATTGGCCGGTTGACGGCTGGGTATTACGTCGTCGCCGCGATCGTGGGAGTCAATCGAAAAAAATCCGGACAGACGGTGAGCCTCATCACCAAGACCAGCGGTCAGAAATGGGCTGGCAACAAACTGGGCCGGGAAGAATATGTTCCATTCCCATACCAGCCGGTTCGTTCGAAGGGTTTTGGCGCGGTGTCCGGGCGACAGGTGGAGGTAATTGGCCGCGTTTATGATTTTGGCCGTGCAGCCCTGCCGCAACAGATATTAATCAACGATAAGCCCATTCTTGCCGGGCCCATTCGTCTGATGGCGGAACGTACGGATGACGGCAAAGTGCGAGATCTTTCCACAGATCTTGTCTGGGGGATCGGCGCCGGCAACCCGATCGAGTTTGATTACTTTGCCCGGCGTTCTGACCGCGTGGTGTGGAACAGTGCCTCGGCCCGGAGCGACATTATCTACCCCACTATTAACGGATGGGCCGAATACGACGGGTTGATGTGGTTCAAGATTGCAGTGCGCGGAAGGAGGTGGACCGAACTGAATTACCTCAAACTGCAGATTCCGCTCAAGAAAGAATGGTCGACCCTCGTCAACAGCTATGGCGACATCGTGGGAAAATTGCCAAAGCAGGGAATTAACAAACACTGGCAGCCGATCTGGCTTGGAAACGAAAAGGGTGGCCTGCAATGGCTCACCGAGTCCACGGCTTCCTGGAGGCTCGAGCGACCAGATCGCGCGATCACAGTTAAACCACGCCTTGAAGACACTCTGCTGGAAATAACGTTCATAGATCATCCGGTCCGGTTGCCGCACGGGCTAACGGCAGAATTTGGACTCATTGCGACCCCGGTTCGGCCGCCCAAAGACTGGCATTTCACCGGGCGCAGCCCCCTTGGCGATGTCTGGGCAATCGGCAATTACGTTCCCGCCAGCGACATCGCAAATCCCATGGCCTGGCCTGATGGTTCGTATGGCCGGCAGGTAAAGAACGCGGGCACCCATGAAGAGGAAAGAGTCGAACTCGCTCCTCGCGTCACTCTGGATTTATGTCGGGCCGAAAACTCTGTATCCGGCCGGAAGATGAAACCCACCCTCCACCATTACTTCCATGAATGGTCCGCTACCAGTCAGCAGCCTTATATTCCAGGCGCGAAAAGCTTGAACATTGCGACCAGCTCACAATCCTGGCAGGACTTCCTGGTCTGGAATTATTCTGAAATGTATGACAGAAGTCCCTATTCCGGACTTTACATGGAAGGTGCAGACCCCGGTTTCAGCGACAATCCGGACGCAGGCGCCGGCCAGCTCCTCGACAAGGTCGTTTATCCTAAATGGAATCTACTCGGAACCCGCAGCCTCCTTAAGCGCGTGTTTGAAATGCTGCGGATGAAAGAGCCATATGGCTCCGTGCGACTGAAGGTCGATGGCCCGATGCTCGCCCCACTCGTCGGATTCTGCGAAATGGTCTCCGCCGGCGATTCCCTGAACCGGCACTTTTCTCAAAAGGAACCACACGCGTATCAGCACCTGACTCTCGATCAATTTCGCGCCCAATTTCTCGGGACGAACTTCGGCCCTTACTGCTGGTGGCGACCGCCAAACGGCCTGGCATTCAAAGGTGAGCTGAAAGACGGACAAAGGCCCCACGATCTTTATGACGATGTGGATCGAGAATCACGATGGCTGGCTGGCATCGCACTCGTTCATCATTGCCCCATCTGGCCCGACCTCCTCCCAGGGGACTGGTCAGGCATACAGAAAGCCGTCGAAGCATACGGACTCGACCAGGCGAACTGGACTTTCAATGGTTACTGGGACAATCCTCCGGCGACTCTACCGCCCGATCAGGAAAACCTCGTCGTAAGCGCTTATGTCATGGAGGATCGAGATGCTGCCTTGAGCACCCATCGGGTGCTGTTCGTCATTTTCAACAACTCGGATTGGGAAGGAGAGGTGAAGCTCACTCCTGCCTGGGAAGCGATAAACCTTGCTCCCGGAAACACTCAATTCGAAGATGCCAGCAATGGTAAGAGCCTCGCCGCCACCGCGACCGTGACCATCAATGTCAAAGCCAGGGACGTCGCCTTAGTGGGCCTGCGGGAGAGCAAGCAATAGAGATTCGAGGAAGCGGCTACTTTTTCCCTGGGCGTCGTTCACTTGCTCGACCAAACATGCAGCCACGATTTATCAGCCGTTCAATTCTTGCGATTTTCGCCCAGTTGATATAGTGCTGACTCGACCCCGTTGTCTCGTGCAGTGCAGCAAGATGAACTTGAAGTTCCTCCACATAATCCTTCCGTTACTTCCCGTAATTGCAGTGGGGGAGACCGCACCCCTTACCTTCGAAAAACAGGTTCGCCCAATCCTCAAGGCCCACTGCTTTCAATGCCATGGCGAAGAGGAGGAACACAGGGGCAAGCTCGACACCCGGCTGCAACGATTCCTCCTGAAAGGGGGCGAGTCTGGACCGGCAGTTGTTCCAGGCGTGCCCGAAGAGAGCCGGATGTTCCGTTACGTTCGTGACGGAAAGATGCCT
>JAQBXN010000070.1 GCA_027625095.1 Planctomycetota bacterium | reverse complement strand
GTCAGCTCCCTAAAAAACCCAAGGTTGGTCGCAAAGCCTCCCAACCCTGGGCTGTAAGAAACAACCGCCTTCGGGGTTGAAGAAAAATGTGGGTAAAGCTCAGAGCTTGCGCCCCAGGCCACATGCTCCCTCCCCTCCTTGGCTGAAAATGTGTAACATAAATTCTGGAACAAGAAACCTCGCAAAGCCGCCTCTAATGCTCGTTTACAAGTCGTTGTCCGGAGTTCTGCTTCGGGGCAAAGATGCAGGCTTCTAAGCCCGCAAAGAGTTCCCGCACCCGCTAACTCTTTACTTCACCAGCTAAGATGTTTAACATTCCGCGTAGGCCAACACCTGATGCTCTGTGTCATCGAGAGTACAAATCGAATGATCCTTTCCCGCCTGGAGCGGGCCACAGGGCGCCACGACTGATGCTAATTCTGCACGACAATTGCCATGAAGGAACGCTGCAGCGTCCTGCTTATAACGCCAGACCTACTCACAGCGAACGCTCGTGAGTTGATGGCTGCACATTTCTCCATCTCAACCGCGACGTCTTTGGACAAAGCCTTTAAAATATTTGGCCACGAGGCCTTAGATGCGGTGGTTTTCTGCTGCAGAAACGAATCGGACCAAAGTCAATCACAGGTGCTGGCAGACTTTCTCGACGGAACGCCGCTCCTCGTTCTGGCTGATCAAGCACTGCCCGCCGATCATTCCGATCTGATGTGCCTTAACAATAATCTTGATGGCCAGGTTTTGATCACCCTGATTCGTGCATCCATTGACGCACACCGGGCTAGAAATTCGCTCGAAGCAGCCCGGAAGGAAATCCAGGGCACCTATTACAGCGTCGCGCACGATTTAGGTGCACCAGTCCGCGCCATCGATGGGTTCGTGAGACTCCTCATGGAAAGCCTCGGCGATAAAATGACAGCCGACCAGCGAAGATTCGAGGGATTCGTGACCGATGGATGCCGGCAACTGCAGGAGATGCTCCAATCCCTGCTCGTACTTTCAAGAGTCCGAACCCGTGGGGAGGAATTCGCCGAGACAGATTGCCGGGCTGCTTTCACTACAGCACTCAGACAGTTGACACCGGCCATCGAGGAGTCCAGGGCACAAATCACCAATGAAGAGCTTCCCATTGTCCAGGCGGACGAGCTTCAATTGCAGATGCTCTTCTTCAACCTGTTGGAAAACGCGATCAAATTCCGCAGTGACGAAGCACCCGTCATTCACGTGGGGTACAAGCACGCTGAAACCGAGCATATATTTTCATTCAAAGACAACGGTATCGGTATCAAGCCGGAGTTCTTCGAACGAATTTTTGCCCCCTTCCAGCAGCTACATCCGAGGCATAAATTCCCGGGCACCGGAATGGGCCTGCCGATCTGCAAACGTATTATTGAACGGCACGGGGGCCGCATCTGGGCCGAATCCACACCGGGCGTGGGAAGTACCTTTTCTTTTTCAATTCCGGCAGATAGTGCATGACAGCCAATCGAGTGGGCCGGCCTGGAAGGCTCACCAGGTATTCATATTTAGCTTCGACACCCCATTACAGACCTGATCCGAAGCCTGTGTGAGGAATCCAAATGGCCGAAAGAAGATCTAAGTCGAAACAGGCGGTTGCCTTCGCTATCGTGCTGCTGGTCCTCGTCGGAATTCTGTGGAACCGAAAGTCTGATGTAAAACCTCCTGCTCTGGTGGAAAGACTCACACTGGGGATTGTCCAAGAACCGCTCTGTGCGCTCCTGCATCTGGCAGTGGAGAAGGGCTTCTTTCTGGCAGAGGGGCTGGAAGTGACTGTCGCGGACAATTATTCCAGCGGGAAACTTGCACTCCAGGGAATGCTGAACGGAGAGGTGGAATTGACCGCGTGCGCGGAAGTTCCCATCGTCTTCAACAGCTTCACGCGTCAGGATTATAAAGTCATCGCCACTATCGGCTCATCTAACAACGAGCCGAAGGTCATCGCCCGGAGAGATCGTGGTATCGAGAAGCCGGCTGATTTGAAGGGTAAACGCATCGCCACACAGCGGGCGTCGGCTGTTCACTTCTTTCTTCACCTCTTTATGATCAAGCACAGTCTGACTGCCGGGGACGTGCAGCTTTCGTTCACTGAAGGAGAAAAACTGCCGGAAATGTTTGCTGCTGGTGAAATTGATGCCTTCTCTATGCGAGAGCCTTATATCAGCCAGGCGAGTGAAAAGGCGGGTACAGATAACGTCATTATTTTCGCCGAGCCAGGCCTTTACCGGAAATCGTATAACCTGGTTTCGACCAACGACCTCATCCTGGAAAAACCCCAAGTGGTTGAAAAGGCACTTCGCGCCCTGATTAGGGCTGAATCATTTGCGAGCAGACAGAAGGGTCAAGCCATCAGTATCATTTCCCGAAGACTCGAACTCGAAGAAGCGGTCCTGGCCTCGGATTGGCCCGAGCTCGACTTGAGAGTTGCCCTTGGCCAGGCACTGCTTGTGGAGTTGGAAGACGAGGCTCAATGGGCCATTGCGAATGAATTGGTGGAAAGTAAGGAAGCTCCCAACTATTTGAATTTCATTCACCTGGATGCTTTGAAGGCAGTTAAATCCAAGGCCGTGTCAATTATTCACTGAATAGTTCATCCGGACCGCATCAGCGGTGGGTCCAGTGCACCGCCCGAGTTCTTATGAGAATCAGAACCCGTCTGAACTTCAATACTGCTCTCTCGGTTATCTCTGCCATAATCGTCGGCCTGATCCTGGTATTCGCATATCGAAGTATCAATCGGGCATTGGCCACAGATGCCCTGGCTGAAGAGATGATCGAGGGAGTCTTCGATCTGAACCTTCTCACACATGAATATGTAGGGATTCAAAAAGAGCGGGTCATACTGCAGTGGCGTGCAAAGCATCGTTCACTTGCAGATCTCGCAGAGACAAGCTATCTCGAAACTCAGGCGGATAGGGAAACGCTGTCAAGAATTCGCAACAATCTTAAGAGCATCCAGGGCCTGTTCTCTCAACTTGTAGACAGCTACGACAGAAGTCAAGGAACCGCGCTTTCAGGAGATTGGAGGATGAGACTCGAGGGACAAATGCTGAGTGCCTCGCAGGAATTAGTTTCCGCGACAAAGGAGCTGCGTGTCTCCAGCAAGGATGCTCTGACTGGAGTTCATCAAAGGACAAGTTGGTTCATCGGATTCATTCTCTTCGTATTTTTGGGGTTCATGGGCTTGACTGCCTACTGGGTCGGCCGAAGCGTCATTGTACCCATCGAGCAACTCCGCCGGGGGACGAAAATCTTTGCTGCCGGTGATTTGAACCATCAGGTGAATATCAAGACTCACGATGAGGTTGGGGAACTGGCCCACTCGTTCAACGAGATGGCGGTTGATCTCCGGGCCATGATTCACCAGCACAGCGCCGCAGAGGAAGAAGTCCGTACGCTCAATGAGGAACTGGAGCTGCGAGTCAAGGAACGAACCACCGAACTGGTGAAATCCAAGAAAGCCGCCCTGAATATGATGCAGGATGCGGAAGCAGCCAGGAAAGCGGCGGAAAAGTCCGAAGCAGCGACGAAAGCAAGTGAAACACTCCTCGCCCGCGCCAACGAGGAGCTGGGCAGATCGAACGCCGAGCTGGAGCAATTTGCTTATGTCGCGTCCCACGATCTGCAGGAGCCTCTCCGGATGGTGGCCAGCTACACCCAGCTCCTTGCTGATGTCTATAAAGACAAATTAGACGAGGATGCCAACGAGTTCATCGGATTTGCTGTCGACGGCGCGAAGCGTATGCAAACCCTCATTGGAGATTTGCTCGCCTATTCGCGCGTAACCCGTGAGGAAATTGAATTTAATGAAGTCGATTGCAATACCACGATGGATAACGCTCTCGCCAACCTGGAGAGGGCTATCACCGAAAGCGGCGCCAAGATTACTTGCCAGAAACTCCCTTCAGTCAATGGAGACGCCACCCAGTTGACCCAGTTGTTCCAGAATCTGGTCGGTAACGCGGTCAAGTATCGCGGTGAAGAGGACCCGATAGTGGAGATTGCAGCCGAGGAAAACGGAGGCCAATGGCTGTTCTCAGTGAGAGACAACGGAATCGGAATAGATCCCAAGTTTTCAGAAAAGATATTCGTCATCTTTCAGCGTCTTCACCGGAAGAACCAGTTTACCGGAACCGGGATCGGCCTCGCGATCTGCAAACGCATCGTCGAGCGACACGGCGGAAAAATCTGGGTAGAAACGTCGCCCGGAGAAGGCTCTACATTTTATTTTAACTTGCCAGCAAAGGGAGGAGTCAATGTCTAAGCAACAGCTATGCAGACCCATCGAAATCCTGATGATCGAAGACAACCCTGGCGATGTGCGGCTCGCCCAGGAAGGGCTGAAGCGCGGTAAAGTCGTAAACAATCTGCGAGTGGCCGAGGACGGCGAAACCGGCCTGGCCATGCTTCGAAAGGAGGGGGAGCATGCCGGTTCAGCTTCTCCCGACCTGATTCTTCTCGACCTGAATCTGCCTGGAATGGGGGGCCGCGAAGTCCTGGCAGAAATCAAATCCGATCCGGCCCTGGAGCACATTCCTGTGGTCGTCCTGACCTCATCGGAAGCTGAGGAGGATATCCTGAAGTCCTATAAGCTGAAGGCGAATTCTTACATCATCAAGCCCGTCGAGTTCCAGAAATTTATGGACATGATGAAGAAGCTCGACGATTACTGGCTCGCATTCGTCAAACTGCCTCCGAATGGAGATCTTTGAAATGGCCGTCGTACATTCTTTACAGCCCACAGCACTACAGACCGCAGGCCTCTGACCCTGGCCTCTTCCCCTCCCCCAGGAGAACCCTCATGCTGCAACCTGAAGCTTCACACATAGAAATCCTCATGATTGAAGACAACCCGGGTGACGTGCGACTCGCCAGGGAGGGCCTCAAGCGCGTGAAAGCTTTAAACAACTTTCACGTCGCCGAAGACGGCGAAACCGGCCTGGCCATGCTGAGAAAGGAGGGAGAGCATGCAAATGTCCCCACACTGGACCTGGTGCTCCTCGATTTGAACCTGCCAGGGATTAACGGTCAGGAAGTCCTGCAACAGATCAAAGGCGATCCCGAACTGGAGCACATCCCGGTGATCATCCTGACCTCATCGGAGGCCAAAGAAGACGTGCTAAGAAGCTACAAGCTGAAAGCCAACGCCTACATCACCAAGCCCGTCGAGTTTCTAAACTTTATGAACCTCATGAAATCTCTGGACGGCTTCTGGCTCACCTTCGTCAAACTGCCAAGACGCGACGCATGAAAAGGAGATCTTTACCGTTCAGAACTCTTCTCGCCGAAGATAACCCCGGTGACGCACGCCTCACCCGGGAATCCATTCGAGATGCAGATTCCGAGGTCAAAGTAACTGTCACCGCGAATGGTGAAAGTGCCTTGAGCCTGATGGCAGCCAGTACAAATGCTTCAATGAGCCATCTGCCGGATATCATCTTGCTGGATTTGAATTTGCCTGGCATGAACGGCATGGATGTCCAGAAATAACTTTAGACGAATCCTCAATTTGATACTATCCCAGTCTCCATCTGGAGCAGTTTCGAGGCCCCCACCGATATCGCCGATTGCAACAAACTCGAGGCAAATGCGTACCTGACAAAGCCACCTGACTTTGTTCAGTTCCGAGAGGTACTCATCAAACTCGTGGACTTCTGGACCAACACGGTGATATTGCCGAGAGTATGATTCGCCTCCGCCGGGCGGGCTCATCACTGGAAAAGGTTCGCCTCAAACCGTCGAGGGGTCCATCATAGCGCTACCCGCTGTCGGCTGGCGGAGAACCATTTTTTTTCATTCATGAAGAGAGGTCGAAACGAGATCGAGAATAACCGGACTGTTTGCCCTTATCGTGACTGCTTCCACTTTGAATCAACTCTACGCGCAACCGTGGCTGGGTGTCGGCACGCGTGAGCGGGCCATGGGGTCGGCGGGGGTTGCCGTGGCTTCCGGCGGATCGGCGCTCTATTGGAACCCGGCCAATCTCGGCAGGGACTCCGAGAATCTTTTCAATATTCGATTCAGTACGACATCCTTGGACAACACCTTTTTTGCTGATGCAGAAGTGAGAGGAGAGGTCATCAAGAATTTCGACAAGTTGCTGAATATTTTTGACAACGAGATTGACACGCTTCAGGCGGCGTTTGATGCAGGAACAGCGAATGCCACCCAGGTGCAGCGAGTTTTTGAAACCGTAGAGACTATCGGTAGCTTGGGCGCTACCGGCCAAGGCCTGATCGGAGATATCGGCGGCGCCTCCGTAGTGAAACTCGGAAATTTTGCAATTTCCTATCGGATGCTCAGTTATCTGTCTGCCAGCGCGACCCTCAACTTGACCGACTCTTCTCTCGCAAATGATGCGGAAGCAGACCTCAGAGCGGTTGCGAACGGCCTTGGGGCAAACGATGTTCCGGTGGACGCTTTTTCTATCAATACGCTCGTCCCTGCGCTGCAGGCAATAGGTCTGAACCTCAACGAGGCGAATGAACTGGCCTTTCAGGCAGAGCAGGCCCTCGGTGCGAATATCAGCGACCCGGCTGTTCAGGGCGTTGTGCTGCAGGTCATCGCTGCTTCTGGAGTGGAAAACGCCAACACTCTCAACGAAAACGATTCCTTCATCCTCGTTCGTGGAATCGCTCTCCAGGAGATCTCTCTTGGCTATGGCCTGCCGCTGTTCGACAACAAGATTCGTATCGGGATTGCCCCAAAAGTTGTCGTAGGACGAACTTTTTTCAAAACGTTCAGGGTCAGCGACGACACGGACGGAATCAATAGCGGTAAGGACATCGTTGACGAAATCCAGGACATCCTCGATGGTGCAGAAAAATCCGAGAACAAGTTCAGCGTAGACGCAGGCATCGCATGGGCCCCCTTCGATTCTCTGGAATTCGGCATCACTGGCCGCAACCTGATTCCTGCTGAGTTTGACTTCGGTACCTCGCCTCTGGTGACATTGCCCAAATTCGAATTGAATCCTCAGGCTCGTGCGGGCCTCATGTTTCGTCCACTCGGCTGGAACTGGCTGAAGATTGGTGCGGACCTGGATCTCACGGTTAACTCGAACAGCCTGTTCCCCAACCACAGCGAACGTATCCTGGGCGGTGGTGTCGAGTTGACACCGAAGCTCTGGATCCTGCAGCCGGCCATTCGGTTGGGGGTATTCGATAACCTCGCGGAAAGCGGTGATGGACTCACCTTCACCGGCGGTCTGGGCCTGCGTATCGGTATCTTCTACCTCGCGGCAGACGGTCGCATCGCCACCGAGACGACTCAGGTAGAGAGCGCCGGACGTGACATTCCAGACCGGGCCGGTTTCGGTGTGAACTTTGGGATCAACGTCAGGTTTTGAGGCCTATACGAGTAACGGGCTGTTCCCAGGCCACTCACGCCAACAGGTGTTCCCGCCGCGGTTGCCTCAAACCGCAAGCATGATGCACGAAGGACTCTTTATCTGATAAGTCGCGCCGGTGTGCGTGAGTTCCCCTGTTTTGGGATTGATTCTGAAGGTCACCACATTGTTGCCCGGCATGTTGGCGACGACAAGCAGTGAGCCATCGGGCGTGATGGCCAGATTCTGCGGGCCGCGTCCGAGGCTGGGCTCAATTCCGACAAGAGTGAGCAGCCCGTCTTCACCCACCGAATAGATGGCGAGGCTGTCATGCCCTCGATTCGTGCCATACAGGAAACGTCCGTCTGGAGTAAGCTTCAGATCGGCACAGTGGCTGGTGCCTTCCCAATCGTCCGGCAGAGTTGAGATGGTCTGTTGCTCCAGGAGTGAACCGGTGTCGGGCTCGTAGATGAAGACGGTGACCGAGTTATGCATCTCGTTGATGCCGTAAGCGAAATCTCGGCACGGATGAAAGGTAAAATGCCTGGGCCCGGCGCCAGGGAGTGTGCGAGCGAAGGGCTGCTTGTTTGGCGTAAGCGTGGCCGTCTCGGCATCGAGCTTGTAATTCATAATCTTGTCGAGACCAAGGTCAGACGAATACACATGCTTATTGTTTGGGCTCACCACAATGCAGTGCGCGTGTGGCCCTTCCTGCCGGCCCTTGTCGATGCTCGACCCTTCGTGCTGAAAGTGGCTGGCCGACTCTTCCAGCGAACCGTCCTCATTTACAGGAAATGAAGTGATGTCCCCACTGCCATAATTGGCGGCGACGACCACCTTTCCCGTCGCGTCAACATCCACGTAACAGGCGGCTCCGCCATGTACCGACTGGGCGTTGATGCGGGTCAGTTTACCTGTCTCCAGATCAGTGTTGAATCCAGCAATCTGTCCGGCGTCTCCGAAGCCTCCCGGCACATGAATGGAATACAATCTTTTATTCCCCGGCCCAAGTGCGATGAAGAACGGGTTTTCAACGTCTTTGTGTTCGTTGATTAATTCCAGGCTACCGGAATCAGTATCGAGCTTGCATACGTGTATGGAGCCTTCGTCGCCGGCGACAAAGGAACTGATGAATGTGGTGATGGACATTGGGATAATGCGTAATTAGTAATGGGTAAGAAGAGTAACGCGCTGGATGGCTTCTAACTGCCACGTATATCTGGATCAAGTCATTGGATGAATGGTACGCTGAAAGTTCCTCAGACCATTCAGGCGGAGGACCGTCCGATGTTATTCGCTTTCAAGGATCTGATTGTCGACGATCTCGATCATTCTGGTTTCGAGCAGTGTTCCCTGTGCTACTTCCAGGTCTACGATAGCTTTTTGATAATCAAGCTTGGAACGTTCGTGGTTAAGTTCAGCGACCGCCAAGTCTGCCTGAAAGTCGAGAACTTCCTGCGGAGTGGACTGGCCGTCTTTCAGGCGATCTTCTTCACCGGACAGCTTTTCCTTTTGCAGGGCTCGGGTTGCCTCGGTGGTCTGAATGCGCTTTTGAGCGGTCATCACCTCACGAGCGGAGAGGCGAACTTCTCGCAGGATCTGCTGTTCGAGTTGCTTCAGTCGCAGAAGTGTCTGGGCCTTCTCATTCTGTCTGCGACGGTAGGTGCTGTGAGCGGAGCGAAATCCTCTGGGCAATTCGAGTGTGAGGCCGACATTCCATTCATAGAAATCTGTAGAGACCAGCGAATCAAAGGTGTTGCCGTAGCTCCCGGTCAGGCCGTTCAAAGCAAAGGTGGCTTGAAGGTCCAGCTTTGGGTAACGGGCGTTTCGAGCCACGACAAGGGCGAGATTCCTGGTCTGAAGATCGATCCGGGCAGCATGATATTCTGAACGGTTCTTAAAAGCATTCTGCAGAGCGCTTTCTTCACGCACCTCCAGCAAATTAATCCTGGATACGGTTGTTGTTCTGAGAGTGCGGTCCCGTTGCGAGTCGTCTGAGAGCATGGACGTGATCTCTTTGAGCACATCCTCAGCGTTTCTCATGGCGTGTTCGCCGACGATGATGTTCTCCTCACGTGAGGCAACGCCGGCCCTGGCCTGGATGACATCTGTTGCCGTTAGAATGTCGCCATCCTTCAGATCATTCACGTGTGCCAGAAGGCTCTTGGCCTGGTCGAGCAGGTCTTCCTGGACTCGAAGACTTGCCTGGGCAAATACCAGATTCCAATAAGCTTGCTCCGTCCGTCCGACAACAATTTCCACAGTTCGCCTGAATTCATACACGCTTTGCTGCCGCACGTTTCTGGCTACCTGAATCGAAGCCAGATTGACCTCTGCTCCCCTTCCCTTCAGAAGTGGCTGGACAACGGTGACTGCCGCGTTGGCGGCGTTTGAACTGTCGAATGAAGAGAAAAATGAATTCGTACCTTCGCGCCGAGTGGTCAGGTCGGTGCTCACTATCGTTCCTGCTTCATACCTCTTCCTGACACCAACGGCGGCATCAAATCGATCGGAGGAGATGACCTCGGCTCCTGCGAGTTGAGTGCCGGTCTGTTGATTTGCCTTGCCGCCGGCGACTGTAGAGGTCATCACAGAATCGAAAGTCGAAACCTCTTGGAGTACCGAGTCATCGGCGATATCGGGAGCAAAGCTGGCTATACGGATGTCGAGGTTGTTGCGAAGGGAAAGCCATACTGCCTGCCGCAGAGAAAGCTCAAAGCGATCGGGCTCTGCTGAGATGAAGCTGACCACCATCAGGACAAGGGAAAACACGAGTCGTCCGGGACAGCCGCGCCCTGTTGGAGAGTTGCTTGGTTTCGATGGCGGATGGCTTCTGGTTGAACTCACGAATCAGATCCCGGTCTCGACGTGCGAACCGAGGGCGTCCGTCAGACTTGAACGCACTTTGCTCATCAATTCGGCAAAGTCGGCCTGGGTCTTGAGCAGCCGCGCTATTTTGGGATTTTCCCGAATGCGCCGCTCCAGGACTTCCTGCAGGCGTTTTTCCTGTTCATCACCGTGGCCGCCCTTTATTGCCCGCAGTTTCAAACGGGAATAATCCTTGACGAGCTGGCTGGTGTCATCATCGTCTTCAATCTCTTGAGAAATTGCGTCTAACGCCTTGTATCGCTCACTTGCAGATATAGACACACCCAGCCGTTCGGCCAGATCAAGTATCTGCCGGATGTCGTCTTTTTTGGGGTCAATCATCTGGGCTATTCGTGAACGATATTTCAGGGCGACCGAGCGCCTTGCTACGATTTCAGTTTTTTAATATCAGAATAATCGCGCAGGTGATAATCAATCCCAACGTAGTCGAGGACGTTGCACAGGCCACGTAGTGCCACGCCAAATCCGTCAGGACCGCTGAACCCACCGAATTGTCCGCCACCCTTGAGATGCGGCTCGAGATCGAGGAAGACCCCCGGGATACCGTGCGGTTCGAGGCGTTGCTCAAGCTCGGGAATGAAATCTCTGAGATCGCGCAGAATCTCTTCGTGTCCACAGTCACCAATATCGGCGGGCAAGAAATTCTTCAGCATGTCCTCGTCCACATGGCCCTTCCACTGAAGGGAGTCGTCGACTTTGTAGTCCTTGATATGTAACCAGCCGAGTCCAGGCTTCATTGCAAAGTAATCTGCCACCGTGTTCTCACGACTTCCGTGCTGAACCAGGATATTGGCCCCGTCATAGATGAGAAACATGTTGGGATGGTTGACCTGTTCATAGATGGCAGCCATGGAGGCGCCGTCATGCCCGATAAGATTGGCTTCCACTTCGAGTCCGAAGATGACATTCTCCGACCCACATTTCTCCGCAATCTTGCCGATCTGATCGACGGCTTTGCTGAAATGTACTTTGGGATCGCTGCCCTTGGGGGGATAGAAGGAAAACCCACGGATAAGCTTGGATTCGAATGCGTGAGTGAGATCAATGGCCCGCTGGACGTCTTCGGCCAGATACTGCTCGAAGGGGATGTAGGCGTTCCTCGTGCCGTCATCAATATCGAGGAGTTTGACCTTACCTATCGGCGAACCCACGGACGAAACCTTGATGCCAAAATTATTGTGAAGCGCCTTGAGTCTGCTCACCTCGTCGTCATCGAGTTTCATAACATTCTTGACGCCACTGCCCATGTCAACGAACCGAATCGAGTAATAGGAAAGACCAAGCCCTGCCAGCATGGATAATTGTTCTGCTGCCTGTTTGCTTACCGGGCCTTCGTCCGCGAAGCCGGTGAGGATAATCTGGTTGCTCATGGTTGTATCAGGAATGAGAAAGTTGAAGGTGCGGATTATACAGACGGGCGTTTCCATGCCGCAAATGGGGACGATTTCCGGGTTCATACGCCAATCACAACACCGAGCCTATCAGGGCCGCCACGGAAGCCGGTGATTCAGATATGATGACTTCAAGCATGATCGCCAAGTCTCAACAGATCATTCAGGCCTGAAGTAACTGTTTAGCCGGAATCCAAACATCGCCTTCGGTGCCGCCAGGACCTCTTACCTCGATCAGGACCGCATTTGCTCGGCCGTCCGACTACTTTCAATAAACCAAAACCGTATGATGGTCGCCCAAACCGCAAGTCCCACCCGATTTGCGGCATCTCCAGTTTGGCCCACTGAAAAATTGCATTTAAAACTAATGAAGCACTCATCTCCTTTTGGGAAACAGTGCCTCACTAGCCCCTAACGTCTAACCCGACGCCTCATTGGTCCGTTCACTCTGACAAGCAGGGGTCTTTCAGAGAGCTGGATTGTGAAAAAATCTGTTCAAATCTAAAACAAGCTAACTTGTTCTTGATGGGAACGATTTCTATTAACGAGTGTCGATGTAGGAATCTTTAACAAAAAATGAAAAAAATAGAGAAAAGACAAAACAATGTTACTGAATCGGAAATCATCTGGGCCTACTTGATCCATCAGGGCGCGAACCTGTGGGCGGATCGGGTTGCACCTGAATGGAAATATGACCACGCAAGTTATCACCCCAGCTTGCGCTGCGAGACAACGCTCTGGAACGAATTGACCGAAAAGATGTCCGCCGCCGGACTCAACATGGTGGTGATCGATCTCGCTGATGGCATCCAGTACAACAGCCACCCCGAAATCGCTGTGAAACGTGCATGGACGGTCAAGCGGCTGAAGGTCGAATTAAAACGCCTCCGCCGGCTTGGCCTGGAACCGATTCCGAAGCTCAACTTCTCTGCGGCGCATGACACTTGGCTCGGCCCTTATTCACGTTGCCTGTCGACCGAGCCTTACTACCAGGTCTGCCGAGATCTGATATCCGAAGTCATTGAGATTTTTGATGGCCCAAGATTTTTCCATCTTGGAATGGATGAGGAAACAGCTCAGCACCAGCGTTTCTATCAGTATGTGGTAATCCGCCAGCACGGGCTCTGGTGGCACGACCTGTACTTTTACCTCGATGAGGTGCGCAAAGGCGGTTCACGCCCATGGGTCTGGTCAGACTATTACTGGCACTACCCCGATAAATTTATGGAGAATATGCCGAAGGATGTGCTTCAAAGTAACTGGTATTACGGAGAGCGTTTTGATCGCCGGCTGGATCGTGTGAAAACTTACCTGGATCTGAATGAAGCCGGTTACGATCAAGTGCCCACAGGCAGCAATCACAGCGTCCATGACAACCTTGAGAAGACCGTTCGCTATTGCACGCCGAGGTTGGATACGAGTCTGTTGCTGGGTTTTATGCAGTCCGTGTGGAGGCTCACCCAGGGGCGATATAGAGAACGCCATCTCGATGCCATCAAGGCGGTTGAAGAGGCCAAGGCTGCTACCGTTTCCACTTTCTCAGGTGCCAGAGCAAAAGGATAATCAGGCAGGACGACGCATCTCCTCCAGAGCTGATAACCCATGCACCTTGGCCACAAAAAAAGCCGCAGACATTGCTGTCTGCGGCTCTTGGACTTCATGCATTGATCTTCATTACGAACTCGGTTGTTCCTTACCTGTCGATGCCGCGGCCTTCGGCAGCGCGGGCAATGGGGCCTTCCACTTGCGAAGGGGCTCATTGTTGAAAAGGACATCCTTGACAGTCTCGACGTGCTCTTCCTGGGAACCTTTGAGGATGTGCTGGTATTTATCAGCCTCAAAGAGTGGCGGCATTTTGGTGCCCGGGACTACGTTCGGCGGATTAATGAGCCAGCGCAGAAGGTAGCGGGGCTGAATGCGTTCACGGACATCGACGAGTTGCGGAGCACGGGCGAGGATGTCGCCGGCTGGAACGACGTCACCGATGAAGTGGCACTTGTTACAATCCAGGCCTTTTCTTGGCTCGCCATCTGGGCCGAAGACCGGTTTGCCCGCATCATCCATCAGGTCGCCGGACATGAGATTGGCGGCTGAGGCCAAATGGTTATCGGGTTTGGATGCGAGATAGTCTGGCTCGAGTTCCCTGATGCGTTCAAACGGATAGCGGAACTCGATGAATTCTTCGAGTTGCCACCGATCTTCGCGGCTAAGCCTGCCTTCCCCGGCCACCAGAATATCTCTTGTAATATCCTGAAGGGCGCTCTCCTCAATGGGATTGGCTCCACCGACTTTGCTGAGTCTTATCTTCAGGAGGTCATCAGTAATCCATTCCGCCCCCCGCAGTGCGATGAGGGTGGTGGTGGTGTCCTTGATGATGATTTGGCGGGCCTTCGCTGCAAAGTAGGCGACGAGCCTGGTAGCTTCGTCGTCGCTGAGCGGGAATGTCGGCATAACGACATCGAGGGCGGGTCTGATCTTGTATGGTTTCTTCAAGAAGCTGAAGAGCCACTTGTTTTGAACTTTACGTCCTTCTTCGTGGAGCGGAGGCGGGCCGTAGTTGAGCGCATTATCGGCGGTGCCGATTTGTGGATTCTTAACGAGTGCAGCGTTGAGGTACGGAAGAATCATGCCACCACGTCCAGGATTAAACCTGCTGATAATGGGATAATCTTCAGATTTTCCAGCACTCACCAGGGGCATGCTGCGGCCCATGAGGCCGTCCTTCTTTGACCAGGATTGAAACACATACATCGCTGGATCTTTTTCGTTAATCTCTTTGATCTCTTCATCGTAACGCCGCATGAGGAAACGGCCGTGAAGATCGTCGACGCTGCCGTCTTCAAACTTCCAGGCAACACTGGGGAGCTCGATTTGGTGGCAGCCTTCGCAGTTATATTTCTGAAGGACCTGCTCACCCCGGACGATAGCGCCGCGGTCTCCTTCCAGTTTGTCCTGGTAATCTGCATGAATCGATTTCCCTCTCAGGCCAGTAACAAAGGTAACGACCGATTTGACCTTCTCAATGTCGTTATGGAATGGGAATTTCGGCATTCGCAGTCGATCTTTGCGAATAACTCTGCGGAGTCCTTTGTATTCAAGGTGGGCGAATCCGCCTTCACCGTGATCATCGCTTTGGCCGTGTCCGCCCATAACGGTCATGTCAAACCCGCGCGGGTCATGCAGTTTCTGTTCGAGCCAGGCGTAACGATTATGTTCAAGCGGCAGCAGCCCGAAATCAAGCTTGTCTGGCTTCTTCGTGCCCCACGTGGTGAGTTCCGCTCCGATGCCATTGGTGGTTTCGAGTCCACGCACCTCGTGGCAACCATAGCAGCCATAATGTCTGACGAGAATTTCGCCGAGCATGACCTCACGTTCGTTTTGAGCCATCCGCTCGTAGTTTTCTACTGCATCCTTCCTGAGCATTTTTTCGGACAACCGGTCGACGAGCAGTTTCTTGAGCGCTGCCCCATCTGCGGCGGGGACAGGCAGAGCTGCAAAAGCTTCATCCTTCTGCGTCATCAGAAATTCTGCGATATCAAGTGCCTGCTCCTTTGATAAACGCAGGTTCGGCATCTTGGTATTTGGGAAGTAGTGCTGCGGACTGCTGATCCAATCAACGAGCCAGCCTCGCGCTTCCGAATCATCTTGTCGGAGTTTGGTTCGGATGCCTGACAAACTCGGGCCGAACTCTGATTTCTGATAGAGGCCCGGCAGCGTCTTTTGGAGGCGAGCACGAACTTCTTTACCAGCCACTTCTTCATCGGGATCTTCCAGGCTGGCGTTCAAGAAGGTTTCGGCCTCCTTGTTTTCATGGCAAGCCAGGCAGCCAACGGTTATGAGGAGGTTTTTGCCGTTCTCAGCATCTCCAGCCTGTGTCTCTGGCTTAATGGTAAATGACTCATCCTTTGACGAGTCATGCCTCAGGTAGGCGGTGATAGCCTGAATCTCGGTGTAGTTTTCGGCGGCAATGTTATTGTCGTCATGATCCTTCATATCAGCCGCGGAGTTTGTGAGGTTGAATACCTGCGGCATGCGGTGGTGAGATTCGGATTTCCAGGGATCAAGAATCCATTTCTTCATCCATTCTTCATCCAGCTTGTGGCTGACGTTCTTCAAGCTCGGGCCGACTTTGCGGACGTTTTCGAATCCCGGCGCCTTGTGGCAGCCGAAGCAGCCGTATTCCTTAAAAGTCGTGTAGCCTTCGTGGAGTTTTTCGGCCTCCGGAATAGCGGTCGGATCGCTGTGGCACTGCAGGCAGGAGGATTCTGTGTACTCGAGCGGAATCATTGGATGATCCCAATAGTGCTGTCCCTTCTTGAATGACTTCTCCCACCCGAATTTCTCATTCCACTCATTCTTCTGGCTGGTGCTGTTGGGCACGTGCATCACGCGATTGAAATCTGTAGCCCAGGCCATGCCTTCATGACAGACAGAGCAGCCAAATTCCTTTTGCGGGTGCGGCGAGAGGCTCGACAGGTAGAGGTTGTCGTCGAGATGCGGGTGGGTGCGATAGGGTTGCTCCGCCGCCTCGAAGCCCGATTTGGAAATGCCCAGATGGCATGTGGTACAGCGGTCAACCTTGCCCACTTGTGCAAAGAAATAATCATCCGTGAGTTTGTCGACGACTTCCTGCTCTACCTTGATGGTCGGGCCGATGAAATCGACCAGCGGGGCGTTCTCAAAAAGATACTGCACGGTTTCAATGCCGAGACCCTCTTTATATTTAAACGTCAGGTTACCCTTGACGTCGGAGACCTGGCTGACTGCCACGCCGATACTGGCGAGTTTTCGGATGAGCTTTGTCTGATCTGCCTTCGCAGCTATAAACTCCCTATTTGCTTCCACAAGTCCAGAACGAATTTTTCGAAGCTTCATTCGGCCTTGTGCTGTTCTTTCTTCCAGTTCGAGAACAACTGGGGTTTTCTTCGCAACCTCGCTACCGAAGTGGTCGAGTCGTTCCTTGGCCTTGACGGCAGCAGGGAGCAGATCGCCATTCTCACCATACGCAACGCCATTATGCACCAGATCTTCAAACTGGTACCGGGCCACATCGTACTTCACCTTGATGAACTGCAGGTCAAGATTATTTTTCTGGTAGAGTTCACGGGCCTTCTCTGAGAGTTCCGCCTCGATTGTGGCGATCTCGCCCTTCTTTGAATCGACCGCCGTGGAGGCCGCCTCGATCGCTTTCTTGAGCTGCTGCAGTTTCTTAAGTGCCTCGTCTGGCGGCCCCTTAAGCAGCGGCCCCAGGGCTTTTTCCTTTTCCATCTTGACGAAGGTTCGCTGATATTTCTTCCATGGACGTTCGTAATCCTGAACAAACATCAGGAAGAAACAAAGGGAGAGGAGCGAACTGCTGATGAAAAAAATCTTATTCAATGTGTTCATTGAATAAGCATGATCATGTTCTTTTGCAGGCATTTTCTGCTTTGGTTAGCGATGAGTCTGAATTAGCGCCCGACGAGATTAACCCGTTCACCCACGACACCAGATCATGGGGGGCCTTAACAAATCTGGTTGTAATTCGTAAGAACCCCAGACACACGTTTGCCGTGGGTTCTTGGTATCAAATGTTGAAGAAGAATTCCGGTATAGAGACGAAATACTTCAGGTTGAAAGCCCAGCGGGTGATCATTTTGAGCACGGTAAACGCCATCATGAGGAAAAGATTCACCAGAATGCTGTATCGCACAAAACCGAGTTCAACCCACATCTTCCTCCAGAAATAGAAGAAGCTGGCAAAGGTTTTCCCAATAAGTGGGATTGGCTCCAGCGCTTTTCCAAGTGGCTGGAACATCACAATCCCTGGACCGATGATGAAGAAACCTGCGCAGAAAAGGAATCCGGGCAGTTCACGCATGAACCAGTGGGATGGTAGCGGCTGGTTAAGCCCGAGCACCCAGAAATATTCCGAAAAGTTGACGTTGTTGAGCACCTCGATCTTGTGCACTGTCCACTCTTGACCGAGAGGGAAGATATTCCAATTCGGGCCGCGCAGAAAAGTGCCCACGAAGATAAGCAGCACCCACATGATGAGGAAGCCGTAAAGAAACATCGATATGGCAAATCGACGGTCTCGGAGGGTGTAATAACCAGACCCCTTAGGATTGGTGTCGATGTAGGGAATGACGATCAGTCCACCAAGCACCGCGCCCGGCAGGAGAACTCCTGCGATCCAGGGGTCGAAGTAGACCAGAAGTTCCTGCAATCCGAGGAAATACCACGGGGCCTTTGAAGGGTTGGGCGTTTCGACCGTAGTGGCGGGCTGCTCAAGTGGTGCTTTCAGCACCAGCGACCAGACCAGCAGACCGACGGTAATCAGAATCAGGCAGATGAATTCGGTATAAACGAGATCCGGCCATACCATGACTTTCTGGTGGCCTTCCGCTTCTTCGAGGGGAGGCAGGCCCCGGTCAGCACGGTCATCGTTAATCGTTCCCCTTCTCAACGCCAGCCACGTGAAGAAGCCGAAGGTATAAACCATGATGATGATCGGGATGTTGTCACCCTTGGTAATGATCTCCTTGAATGTTGGATTGGCGGTGCCCAGCACAAAAACCGCAGTGGTCGCCAATGCGGCTGCCCAGGCGACGATTGGATTCACCAGGAGTCGGATCAGCTTATCGTTGTAGAGAACGATAAAAAACGCGACCGAAATCGGTATAAAGAAGACTTTGGGCTGCCATGCCCACTCAGGGACGATCTTGAAAATATCCACTGTTGTCTAGTCTCGTTAAAGCAGCTTGAGTTCAGAAATCATTAAAAGTTGCAAAGGCTCCATCTTACACCTACTTGTTAGCCGGTCTCACTTCGTGATCTCGTTCCTCTTTATGAAGAGAAACTGAGACTAAAGATAAGCACAATTGAGAATTACAGCGGGCCGGAGATTCCTCCGTCCTTCCTCACTCGCCAGAAATGAACGGCGATCAGCGCCGCAGCCAGGAGCGGGAAGGCCACACAATGCAGCACATAAAATCTCAACAAGGCAGGGGCAGCCACAAAGCGCCCTCCTAACAGCGCAAACCTTACGTCATCTCCTGCGTGCAATAGAGGAAGGTCTCCAATTTTCACCATGCTTGAGAATGGCCCTTCGTGCCCAACGCCGGGCGTGGCACGAGCCATATTCGTCCCCACTGTGATAGCCCAAATAGCCAACTGATCCCACGGGAGGAGGTAGCCTGTAAAACTCAGCAGGAGCGTCAGTTTCAAGAGCATAACTCCCACACCCCAGTTGAACTCCCTCGGAGGTTTATAGCTGCCCGTCAGGAAGACTCTGTACATATGAAGCCAAACCGAAATGACCATTGCGTGTGCTCCCCAGCGATGGAGTTCACGCATGATACCAATCGCCACGTCTTCGCGGAGCTGGACAATGTCATTGTAGGCGAATTCGGCGGTCGGCCGATAGTAAAACATCAGCATCACGCCGGTAATGGTCAGCACCAGGAACAGGAAGAAGGAAATCCCTCCCATGCACCAAGTGTAACTGAGACGGACGCCTGACTTGCGCACACTGACCGGATGCAGATGCAGAAATACGTTGCTCAGAACCGCAAGCGACTGATTACGCCGGGTATTCGGGAAGCCGTGGCGAAAGACAGAGCGCCAGAGCTGCGATTCAACAATTTTTCTTGTGATGCGTTTGATCGCCGTCAAGGCAATTTCCTCGCAGAGATGGTTTCTGGTTTTGTAGTTTAGACACTCAGGAGGGATTCAGGGTCGTCCCACTGTCCCTTTTCGAACTGATATTTCTTGCTTTTATCAATGAGAATCTGGCCGTCTTCCGACAGCACGATTCGGAATCGCTCCAGCGGGCGTGGCGCAGGCCCCTCGAAGTTGATGCCCGTTTTCCTGAAACCGCTACCGTGGCATGGACACTTGAATTTCTGGTCGCTGTCGAGCCAGTTCGGCGTACAGCCGAGGTGCGTGCAAACAGTGGAAAGCGCGTAAATGCCCTCTTCGTTGCGAATAATCCAGACACCGTACATCGATTTAAATTTTGTCTCTACAAGGCCAACTTCGAATTGGTCAGGGAAACCAATCTTGAAGGAGCTTGGCGGCTCGAAAAGCACGTTGGGGAACATGAACCGAACCAACGCCACTTGCATCATGCCCATAGCAGCAGCGAAGGCCGTCCAGCCCATTAACGCCCAACCGAAAAATCCACGGCGGTCGACATCAGGGATGCCCGAAGGACGCGTCACCTTTTGCAATGAAACCGTCGCGGCGGTCACCCTCTTCTGTTCAACTTCTACGAATGGATAATAACCCGGCCGACCGGAAGTCTCGGGAGCGGCAGTGGCCGCCGAAGTGGCGGCCGCAACAGCAGGCTGAGTCGCAGCAGGCGCGCCTGCCGGTGCCGCATCAGGGGCGCCGCGCCCTTTGATCTCTGAGCGATATTGCAACCAGCTCATCTTCTGACCTGAAATTTTGGAGGTAATTATCAGGTCCTTTTCTGTGTAGACCCCACGCTTAATCGCGTCTTGAACCTGCTGTGGGAACGGAATACTTGCCTGCGAGCCCGCAGGGACCTGGGCTGCAGCCGGAGCCGCCGCTGCTGCCTTCGCCGGCGCTGCTGCGGTGCTTGCACCCGCGGGTGCAGGGCTTGCCGGTTTGGCTGCTCCACTCTTGAGCTCCTTGTGGTATTCGAGCCACGACATCTTCTGACCGCTGATCTTCGAAGTGATGATCAGGTCATCCGCAGCATAAGAGCCCTTATCTATTGCCGCTTTGACTTGCTCTGGAAAGGAGGAAGTATCTACTGCCATGGAAAGGTTATAAGCCTTTTAAGTGCAATCAATTAGATGCCAAAATAAAATCTGGCACAAGACTTTGAGAAATTTTTCACGAAGTCGAGTATTTAATATGCCTCAATTCTGTATGTCAACCCAATTATTTGTAATGAGTAAGGAACTTCTGAGAAATTATAGAATGGTGGTGCACGTGGGTGTATTGGGAGGAGATTGCTGAGATTCGCGAAGGAATCTTCGATTCGTAAACTGACTGTCTTGATTGTGGTAGTGGCTTCTAACACTTTGGAATATCCACATCCAGCAAGTATCGTTGACTACCCCCGCAAAGAAGGCGTCTGAATCTGATCCGCCGGATAGCGGGAGGACTCCAACGGCCGTTTGAATTCGAAATCTCAAAACAGACTCAAATGTTCGCCCTTTATTTCGATGGATCGGTCCACCTGCGAACCAATCATCCTGTACCGGTCCCGGAATCCGGCGAAGCGCTCATTCAAGTGTCGAGAGCAGGTATCTGTAACACTGATATCGAAATCACCAAGGGCTACATGGGTTTCAGAGGCGTGTTGGGACATGAGTTCGTCGGCCATGTTGAACATTCTGAGGATCGCAGCCTCATCGGGAAAAGGGTGGCGGGAGAAATCAACTTTTCTTGTGGACGCTGCCAGACCTGCCGGGCACAAATGCGAAACCACTGTCCACATCGCACGGTAATGGGCATCCTAAACAAGGACGGTGCCTTTGCGGAATATGTGACGATTCCGATAGAGAATCTGCATCTAATTCCTGAATCTCTGGATGACGTAGCCGCAGTTTTCATCGAACCCCTTGCAGCCGCCTGCAGGATCAAGGAGCAACTAAGGTTCGTCAGTGAGGAACGGGTAGCGATCATCGGCGACGGCAAACTGGGCCTGCTAATCGCTGAAGTACTCGGACGGCATCTTCCAAATGTCAGACTGTTCGGCAAACACGACGAGAAGATGCAACTGGTTTCAAGTGTCGTTGAGACTTTATCAATCAATACATCACCATCTCGAGCATTCGATGTTGTAGTTGATGCAAGTGGTCATCCGGATGGACTGAAGGATGCCATGCGAATGGTTCGCCCTATGGGCACCATTATCCTTAAGAGCACGTGCGCTTCAGATGCCGATTTTCGTCCCAGCCCTATTGTCATCGATGAATTAACGCTCGTCGGCTCACGCTGTGGTCCCTTTGATAAGGCGATTGAGTTCATGCAGTCGCACGATTTGAGACTCGGCAAATATATCACTGCTACCTATCCACTCGCCGAGGCGGAGGAGGCTCTGAGAAAGGCCAGGGAGGGAGGAGTATTGAAAGTTCAATTGGTCTGTGAATAGAACACCTTTTCTTCATGAATCAGAGTATGAAACCCCTGAAATATACCCTTCGAACGAAGGTCGCCGTCTTGAAGGCACACCTGCTTGAAGGCATTTCAGCATCAGATCTTTGTGACGAGCCTGGCTTAGAGTCTCACTTTGTTACCTCTCCGCGTATCGCGGAGAACTTTCCTGGGAACAGAAGAGTCTCGCCTCCGCTCCCTGGTTTGGTTGTAGCCGTGAGGTCACGTTAGGCCTCACCTTGTTCTATCACGCTGGAAAAAGCTCATCCTAGACCAGAACTCCCGCTTTCGAGAAAACCCAGCGGTGTTTGCTGGGCCAGTTTGAGCGGGAGAACGACTCCCTCTGCACCGAACTCCGGAGCGAAAACTAGATCAACCCCGGTGGGCGCCCTGGATAGACGCGCTAATCCTCGACTTCCACTTCTTCCAGTTCAGGACGCTTCTCTTTGGAGCGGTCGCCATCGTGCCGTTCGCGGTCATCTTCACGCTCTTTCCGTACTCCGTCGCGTTCGACTCGGCGATCACCGTCACGCTCTTTTTCACCTTTGAGTTCAACTCGGTGGTCTCCGTCTTTCGGACGATCACCGTCGCGCTCTTTTTCACCTTTGCGTTCAACTCGGTGGTCTCCGTCTTTCGGACGGTCACCGTCGCGCTCTTTTTCACCTTTGCGTTCGACTCTGCGGTCTATGTCTCTCTTGTCACCCTCTCGTTCCCGTCTTGCAACACCTTCACGCTCGGCCTTTTCCATTCGCTCCGCCCGTTCGGGTTCGGCCTCACGGCGTTCGGCGCGTTCTGCCTGCTCGCCACCCTCCCTATCGGCAGGTACAAATTTAACGGTGCTCTTGTTGATCCAACCTCCGGGAGGATCGACGCCGAACCATGAGCCGCGCACATTAATCACCTCCAATTCGATTCCCTTTCTAACAGTGGCGATGATTTCCTTGCCCTTGAAAACCGGGGCGCGGTCTCGCTCGACGATCACATATCCAAGACTCTCGGCAATAGCCGGCAATGGCAGCGTTAATAAAAGAATCAATGCAATGCGCATAAGTGCTCCAGAATAAACGGTGTAGAGATGACGGGGGCCGAACTGACAGGCGGCGGATTATAGAGATTTCGGCAGTGATGGCTTGAATCAGTCTCACCATTTTTCACGGGTCAAAATTCTCTTGGCAAAAAAATAAAAAAAAACAGGCGATTTTCTTGATCGTTCGCGAACGGTTGATAATCTCCCCGCCGTTCGGAGGCAGTGCACATTCTTCTTCGCCTTTGAACGATTCAAGAAATAGTCGCTCAAGTTCAAACAAAGTCACCTTCATACATGCTCATTTCAGTTTACAAGCATATAGCCGAGACATGGAGTGAAACCGATTCACGTCCAGTGCTAAGGAATCCGGCGTGCAAACTGGGAGTAGGCCGAACGTGATTTCAGGGTAACCAAGTATTTCCAAGCCCTGGAATCACACAAGACTTCAGGGCTTTTTTTATTGGTGTAAGTTTTTTCGTTCACCCTTTTGCCGCCTCCAAAGAGTCGGCAGACCTGAACCCCGCAAAGCGCCGGGGACAAAACCAAAGCACATGTACACGCATCCCGAATTCTCATTACCACAGCCCCAGATAACAAACGCGCATGCGTGCTGGCGCCGCGTTCGATTTTTCGTGGAAGGAATGAGATGCGTTGGAGTATTGAAAAGAACCGTCCATGCCTCACTTATGTGTCTCACTGTCTCCAGCAATCTAATTAAGGGAGGCGGACCTTAGGGCTCTAAACGAAATCAATGTTGATTTTTTCCAAAGCCCTGAGGTCACAGACCTCAGGGCTTTTTTTGTTCTATGCCCGTCTCCAACGAGCAGATGCTCATCGGAAACGGGCTCAACCCCACGGAGGGAATCATGACTGTCAGAGAACTCAACGCAGAGAAGAAACTGCTAAGCTGCCTGAAGTGCGGCAAGGCCTTTAAAACCGACAGGTGTCACCGCACATGCACCCGCTGCAAGAAGGCTATGTTCCGCTACAACGAGGGTATCCGCCCTGTTTACGTTTACTCCTACGGCGCCGGAAGTGATGAAGACTTCGCAGCAGACGCGCGGTCGGACTCTACGCTCAGTGTTGATGCAATGACCGTTGAGGTCTGAAGCCACCGGGGCTGTCGCGTACTCGCCTGCGCGATGCCCCGGTGCTTCTCTCATGCAGGCTTCAGATATCCGACACGGATGAAGAGGACCTTTTCTCATTACTCATTAAGCTTCCAGTCCGTCCTCCCGGCGAAACCTTCATCCCCGGCACACGCTGCCTGAGACCCACCAAGCCAGAAGTTTCCTTTCTCCCGTATTCATTTATAGTTAGCCGCTCCTGAATTTCTGGAAGCGACCCACTCTATATGTTCTTGGGCATCCGTCATAAGCTCTGCGCAACGACTATTCTGCTGCCGCTCAGTCTCGGTTTCGCAAAAACCTATGAGACAGCGACGATCGAGAGCTACGAAAACGATCACGGCCTGCGAATCGAAGGGGAGGCCGTCGACCCTGCCAATAAATTCGCCCTGGGGGCCGAAGACGTCAAGGATGGTACAAAGCGTCTAAACCTGAATTACAAACTGGACAGCCCCGAAAGCCAGGTGGTGGTTAGCAAGCCTTTCGAGCTGAGAGTCCGCGTCTACCGGTTGTCTGTCCAGGTGCTCGGAGATGGCAAGGGAGCGCAGATTGGATTCCTGCTCAGGGACAGCAGCGGCAATCGGATCCGTGCACCACTTGGAATGGTTACCTTCACTGGATGGAAAACCCTGGAGACAAGGTATTCCTCACCGGATTCGGTGGCAGCGAAGACGCCCTTCCAGAACGACATAGAGAAATCTACTTGGTTTTTTCAGATGCCGCGAATGAGCTATCCATTCGTACTGGAAGGTATCTATCTCCGCAGCCAGCGGCCCGTTGAAGGCAATCTGGCCTTTGACGACCTGTCGATTATGGGCCGGTTTGAACCGGAACAACTGGTGGAGGTGAAACTCAAGCCCAAAAACGGGGTGCCCTATTTCTGGGGGCAACAGGATAAACCGGTCATAGGGCTCGAGCTTTCCGCACCCGGTACGATGACCGCCAAGGCCAATCTACAGGTCACTTTGAAGGACTCTCGTGAGAAAATCCTCAGCACGCCATTCAATGAACCGGTCGAGGTCGAAAGTGGCAAAGTCACTACGAAGGCCATCCCACTCGATCTCACCCAGTATGGTGCGTACTACCTGGAGTGCGCTTATGGGACGGCAGTTATTCACAAAAGTTTCTGTTGGATGCCTGCCAAGGCGAAATTCAACTCCGCAGGCAGGCTCGGGGTCACCGTGGATGACCCCGGGATCGGTGAGGACATCCCCCTGTTTCTTGAGGCGGCCAAGTGGATGGGGGCAACCATGGTCCGGTTTCGATTTATGTGGGATGAAATTGAAAAATCGCCAGGCGAGTATGTTTTTCCGAAGAGATACGATTTAGCCATCGAATCGTGCCTCAGACTCGGTTTACAGCCTCTGGTAGTAGTTGGCGATCTCAACCAGCATTATGAGTCAGGCAAGTTTCCCATTTCGGATGAAGCAGTGAAGGCATTCTGCGATTACGGCATGGGTATGGCCCGGCGTTACAAGGGTAAGGTCAAACACTGGGAAATCTTCAATGCATCCAATTCAACCCGCTTCAATCTTCAGAGCGCTAAGCCATATATGAAGCTCCTGGACCAGATCTACCCGCTCATGAAAGCCGAAGATCCCGGATCAGTCATTGTGGGCGGTAGCATTTACGGAATCCCCTTCAGCTATATCGAAGACATGATGGGCACTTATCTCGGAGATGGGATGGATGCCTTTTCTGTACAGCCAACCTACTATTCTTCCTCAAACTTTTACCTTGAATATTATTTTCAATCCTACCTTTCCCGCCTGGATGAGAATCTCAAAGCCTACGGTGCCGGCGACCTGAAGGTATGGCTGACTTCCATCTGGAATCATCGTGCGTTCAAACGATCTAACGCGGGGGGCGCAAGCTCCTGGGACAAATATGGGGACTACCTTGCCGCCTCCAAGTTTTGCCGCATGGCCTTGGCCGCCACACCCTACGATTTCTGCGGCAGCTCGTTCATCAATTCGCTCACGGATGGCCCCCAGCAGCAACAGTCTTACCTGAATGCACTGATTGATTCGGATGGGTCACCCACCGCCGGCTATGCCTCCTTCAATACGATGTCGAGAATGATCGGCGACAAGAATTTCCTGAGCAACCTGCCCATTCAGAACAGTGGCGCTCAGGGCAGTAATGCTTACCCGCCATTCGCTTATCTCTATGGCAACGAACAAGAAAAAGTCCTGGCGGCCTGGACGCGCAACGGTTACTTCGCCTACCACTTCAAGACCGATACTGAAAATGTAATCCTTACCGATCTCATGGGGAATGAGACCAGTGTGAAAACATGGAATGGACTGGTCTCACTACGTTTTTCAGATGAGCCTGCGTTCGTCAAAGGATTCGGGGAAATTGAAATCGGAACGCCCCTTTTTGATTTAAAAGCGCCGGAATCAACACCTGCAGGACTGCCGATTGAGATGGAACTCTCAGTTGTCGAAGGCTTCCCAAATGAAGGTTTCGATCTTGAACTGCCCCCCGGCTGGCAGTCCGAATGGATCCAAGCATCCACGCTGAAACTCACCCCGCCGGAAAGTGTCTCTTTCGGCACGTTCTCCATAACGCTGAAGCCAAAGAACTTTCCCGGCATGTCGAACGTCACTACTGTTTCACTCACTGACGGCACCACTCTGGCATTGTCTGCCGCGGACAATGAGACACTCACAGTGACGGTATCTAATCCACTGCCCATCGTACGCCAGGCAAAGGTTCAGGTAACCCTCATTGCACCAGGAGTATCCAGAGAAATCCTTTCCGATCAGATCTCAATCCCTGCCGCCGGTTCTGTGGTCAAGCAATTTCAGGCCATTGCAGAACACCCGAAGGGCTACAGTCAGGCCCGCATCCAGGCCCGCATGCATACTGGACGGGGCAGCAGCGACAGGAGTGAGGTTTTCTATGTCGGCAATACCCCCTGCTATCAGATGAGCAAGGTTGTGGTGGACGCCAAGCTGGACGAGTGGCAAGAACTCAGGCCCGCCATTCTCGACCAGAAATACCAATACAACGAGGAGCGTTCTCCCGACTGGGGTTCAACGGAAGACCTGTCAGCCCGCTTCTGGACTGGCTGGGATTCAGAACATTTCTTCGTCGCCGCCGAAGTGACGGATGAAGCACACTCGAACAGCTACTCAGGCAGATACCTTTCTTACGGCGACAGTCTGCGATTCACGGTCGCCGGCAAACAGATGGCCTCCGACTTCGGCGTGGCAAAGCTGGACTCCGGCATATTAAACATATTTGAATTCTACCCCTCCGGGACCGAAGGCCCGGAAGATCTGGAGGCCAAAATCGTCCGATCCGGCAATAAAACGTTCTACGAAATAGCAGTGACCTGGCCCCGCCTGAAGGTTGCTCTGGAAGATCGCGAATCGATGAGATTCTCTCTCCTGGTCATCGATGCAGACACCCAGAAGGTGGAGGGCGTGATGGAATGGTGCAACTGGCCGGGAAGGTCCATGTCCATGAGAGCGGAACATCACAACCCAATGATCTGGCTGAAGGGAAAGTAGGCGCGCGCGGCCCTCCTACAAAATGTTGACGAATAATGGTCTTCAGGTTGAAGGGCTTTCCACTCCTCGTATAACTCAACTCCCTCCTGACGAAGCCCACCTCAAGGGTCGCTTGGCGAAGCGGCCAGTTCCATTCAAGTTCAGTTTTTAGCAACCCATTTCAGGGGTTCGCTGGAGCAAGTAAGTGGCCTATCTTCTACTCCATCCGACAAATGGTTCCAGTGAAGAACGCGTCGAATTGATCTTCGGTACGACGTGTATCGGCCGCAGCAGACTCGCAGACGTGCAGATTCATACTGGCGGTGTTGGGCGCAGAACAGCAGAACTCAAAAGACTCAAAGACGGTAAATTCGCTCTGCTCCAAATAAATGGCGCCAAAATCAAAGTAAACGGCAGTGAACTCAACGAACGCTGTATCCTCGAAGATGGCGACCACATCGATGTGGCCGAGACTCGGCTGGAATTCCATCACCAGCAAAGCGATTTCGAAAAGCCTGAAACAACAGCACCTGCAGGGCGTTCCCTGCTCTCCAAGCTCTGGCGGATGGGCGCAGGCACGATGGTTTCACGCGTGATCGGGCTCGGCCGCGAAGTGGTCATGGCCTCCTACTTTGGGGCAGGGGCTGCGATGGATATCTTTCAGACTGCCTTCATGATCCCCAACCTTTTCAGACGAATCCTCGGTGAGACAGCGATGGAGAGCGCGTTTCTGCCAGCTTACAAAACATTCACCGAACGCGGCGATCCGCGTCAGGCGTGGCGGCTGGCCTCGACCATTCTGAATCTGCTCGCGCTCACCCTCAGCATGAGTGCGGTGATGCTTTACTTTCTGGCTCCTTTAATCGTTAAAGTCATTGCACCCGGTTTCAATGAGACCATGCTGTCGCAGACGGTGACCCTCACTCGTTTGATGCTGCCGTTTACTGTTTTCATCGGTATTGCCGCATTCCTCGGCAGCCTGTTGCTCGCCTGGCATCGCGACATGTATTACAGCCTGGCGCCAACCGTTCTTGGCCTTGGGGCCATCGCGGGCATTGTCCTGTTCTACGATTCACTTGGCATGCTGGCTCTCGGGGCAGGCATGCTTCTGGGGGGCGCCGGACAGATGCTTGTTCAGCTACCAGCTCTCGTACAGCGTGGGGGCGGCTACCAGCCGATCATCGACCTCAAACATCCAGGGGTGCGGAAGTCTCTCAGTCTGATGGGGCCCATCTTTCTGACTTCGGCCATCGATAAATTGGGCGACTGGAGTAAGCGTCTGGTTGCCTCCTTTCTCATGACCGGCAGCCTCTCTACGCTGACCTTTGCCACTCGATTGGTGCATCTGCCGTTCGCTGTCATCGGCCTCGCCCTGAGCCGTGGCATACTGGCTTCCCTCGCTGAGGAAAACGCTCGTAACGATATGAAGAAATTCCAGGAGAAGGCGCTGGAAGCTCTTCACATGTGTGCCTTCCTGATGCTGCCCGCGTCAGTTGGCATCGCCGTTCTTGCAAGGCCTCTGGTCGAAACGGTCTTCGCTCATGGCAACTGGCTTCGCACCAATCCGGAAGCAACATCCATGACGGCATGGGCCCTCGTCTTTCTTGCGGCCGGGCTCTGGCCAATGTCCATGGTCAGCCTGTTGAATCGTTGTTTCCACTCGATGCTCGATACCCGCACACCCCTGATCACTGCGGTGCGCGGATTTTACCTGAACGTCATTCTTAGCATCGTGCTCGGCTGTACAGCCCTCGGGCATCTTGGCCTGGCTTTGGCCGTAAGCGTGGACTATCTGATTCAGGTCGGGCTGCTGTTGCGCGCTTTCACCGCAAAGGAATCGGGGGTCGGGGTACAGGCAACAAGTGATGAGAACAGACTGACAATCGCCCGCATCCTGGGAGGAATGTCAAGAGCGGCAATATGCTCCGCACTCATGGGCTCCGTTGTGTGGTTACTTGTACATACCTGGTGGCCAGGGACAGAGGTGTCTGTGCTTTACCGGGCCCTTTATCTGTCCGGATTCATCGGTGCAGGTGGGGTGATTTACGCGGGCGCAGCCGTATTGCTGCGGATACCAGTGGCCGTGAGGCTTGTTAAGAATTTCAAGCGTAGCAAACGATAATCGAGCAAGACGCAGGCGATCAGGATTTGGCCCTTGGCTCTGGCGACAACTGAAAAACGACAGGGAGAAGAACAACAGAATCTACAGAGTTGCCCCCCCGGCTTGCCGGAACGAACCGCCATCGTGCAACCGCGCTGGCCGCAGCCTCATCGAGAATCTGCCAGATCGATGGCTCTCGAACGGTTACTGACTCCACATCTCCCTTGTCATTGACCGAGACGGCTAGAACTACGCAGCCCTCCAGCAACCGCCTCTTGGCTGACGCCGGATAATGCGGTACCGGGTTCTTGGCCCTCGGGTGTGCCGGCACAAATTTGCCTCTGGGCTTGAGACCCTTGGGATCGCTTCTGAAGCTCGAAGCGAGGTTCTGGTCGGCGGATTCAACAGGTGCTCGTACCTGTATCTCAACCGAAGGTATCACCACAGTTTTCTGATGGGCAGCGGCAGCGGCTACCGTTTGTGGAGGGTCTTTCTCCACATCAAAAGCCGGGGCCGACACATGACCGGGACGATCCTGTAGGGGGGAATCCAGATAGCGCGAACGCCGTTTGTGAGTGCCACTTGATTCCGTCGTGCTGTCACTGGATGTATCAGTGGGAGACTCGGCTAGCAGCTCGTTCCTCTGTGGCTCAATAACTCCACCTATGCTTCGGAAGCTTAAGGACGGCTTCTCTATGTCTTGGACTTCTTTAAGAGATGTTGGTTCTCCTGGCTTCTGAATTGGATTCGACGAGGTCGCATAAATGGGAGGCAATAGGTGCTTGGCCCCTGAAACCAGTGGTGATTCCGACCTGTGCTTCTGCTTCTGGCGATAAGTGCTCGGCCGGCGTTCTTGGTATGTCATCTTCACACGCTGAAGGAGTGGCACACTAGCGCCCGCTACAGCTCGGCGAAGTTGCTGCATCGACATCTCTTCAGGCTCCGTCAGTGAATTCTCGCTGGCCGCCGAAACCAGTTTTACAGAATAGATGAGTTCAGAATCCTGTATGCCGATCTCACTTACTTCGTTCACCGTGAGAAGAGGTGCAAGCACGAAGCCCACCCCGTGCAGGAGAAACGAGACTGCGAACCCAGCAGATATCGGGAAGGCGTCTTTGGGGATGTTCCTGAATGAAATCATTGGGTTTGAACGAACGGACGGAGTTCGAGGTGTTTCAACTCGCCTGACACTGAGCCGGAACGGCCCTTTGGGTGGATGGTGGGCAATACTGGAACAAGTACGAAGCAGCCAGTGAAATCGGCTCTCCATTCATTAAGCATTTCCTCAAATCGCCAGGGCCAAATCTCGCGGTGACAGCACCTCTTACGGCACTCTTGCATTGAGAGGTCAAATCTGAAAGGAGTCTGTTATATTCTCCCAGTCAACCGCTCCTGTCGCTTCATTCGAGTAAAATTGCAAACTTCTGCCTACAAGGAGGAGAAATATGGACGAAGATAGGCTTCTGAATCGCATCACGATCAACCCCAAGATATTTGGTGGAAAGCCAATCATACGAGGTCGTCGTCTCGCGGTAGAGCATATTTTGGGCATGTTGTCCGCAGGAGATACGTCTGAAACGATTCTCGAAGGATACTCCTGGCTGGAACCAGAGGACATCCAAGCGTGCCTGATCTATGCAAGGCGGGTGGTTGGACATGAACGCTTCGAGCCTGCTTTAGCCGAGAGAGCAGTTTGAATCTCTTACTTGATTCCTGCGTCTGGGGTGGGGCCGTGACAGAACTTACAGATGCAGGACATAATGCGATGTGGACCGGCCACTGGCCTGAGGACCCTGGTGATGAGGAAATCCTGAATCGAGCTCATCTGGAAAATCGGATCCTTGTCACACTAGACAAGGATTTTGGCGAACTGGCAATCGTCAAGGGTACGCCGCACTCGGGTATCATTCGCCTGGTCAGTTGTTCAGCGCGCCGACAGGCTGCCACGTGTCTCCTGGTGTTAAAACAATAAGAGAGCAACTGAAGAATGGCGCCATCGTTACGGCTGAACCAAACCGCCTACGAATACGTCCGGCCGACAAGGAGTCCTGATCCAAGCGAGGCAGCCTTCCGATTAGAACTCGGCTTGTATGGTGGGCGATACAGGACTCGAACCTGTGACCTCATGGGTGTGATCCATGCGCTCTAGCCAACTGAGCTAATCGCCCTCCTGGATTCAAGGGGCGAGAGTATAGCTCTGAGGTCTGCTTATTCAATTGTGAGTGGACATGGCCTCGGAAAGTAGCAAAAACAGGATATTCAGAGGAGCAATTGACCGCGAATCGCGCACTGTTATAATCCGCCGCTTAAAGCGCGACGTTCAAATTTAAAGTTTTAAATATCAAATACTTATCTTCAGTTGTCGGAGCTGTTTCTTCCGACATTTCCTCTAACAACAATCTTTCTTTTTAAACCAAAATCATCACCTGTACACTTGATTGCCTTCGGGCTTCCGGATCGGGTGAGCAACGAGTTGAGAACGACCATCTAACCGCTCCCATGCGCTTTCATAGTTCATACTTACCACTGATGTTTGTCTTTGCCCTGGTAACGGGGAAGGGTCGCCGCAAGGTGACCACAGCCCGTTCCGAGAAAAGAGATCGTCGAGGAGCACACGTCCAGCGACTTCGGAAGGCAGGCCCATCGAGTTCCACCTTGTATGTGTCTTGGCCGCTGGTTTCAGTCAGCGCTTTCCCCGTTTGTCAGGGCTGCCTTTCATCAGGAGGGCGGTCCCGCTACGGCTCAACTCACCTCAATTGCTCTACCCGCCTGGAAGGGGCTTAGTGCCTTCCGCACATCCCCATTCATGAACAGGGCCGGGCCACTTCGGTGGACCTCCTTGATTTCATAAACGAACCAAACACGGGGGTAGAGCTATGATCTTTGCAGTCTCTGATACGATCGCAATTGCCGGTATGGCGGTAGGCGCGGTGTTGGGATTTCTTATTCATTTTGTCTTCACGCTGTTGAGCAAAGGCAAGGCAAAGGCCTCTGCCCAGGAAATCCTTTCCGAAGCCAGAATCGAAGCCGAAAAGGTGAGGGGCGAAGCCGAATCTAAAGCTCGCGACCGCGCCGAAGAGCTAAAAATCCAGGCTGAAGCGCAAATCGAGGCTGACCGTGAAGAAATCAACGAGAAAAGCCGACGGCTCGACAAAAGAGAAGACCAGATTGAACGAAAACAGGGCCTCCTTGACGACAAGCAGGAAAGTATCCTTCGCTCGGAAAAGGAGATTTCTGAACGGCGAAAGAGAATGCAGGTTCAGGAAGAAGGTCTCGATAAGATCTACAAGCAGGAAGTAGACGCTCTGGAAAAGATTTCGGGTCTGAATAAGCAGGAAGCAGGCAGGATGCTTCTGGAAAAACTAGAGAAGACGCTCGATGCAGAAATGAGCGAACTTATTGAAAAGAAAATGCGAAAGGCCAAGGAAGAGGCCGATGACAAGTCCAGAGAAGTCGTTGTAACCACCATCCAGCGGCTGGCTGCCAAGCATACATCAGAGAATGTCTCGTCCTCCATTCAACTCCCCAGCGATGATATGAAAGGGCGCATCATTGGCCGGGAAGGACGCAACATCCGAGCCTTCGAAAAAGCGACCGGCGTGGATGTCATCGTCGATGAGACGCCAGGTGTTGTCATCGTCTCAGGCTTTGATCCGGTGCGACGGGAAATTGCGAGACGCTCTATGGCAGAGCTCGTTGTTGACGGGCGCATCCATCCTGCACGTATCGAAGAGATCGTCGAGGCGAACCAGGCCGCAATGGAGAAAGTCATCATCGAAGCCGGTAAAGAAGGTTGTAGTGTACTCGGCCTTCACGACATCCCTCCGGAGATTCAGAAATTGCTTGGCCGCCTTCAGTTCCGCACCAGTTATGGACAAAACATGCTCGACCATTCGATCGAGGTTGCCCGGCTGATGCAATTGCTCGCCTGCCAGGTTGGACTGGATGAGACCCTCGCCAAAAAATCAGGTCTCATGCACGACATGGGGAAAGCAATCGACCATGAGGTCGAGGGTGGCCACCCGGAAATTGGCGCCGCGTTTGCCAAGCGTTATGGCGTACACGAGCTAGTGGTCAATGCCATTGCCGCCCATCACGACGGTTGCGATAAGCTCTCCCTCTACCCTGTTCTAGTTCAAGCCGCTGACGCCATTTCAGCGGCCAGACCCGGCGCCCGCCGTGAGAGCCTCGAACGATACATCAAGCGATTGGAAGAACTTGAAGAAATCGCCAAATCATTTGAAGGCGTGGAGCACGTCTATGCAATCCAGGCCGGGCGAGAGGTCCGCGTCATGGTCAATTCGGACGCAGTCGATGACAGCCGAATGATCGTCCTCGGCAGAGACATCGCCAACAAAATTGAAGCAGAATTGCGTTACCCTGGGGAGATAAAGGTAACACTCATGCGCGAGACGCGCGTTGTCGAATTTGCACGTTAGAGATTTCAAACTTATGGCGATTCGCATACTGGCTATCGGAGATATTGTGGGCACGCCCGGCAGGAAGATCCTGCGTGAGAAGCTCGGCGCTTTCAGAGAGGCAAATAACATCGATTTCGTCGTGGCCAACTGCGAAAACGTCGTCTCAGGGTCAGGCGTCACCGTCAAGATCATGGAAAAGTTGCTGGCGTGCGATATCGACGTCCTCACCTCTGGCGACCACATCTGGCGGAGGATGGAAATCGCGGCCGGACTCGTACCAAACGGCCGGCTGATTCGGCCTATTAACTATCCTGACAACTGCCCGGGTAGAGGTATCACGATCATCGAATCGAAAAAAGGCGTTAAAGTCGCCGTCCTGAATGCTCTCGGTCGCCTCTTCATGAGTCCGATCGATTGTCCTTACAAAGCACTTGAGAAGGCAGTAACACAAGCGCGCAGAGAGACTCCTATCGTGTTGATAGATTTCCACGCTGAAGCCACCTCGGAAAAAATTGCCCTCGGCTGGTTTCTTGACGGCCAGGTATCCTGCATCTGGGGCACACACACTCACGTCCAAACCGCAGACGAGCGGGTTCTTCCCAAGGGCACAGCATACATCTCAGATCTTGGCATGACCGGTTCGTTCCATTCCGTTTTAGGTCGCGAGGTGGCCCCTGTCCTGCAGAAAATGATCCAGCAGATCCCCGCCCGATTTGATGTCGCCGAAGGGGATATTCGGATGAACGGAATCATCGTAACGGTGGAAGAAAGCACTGGAAAAGCGCTGAGCATCGAGCGGGTTCAACTCAAGGAATTTGCTGAAGCCTGTTAAGGCACTCCAATTCACGCGGTGATCTGATTGATAAATTACCGCAATAAGGAGCTGCACCGATGTCTGATACTCTACGCATCCTCTATGATGGCGATTGCCCTTTCTGCAAGCGTGAGGCTGCATGGCTGCAGAGGCTCGACAAGAAAAAAAAACTTGAATTCAAAGACATCGCCAGGCCGGATTTCAATCCTTCAGACTATGGCCTGACGCACGAGCGGGTCCAGACCAGCATCCACGGGATCCTCCCCGATGGTTCAATGATCCATGGAGTAGCAGTGTTTCGAAGTGCCTACAAAGCCATTGGTCTCGGCTGGCTGCTCGCACCAACCGGCTGGCCGGGTCTGAGGAAGGTATCCGATGCCGCCTACACTTTCTTTGCCAAGAATCGCATCCGGCTGGGTAATCTGTTCAGCGGAGGATGCCGCGGGGGCACGTGCGAAATCAAACGCTAGCCCACCCCACTGCCGCGGGCTAACGGCCCGTTTCACCACCGGAAAGCACTCAGGATGTTGGAATAGTCATCAGTCCAGAGAGGGGGATTCTTTCCCTCCAACTCGATTTCTAACCAAGAGGGGCCGCCCTCGGTAAATTGATGAATGACGGCCTCATGCCTGGCCATCGCCACGCAAACCGAGGGAGTCTTGCCGAGATACAATTCTGAAGAATCGTCGACATCGAAATCTTCTCTGATTCTGCAGATGAGCCCAGCGTCATCCGCAAGCTTTTTCAGGATGGGTGCGAGGTCGAGATATCGGTTCGAAGTGTGGAACAAGATAATTCCGGATTCATCCAGTTTGTGCTGATAAAGACCGAGCGCTTCCCGGGTCAGTAGATGAAGGGGAATGGCATCAGAACTGAACGCATCCAGCAGCATCAATTGGTAGGAATGCTCCCCGGCATCTTGGAGCCGTAAGCGAGCATCGCCGATGATAATGTTTGCTTTCTTTGCTTCGCTTTTTTCGATGAAGGTGAAGTACTCGGTTTTCCGGGCGATAGCTTCCACGGCTGGGTCAATCTCATAGAAATCCCACACCTGTCCTTCTTTTGCATAAAACGCCATCGAACCTATACCCAAACCAACGACCGCAACTTTGCATTGCGGGTAATGTGCAGAAAGACCGGCAAAGGCACGGCCTATCGGGCCGGTCTGATGGTAATAGGCGAGAGGTTCGTGCGAGCGCGATGGCTCCAGAAACTGCTGTCCGTGTAATGTGCTGCCATGAACAAGGCGTCTGAATCTCCCATCCGGGCTCTCGGTTACTCGGAGCACTCCAAAAAAATTTCGTTCCTGGTGTATGACGCTACCGTGCCGGCCAACATAGAACTGGCCGGCCAGAATCAAAGAACAAAGCCCTGCCCCAAACCGGACAGATCGGTCAACAAAGAGAAAGCAAATCAGGGCGGGCAGCGCATATACAAGGCGTCGAAGGACTTCCCCCGGCTCTGTCCAAATAGATTGCATCACTAGGATCAGCACTACCGCGAAAAGACCGAGCAGAAGAGACGGCACAAGCTCGTGCGACAGCCTGGAAAGAAATGATAGCGACTCTCGACCTGATTCTGACCCGTGAGCGTGTTCAGGTTTTCTGGATGGGCAAAGGCAACAGCAGAGCACCAGAGACAGCGGATACTCGAACATGGCGTTGAAGATCAGCGGGGCGATGAGCGCAGACAGGACACCTCCCAGCAGGCCTCCCGCGGAGATGCAGAGGTAGTATAGGGTCAGACGTGAGACCTCCGGACGGCGTCTTGCCAGTTCGCGGTGGCAAACCATCGCTGCAATGAAAAAGGTCAGAAGGTGCAACGGTAACAGAAGCCAGGTCGGTCTTGTGGCTTCCCAAAGGAGACAAAGAACCAAGAACAATGCGGCCATTGGTAGAATTCGACACAGCCACCGATGCGGGATCCATTCTCGCCGGGCGAAGGCGAAGACAAATGTAAGCAGATAGAGGATCAGCGGCAGCATCCACAGCAACGGGATGGAGACGATATCCGTAGTCAGATAACCCGTTACGCCGAGCATCAGGCTGGATGGCCCCAGTGCGAGCACTATCCAGTGTGCGCGCTCCAAACGACAAGAATGAATCTGATGTTCTGGAACAGCTTCTATCGCCTCAGACTCCTCAAACTCGGCCCTCGCATTATCCTGAGGCAGATTTCTTCGGAACAGAAAAAGTGCGCATCCCAGCATTAACGCTCCAAGAACGGCATAACCAACAGCCCACAAACTGGCCTGCTGACCAAGCGTCAACAATGGCTCAACGAGAACGGGGTATGACACCAGTGCCAACATACTTCCCACATTGCCGGCCGCGTAGAGGAAGTATGGATCCCTTGATTCCCTGTGCCCAGTCGCCGAGAACCATTTCTGTATCATGGGGCCGCTGCCGGCCAGGACAAAGAGGGGAATTCCCACGGTAAGAGTAAGTGCTGCCAGCAACCAGATCGAGGGCGGGATCTCGTGCGGCTGTACGCTCAGCAGATGCAGCGTCTTCTCATTAATGCTGAACGGGATGAACCAGAATGCCTGCGCAAGAAGCGCTGTGTGTAGAATGGACTGCCTTCGAGGCCCGAGACGTACCGAGAGATGCGCATATGCGTACCCACCCAGCATGGATGTCTGGAAGAAAACCATGCTGGTATTCCACACCGCCGCCGTTCCGCCAAGAATGGGCAAAACCATCTTCCCGATAATCGGCTGCACAAGAAAGAGGAGGAAAGCGCTGGCGAACTGAGTGAGGGCAAATAGGACGGGCATCCTTTTCCTGGCACTTGGCAAGTCGGACTACACAAATAATTATTTGCGCTTACGGAGCGACAATCCTGCCCACGATATGCGTCGTTTCGCCCTTTTCTGCCAACTCACTCCGCACCGATTCAGACCGATCTTCTGAGACGATTAGGATGAAACCGATACCGAGGTTGAACGTATGCCGCATGTCTTCTTCCGGCACGGGGCCCATCTCTTGAATAGTCCTGAAAATTGCCGGCCTGGTCCACGAATCCCAATCTACCTTGAAGGTGAGTCCATCCGGCACGAGTCGGGCGACGTTATCGATGATTCCTCCGCCGGTGATGTGCGACAGACCATGGATGCCGTCCCCGTCCAGCAGCGGGTAAACAAGGCTGTAGTAGCTTCGGTGGACGCGCAGGAGTTCCTGCCCGATTGTGCGGTCGAATCCTTCGAGCCGATCGTTCACCGTCTTCTGTGAGAGGAGCACCTTACGGGCGAGCGTAAAGCCATTTGTGTGTAGACCGTCGCTCTCGAGGCCGATGAGGACATCGCCCGCTCGGATTTTTGAGCCGTCGACAATCTTGGCGCGCTCGACGATACCTGAGATCGTGCCAACCAGATCCAGACACTTGTCATAATAGATTCCCGGCATCTCGGCGGTTTCACCGGCAATGAGCGGGCAATCATGGGCCAGACATGCAGCGCTGACCCCTTCGACAAGTTGGGCGAAATATGCGGAATTAAGCTTGCTCGTCCCGACGTAATCCAGAAAGAACAGCGGCCGTGCCCCACAGCAAAGAATGTCATTAACACAGTGATGAACGATGTCCTGGCCAATGGTGGAGAGATTATTCGTCGCCACGGCAACCTCGATCTTCGTGCCTACTCCATCCGTGCTGGACACCATAACCGGGTCGTCAAAATCTTTGACCATCGCTAGAGAAAAAAGCCCGCCAAAGTGGCCTATCCCGCTCAGAACGTAGCTGTTGTGCGTGGACGCTATGAGTCCTGAAACACTCCTGATGCTTTGAGTCTTCTGCTGTATGTCGACCCCGGCGTCTTTGTAGGTGATGGCCAATTGGAATACCTCTAATACGACTTGTTCAGTTTGTTACACGGCAGGCAGAACCCGCCATCCACACGCAGATTTGCAGCGGTGATGTATTCTGCATCATCCGAGCAGAGGAAGACAGCAGCTTTACCAATCTCCTCGATTTTGCCCATTCGGCCCCACGGCAGTTGGCTGGCCGCATCGTATATCACCTCTTCCGAAGTGAAACGTCGCTCACCGGGAGTATCAATCCACCCGGGCTCAATGACGTTTACCCGGATGCGGTCACTGATGAGCTCATCGGCAATGGTGTTGGCCATGTGATTGATGCCTGCCTTGCAGGTGTTGTAGGCCACCGATTTGGAAAATGGTATCGCCCCCATAACCGAACTGATGACCAGAATGGCCCCGCCCGCCCCGCGCTTGACCATTTCCTTGGCGCACGCCTGGCTGGTGTTGAAAACACTGGTGCAGCTCACACCCATCACCCATTCAAAGTCTTCGGTAGTCAGCTCGATAAACGGTTTCCGAATGGTGCTGGCCGCATTGCAGACACAAATGTCGATCTTGCCGAACTCTTCCAACGCGGATGCCACCATCCGATCCACATCCGCACGTTTGGACACATCCGCCTGACAGACCAGAGCACGACGCCCGATTTCGGCGACCTCTTCAGCAACACTGTCAGCCTCATCTTTGTGTGAGTTGTAATTGATAACGACATCGGCGCCTGCGCGGGCCATTTCAAGCGCAATGCCACGCCCAATGCCGCGGTTAGAGCCTGTGATAAGTGCGGTTTTGTTGGTGAGGTTCATCGGAAGAGTGGGGTGTTGGAGGGTTGGAGGGTTGGAGGGTTGGTATGAGCGACAGCGAGCCCATCCCTCACATCGACTCACACTTGTTACGTATACATATTACGTACTATGTATTAAGAAAAACGAATCCAGCGCGTGCGCTATTCCTGCTTCATCACATGGTCGGCTTGTCCAATCGCAGACCTGCTTCACTTCGTCGGATGAGTTACCCATGGCGACACTGAACACGCCTTCGAGTTCCAGCATTGGAATATCATTGGCCCCGTCACCAAGGGCCATGATCTCTTCTCGCTCGATTCCCATGTGGGCGGCGAGAGCCAGCAAGGCCTCCCCTTTGTTTGCCTTCGGATTCATGACTTCCAGGTGATACTCCGGCCAGGTCTTGGCAAGGTAGACCTGGTCCGAAAAATGATAGGTGAACAGATCATAGAAAACTTCCCTGCGTTCAGGATGACTCATCATGATCGTCTTGGTGGGTGACTTTCCGTCAAATTGGTGCAGGTCACCAACGTAATGAAATGTCGAGCCTGTCTGTCGATGATAGTTGTCCGACCATACGCACTGGCGATCTGCGTAGAGAACGTCATCCAGATAGTAGTTGAGGTGCATCCGATCCTCTTCAGGAGCGAACCCATTAAACCAGTAAACGAAATCCACAACGCTCCGGGCAATCTCAGGTGAAAGAGGCCGATGAAAAATGATCTCAGCGCCCTCCGAGCGAGGCAGCTTGACCATCGCTCCATTGTAGCCGATGACTGGGCCATCCATCTCAATCCGGTCGAAAACCTGACTGATCGATTCGCCCATCCGCCCGGATGCAATGGCTACTGTTGCTCCCTGGGTCTGTGCTTGTCGAAGCGCTCTCAGATCCTCGGATTGGATGTTCCCCGTATGGTCAATGAGAGTACCGTCCACATCGATAGCAATGAGTTTGTAGTTTCGGTGGTGAGACACGAGATGAGGGTCAGGCATTTGGAATAGGGCTTACTCTGTTGACCTGAGGATCAACAGGTGCTTCTGGGTATCGATTTGAAACTTGTATCGATTGAGAAACGACATTCCGAGAAGTCCGCCCCGCTCCGGGATGGACGCACCTTCGATAACAAGGGCTTTTACATCCTTAGCTTTGGCCTTGCCCACCCGCAGTTCTTTGAGAGTGACGATCCGTGCCATGCTAGTGGAGCCGTCGGCCAGCGAGACTCTGACCTGTTCCGCGTTCGCCAGGCTGAGTCCGAGCCGTCGTGCCATCCAGGCCGATATCTGGACATTCGTCGCTCCTGTATCCAGAAGCAGCCTTGCCTTGTCTCGCTTGTTTATCTTTACCTCGGCGTAGTAACTGTTGCCTTCTTTCTCGAGCTTTACCGTTCGGCTACCGGTTGCATATTTCACTCCAGCAACCCCCACCTTGCCGGTCGCCATGGCGACCTTGCCGGTGAATTTGGCTGTTGCGACCGTGATTTTGGCAGCACCCTTGGCCGCGTCCGCCGCCATGCAGGAGCACAAAAGCGGAAGAGCCAAAACGACTGAAAGGATGCTCAGCCAGAATGGAAGCCGGGTAGAAGTCGACGGGATTCTTTTAGAGCCGCTCATGAAAATATCCCCTTGAGGGTTGCGGCCAAAGCCTCGCCAAGCCTCTGACGACCTTCGGCATCCAGATGAACCCAGGCCGAGACTGGACAGTCGACGAACTCGCCAGCGTTGAAGAAACGGCACCTTGTTGAACACTGAAACCTCAAACAGCGACATCGGCCTGAGTCCACCGGCCATCGATGTTACGCCACATTCTGCCATTCGGATTCTTATCCTGGAGCTCCGCGGGTAAGCGATGCTGGCGGACGCCATCGAAGCACTGAAGCATTCCAAATCTCACAAGTGAGGTTGGGATACCCACCGCGGTAAAGCCGGGATGGCCCGTCGCTGGATACGGCCCGCCATGATTCATCGCGGGGGTGACCAATACACCGGTCGGCATCTTGTCGTTGAGCAGGCGGCCGACGCGTTGGCGAAGGGTAGGAACGATCTCTGAGTAGAGATCGTCATCCCCGCCGCCGGAATGGCTGTAAATACAACCCGTAAGGTTGCCTTCCAGAGTTTTCAGGATCTGTTTTAACTGACATGAATCCTTCGCAATGACCAGCAGGCTGGCATTACCGAACGCCTCTTCCTGCAATGCCTCCGGATTCGAGAGAAAAGTGTCGCCGTCAACCTTGAGGAGGGAGTTCTGGCAACTGAAACCATCGCCTCCCCCCTGGCCACCTCCAACCAGTAATTCCGCACCGGCTTCCCGCAGCGACTGGACACCGGCAACAAGATTCCTTTCCACCCCTTCACTAAGCAAAGTTCCCACCGGAGCTGAACCAAATCGAGCCTTGACGTTCTCGACGAAGGCGGCTGATTCTTCGTCAGCCAGCAACAAGACGGTTCCCGGGTTGGTACAGAACTGTCCCGTTCCCATAAATACCGACGCCTGAAATTCTGCCGCAATTTCGTCACTGCGTTCTTTCAGAGCACCGGGCAGGATGACCATGGGGTTAATGCTGCTGAGTTCGAGGTAGATGGGCTTGCCGGCCTTATCCGCTGCTGCCTTCAGGACGAGCCCGGCACTGCGCGATCCGGTATACCCCGTCGCACCGATGAGTGGATGAGAGACGAGCTTCTCTCCGTCTTCATGGGTGGTGCGATAAATGAGTTGCACCATGGCCGCAGGCATACCAGTCTCCTGCGCGGCGGCATGGGCTTCCTCAGCAAGAAGTCTGGTTGTGCCCGGGTGTGATGAATTCGCCTTGGCGATAACTGGATTTCCTGCCGCAATCGCAGCAACAAAATCTCCACCCGAAATACTCCCAAAAGCCAGCGGGAAATTGTTAGGCCCAAAAACTGCAACCGGCCCGATCGGGCCGAGCATCGAACGAACGTTGTTACTGGTATCAATTACTGCGTTCACCCACGAACGCTCTCTGGCGGCCGCAGCGGCCTGCCGAATCTGGCCGGTAGTGCGCCCCATCTCGATAGTGCCAAGCCTGGGTTCGCGTCCCAGCGCGGTCTCAAGTTGCGCAATATCGGCGATTTCGCCGGCACGAGCTTCAATGCGATCTGCATATTTTTCGAGGAAGGCAGCAATCTTATCCCGAGCGAGGCCGCCGAGTTCTTCAAAGGCGGCCGCTGCGGCCTCAATTGCCTCTTCAACTTCTGCCCACGGGCTCACCGGATACCGGTCGGGCAACTTTTCTCTTGTCTTCGGGTTGCTGGCCTGAAAGGTGCTATCACCTGCTGACTGACGCCATTTACCTGCAATTAGAACTGCTTGTGTATCGGACATGGATGATCTTCAGGAGTGGAAAGATGGAATGTTGGAAGAATGGAATGCCGGGTTGGATTCCTGTCGCCAGGGGGCTTGATTCCGATGGCGAGAACCGCAAGGGTCCTATAACCGATCCACTTTTTACTCTCAACTGAAGGCTTGTGGGCTGAAGGAAGAAGAATTACCCAAGGATTCGGAAAGAAGAGGAAAAGAAGAATCTCCCAAGGATTCGGAAAGACG
>JAQBXN010000069.1 GCA_027625095.1 Planctomycetota bacterium | reverse complement strand
GCAGCAAGGAATTATTGAGAGATAAGGTCTACCTCATATTCGGCAGTTCAAGTCTCGAAACAGAAATCGAAACTTCGATGCTCCAGGAGATTGTCATGCCCATCCGGGTCAGCTTTGGCCAGACCAAACAGTTCACATCCTCCAATTCTACAGGTGTCTTCAGCAAGGAAGATCTGTCAGAACCAGGAGGCACGGTTGTTCTTGGACAACTCCCTCTCAAGTTTTCCGAGCCAGGGCCTGAGTTTGAAATGGGCTTCAAAGAACTCGAACGAATCGGTGACCAGACACGTAATCGTATCGAAATTGAAGGAACAGCATGTGAGTTTAATGATACTGTCTGATGACAATCCCCTGGGTGAACTCGTAAATCTCAGGAACTCGGAGGAACTCCTGAACATGCGCGTGTTTCCTGACATTCTTTCGAAGGCCTCTGGCGAAGGCCACCTTGAAATCCTGGCCGCCTCGTTGGAAGAAGACTACCTCACACTCAGTGACTGGAGTTACTCCCACAGAGGCGAAGAGGGCTTCTATCGGAAACTTGCAGAGGTGCTTCAGATCGTGACCCGCTGTCTGCAACAGATACATCTTGCAGGCTATCTTTACGGTTTTCTGACTCTCGAGCGCATTCGGGTCAACGAGAATGCCAACCGGGTGAAATTGCAGTGGCCGCTGCGGCCCATTCGCCTAGGCATGAAACCGTACAATCTCCCTGCCCCGGATGGGTACGTCTGTGCGGAATTTGCCAGTAAGGAACTTAACTCGGAACCGAACTGGGACTTGTTCTCGCTCGGGGCCATTACATTTCAGGCCATTTCAGGAGAATCCCCAGATGAAGACTTCTCCAGACCTGAAATACCGCTCCATAATCTGAGGACCAGGCTGCCTTGGCTGCCCGCCGGCTGGCAGGGCCTCATCCACAGACTGCTGGCGAAAAAACCCGAACAGAGATTCGCCAAGGCCAGCGAAGTCACCTTTACCCTGTCCTCATTTCTTGATAGCGAAGACCATGAACTCACATCCGTTGTTGCCGCCGCGCAGCACACGGGCAAGACCCGCGCACAGCACAATCCAAGCAATCAGGACCGTGCCTTTTTTGTAGGCGGAAAGGAAGGCTCAAGTCTCAAAGTGGAGCGAAAAGGTTTTGAAGATTTCGACAGCTCCGAAGCATTCGTATCCAAGGGGGTTGCCTTAGACACCCCATTTATTGCAGGGGTCGCGGATGGAATCTCAAGCACCGCTGACGGAGCCTTCGCCGCGGAATCCGTCATGCAGTCAATCATAAGCCTGTGCGATAAGAGGTCTCTGGGCCATCAGGAGCAGGAGGGTTTTGTTCGCAGCTTATACGAAGCCGCGAACCGGTTGCTTGGACATGCCATTATTGAGCAGGCCCGCCTCCCCGGCCAGAAGGAAGGGTGGCTGCAGTACCATACCTCCCCTGGAAGCACACTTTGCACTCTCATGATGACAAAAAGGAGCGCTGTCATCGCCAATGTAGGAGACAGCCGTGTCTATCTTTGGCGACGGGGGACCTTGGACCAGCTCACCACTGACAGAAATTGGTTGACTTCGCTCCTGGGTCAGGGACTCACTATGCGGGCGGCACTCATGCGGAAGAACACAAGAGAGCTAACGAACTGGGTCGGACGGTTTGAAAACGCGGACCATCAGGAACAGATTGACCCGTCCAACCCCATAGAGATCACTTCATTCGAAGACTTCACACTTCTTGCCTGCCAACCCCAGCGGGGCGATGTTTTTTGTCTGTGCTCCGATGGTCTCACCAAATATGTCGACAATGGTCAAATAGATCTTAGCACGGTGCTATCAGATTCAGCCCCTTCAGAAGCATGTCGAACCTTGATCAACCAGGCGAACGAACTCGGCGGGACAGACAACATCGGTATCGTGATTGTGGCAGTGGATATGGCCTGACGGCTCCCGGGAAACAGCATTCAACGCGGTCTTACTGATCCCAGCCCCACAATACTCCTGCCAAAAAGCCTAACGAATAGCTCTAACTTTCGATAATGGAAGCACTGGGTAAGTCCTATCGCTTCCTTGTGATCTATCGTCCAAGACCAAAATGATTGGCTCAACAGGATTTAATTCATCTCCGGGTACGGATCGGTATCTGGAAAAGGTACGCTCTGTCCGCCTGGACCATGCCCGTCGTCGCGGACGTGAAATAAGTCCGGACGGCTCTAACGGCCCCGAACCAGCCGACGAACTGCGGTCCATCACCCCATTCGTTCCGCGGCGTATTCAGCTTATTTACACTGCTGTCCCTGGCCCGCCCGCAGGCATCAAGATTATTACTGACCCCCTGCATCCCTACTATCGCCCGCCGGTTGAGGAGGTTATTGATTCTGAAGGCGATGCGCCATTTGCACCGCTTCACGACCCGGAAATTCAGGCCATCCTTGAAGAATTAGGAATGGATGCGGAATCAATTGAACAGCTTATTGAGGAAGCAGTCACACCGGCCTCAGAGACGGAAAAGCCAAGTGACAAAAGCTCGGTGGATGAATCCATCGAAAAATTGAAAAGCCTGCTCAAGTCGCTCGGACATGACACCAGCGATATTTCCGGCCTGGATTCTCTGGACGCTTTTCTTGCCGGATTGGCGGAGCAGTTCAGAACACCATCAGGCCAAACTCCCGTTCCTGGCCTGATTCCTGTTTCAGAGGCAATCGATACTCCCCACGCTGAACCTGGGCTCATCTCAATAACCAATGAAGAATTAACTGCACCGCTCGATTTAAATATTGAGAGTCTAATTCCTGCAGACCCTGGTGAAGTGGCTGAAGCGGAAATTCCACCAGCTCCCATGACAAGAGAAGAGGACCTTGGTGAAGGCGATGCCAAAGCCGTTTCGACGGGAACCGGCAGTGCTTTCGCACGCACCGGGCCTGGATCAGCCGGTGATTCGGATGCCAGAAGTTTCGGAAAGGGTGAAGCCATTGCGGTAACGGGAGCCGGCTCTAAAGGAAAAGCTTTCGCGTCCACTACCAACAGTAACGTGATTGCCGAGACCGGCGAACATTCGATTGGAAACGCCACCGCCACCACCGCCGGAGAGGGCCAGGCCGCGGCGATTACCGGCACGGGCTCTGAAGGTTCTGCCTCGGCAAGAGCGAACGGCCCCGGGGCCGCCCAGGCTCTGACCGGGACGAATTCAAAGGGGGATGCAGCCGCCACCGCCCTCGCAACGGGGGGTGCATCAACTGTTACCGGGCAGGATTCGTTCGGCAAGGCCATTGCAATATCGGAAGGAGAAGCAAACGCTACTGCAACTACCGGCGATGGCTCGGTCGGTAATGCGACAGCAAGCAGTGCCGGAAATGGAGCGTCTACTGCGTCGACAGGATTCAACTCCGGCGGCGATAGCACAGCGATCAGCCGTGGCGACGGCGAAGCCATCGCCCTGGGAGGCGCTAACTCAAGCGGCCTTACCCGCGCTGAAGCCCACAAAACCGGGGATGCGACCGCAGTGGGCGGAGCAAACTCACACGGGCAATCGATTGCTGAAGCTCTTGGATCCGGGAATGCGGCAGCATCAACAGAGGAAGAATCGCGTGGGAATGCGATCGCGAAAAGCAAGCTGAGTGGGAGCGCTGCCGCGGAGGCCGGCAAAAGCTCGACGGGCAATGCTCATGCGATTGCAAATGCGGCTGGTTCAGCCACTTCAGGCACCGGTGATGGTTCGACTGGTAGCGCTACCGCGAAGTCCGATGGGGCCGGCGACGTCAGCGCTGTGACCGGCAACGGCTCGTCAGGACACGCCACCGCGATTGCCAGCAATAAAGGCGGCAGTGCATCTGCAATCGTAACCAATGGCAGTTCCGGGAACGCCACATCGTTCGCCCGCGGCAAGGGCAATTCGTTCGCAGTGGCAGACGGCAAGGGTGCCGTCTCGGCAATTTCTGAGCGAGATGGAGGTCTCCTGGTCGTGAGTGCGAGTGACCGTGCGATCCTGGTCGAAAACCGATCGAACCTTGATGTCGAAATTCTGAATGTCAGTGACAGCGCGGTCAGGGTCGAGGTGAGCCCTTCTGGAATCACTAACATCTCAGTTCCTGGATTCGGCACGCGGCCATTCGAAGGAAACTCCTTTACCATCCTTCAGGACGGCGCTGTTGTGGCAAGGAAAATCGCCAAACCAGTTCCGGAGGAGGTCGGTACTTCGATACCAACCGTAACGCCACCGGAGGTGAACTCAGGTCCACTCGAGCTGACCTCCGTTTCCCCGTCGAGTGAATCCCAGCAGGATTCGGTGACCCTCATTACCGGCTTCGAAGAGTCCATGCAGAATGTTGATACGAATCCGCTCTTCATCAGCTTCTCTGATTTCAACCCCGAGCCGGTTTCACCACAGCAGTTCCTCTCGAGTGGCCTTCCCAGCGAAGGCTTCGTTTCTGTGGTGAGCAGTGAATCCGGCGATGCCAAGTTTGATCTTGAGGTGTAAAAATTGCCGCTGTCGAGTGGGTAGGGCGGCTGTGCCTCGTCCCAGCATCCGCGGGTGTTGCTTCTTCTCTTCGCCATCGTCCGGTACACCCTGAAGCAAACAGCTTCTGATTTAATGATTCAGTCGTGTAGAATTCCAAAGTCAGTCTCAGCTACCCAATCTACCCCAACGAGTGGACATGAAATTCAACCTGCATCATGGACTCGCCCTTTTCTTTGCCGGCAACCTCCTCCTCCCTTTACCTGCAGATGCCGGGCAAGAAGAGCCGCTTCTGATTAAAGGGGACAACACTGTCATCGTGAATTTTGCGGACCACTATTCGGCCGCCTATCTCCAGCACTTCCTTTTGAAGTATGTCACGCGGCAAGAGGACGCGGGCAAATACGCAATCGACTTCAAGCCGCCGATGGATCGGAGCGCGAGCCCGAACTTCCCCGTGATGAATGGCAGTGAGGATTTTGTTCTGCCTGAGGGCAAAGTGGCCATTCTTGTCGGCCAGGATTCCCGTATTCCGGAGCAATTCGTTTCAAACGCTATAAGGCAGCGTATGGCCAACTCGAAGAACGGAACGGTCCTCGTTCATCGTGAAGGGAACGTGATCATTGCGGCAAAGAAGAGTTCGGAGCCCTGGAATCTGAACCCGATTCGAATCTTTCTGGACAAGGCTGCTGGAGTTCGCATGTACGCGCCGGACGGGGCCGACGGTCTGGAGTGGGTGTCGATGCCCCGAGAGACATCCTTCGAGGTCAACAAACTTGATATCTTCATGCAGCCCTGGTTTGCGAAAACAACGTTTTCGAGCGGAGGCTACCAACGCAACGCCACCTGGTTGCGCATGAACACGATGGTTTCCGAAGGGCTTGAACTGCGAGCAAGCCACACCATCACCAGTTATTTTCCACCGGACAAGTATTACGACGACCATCCGCAGCTCTATCCGATGCACGCCAATGGGGCTCGCCCGAAGCCAATCGGCGGGGCCTGGAATCCATGTTTTGCCGATCCTGAATTGTCTGCGAAGGTGGCAATGGATGAGGTTCGGTTGATGTTGCAAGGTCGTTTCAAAACCCAGGGCTATCTGTCTTTCGGCATTATGGATGCCCACTACGACTGCAAGTGTGAGCCCTGCAAAAAATCCCTCGAACAGAATGGAAATGCGGCCAATCTCTGGTACGGGTTTTTGAATCTGGTAGCGAAACAATGCCAGAAAGAGTTCCCAGACCTCTATCTCACGTCTTACCAGTACGCGAACGTCGATCTCCCGACTAACTCTCGAATCGAGCCGAACATTGCCATCGATGCAGTGATCAAGAGCTACCGATTTTTTGAACAGAAGGATTGGGTCCATCTGCTCCAGTCGGCGGCCCTCGGCGCGCGCTGGGTTGTACACGACTGGAATTTTCAGGGCGTGACCCCACGGATCTACAGCCGGCAGATCGCCTCCTTTCTGCAATGGGGCGCTCAGAATGGGATGGCAGGAATCTACACCGAATGGTCCGGCCACGAGTATTGGTATATGTCCGGCGCAAAATACTGGGTGCTGCGGCAGCTCCTTTCCAACCCTTATCAATCCACCGATGTGTTATGGCGGCAGTACTGCCTGGATATGTTCGGCGACGGCTGGGAAGAGATGTATCGCTTTTACGATCTGATTCAGCAGAAACATGTCACCGCAGACAAATCCCTTCAACGCCTCGACTGGCCCCGTCAGGAAAGCGCTGGATACAGTGAGCAAGACCTGCAATTGCAGCGGCAGTGGCTGGAAACTGCGATTGAACAAACCAAAACCGAGCCAGGGATTCAGAAACGGCTCGGCGCCATCATGCGATACTTCCTCGCTCATGAACTGCTGGTACGAGCGACTGCCATTCCTGCTCGCCTCTATCACAACTTTACTGTGCTTCGAGGACAAACCGGCATCAACAAGGAAGCGCTCGCGTTTTACGCCAACGACGACGGCAGCAATCTGGTGAAGTTTGAGGACTATTACGATTCAAAGCGGACCCTTGCTCCTGACAGTAACACCGAAGACCGGAATTCGAGCCTGCGCTTTTCATATCGAAACAACTACGCCAGAGCGCTGGGCACCATCATCCAGTCGGTCAAGGCGGAGGCACTCGAAGGCGTGAATCTGGATGAGGCATCTCGGAAGTCTGTCGAAGAGGTCGTTGAGCGATCGGGAAAGATCTTCAAGGCGAACCTCCCGAAAAAATACGATCGCAAACGCGCCAAAGAACTGCGACTGCTCATGGAGAAAGTCCTCTGGGTGCCACGCCTGGATTCTCTTCCCCAATTCGATGGCGTCCTGGACGATCCTGTCTGGAAACAGGCCACCGAACTGACCGGCTGGACCATGGCCGACCTCCTCATACCGACTGCGGATGGGAACGAGACCTTCGGACGTATCATGCGCGTGAAGGACCACCTCGTCATCGGGCTCGAATGCCAACAACCGAAAGGTATCTGGGCCGAAACGCCGAAAGACGTCCACACCGGCACGCGGATTTGGCGCGAGGCGAGCTGTGAATTCTTCTTCGGGCCTCCGGCCGAGACGGCCAAGGATCAGGAATACATCCAATACATTGTGAACTCGCTTGGGGCGTTCCGTGGATTCAGGAAATCGCAGGACAACCGCAAGGACGTCCACTGCGCGGTGAATAAGGCCGAAGATGGGAAGTCCTACACCATCGAATTGGCCGTCCCCCTGAAGGTGGAGGGCCAGTACGATTACACCCAGGGCCGGGTCTTCACTTTCAACGTCATGCGAAATCCGTTCTATGCGAACACGTTCAACTCAAAAGAGAGGATCGGCTGGGCCCCCATTTTTTATACAGCGGGAGTGCCGGAATCCCGTGGGATGCTGGTGCTCGAGTGATTTCGATGAATGCCCTGAGAAGACAATGTTGTGGGCCGCAGAAAGTCAGAGCGTCCAAAGGAGCTCCTTATTTTGGAGTGCTGCGACTTGCCGCGGCATTCAATTCTGACGCGCTGCAGAAAAGGAAACCGGATGTATTTTCCTCTCCGCATCCGTTTTGGAATATGGAAATCGCCCCTTAAAAAACCGGCAGCGAAGCTTCGATGAACGATGCAAAACCCAAAGTCTCATATCGCCGTCTCGCCATCATCCTGCTGATCGGGTTCGCCCTGGGCACTTGTATTGAGCTTTTGCGTCGCTCGAAGCGACCAGCCCCCGCTCCGTCGGCGATTCAGAAGGAGGGCTATCAAAGAATTGAGGGTATTGTGGCCAGGGTGGAACCGACCGAATTTGGGCAGTCCGGTCGAGGGCAGAGGATCCTTAAACAGATTCGAAAGATGGTGAGAGAAGGAACCATCGTCTTCACCCACGAGATCAAACCAGTCGGCCTCTACAGAACAGAAAAATTTGGCTCGCGAACCATGTACGTGAAGGTGCTGAGGAACAGCGACAGGCTTTACTCACAAGTGCCTGAAGACCAGATTGCCGGGGCGATTTTTCACGAGGCCATACACGCCATCCAGGGAGGCGAATCGAGCATTGAAGAGGAATGCGACGGTTATGCGGCCGGGTTGGTTGCGATGCACATCATTCTTGAGGAAGAGATTCCGAGGCCGCTGTTAATCGATGGCAAACCCGCAGCGTTCTTCGTCAGGCAACAATACCCGGAGCTTGGTCACGACCCGAGTTACGCGCCTGTAGGGGAGTCCCGGGGCTGGCTTGTGGATATGGTCGGATTGGGAATGGGTGATAAGTAAGCGAGCGACTGGCTGGTACGTGCCCGGATTCGTTCGCCGCTTCAGAGTGGGGGCGACAGGTTCAATTGATAACCGGAGATGTCACTCAGATGTCATCATTCGGTTTTTCCACTTGGTCCAAGTCATCTACCTCCTCCTCGCTCTCGCTATCTTCTGCGATGTCAGGCAGGATGACTTCCTCATCCCCATCCAGGCCTTCTTCCTCTTCATCCTCAGCATCGTCCTCCCTCTTCTTTTTCGCCCTGGCCTCCTTCTTTTTTGCTATCTTGCTGGCGGCGTTGGCAATTCGTTCCTGAATTTTCGCTGAATCCAGGATCTCAATATCCGACACCTTGCCAAGACGGACGTCGACCCGGTCCGTGTCTGAGAATTCCTCATCCTCCAGCCCGAAATAATCGTCAATCGCCTTTTCGGCGGCCTCGACAACCGCGAGGTCATCGTCCGCAGCAGCGACTTCAAGTGCTTCGATTGCACCTTCGCCGCGAGCGAAAGGTAATCCAGATATGGCGAGCAGCCGAATCTCTTTGTCGGAGTCTTGAGTGTATTGAATGAGCTGAGGGGTGGCTTCTCTCACGTAACCTTCACGGGCCGCGATAACAGCCTGAATGCGAAGGCGGCGAATCTTGGAATTCATCTCCTTGAGAATCGTATTCGTCCACTTGGAATTATGAGAACGCCCCATGGAAAAAATGGCTGAACTTTTCCACTGGAGGTCCTGCTCTGTATACGCCTGGTCAATGAGTGCGGTAATTCTGCTATCGGTGTTATCAAAACTGAGGGACTCCAGCGCCCTGCAACGAATGATATCCGGCTGGGTTGGCTCGGTGGCGATTGCGTAGAGAAATTCTTTTACCTCATTGAAGTCATCTTCGAGCATGTCTTCGGAAACGAAGCCTTCATAAATGAACCGTCCCAACGATGAGACGCACTCTGCGCAGACCGTGTCATCCGGATCTTCGAGTGCACGCTTCATGAGAATGTCGATAAATTCCTCGTCAGGAAAATCCCAGAATGCCGCGGCCGAGAGACGGCGAACTTCGTCGTTCTTATCTTCGAGCCATGTGGAATACATGTCTTCGTAAAGCCCGCGCCAGTCTCCCATTTCCTCGATTTCTTTGAGGAGCTTCAGCTTCTCTTCAAGGGGGAGGTTTTCCATCCCTTTGTCGTTCTCGACGGTGATAACTTTTTTCTGCGTCTGGGTGGAACGAAACTTGACCTCTTGATTACGGTTCGCAGATTTTTCGGGCATATTTTTCATGCAGAACGGGGAGTCTGAGGATGGCTTGGAACTATAGGAGGCGGGCCGAAAAGGTGGGTGGGCGGGAAAATGTAGCGTCGCCCCTAACTCAAGTCAATAGGCGCGAGGGGGAAGGTCGAACACGAAGAGTGGAGACAAACAAGAAGAGAAAGACGAAGAGAAAAGTCCATAAGGCCCGCTTACGTGCCCCTTGGCCGGCTATCCGCCGATGGAATTCAACATGTTCACGTAATTGCCGAAAATATTGATTACGAGCATTCCAATCCAGATAGCGACACATCCGTAAATCAGGCCCGGAATAACCTTGGACAACCGTTTGATTGCCATTTCTGCTTCGAACTCGGCGTTCTCGCATATCTTTTCGAACATCTCCTCCAGTTTCCCACTCTCCTCACCGGTGGCGATCATGCTGTTGACCATGGGATTGAATGCCCCGCAATCGGCGATCGCCTCCGCCAGAGGCTGGCCATTAAGAAGGCCTTGCTGTGCTTTCTTCAGTCTGAATTCCATGACGGCGTTACCTGTTGCTTCGGCGCCCGAGCCGACAGCCTCTACCATGCTGAGTCCGGCGCTGTAAATAGCGTCAAAGGTTCGGGCAAATCTGGCGATACCGATCTTGCGAATGGTACCTCCCACAAATGGTATGGCGTAGAAGACCGCGTCCATCAGCCACTTGATTGGCGGCACCAGTCCACCGTATTTGCTCAGAAACAGGACCATGAACAGCAGGAAGTAAAAGGGCCCCAGAATCGCGGCGACCAGCATCACCGGATTTGCTGAAGGCTCTGCTGCTGCACCTTTGTTCATGTCTTTCATGGCATCGGCCAGAATCCAGGTAATGAAGGCCGGAATAACAGCTCCGGCATGCAAAAGCAGTGTCGGGTAGATCATCGCTCCGATGATCTCCTTTTTCAGCTTGGCCTGCTTCTCAGCGGTCTCGGCCATTTTGTAGAGCACCGACTCCAGGTGCCCGCTTTTCTCGCCCGCCCTGAACATGTTGATATGAAGTTTCGAGAATACCCTCGGATGTTTACTTGCAGCGTCAGTCAGTGTGCTGCCCGATGCAATCTCGTTACGCATGGATACGGCGACCCGCCTCAGCCTGCCGTAGCCCTCTTTGGAGAGCACCTCCAAAGCTCTCGAGATGGTCAGCCCCGCGCTGACCATGGTAGCAAACTGTCGACAGAAATTCGGAAAATCAGCAGCCATGGGAGAAGGAGAAGAGTGTTGGAGCGGGGGAGTGTTGGAGTGTTGGAGTGTTGGAGTATGAGTAGGTTACCCGTCAAAAATGAAACTGGGAGCAACGCTGCCTGGTGTTTTGCTGCACAGGTGTCAGCTTGTGACGGCAAGGAATGAACCCTGAATCCTAAACCCTGAAGGAAGACCTTAGACCTTAGACCGAAGAAAGAAGACTCCCCGCGGAGCGTGGAGACCACGATTGCAGACCTCTGAATCTTGAATCCTGAATCTTGAATCTTGAATCCTGAATCCTGAACTTCAGGCTTCCGCAGCCTGAAGAGTTCGGAGGTCATTCAAATTTCACATCGATTGCGGTCAATTCAACATTGGTTGCGCCCCGGTATGTTTTTACCTCTGGTGTGAATGCCACTGAGCATGCACGGCCGTCTTCGAGGAATGGAGCCAACTCTCTGGCAAAGCCGAATGCGATCACCTGTAGCGACACCGCGCCCTGTCGCACATAGAACCGGACGTGCGTCCCATCGCCCATGAATCTGGGCTGGCCGGCGATGGTGAGACCCGTTGCTGCAAATACCGGTTTCGGGTTTCCCATACCGAACGGTTCGAGCATCTTGAGGGTGTTGACTTCGTCTTGATGCAGTTGTGTCAGAAGCACTTCGGCATCTATTTTGATTTCGGACATCAGGATTTCTTCCGTCAGGTGTTCGCGGCCATAATCGACCATTCGTTTCCTGAAGTTTTCAAACTCACTGCACTCAATCGACATGCCGGCAGCCATGGTGTGTCCACCAAAGCTCTTCAGAATATCTGCACAGGATTTCATCGCCTCGGTGATATCGAAGCCTTTGATGGATCGGGCGGAGCCTTTGCCGGTCTCACCGTTCAGGGCTACCGCGACACAGGGCCGACAGTGTTTGTCTACGATACGGGAGGCGACAATACCCAGGACACCGATGTGCCAGTCTATATCACCGATAACGATGATCGGGTCTTCAGCGAGGCCGAGTTCTTCGATTTGTTCCTCGGCTTTGATATGGATGTCCTTCACAAGTTTTTTGCGGGCGTTATTCTGGTCCTCCAGAAGGACGGCCAATTCCTGCGCTCTGGGTACGTCGTCGGTGGTCAGGAGCTCCAGCGCATCCCGGGCGTGGCCCATCCGGCCTGCTGCGTTGATCCTGGGGCCGAGTCTAAACCCGATGTCGTTTGCCTTTATCGGCCGGTCGACAATGCCTGCCTTTTCTTTCAATGCGAGGATGCCTGGCGTGGGCGATTCACGGAGTGCTGTCAGGCCGAATCGAGTGATTATGCGGTTCTCTCCCACCAGGGGAACGACGTCTGCAACAGTCCCCATGGCCACATAAGAGAGGGACATCATCAGAAATTTCCGGTAACCCTCCGCAACCCTTTTCTGCTCCGAGAATGCCTGCGACAGGGCCCATGCCAGTTTGAATGCGACCGCAGAGCCGCAGAGCCCGTCGAAGGGATATTCGCTCCTGGAGGTCTTGGGATTGATGACCGCAAACGCGGGCGGCAAGTCATCGCCCAGCTCATGGTGATCGGTCACGATGACGTCGATCCCTGAGCCCTGCATGAGCTCGATTTCTTCAACGGCTCTCGAACCGCAATCGACCGTGATCATCAGATTCATTCCGCCTTCAATGAGTTCCTTCACCGCATTCATGTTGAGGCCGTATCCTTCATCTACACGATGCGGGATATAGAATTCGGCCTTGTAGTCGAGCTGCTCAAAAAACTTGAGAAGAACAGCCGACCCGGTCGTGCCATCGACATCGTAATCGCCGTAGACGACAATTTTCTCACGATTGCGAACCGCACGACGGATTCGCTCAACGGCCTTTCCGATATCCGGCAGGGAATCCGGTGAATGGAGCTGCGACAACCTGGGCCAGAGAAACTCTTCGGCAGCTTCCCTCTCAGTGTAGCCACGGGTTACCATCAAATGAGCGATGAGGGGAGAGATATTGAGCTCGCGAACCAGCTTGTCCCGAGTTGCGTCGTCAGACCTGAGGATGTTCCACCGTTTGTGCATTGGGTCGCCAGGAGGGGGAGCGGGGCGGCATCTTATGGCTGTGACTTACGGATGGCAAAGGGGAGGGGATTAGATCTCCATCTTTCTGATTGCACGCACGCCAAGCCACAAAGGGATCGCAATCATGGCCGCTGTCAGCAGCACCACCACGCTAACGCCAATTCCAGCCCAGAATTTCAGCTCAGGCTCGTCTATGACATTGGTAAAGTAAAGATGGCACGGTACGGCCTCGAGCACCACCACCGTTACCACGTAACCCAGACTGATTATCAGATTCAGGGTACCCCCGAAGCCGCTGACGATCTTGGAAGGGTTATCCTCCTTCAGATCTGGATAAATGGCGCTCAGTCCCACAGAAAGCGCCGAAAGCGCCAGACAGATGAACGCGACCGTCACCCCATGCAGAATTCGTATTTCCATCGGTGTAGACAGCATCAGATTTGAAATGACGATGAGCACTTCACTGATCGTCAACGAAATCGCCAACGAGTACCAGAACTTCCCATACAGGAGTGTCTCACGGCGAATCGGCAGCAATCCAAGAATCCAGAATCGTTTTCCCTCAAGACTGAGCAGCGGGAAGATGAAACGGGTCGTCAGTGTCGCCAGCACGAGGCTGGTGGCGGTCAGATTTAAGAAGGCGGTCGAGTTTCTCCAGATGAGGCTTTCCGCATCGAATCGAAATGTCTTCAGATTCAGGATGTAGATTCCCAGCAGCCCGAACAGGATCGCACATTGGGTCCACTGCACAGGGTCGCGCCGAAAGATCGTGAAGTCTTTGTCGATCAGCAGCCGCATGGTCAGCCAGCGGTCAGAGAGATTGAGCCACCGCCTGCTTGTGTAGCGTTTCTTATCTTTGCCGTCAGTGACTTTTGACCAGGCAGACGGGTAAAGGCGCCCGGCGGTCCAGACGCCAACCAGCGTCGCCATCAAGCCGTTGCTGGCGACAAGTCCGAGGAAGTAGGATGCATCCAACCACTTGCCCCGAGCCGAAGATTCCAGCCCCTTCGAAACCCAGTAGCTCGGTACGAACTCACTCCGTACGAAGCGGATCTTATCCAAAATGCCATAAACCCAGGCACTGTCATATCCCTCGTGCGTCGTGTTCAGGATCTGCGCCACCAACCATACCATGACGGCCAGGGATGCAGCGATAAGTGCAACTAACGCTTTGGTTGGTTTCGCTGGCACCACCGCTGAGACAACTAATGCCAGCAGAGCTCCGATAGCGGCTGGAATCATGGAGAAAAAACCAAAGAAACAAACCGAACTGAAGTAAAAACCCGGCCCCGCTTCAATGACCAACCCATAAGCCAATGACAGTGGCAGGGCGAGCACAAAAAATGCCCACGAACTGAAGATCAGGGATTCGATGTATTTGTGGAGGAAAATCGTCTCATGTTTTATCGGACAGGTGATCAAATACTTTGTTTCATTCGAGCGAAACAGGGAAGAGTAGGAAATCACCGCATTGCTGAATATCAGCATTAGAAACAGGGAAATATAAAAAAAGGCCATCATCGTAGGAGTGAACGGGTCGGCCAGTCTCAGATCCTGTGATTCAGGTGTGAAGAACCTGTCGAGAAAACGAAAGCTCTGGAAAAAGAAAAGGAAGAGCCCCGCCCAGAGGATGAATCCAAGGCCGCCTACTACAGCGATCTTCAACTTTGATTCCCGATGCAGGGATCGGAGCCGATTGACCAACTGCCGAATTCTAAGCTGAAGCAGGATCGAGAAAGGCTGCATGCTGGGTCGTTTAACCTACAAAAAAGAAGAGAGGCGATAAATAATCACTACAGTTTCTGTGCGCTCCACACCTTGCACAGGGTGATAATCAGTAATTATGCAGGGCAATGCTTGACAAAAAATACGCTAGTTGCACTTTTACAAAAGACTTAATGACGAACAACGGTCAGGTTCGCTATTCTATTCCAGGAATCGGCAGTCAAGCGGTATGGATGTTGCTTTGCGAGCAACAACGCTCGTTCAATTTATGGAACGAAATCAAAACTTGATTCGCGGGACTTCTAATCGGTCTCCCAACTCCGAAAAGAAAGCGCCCACCCGATTGTCCGAGTGTTTTCAGCGTGGCTGGTGTCAAGCCCTTTACCCCTAAACCTTTCCAGGAGCATAGCTTATCATGACGATGCGCGAAGCAAATCGAAGCAAAAAGTTGTTAGGATGTCTCAAATGCGGGCGAACGATGTACACCGATCGCTGTCATCGGATTTGCCCCAAGTGTCATCAGAAAAATTCTAAGGAAGGCCGAATTCGTCAGACTGCCTCCGTTGCCGGGCTTGGCTCTGTCGACAGACTCGTTGGTTTTGACGACACGTCATCTACATTCGGCGACAACTGAAAAATTCCCGACTGGGATCATGCGAGGGCCGAGGAGCGCCCGGGTCTTTTGATCCGGGCGTTTTTATGGCCCCGTAAGCCGTGATTTCCAGGCAGCCATCTGGTCTGCTACCGGCCCCGGTCCTGTTGAGCCGTACGACTGAAAACGTCTCACGCAATTCTTCACCCCGAGAAAATCGAAGACATCCTGTTCGATCAGGTTACACTCAGCTTGAAACTGACTGAGAGCCAATTTGTCCAAAGGCAATGAGCGGTTGACGGCGATGTGGACAAGCTTTCCGACCACTGCGTGCGCGCTGCGGAATGGCAGGCCTTTAAGCACAAGATAATCAGCCAGCGTCGTTGCATCGAGGTGGCCTTGTCCGAGGGAGGCTTCGATACGCGCTCGATTGAATTCGATATTTCGAGCGAATTCCTCGGTCACCTGTAGACAGGCATATACAGTGTCCAGCGCATCAAAAAGCGGTTCTTTATCTTCCTGAAAGTCACGATTGTAGGCCTGCGGCAATCCCTTGGTAACGGTGAGAATGGACATCAGATGTCCATATACACGCCCCGTCTTACCCCGCACCAGTTCCATAGGGTCAGGATTCTTTTTCTGAGGCATGATGCTGGATCCGGTCGCTACAGAGTCGTCCATCTTGATGAACCCAAATTCCTCTGAAGCCCAAAGCACCCATTCTTCCGCAAGTCGGGAAAGGTGCATCGAGATGATCGCGCATGCGGAGATTAACTCGATGATGTGATCGCGATCGCTGACCGCATCGATGCTGTTTTGTATTGGCTCATCAAATCCGAGTTCTTCACTTGTTTGGTGCCGGTTCACCGGCAACGTCGTGCCCGCCAGGGCCCCAGCGCCCAGGGGGGATCGATTCACTCTGCGGCGGCAATCGCCAAGGCGTTCCATGTCGCGGTCGAGCTGATCCATGTAAGCCATCAGGTGATGTGGAGCCAGTATCGGCTGGGCACGTTGAAGATGCGTGTAGCCAGGCAGAATGACATCCCGACTCTTCTCGGCAAGGTCGAACAAAGCCCGCTGAAGGGAGCGAATTCGTTGGATGAGCGCGTCAATTTCTTCACGCATATAGAGGCGAACGTCGGTCGCAATCTGGTCGTTACGGCTGCGTGCGGTGTGGAGCTTTCGTGCGGGATCGCCAATGCGCTCTATGAGCGCTCCCTCGATGTTCATGTGGATGTCTTCTCTGTCCTGCCGGAATTCAAAAGTGCCTGCTTCAATTTCACTTTGAATTTCAGCAAGGCCGGCATGCACCGCGTCCCGTTCCTCTGCCGTCATCAGCCCTGCTTCCACCAGCATGTTTGAGTGGGCCTTGCTGCCAAGGATGTCCTGCCGGTACAGGCGGCGGTCAAAGGAAATGGACTCAGAGAATTGCTCGACTATGCCAGATAGGCCCTTCTCAAATCGGCCGCTCCACAGTTTTTTCTGATTGGACATGTTTGTTAAACCTGCTCCTCAATTTCTTCTTCGGTCAGTTCCAGAAAAATGCTTTCAAGCCAGCCAGTCTTGAGGTTCGCCCCTTGAAGCTCATTCTTGGTACCAACGAAGATTAACTTGCCTTTGCGAATAATCCCGATCCTATGGGCGACTTCTTCGGCCACGGAGAGCGTATGGGTGGACATGAAAACCGTTACACCACTCTCCGCTCGCTCGCGCAGGACATCTTTCACTAATCGAGCACTTTTGGGATCCAACCCGACCATGGGCTCATCAAGGATGATGATCTTGGGGTCGTGAAGGAGCGCGGAAGCAAACACGATCTTCTGTTTCATGCCATGCGAATAATTCTCAGAGAGTTCGTCGGCGTAATCGACCGCGTCGAATTGTTCGAGTAATTCCTGGATTCTCGTTCCGCAGGCAATGGCATCGATTCCGTAAAGACGCCCAACAAATTCAAGAAACTCGCGGCCGGTCAGCTTTTCGTACAAGTACGGTTGATCCGGGATATATGCGAGCAGTTTCTTGGCCTCGCGGTAATCGCCCCTGACGCTGATTCCATTGACGAGCACATCGCCATCAGTCGGCAGCAGAAGGCCCGTCAGTATCTTTATAGTTGTTGTCTTGCCCGCGCCGTTCGGACCCAGAAAGCCGAAGAATTCACCTTCCGCAACCTCGAGGTTCAAGTGGTCGACGACCATCTTGCTGCCGTATTCCTTAACCAGATTCTTTATTGAAATCATTTGCCAATTTTGATGAAAATTCAGACTGGATCTTAGGTGTGTGCCTGCTGCCGCACAAATCACGCCTGCCGCCTGCACCCCTTCCGGGGCTGTTGGCAGGCCTACCACGTCACCCTATACTGCCGCGCCATTCGGGCAGAGGAATTGTCTTCAAGTCTTGAGGTGCTCCCGATGCTTTGGTTGTGCCTTCTGGCCCCCTTCTCACTTACGGGCGAACCTGTGCAACAGTTCACACTGGACAACGGACTGCGAGTCTTCTTTCTCGAGAAACACTCTGTGCCAGTCGTCTCCGTGCAGGTTTGGTATCAGACCGGTAGCGCACAGGAAACCGGCGGTATTCGCGGCATTGCTCATCTGTTCGAGCACATGATGTTTCGTGGTTCGGAAAACTACGAGTCCGAAGAGCACACACGCCTGATCCACGACATCGGCGGCTCAAGCAATGCGTTCACTGCCGAACACGTCACCGTTTATTTGCAGACGATCCCATCCGAACATCTCGAACTTGTGCTCAAGCTCGAGGCCGACAGGATGAACGGTCTCAAGCTCAACCAGAAAATTCTGGACACAGAGCGTCAGGTAGTTCTGGAAGAGTTTCACCATTATCTCAACAACCCGCTTGCTATGGCGTTTTTTGAGTTTCGGAAACGGCTCTACAAGAAACATCCCTATCACTGGACACCTCTGGGCGAACTTGAAGACATCAAGAAATTGACGGTCGAAGATTGCCAGAATTTTTACGAGTCCCATTACGTTCCCAACAACGCCGCACTGGTCGTCGTTGGGGACATTCAGTCCGATAAGGTGTTGACTCTGGTAGAGAAGCACTTCGGCTCAATTCCTCACTCTGATATCAAGCGAATCGAATATGAGCAGGAGCAGCCGCAAGAAGAGAAGCATGAATTCAAACTGAACTTACCCATTGAAGTGCCGGTCATGGCACTCGCATTCCGTATTCCTCCGGCCAGACACGAAGACATTTCGCCCCTCGAATTCCTCGATCAGATCCTTGCCAGCGGACGCAGTTCCCGGCTCCGCGAGGTGGTGGTGAAGGATCGTAAAATCGCTGTGGAGGTCGGTGGACAACTGGTCGCCAACAAAGACCCGGGCCTTTATGCCTGCTTTGCCGCCTATCTGCCGAACCGCCGGGCCTCAAAAGTTGTCGCTGCCCTCTTGCAAGAAATCGAGCGTATCAAGGAAAGTGGGGTGACTGAAGATGAGGTTGCGGCCGCCAGGAATCGACTGTTGAGCGGAAAGGTCTTTGAGATGTATTCCGTCGGCTCGATAGCCTCCGAAATCGGGCAGGCTGAATTCATCGAAGGCGATTACAAGCGTTTCGAAACAGTCAGCCAGCAAATCGAGGCTGTCACTGCAGAAGATGTGCAGCGAGTTGCCAAGACCTACTTTGTCGAATCCAACATGAATCTCCTTTCCGTTCGGCCGAATAAGTTTCGATTCAAATACTGGTTCGGCGGTATTCTCTATTCCCTCTTCAAGTAGCCAAAAGGAACGCTGATAATGGTCACAATCCGCGACGTCCGAGTCATAGTTACCTCCCCGTCGTGCCCACTGGTTGTCGTTAAGCTTGAAACCTCCGAGCCTGGTTTATTCGGACTCGGCTGCGCCACATTTTCCTGGCGGTATGTGGCCATTCAAGCGGCGGTTGAATCTTATCTGAAGCCCTTCCTTGTCGGACGTGATGTGGCACGCATCGAAGAACACTTCCAGTCCATGATGGTCAACGGCTACTGGAGAAACGGCCCCATCCTGAACAACGCCATTTCAGGCGTAGACATGGCCCTGTGGGATATTAAGGGCAAAATGGCAGGTATGCCGCTCTACGATCTGTTGGGCGGCAAGTGCCGCGAAGCCGCTCAGATTTACCAGGGCGTGGGCGGAGCGGACGACAAGCAACTTGCGGATAATGTCTCAACTTTGATCGAGCGAGGCATCCACTACTTCCGGCTTGGCGGGCATGAAGTGGGACGCAAGCAACAGCCTCCCGACGGTGCTCTCCCGGGCGTGCCCTTCCATCCACGTCAGAGTACCCGCGGCACGTTCAAGGCACTCGAACATCTCCGCGATCAATTCGGAGACGACATTGAATTGATTCACGATGTTCATGAGCGCCTCACCCCTGCCCAAGCCGTAGAGTTTGCCAAAGACGTTGAGCAGTTTCGTCTGTTCTTTCTTGAAGACCTTCTTGCGCCGGAGGACATCGAGTGGTTTGCCAACGTCCGCGCCGTTTGCGCGACCCCTCTTGCCATGGGCGAGTTGTTCTGTAATCCACGCGAATGGACGCCGCTGATAGCCGGCCGCCTGATAGATTTCATGAGGATGCACGTCAGCCAGATGGGTGGCGTCACCCCCGCGCGCAAAGCGGCGATTCTCGGTGAGTGCCACGGTGTACAAACCGCCTGGCACGGCCCCGGCGATGTCTCACCAGTGGGCCACGCAGCACAACTTCATCTGGATCTGGTTTCCCCAAACTTTGGCATTCAAGAATTCCACGGAATCTCTGACCAGATTCGTGAGATTTTTCCAGGCACTCCGGAAGAACGAAAGGGATACCTCTACCCGAACGACAAGCCTGGAATAGGAATCGATATCGATGAAGCGGCCGCGGCCAAATATCCACCAAAGCCGGAAGTTCCCGGATGGTTTGAATTACGGCTTCCGGACGGCTCTATCCAGCGACCGTAGGACCACAGGAGAGAATCAATGCCAATTGTCGATTCACACGTCCACATCTGGAATGCCCATCCCCTTGACGAGCTGCTTCTTCATATGGAGAAAGCAGGAGTGCATAAGGCGATTGCCATCGGCGCTCCCAACCAGGCGGACCCCCAAAATAACGAAGTCATCGCAGAATGTGTGAGAAACAATGCTGGCCGCATCGCAGCGCTGGCGGCCCTGGATCTCAAGAGCGAGGACATTTTGGAACGGGTGAACTGTGTTGAATCGGAACTGGGTTTCCAGGGAGTCAGTGATTATCTTTCACCGGATGATCCACTGGACTGGTTCCTGGATGCCACAAGGAAAACCATGTGGGAGAAGGCCGAGCAATCAGGATTTACTGTGAGTCTGAGCATCTTCCCAGAGCAACACTCTGCCCTCCGTGAGGTCGCCCGAACTTTCCCTGATCTACGATTCATGCTATGCCACATGGGGCGCCCCGATCATCAGGAGCAGCCCCCTTACCCCAAATTCCAGGAAGTCCTCCGAACCGGTGATTGCCAGAACGTGTTCGTGAAAATCTCGGGGTTCTACGCGTACACCAGTAAGCCTTGGGATTTTCCATACTACGATGTCCATAAATGGGTTCGCATGATTCTTTCCGCCTACGGTCCGGAACGAATGTGCTGGGGCTCTGATTTTTCACCCGTCCTTAACCATTCGACTTACCGCCAATCCCTGGAAGCGGTCCGTAGCCACGCATCGTATCTGTCTGAAAGCGATCTCGAATGGGTGCTCGGCAAAGCAGCCATGCAGGCCGTCTCTGGCTTCGGCGCCTGACGATTTGAATAATTCGCAGGATGCTGACATTCGTTTGCTGAGCTGGATAAGGTCGACGCATACGTCTTTTTCGCGCGGCGCTATGAACTTCTGTGGGCTGCGCGTGGTTCGTGATCTCACAAGGAGTAACTTATGACACCCCAACAGCAGATCGACGCCTTCCTCAACGGGCATCCGCATGCCGTGGTCGGTGCATCTCGCGACCGTATGAAATACGGCAACAAGGTTCTGCGCTCCTATCAGCAGCATGGAATGAAAGTTTTTCCCATTAACCCTTCAGCAGGCGAAGTGGAGGGACTGACCTCTTTCACTTCTCTTTCTGAATTGCCGGAATTCGTTCACGGAATCTCCATCATCACTCCGCCACAGATAACCGAAATAGTGGTTGAAGAGGCAGGTGAACTTGGCATCAAACATGTGTGGATGCAACCGGGAGCAGAGAGCCAGAAAGCTGTCCAGCGTGCTACCGCGCTGGGTATGAATGTCATTTACGGCGGCCCCTGTCTTCTGGTAGTTGTCGGTCATCCAGAGTAAGAGTCTCCATCTTAATCCCACTCATAATCTCTGATCCTCTCGATCCTCAGCTCCGATTCCTGAGGCGGCGTCTTGCCGAAAAAATGTCGACTAAAGGTTATCCCCGACTGCGGCAAGATGTCGGGGCTATCACAGATTTTCAGACTCTAATCTGGCTGATCGCGTAGCCAGCGTTTCTGACTTCGGTTCCTGGATTCGGAAGATTCCGAGAAGAGAAGTATGGAGATTATGAGTGAGAGCAAGATGGGGATTCTTGGGCGGCGACAGGCGAAACACGATTGGTAACGAGCACCACTGCCCTCAGCAGTGAGGCCAGCGGTGCTCTTTGGTGTTACCTGGATGAGGTCATCGTGGAAGCTGTCAGGGAGGGCCCACGGGGGCCGTGACTGAGCAAGAATCTAGGGTGGGATTGCCGGCGTCGCCGCGGTCGAGAAAGAAAAGATAATTAGATGCCGGATCCGCTGCAAGGATTGTCCACCAAATTTTTCGATCGTTTTCCCTGAATCCGCTTGCCCTCAAATTCGCAGCGGCTGTCGCGTCACCTCCGCAAGATGCGCGGCGGTCTTACATTGGAGTTCCATGTGTAATCCGGCCTGGACACGAAAGGCTCCCGGGGCTGATGTTTCGGAATTTCAGACTATTTTCCGCCCATCCTTATAGGTAAATGGGAAGTCGGCCCCCAATTTCCCGCTTTGTCATACGCACGAGCGTGCAGGTACCAGATGCCAAACGCCAGTTGGCCGGTATCCAGGGTGTTCCCCTGCAAGTTGGTTTTCATCTCAGGCTTGTCGTATGGGTTTCGGCTTATGTTGAAGCTGTAACCTTGAATGCCCGAGATATCGAGCCCGGAAAGCTCAAACTTTGAGGACGAACTGGAAGGACCGAAAAACGACACATTGTCCAGGTAAAAAACAGTGCCGCCGGGATTCTGGTCAAAGCCGAGGTCGCCAAGGAGCACAGATTTTACCAGATAGTTCGGTTGGTCTGGGGCGACAGCTTTTACATAGCCGAATAGATCCAGGTCTATGTGCTGCCACTTGTTGTCGCACGTCACTTCTACGCGCCCGATCTCAGAATATCGTCGTCTAATGAAACTGTCAGTCATGCGCAGCACATATTTGTTGGCCTGAATCGTCACCATCAAATCGGTCTTGAATCCTTCCGGGAAGCGATAATCAAAAGACAGGTATGGATAATCTTTCAGTTCGTACTCTTTGCTTTGCAGCGTCACTCCTAACTGCGAGAGAAAAGTAGACTCCGCTTTAAGAACATTTTGACCAAGGACTTCATCCTTGTGGAGTGACAGTTCGTTCCCTGAGCCGGACAGGGAGCAGGGGGCTATCGTGTCGGAGAAACTTGTGAAAGAAAATACATGACCATCTGAGGATTGAATTCCCGGCGCTTCGGGAGACTTGGTGTCCTTAGAAATATCGAAAGCCCAGCTCCATTCCTTTCCGTCAAATTTGTTTCCTGCAAAGTCAGTCACTGGACCGAGGGCAACTTTGAATGAAGCGCCATTTTCCGCTGAAACACGGAGTGCCGGGCTAAGCTTCAGCCAATCCCAGATCAAGGAGCCTGTCTCTGAATCCCAAGTCATACCCGGAGCGTCAGGGAGATACTGGCTACCATTCACGGTCAGGACTATCGTGGATGGATCGAGGGCGGCGCCTCCTTTTTTATCAATGACCAGTTTGATTTTGTCCTCGCCTGATTTTTCATCGGGGGCCGGATGCGTTCCCACTAAGGCTGGGGCTGTGTCATCGACAATGAATCGATACGACCTGTTTGGCCCCCAGTTCCCCGCACTGTCCTGCGCTCGAATGTGGAACCATGCGTCCCCTTCAGGAACTTCGGTAAAGGTCTTGGAATTGAATACGCCTTCTGGAATGATATCGGCGCTTTCCTCGCCGGACTTTGACCAGTGGTAGGAGTAATTCTTTATCCCGCTGGGATCATGTGCACTCCAGCTCAGCACGATTCCCTTCTTTCGACTCAGCAAAGGCGCGATCTGAAAGTCATCGAACCACACCTCGACCCCTTCCGGATTTCCCTGGTATCCCCAGTCCACAAGCAACATCTGGCTGACACTAAAATGCGAGGTGGAGCGTACTTCACTCGCCAGCATCGCGGCTAAATCGAGCTCCGCCTGATGCCATTGCCCGTCAGCCTTGAAGTTGGGAATAGACCCAATACTGGGATAAGTGTTCCGGGCGTTATTGTCGGTAAGAGTAACTCGCTTCCAACTCCCGGCGTTCGGAGACAAGTCGATCAGCGTATCTTTTGGTATTTGATATTTGAAGCGCAGGACTGGAAACAATCCCGCATGAAAAGCAGTGGCATTTATCGTCGCGCCGAAAGGGCCACCAATCAGTTCGTTGAACAGTTTCAGCGAGTACTTTCCCTGCCCCGGTTTGTTCGTGTCTCGTACCAGCAGTGCACCGTGCTGCTGGCCATATCTTGTCCATCCTTCCAGATCAGATTCGAAGTCCTCATCGACCAGCAGTTGATCCAGTTTCACCACTGAAGGCGGAATCCTGTCTTTCTGGTAACTCCAGAAATATTCCCATTCAAGAACTTCGTCTCCGAAAATCAGTTTGAATGGAACTCGCTGGCCAGACACAAAAGTATGGCCTTTGGATGGAAGCGAAAACGTAACTTGCCGGGTGACCACATCGATTTCCATGTTCTGATGCGCGGGATTGTAGGGGGAGCCGGCAATGATTATCTGCAAATCGTGAGGAATTACTCTGCCCCCGGACTTGATGACTATCGGCTGTCCACCCCACTCTGAACCAGCCGGAGGAGAAATACTTTCGACTGAAGAAGGAGCAGCGATCTGAAGCGGCAAAGAGGTGATTGGCAAATCTCTTCCATCCCGCAGTTTTCCTGCCATATTCAGATAGAGATTCCCAGTCCTTGCTGTCTCGAACCGGAGAACCCTGTTCTCTGACTTATCGGCGTCGGCGGTATTAAAGGCAACAACGCTACTGTCTCCTGGAACAATGGACTCCGGACGACTACTGAACCAATGTGCCAAGGACTCGAGGCTATTGCCTTGACCACCGACAGCGTTTCTGACTGTTAATTCCACCTCACCTGCACTGCGGCCTTGACTGCAGATTTGGAAATCGTCGATCCAATACTTTGCCCCGGCGTGATTGCCTTCAAGTCCAGCTTGCAGGTAGCCCTCGTGACGATTGCCAAACCACAACTGTTCAATTCTGATTTCCGGGCTCGAAGGATAAAGCTTCTTCAAGGAGGCATATAGGTCGAAATCAGCTCGCCGCCATTTGCCATCCGCTTGGGCCCCATCCATGCGGCCAAGTGATTTGAGATTTTCGTTCGAATCTTCAGGCCCAGTCATTTGCACAAAGTGCCATTGTTTTCCCGGTGTTCTGTCACCTGAGTCAAACGCTGATACTGTTCCTTTCAACTGCAGGTAAATATTAATCTTGACATCGGGGGACATTCGATAATCGAATTGCAGCCTGGCGCCGCGAGCGAGATTGATGCCTGCCGCGGGAGCTGATACCGCAAAATCTCCACCCGCATTCATGTTTGTCATCTGCAGGCATTGATTGCTGCCGGATCTTTGAACTACCCCAGGAGCAGCGCCCTGATCGCCACTGGGGTTTTCCCAACCTTCAGGACTATTCGTAAAGTCTGAATACAACCCTGGATGACTTTGTGAAACAGCATGCAGCCGCAACGACTTGCCCCGTTCCGCCGGTTGTTCGAACTCAATCTTGTTTTTTTTCGTCCCTTCATACTGGGTCTTCACGCGAGCAACCATCATGCTGTTGTTCTGTGTCCAGAGCCCCAACTGACCTTCTTGCAGGGGCTTTGGATCTTCCCAGGAGAGCATGAGCTGGTTGTCCAGGTAGTACTCAAGCCGGTTACCTTCCTTTCGTATTTTGACATAAAACCATCGCCTGTGAAGCGTGGGCAGGGGCGGGTATTCAAATCTGGTACTTGGCACCTGCACATTCTTTGCTTCGGCAACAACTTTTCCGTTTTTGAAAATGCGCGTGGTCGTTGTATGCCACCCTGCTAATACGAATGTGTATCCGCTGAAAACATTTTTTCCGTCACCGCAGATGACCGCGTTCATATCGCCCGGTCGCGGATAGTAGGGACTCCAACTCACCTCTTTTCGATAACGCATGCCTGTGTAGTATTCGAGCGTGATGTCTCCCTCGAATGTGGTCTTGTACCATGCGGCGGCGAGACCGTCACTTTCGGCGGCCAGGTAAGACCAGCGCGGGTCACAAGCAAATTTATTGGTGACTTCCCAACGGCCAACTACGTTCCAGTCAGTCGGGGCGGATTTAAATAAATCGTCAATCACGTGGTCGCGCTCGATTCTCATCTTGTCAAAAGAAGGCTCGCCCTCGAACGCTATTCCCAGGCGAGTTCCGGTGGCACTGCTCTTCATGCGCCATGTCATCAAATTTTTGTCCTGGTAACGGCAGACAATGTACTGGCCGTCGCATTCAACTTTCAGAGGAGTTTCAGGGTCGGGTAAAAACAAAACGTCCTTCACTAATTGTCCAGAATCATTCAGGCTCAGTCGGGCCTTTCCATCAGCAGGTTCAAGGGTGAGCAGATGGCCATTCAAATCGGCCACGGTCCTTGCCCGGAGGCACAGCATCGTTTTGGAGATCTGGATTTTTTCACCCTCTCTTGAGGCGACGTTCAACGGGATATCAAGATCAAAACGACCGAAAAAGTCGCCTTTGTGCCAGAACACCCGCATCCCGTCCTGACTCTTTCCCTCAACCCAGGCGCCTTTGGGGGCGGACCAGTCGAGCATGTAAACGTCCTTATTGAATATCTGATTGTCTTCGAGAACCTCGATATTCTCCGAAACCGTTTCATGCCATCGGTTACTTCGGAATGTGGCATCGGTTCGCTGGCCGGCTGCAAACAGGCCTGCGCCCCCCTTGACCTCATGGGGGAGGGTTGTTCGCAATTCCAGAATTCCATACACATAGACTTTGGCAAGAGAGCGGTCGGTCAAGTCGAGAGAAAGAGCAATGGAATTTGATCGTTCCTTCGGGAGGGCGAATTTTGTGGAGTCGAGGGTATTGAACTGACCATCTTTGTGTTGAACCAATTCTAATGATTCGGCCCCCTTGATCGCGAGCATGAAATTCTGCTCGTCGCGCCAGTCAAACACAATCCCGGCCACGATTTCTCTGTTACTCAATTCAACTGTCGTGCTGAAGCAGTTGGCTCGCCAGTCAACATCGCCCAGCCAGTAGACGGAACTCAGGTTTTCACCTTGCACATTTAATGCAGCGCCTTCCGGATTGTCGGTTGCTTTCCATATGGCCTCTCGCGCTGTCTTGGTCGAATTACCTTCGGGTCTGGCAATTGCCATCGCCTTGCCGTGCATGAGTGACTCTTTATAGGTCAATTCCCAGGCTGTAGGGGTTTGAATCTGGACGTCATCGAATTGAGCGTGCCCGCCCTCTGCCACCAATAGACCAGCCTTGCCCTTCGAATAACGAGAGTGAGGCACATCAAGAACCCTGCGGCCGTCGACCCGCACGCCAATCCTGTCCGGGCCCGCGGTGACTTCGACGCCATACCACTGATTAAGGTTGCCCGGCAGCGTTGCTGTAGCCAGTTCACTTATAAGTTCCGCGTCTCGGCAGAACAGACGTAGTTCGGATGCAATCGGAAAGACAGACTCGATCTTCCATACCAGTCCGTAGTAATGGGAAGCATCCTGGATAAAGAAAGCACAACCACTGCCGCCACCTCCGCGCATCGAAAACTTGAAATCATATTCGTCCCAGAAGCTCCGTCCGACAACCGACAGTGCCAGCTCTTTACTCCCAGTCCCTTCAAATATGAAAGGATTGGAGCTTCGGGAAAAGCTGTCTTCTTTGAAAAATGTCGCCTGGAGGTGTTTGTCGATGGTGGAAGTTATCTGCCATTCACCTGAGAGAGTTGACCAGATGGTGTCCTTTTCTTGCGCACGCATGAAGTCGTCTGCAAAAAAAACATCCGTTACCGGCTGATAGCGAAACTTGAGCAGCTTTCGGTCGTTTTCGGAAATTGCTATGGCGATTTTTCCTTCGTGGAAAGAGGCGTCACTGGCGCGCAGTGTTACATCTTCATCGAATTGAAGGGACAGACGTTGTCGCCTTCGAAGGACGGTCAGTTTGGTGAAGTCCTTAATGCTGGCTTGTGCGAAAGGTTGCTGCAGGCCCGCGAGGGTGCGGGTAAGGGTGGCCTGGCCTTCGGCGACAGACAGGCTGTAAAAACGTCTCGGATCCTGGTACCCCAAGATGAGGTCAACTGGTTTGCTGCCGGGTTCAAGATTGAATTCGAGATTGTATTCCCCGTGTTGAGCATCACTGACGATAGTGTATGCCGTGCTGCCGATTGAAAGCACGTTCCCGGAATTCTCCGGGTGCTTTGCCTCTTCTGCATAAAAAGACAGATCAACCGCTACCAACAGGATGAGGAACGTGCTGAGCGAATTCAATGGTAAGGTTCTCGATGTAAGATTTGCGGCGCCGTTGCGCCGAGAATGGGGATGCCCATGATATTAACCGCTCTCCCCGTATCCACACCCAAACATCCCTGTGAACGATGGCAGACAAACACGAAAATAAAAGTCCTGACATCGGTGAATCCGAAGAGCCCGGTTCCGAAGATCATGACACACCCGTTCCGGCGGACGACAGGGACATGGAAGACGAAGATATGGACGAATTCGATGGCGAGGCCGTTGACGAACACCTGGACAAAGATCGGCCTCAGATGGGAGGGACAGGGGCTCGAGCAGGGCGTCTGCCGAGTGTCCAGCCCTCTGATGGAGTTTCCATCTCCACCGTCGCGATCCTCTTCATGTTGCTCTCGACAGCGACCTTCATTGCGCTGAACCACTGGAGCAAACAGCACTCGAAACCACCAAGACCGACGGGCCTGCCTCCGAATGTAATTGCCATCCTGGAACCAGAGGAGGGTGAGAGTTCAGACGAATTCCTGCTGAAACAGATTCAGGACTACCAGGCTGCCAATCCGGTGGATTATCCCAAACTTCTCGAATTGCTCGCTCCTCTGGAACAGTTGTCCGGAGACGTCGGGCAAATCGCACGAGTGAAGGCATCCGAGCTCCGTTACAAGCGCGATCTGAAAGCGCTGATGGTTCTGGCCGATTTACAACAGCAGGCCGCCGACCTCTACAGTGTGGGGCAGAAAGATGAGGCGATAAAGGTTTTTCAGGGCTTCCCTGTCAATCTGCTCACCTCCAAGTGGGCGCGGGTCATCAAGAAGGTGAAGGCATCACTGATGGCAAGTGAAGAACCGGCACCCGAAAAGCTGCCGGTGGAACCAAATGCGGAGCCCTCCAGAACGGGGGAGGTCATCGAAGTGGAGAAGGTCGAACCACGGGCCGCGGATGACGAACATTTTGTGCGAGGCATTGAACTGCTCGATTCGCTTGTGCTGGACTTCCAGTTCCAGGAAGCGCAAAAGGTCGCAGGATACCTGTTGCAATCTGTTCGTCTGCGAACGGAGGGGGCTACACGAAAAAGACTGCCGAAGGAATACATGACTTTGCTGGATCAGCGCACCCAGGACATGCAAATCCTGGACAAGATGCTGGTGCGGGTCGTGCGAGCGATAAACCTTGAAAAAGAGACAGCGCTGCTGCCGCGGGTAAAGGCGAAGTTCCGGCAGATAGCGCGTTATTCACCCAGCAGGGTTGAAGCCACTCGACAGGGCATGATGCCGCTGGGTAAAGACAAGGAGCGCGTACTCTGGCGTGACTTCACCCCGCGGGAGTTTCATGAACTTGCGAGCGATGCTCTGGACCTGACCAGGAAGGAAGACGTGCTTGCACTGTCGATTTATCTGCTTGAATCTGGGGTGTTTACCGCTGCCGAACATAGCCTTCGGAAGGTGAAAGAATACGGCATAGATCCCGAGCCTTACGTGAGCCTGCTACCCCTGCGGGTTCGGATGCATCGAGAGATCGAGGCGGAGCAGGTTTTCCGCAAAGTGCAGGAAGCCATTACTGCGAAGAGTCATCAGATGGCCAAGAGCGCTTTGCTCGAGCTCAAGGGCGATTACGTGGATACGCACTTCGTTTCACTTCATCACGGCGATGAGATCACCCGCCTTGTAAAAAGAGTCGACCAGCTTCTGCGTGAGGAAGAGGCCGGACAACTCTGGGCGAATGCTCGTACGAACTTTGAAGCCAGGAGATGGGTGGAGACCCGATTCAATCTGAATGAATTGGAGAACAGCTACTCCAGCACCGAGGTGTACCAACGCTCAACCGCCGCCAATCCTTCCTGGCGGGTGATGATGAACGAATGCGACAGCAAGCTGACGAGCATCGCGGTGATTCGTAAAGATGGCAGAGGCGATTTCACAACGATCCGCGAGGCAATCACCAATGCTCCCCGCGAGAAGCGAATCGAAATTCATGACAATGCAATTCATTCCGGGATCAGCATGGGCGGCAGGCAAGTCGTCATCTCTGGTGCGCCGGGTTACTTCCCCACCGTCCGTGGCTTACTGGTCGGGCCGAACTCGACATTCACGCGCATGCGAATTGTGCCCGGCGAACCGACCGCAAACTCCCAGACTGCCGTCATCGCCGAAGGCCCCATCCGGTTCACCGAGTGCGTGCTCCACGGCGAGGTCTCCGCGATTATCGCCAACAACGGGAGCAGTCCTGTCGTCTTGGACAACTGCCTGGTAATAGGTGCACAGGAAATTGCCGTGCGTGGTGCTGGCCGAAACGCCGGGGCCATGCTGGCTGCGCGTTCTACTGTCTTTTACGAATGCGGTGCCGTCGTGCAGATGCCATCGCCCAATTCGTTTTTGCAGAACAGTATTGTGTCTCGGATAGGTGTCGTCGCGAGGGGTGGTAATCTGAGCATCCGCTTCACCTGCCTGAATACGCTCGGCATCACGGCAAATGGTGACGGTAGCAACCCTGTCCCATTCGAAGAGTGGATACAGCAGGCCGGCAAGAGCAGCGATTCTTTCAGTTCACCACCAAGGTTTCGCGATCCATCCAACGGAGATTTTCGACTCAACGACGCCAGCCCGTGCAAAAGAAAAGGGAGCGATGCCAAAGACCTGGGCGTCCGCTGGGATCAAGATCTCTGGGACAACGTGCTGGAGATGTCGAACCAGGTTCGTGGATTGCTGCCAGAGATTTAAGAAGCGACGGGGCAATACTCCCCAGTTCATTCACACCGTAAGGAATTTCGACTCATGAACTCATCTCAAATACCCTCGACGAGTCCACAGCCAGAAGCGGACTTTATGAATATCGACGGGACGGATTTCTCAACGATGTCCCGTGCTGGGCAGATCCGGCATTTTGAGGTCGAAGGTTACGTCGTCTTCCCCTCGATTCTGCCCCCCGACATGATCGGTAGAATGAAAGGCGAACTCGCCGACGCGGAAATGTCGCACACGAGTTACAGCACCCAGCAAACTCGTTCCGTTGAACAACCCCAATGGCTCAGCGAGGCCGTGGGCGAGTTGATCGGGTATCCGCCCATGATCGAGTTTCTCAACGATCTGATGGGGCCGGAGATCGTATTCACCCGTGGTTTCTTTCAGCGGTCGCTCCCCGGTTGTCCCGGCATTTCGATGCATACGGACGGCCAGCCGCACGGTTCGAACCTGTTCGGTTATGAGGGGAGTTGCCCACGGCTGGTTCGGATACTCTATTATCTTGACGAGCTGACCGCTGAGCGGGCCCCGTTTCGTCTGATCCCGCGTACGCATCTTTCGTTTCATGCGGAGGCCAGTCCGTATCAGCGATACAAGTCCCATCCGGAAGAAATCACTTTGATCGTGCCAGCCGGCTCGGCGGTCGTCATCCCGTCGCTATTGTTTCACGGCAGCCATCCGAACCTTGACTCGAAGCCACGCGAGTTGGTTCAGCTTGGCTACCGCCCGGCATGGGCGGGGCCGATTCTTCCCGTTGAGGAGTGGGATCCTGATTTGGTGGCCGCGGCCCCGGACATTGCGAAACCCTTCTTGCGAAGTCTCAATACAACGGGGCAAGCTTTTGAACAGGAGCACAAACCGGCCGGGATGCGTTCCGAGGCGCCGGGAATAAATCCCAGCCGGTGGGAGACCCGCTGAATGGCTCCAGTACATTACATTCACCTTTGAGACACATTGTTGAAAATTCAATTTCAAAACAAAAAGGAAGTCTTCGAGGTAAAGAGAGATAACACTGTCAAGATATGATCGCCTCTCTTCGATGCCTTACAAGGGGGCAGGTCTTCACTACACGCCATTTGGAAGGGAAAGTGCCCAATTTGGCACTCTCAGGCGCTCAAGCGATGCCGCAGCCTTCAATTTTTCAATTTGGTGTTCAACTTGGGGTAGGGGGTGGCTCCAGGGATGCAACGGAGAGTCAGTAGAATCCGGATCTCCCGCGCGCAGATTTGACCTTCGGGCCATCCCGGAAACGTCTAAGTCTCGTATCTCAAAGACCTTGAAATCTGACTCGGAAGTTTATCCTCCGTCAGCAGATCTGGATCTACTGACGATTCTGTCTGATCAACAAAACTGTTATCAATCCGACACAGATATGAAATGGATCTTCATTGGAGCAGTGATTCTCGCGATAGCTTCTACAGAAGCACCCGGCCTAGGAGCGGTATCAGGGGGCTCCTTCATTTCCGCTACGATGTTATACATCTATCGAGACATCAAGGATCGTGGAGGTAAGCCCAACGATGAACCCGATGCGTAGAATTTAGGATTTGGCACTTACACTCAGCTGTAGAGTGATTGATAACAAAATCAATCCAGAGAACTGCTTTCGAGCGATTCAAATCTGGACTCATTCGTGCCCATCAGGTTTTATACCCCTTCGACTGCGCACGCAGTTGTCCGCAGTCTCTGATTTCAGACGTTAAGCCAGTTGAATTGGAGCACATGCAATGAAGAACATATGCTTGAGATATCTTAGATATGGACTCGTCGGTGCCATGATTGGGCCCTTTTTGTGGATCGGATCCGCAAGTATCTACCTGGCCCTCAACGTTCCGAATCCCCCTTCTGTTTGCGAAATATTCACAGAACTGATCCTCACCTTGAGAGACTTCAACGACCTCTTCACACTATGCTCGATGTCAATTCCCACGGGTGCGATTATCGCTGTGATCATAGCAGCCGTATGCAGATCCATTTGGCCATTGCTTAATGGTACGAGCCAAACCTGTTGAGTCTGGCGGACGGCATAACCAGTTCACTTCAGGGAACTGCTTTCTGGCGTTGCCATGGAGTTTCCCGGGCTTCCCAGATGGCCATGCCGGGCGAACCCCGGGAAAGCAGTCCACCATTTGCTTTCGTGAATCCCTTTCAGCGCCCGCTTCTGAGAGGGTTCAGTGGACTGAATGCAGCCTTTTCGACATTGTCAATCTTCAGCCAGGAACGATACGGCGTGCCTCCTTCTCCGGCGCTGCCGAAGTCGCACAGGCGTAAATTCGTTCCGACTTTGCCCTCAAACTCCATTAAAAGGTGAGGAGGGTAGTTGTCTTTGGATGACACGATTTTGCCCACCAGTTTTCTGGCATCGATAGGCGAGATGTCGGCGAGATCGGAATCGTTAAACCTGCGGTCGCAGGTCATCAGTATCGGGCCGCGATACATGGAAACCAGGCCCTCACATTCCTGTTCGCCGACCCAGTAGTGCGGAGCCATATCCAGTGAAAGTTTTACGACGTCGCCGGGCTTCCATTGTTGCTTTAGTTTCAGGTAATGTCCGGGGATGGCCTTTACTCGTTTGCCGTTGAGTGTTGCCTTTGTTTTTTCAGACCAGTAGGGAACTCTGAGCTTGAGACAGAATTCGGCCTTCCTGGATGGTTTCACGCGGATGCTGATTTGCCCTTTCTGAGGGTAGCTGGTCTCCTGCTCAATGGTGACGGATACCCCGGAGTCCAGCTTCGCCTTCATCACAGAAGGGCCATACCAGTTCACGACGATGCCCTCCTCGTCCTGCATTAAAGCCCAGTCGCTGATGAGGCCGATTCCCCGTGGGCCGTTGACGCTGCAACAGTTGAGTTCCGGTGTTCCCTCGCGGGCTTGAAATACAATGTCATGGGCGCTCGCCTTGCGGACTCCGTCCATGGGAGTGTTGTAGGTCACCCACCGGCCGGAGCTGGAATGCAAGCCAATCACGGAATTCAGCGTCGTGAGTTCCAATTCATCCGCCACGATGGAATTGCCCGTGAGACGCAGCATTTCGACGCTCATCGCTGCCCAGGCGATAGTACAGCAGGTCTCGATAGCCCCGGGATGGTAGGGATTCCCTTGCGCCTTCTCGCCAGAGGAAAATCCGCCGTTGTTGTGCCGATCCAACCTGACAATACTCCACCAGATATGTTCGAAAGCCGCCCGGTAATTTGGCTCGCCGGTGATCCAATAAAGCTCTGCCAGGGCCATGATCGGATGGAGGCTTTCCCAACGGGGTTTGGGCGTTTCGAAAAACTCCTGCCCCGCAAGGGGCGCCTGCAGGTAATCACCTGCCAGCGGGGCGCCTTCAGGATCCTTTGCCGAAAATTCTTCGACAACCTGTAACGCCAGGTCCAGATACTTTTGGCTCTTCGTCTGTTTGTACAGGAGACAGAGCGTGTGAACCGGCGCGAGATTCATTTCAGTGGAACCTGTATCGACGAGGCGGTTCTCTGTTCCCAGGAACATCTTGCAGAAGAGGTCGCCCATCCGCTTCACGCAGCGGAGTGCCAGCTTGTCACCGGTATCTTCATGGAAGAGCAGAAGGCCGAGCATGAGATGATAGTGACCCCAGGCATCCCAGGTTCTACCGCCTTCCTTTCCGGTGTTTGGTGCCCAGCCAGTGAGACGATGCTGTCTGGGAAAAGGCCCGAGGTACCCGTCTTCGTCCTGAAGAGAAATGAGATTGCGGACGAAACCGGCAATGTATTTTTCAAGCTCCGTGTCCTGGGTGAGCCGGAGGATTTGCACCGCGGCCGTCAAATACTTTCCGGCAAATTCCCCGGCCCAGGGAACAAGATTTCGCAGTGGTTGACGGTCGCGGTCGCGGAACATCTCAAGCATCCCTGAATTAGCATGAGGCGCGACAAGTAACCATTGCCTGGTAATTCCCCTCAGGTAATCATTGACATGGTCGTGAAGTTGAATTTTGCCATTTGGAATACGTTCGAATACAGGTGTTTGCATTTGATACCCCAGCGTTAGATTTCCATAAAACCGACCCGATGAGCTTGTTCGCAGCTCTGTGCTTTACCGATATGTCCCGGCGAGCATTCTGAGTTTACGGGAGAGGAAGGTAGAGATTCGTTCGATTCCTCATCCCGGGCGGAGTCTCCCGATGACGAAGTGAAGTTCAGTTTAAGATGTTTCGGATTCGCCTCAGACGATTGCTGCCGGAAAAGTAAATATCTCTGCCGACAAAGACCCAGCGGAGGTCGTCGCCGGATATTCGGCCGATAGCATGAATTGTCAGCAGCAATGCTTACGCCCCGATTCCGCCTGACCAGCTGGACCACGCTCTCGGCGATGGAGTCATCCTTCGCGGAAACCGAACGGCCCTCAAGATACAGGCTGATGTCTCTCGACAGATCCTGAACCGACTGATATCGCTTCCGCCGGTTTTTCGACACTGCCTTCATGCAGATGGCGGAGAGTTCCTTGGGAACGCCCCGCTCGGGCGCCCGCTTTTCCGGGGCGAGGATTTTTCCTTCGCTGACTTTCAGAAGCACTGCTGTAACAGTCTTGCCTTCAACCGGACGCTTCAGGGTAAGAATCTCGTAGAGAATGGCACCGAGGGAATAGATGTCCGAACGTTGATCGATTTTGTCGATCTGCCCTTCCGCCTGTTCGGGCGGCATGTAGGCGGGTGTGCCCTGGACGGCGCCTTCCAGGGTTTGGGCGACGTCCGAATCGGAGCGGATGCTGGATACGGAGGAAGATGCGGAGTGGTGGGGTGGTGGAGTGGTGGAGTCGGAAGGACTGGAGTGGTGGAGTGAAGGAGTGGTGGAGTCTGAACTTGGATGTTGAGCGTTGGACGTTGAATGTTGAGTGTTGATCTCTTCCGGTCTCTTGTCTCCGGTCTCCGGTCTCTGGTCTTGCTTCAGCACTTTCGCCAGCCCCCAGTCCATCACCAGCACTTCTCCGAAATCGCCCACCATGATGTTGTCGGGCTTCAGGTCGCGGTGGATCACGCCCTTCGAATGGGCGAAAGCGATGGCGTCGCAGACTTTGAGGAAGACGTTCAAGAGGTATGGCAGTGTGGGTGTTTGTGAATGTGGGCGTGACGAAGCGACCGAGTCTCCAATCCCCCCAGACTCCCAGACTCCCAGACTCTTCAAATCCGCCAGGATTTGGCCAAGGCTCTTCCCCTTCACCAGCTTCATCGTGAAGTAGAGATTCCCTTCCGTATCCTTGCCCAATTCATGGATGGGAACGATGTTCGGGTGTTCGAGTTGCCCGGTGATCTGGGCCTCTTCCAGGAAACGAAGCCGGTGTTCCTCCGATTCGGCGATCTTCTGCGCCATGATCTTCATGGCGACCGGGCGTCCGATGGTTTTTTCGTTGCAGAGGACGATGGCGCCCATGCCGCCGCGAGCGATCTCTCCCTGCTGGTCATAAAGATCGAAGGCCGGTACGCGCTTCAGGAGCAGATCGGCCAGTTGAGGGCCTCCGGATGAACCGGAATCTCCCTCCTTCTGAGCAGCCGTCTCTGCCACAGGAGCAGACGGCGTGATGCACACCGTCTTGCACTCGGGGCAGCGGACCTTCTTTCCGGCCTGGTCGTCTGCGACTTTGAGCCTCTTGCCGCAGTCTGGATTCAGGCAATGAAATTCGATGGACATTTGACTCTCATTCTTTCAGAGAATTCAGATAATCCGTTACCGCCATTCTGAAGCTGTTGAATACCGAATTCGCCTGTTCCAGACCGGGCAGCATATCCTCCTAACGCAATTGAATGCCGTACCCGTGATGCACTACGTGTCGGAGACGCCGAAAGGGTGCCAGGTCGCGGGCAAGCGTTTCGCTAAGAAGCCCCGGAAGACCTTCTTCCGAAGTGTTGCAGAATGTTTCAAATAATACGGCATGCCAGTTATCACCAGACGGCAAAGCAACGCCATGAAATCGGCAGATGCGCTTGAAAATGTTCTCAATACCGCCGTAAAAATTGGCCAGGAACAGGCCGGCTGCTGCGATATCCCTCTTGGAGCGCGATTCTTGTGAGGATTCTCGCCGGAGCAGCTCAAGCTCCCGGAGTGTGTCCTCAATGGATTCCAACTCTATCGCGATCTGTTCCTTCAGCTCACTCGGCGTCATAGATGACCCGTCCCGTTCGAGAAATGTAGCTGGAGAATCGATCCCCATCGCGGAGAGGTACAAGATCGACCGGGAGTTGCAGTTCCGATTCCAGTCTGGCGCCTAATCGAAAAATGTCCCAGCCTTCCACCCCCTCACAGGCCAGGTCAAGGTCTCTTGCCACCTCAGGAGTGTCCAGGGCGGAGCCGAAAAGGATGAGCTTCTTCGCTTTGAACTCCCGGACGATTTCTATGCTTCTCTGGATTATTTCAGGTGTGACGCTCACCGGATTCCTCTTTCATTCAGGCTACGTTGGGAATGTGAAAATCGAATGGCTGTTATGGATCGGTCGGTCTGCTTCATCATGATAGCTCTCAAGCTTAGACGGCCTCTCGCAATTGGGTAGACAAAAGCTATATGCATTTAAGGCCGGATTATATCCCAATCTCTTTCAAGCGGCGATGCTCGATTCTTGTCCCCGGGGCGCGCCGTCTCCCAGCCGGCTCCGTATCCGCCTCAGCAGCGTCGTAATGACGTAATAACGTAATGACGACCTCCCTTCGGTTGGCGCTTGAGATGCCAGCCTGCTGTCGAAGTCTAAGTGCCTGCAAGCTTACGTATTCCGTATTACATGGTTACAGTTGAGTTTCTTGTTTTCTTTGAAAGATTTTGGCTTCCCCATTCGTTGTTTCCTTGAATTCGTTGGAAGCACTTTTCTTCCCTTGGGTTGCGGCCTTACGGCTGCGATATGTATTACGTAGCTCAGAGCATGGTTCGAATGGTCTGGCGCTTCCTCGCCGAGAGCCAAGAAGGTGATCACACGGTTTGTTGATGTGGTCATGTCAGATGTATCCCTCAATCGAATTGCCTCTTACCAGCATGCCGTCGTTGTTTTCGGCAGGGCCGGTGTAGCGGCAGCGGGCGCTGACGTAATGGGTCGCATAGCCGCGGCGACGCTGGTCTGTGTTGTTCGGCCTGCTGCTGTGAAGTATGAGGCCGTGATGGAAGCTGCAACTCCCAGCTTTCAGTTCGATCGGCCGCTCTTCCGGAAGCTCGCCCTTCAGTGACCTCTCTTCATGTTCCACCCATATGGGATGACATGCCGGAGATTCCACCCGCCCTGGTCGTGGGGATGTGTCTCAAAATCTCGAACCAATGAGGGGCCGCCGGGCTCTCCTCCCAATCAATCCTGCGGCGCTTCTCCAGCTTTGCGATGAGCTTGTGGGCCTGCGCTGTTCGGCTTGTGTTTCTCAACCCCATGAGACTTCGAGACTTTTTTTGCAGGACGGTTTTTCAAACCGTCCTGGAGCCGGATTCAAAATCCGGCCTACGCTGAATATGCAATAAGACTACCAGGTCTATGGATTTACCATCGGCCGAAGCACGAGGCCGGAGATGCCCCAGGAACCTTCTTCGCCGGATCGTTCAAACAGTATCAATAGCGGCTGGCCTTTGATCGTGACGCGAGTCTGCTTCCTGACCGTTTCGCTGGCTGAAAATTCTTTGAGCCACTCATCACCCTGCAACGAAACATTCATGGGACCCACCTCGGAGAAAATGGCTTCCAGTTCGTAAGTTCCGTCTGGCAGGTCTGCCCGAAACGTGCCCTTCGAACTTCCCCAGCAGCGGATGGCGTCGGTCTCCAGAAAATCGCCGGTGACCTTGGGCAATAGATTCGGCATCTTCCAGTCGAGGTCGGATTCGACCCACCCGAATCGGATCTGTGGTGCGGGCATGTCGGTTTCCGTTCGTGGAAACACGGCCAGTCGCCGCAGTCGCCATTCGCCACCGCGGACGAATGCGTAATGCCGGTACGAGCCAGCATGACGATCCCGCTCCAGCTTCAGGATCGTGTGCCCTCCAACTACCTGCAAAGGAACACGCAGAGTCTCGAACGGATCGCCCCCACCGATGCCCAGGGTGGGCAGAGCAAACTTGCGGCAGAGCAATCGCCCATCCGCCGAAAGTGCAAACATCGGACTTCCGTTACCTATCCCGGCCAATTCGAGTTCGAGGTCGTAAGAGCCATCCGGCAAATCCATGCGATACGAAGCATCGATGCCCGAGACCACTGAAGTTGAAATGCTCTTTACCCCCGATGCGTCACCCACCCAGCCGGCCTTGAGTGGTTCAGCATATTTGCAATTTGCGGCCAGGGATGGCAGCCCGGCGGCAGCAGACGGTTTCAAATCGATGAGCGGAGTTTCCTGCTTCGCTCCTTTCACTTCGGCGGTGGCGGCCAACAGGATCAGGCCGTGGCTCTGGCCGGTGTCATGAAGCGTCACACTCTGCAGGCCGTCCTTTTCAACATGGATGGTGAACAGATTGAGCAGGATGCCGTCCCCGCCGTCCCACGAGCCGGAAGCTTTCCACTGGCGGGCGAGCCGGGCACGATTGCAGAATCCCCATCCGGTAAACCATTCGTAGTCTTCGAGCTTTGTAAGCGGGATGTGCTCCTGGGTTCCGTCCTTGAAATGCAGAATGTATTCCGCGCCCGGTTCAGGCAGGATTCCTCCGCGCAGGCAGATATGGCCCAGCAGATGCAAACGCATCGTGCCATCGGGGATGTCGATGCGAGCGCTCTCACCTTTGCCGACGAAAATCGAGCCCCTTTCCTGCTTGAGAGGATCCGGTAACTGGAATGGCACGCCGCAGAACGTCGAGGTTGTTCCGAAAGGAAGCCCGTAAAAGGTCGCATTGTCGTGCTCCCGCGGTCCGGGCAGGGATTCCTGGTAGGGATACTTCATTCCGTGCCGCACCGGGATGCAGCCGGGCTGGGTCTTTCCGAAGGAGGAGCGGCTGTTCCCGTGGAATTCGCCAAAGTCGAAACCGATGTCGCCTGGCTTCAGCTTTCCCGCTGAAGAATCCGGAGTGGTGAGGAATGGATCGGCGAGCGGATTCCGATTAGCCGCGGCCTCAAGATTCACGTGGACAAAGTGTGTTTCCTTCAACGGTTCGACTTTCTCCCCGGCGTAGCCCCAGTCCGAGCCGATACCCATGCGGGTGAGCCTGTAGCCCTTGGTGGGGAGGTCGCTTTCTGGGACACCGGCCCGCCTCCCGGCCTCGATGAGCATCGGAAACGTCTGGAGGCTGATGGTGTTCGAGTAATTATTATTGAAGAAATGGGTGCGCTTGCTGAGGCTGACCAACTGCTCCCAGGAAAGCGCTGCGGCGCCTTCGGGCATCTCCTTTGCCGGGTCGAATGTGTTGAACAGGTTTTCGCCGTAGGGATTGTAGCTGCCGAGGCAGAAGCGGAGTGTCTGTAGCGTGAGCGGGTCGTTGTCGTACAGGTATGCGGCGGAGAGCACCGGCAGCATGTAACCGTTCGAAGGAATTCCCTCCGCCATTTTCTGCGCGGCCTTATGGAACAGGTCAGGAACGATTCCGTCGCCTGTGATGTTTTCATAAAAGCGAAAGCCGTGAACGAGATCCGCGGCGGTGCGGAAATGAGGCTGGTCGAGACTGCCGGACTTGCCGAGATGAAAGCCGTAGTGGTAGGTTTTTCCTGCCTCGCGGGCGGCATCGAGGTATTCCTGGCGCCCGGTGGCTTCGTAGGCGCGAGCAAGGCAGCCGACCATGTTTTCGTCCTCGGTCGATTCGCCCTTCATGTGGAAGCGGGCGAATTCGTGAATCGTATCCAAAGCGCGCCGGTCACCGGTCAGGTAATACATTTCCGCCATGGCATGGATGTCCGTGCCGTAGCCGCGGACTCCGTTGCCCCAATGCTGCTGGTCGTGGCGATGGACGCCTCCGATGTAGGATTCGTTTTCGCACCAGTGGCAGGTATCAACGTCCATGATGTGGCGCGTCATCGACTCTGCCCGGCGCAGAATCCGGCGATCCCCCGTGCGCAGGTAATGAAACCAGAGAGCGTGCGCCAGGTTGCCATCGTTCTGAAGCCACCCCACGTAGCCTCGCGAGCCCCAGGCATTGTCTGCATGCTCTCCCGCGTGTGTTGGCGTTTCCAGTCCATGAAACAACGTGTCGCCGTAATCGATCATGCCGTCCCAGTGGAACTTCACCGGATTTCGCAGCAGCCACTCAAAGATGAGATCGATGATCGCCTCCCGGCGCGGAGCGGTCTTGCGGTCTCGAAGCGCATAATCCAGCATGGCGCCGCTTTCCCGGTACCACTCCGGCGTCACGTAAGCTGCGAGCGGTCGATTCAGGAAAGCCATCATCGATTTCGTCTCGGCACGAAGTGATTCGGGAGAGCCTGCGGCAAAGAGTATCTCGTGAGTTTTCCCGACTCCCTGTCCGCCGAACTCAAACATACTGAGGTCGTAATGTTTTTCGTTTTCGACGTAGTCGTAACGCCGTCGCAGATCGAGCACTTTGCCCGCCCGTTCAGGCCATAAGTAAACCGTGACGGAGGGCGCTGATTTGTCGATACGAAGTTCCTTGGGGTGAAGCTGCCAGAAGTCTCGCAATGCGAGGAAAGCCCCACTGCGGTCACCATCAAGCTGCACCCAACCCGCGGCTTCTTTTCCCTCCTGAACTGGCAGCGGGATATCAGGATTATTTGTTTCCTGTTCGAGGCGGTAACGCACCGTCCGATCTCGCGTCCAGGGGACAAGATGATAGAAACGGTCCTTGACAACTTCCGTAAGCGATGCCGCTTCAGCCTGCGGGTGCATCTCCAGCCTCGTATTTTCCTCGGCCCCAAACGAACCGGTCAGTTTGCCTTCAAGGGAAAGCGGAAATCGAAGCCCCATCGCCCGGATGAAATCTGTTTTGGGCTGGCCGTTGTAAAAGAAAAAGTGTGACAGCCGTACAAAAGGCTTGCCGGCATAAGCAGTGATGCGAAGCATGAACGGGGCGAAGTTTCGGCCGGAAGGTGAACGGTGCTCTCCCCGCATCAGAATGACCGCCCGCAGCGGTCCCTGCTCTTCCACCTCGATAGAAAACTTGTCGACCGAGTTGGCAGCGGAGAACACTTCCCGTGGACTGCCCGCGGCATCAAGCAGCCAGTTTTCTTCCTGCGCGGGTCCGGGTGCTTGGTGTTCGAGATCGATAAAGGCATCGCCTCCAGCCTTCGCTCCTACCACCTTCTCACCGCCGCCGAACCAGCCATTCCTATTCTGATCGACCGCAAACTTCTCGAACAGTTCAAAGCGATCCTTGCGGAACGAAAAACGTGCGGGCCCAGTATCCACCTGAATCCGTCCCTGTTGGGAACGGACTCGCAGCCCGCCCGTTACCTTACCTGCTCGAACTTCCGGCCCGAATTCGAGTTCGTACGCGGCCTTCCCGGCCAAATACACTTGGGCCTGAAAGTCCACCTGCAGCCATTTCACCGAGCCATCTTTCCACAGTGCAAGCGTCCGGCGCTGAGAAGGAATCTCCTTGCCAGAAGGATCGAGGATGCGCACGTGTTTGACGTCGGACAGCGAGCCGGAGGGGAAAGGAAGTCCGGTCGTAACAGGCTCGTCCGACCTCGCTGCTCCGAATTCGTCTTCCAGGTGCAATGGAACACGCAGACCGGGCCGGCTGTCCGGATCGGAAACGACACCAGGCATTGGTTTCTCCGCAATCACGGGAGTGAAACTGGTGCAGAAAAGAAGCCAGAGGAACAGTCCTTTCCTGGTGTATGGATATTGCGACATGTTGCCCTTCATTGCAGTGAATGCTCTGTATTGGTACGGAAGGATGCCTGTTCAGCCAGTAGGCCAAGAAGGATGTGATCTTACGGATTTGAGTGGCCGTCTCTGGGCTTTACGATCATTTCTTTACACCGAAGGTGTTGCGTCTTACAGCCCAGGGTTCGCGAGCCGCAGCGAGCTACCCTGGGTCACTGGGCTCCGAGTACCTTCTACCTCGAAGGGGTTACGCCCATATGCAGGTTTGTCTGCGTCCACAGATTCTAGAATTTTTCCGGGACTATCGTCCGGAAAAATGGGCCCCTTTGGGGCAGCCTCTCTGTCACGAGGATTTCGTTTATAGTTGGCGAGTTATCGCCGTTCGGAGCGACGAAGTCGCGCCGAAAGCGCCATAACTGGCGCACTACAAAGGATGCTTGCCAGGCTGGGCTTCAGCTTACGATTCAGAGGTCATTTCAAATGCTTTCTTCAAATCGAAAATGTTTCTTAAGTTTGCACGCCCTTAGGACTTTGATCGAAATTAATTTTCCAACTTCGGCCGAATGATATCCCTTTTAACTGTCCCGGAGGGACCCAGGCGAGTAGCCCCTGGTTTAAACCTGCTCTTTGCCCACATTTTCTCTCTTGAACACCAATGGTGTTCCGTCTTACAGCCCAGGGTTCGCGAGTCTTCGAGCAACCCTGGGTACGGAAGC
>JAQBXN010000068.1 GCA_027625095.1 Planctomycetota bacterium | reverse complement strand
CTGCTTACCCGGAGGCTCTAAACCGACAAAGACTAAGACGAAGACTACGACGAAGAATCGTTACTGGGGAATTCAATCCAATTCGCACAAAATGAAAATTGCCGGCCAGCCTACTTCCCGCTTTGCAGCTTTGCCAAAATGAATGCCTGCAGGTTACGCATGGTAGGGACGCAGATGAAGATCTGTGCGGCAACGCGGTCTTTCTTGATGAATAAGGCGCCTGAGATGGGCACGTCTGCTGCGGCGAGCTGTTGGGCCAGTTGGACCGTGGTTTCGGTGCCCTCTTCCTTCTCTATAGCGGCAGCGAGTTTCATTAGTTTCAGGGACATGGTGCCCAGTGGCTTTTCCCTGAAGCTTGCGCGGATGTCGGCCAGATCCTTCGGAACATGGCCTTGGGATCGGCTGCTGTCGATGGCTGAATCCGTCACCCACTGAATGGAGGTGCCGAATGAGAGGATGGACAGATCTGGCAGGTGCACCATTTCACAGACAACCAAGCCCTGGTCTTTGCCTTTGACTGCTACAAGGGAATCGACCTGTACGTCTTTGAAACTCCGCCTTCGCTTTTCTTCCTTGATGGGTTCGACTTTTTCCAACGCGTCTCTGAAATCCATGAGATTCCGGCCCAGGTTGCCCGTGCCGCCAGCGCCCAGGACAGCAGCCCCGCCCTGTTCCGAGGGCAGCACGGAAACAGCCAGACTGCCGGACCAGGATTTAAGAACAGAGATGGCGCTGTCCTTGACCCCCCGGGCGGATGGCATGTCTTCCCTGGAGATAGAATTGGTATCGACGGCTGTCTTGAATGCGTCTTGAATGAATCCCTCTGCCAGCCTGGCGAATGCAGGGCCCGAGATGCTTAGATCGCCGAGTGCAATCGCTTCGGACTGCGGCATCCGCCCGGCTATGTTGGCGCCCGGCTGGCCGGCCAATTCGGATAAGACTTCGGCAGTTTTACTCTGCGGCGTGGCGATAAGGGATTGCGAAAAGCGAAGACCGGTTTTTTCGAAACTCAGCTCAAAGTTTGCCTGGGTCAGTTCGTCGAGCGTGGTAAGGAAGATACCCGCCACAAGTTGCTGCATTTTCAGGTCGGCCAGGTCTTCAGGGTCTTTGCTCGCCAAAGCCAGGGCTCGGGCATCCGCCAACTCTTTCTCAATTTCAAAAACAATCAGGTGCTTGATGTTCGGGACGAAGACTGAAACCTGAACGTCACCGCTGAAATCGCTGACAGGGATCTCAGCTATAACGCCGAAATCCTGCGTGAGTCGATCAAAGAGAACCGCGCTCTTGCCGATAAAAAGGTAATCACCGTCCACTTTGGCTACGGCTTTAGGGGTGACCAGTTGCGCGAGGAGTGCCTCAATTTTGTGGCCGTTTCTAACCGGTATCAAGACGCAGGATTCCGGGTCTCCTTTGAGCGATGCATCAGAGGGATACACGATCATCGCCAGCGGCTTCGTGGTCACCAGACTGTTTTGTATCTGCTGTTGCGCTTCAGGCGAAAGACTGGCCAGCAGTGTGTTCAATGAAACCATCGCGGCGAACATTGGTTGCACCTGCGCAGCCAAATCTCTCACTCGTTTCAACGTACCCTCAATACTTCTTATACGAATGAGCATCATGGCGCCCCGTTCCCCGGCGATTCGGGGATGCAGCCCGGGCCCGTCCAGGGCTTGCCGATTTTCAGTCTCCCACATCGGCTCAAAAGCGGGCTTCTGACTTTCGCTTGGTTCGACGCTGTTTTCGGGCGGCCGCTGGACGGAAGGGGCAATCGGCGTAGTTGACAGATCGGCGGTCTTCACCCAGCCGCTTTCAAGCTGCCCATTCACATCGACTTTCACGCCACTCCATACCCCATTCGTCGCGATGCGGGTGAACTGCTCACCCCGCTGCGCTCGTTTGAGAATTTCTGCGCCCACCTTGACCCTGGTCTCGCGTATGGCCCAGACCTCTTCGGCAAACAGAGAGAGAGGAAGAATGAAAACAAGTGCAAAGGTGATTCTTGTGATCTTCATGGAGGGAAGCAGTGCTGGTCTATAGTGGGACAGCCGGCTCGAATGCCTTACAGAAGAAGACCGGGCGTGCTGCGGTCGATCACTTTATCCGTGGCATTCCGCATACACCATTCACCGTCTACGGTCAGTTTTCCTGTGGCTGCAGAATCGGCTTCGCCAGAATCCGAATGTCATCAAGGAGAATGCTGCCGGTGCCCTTGTATGCGTTCGTTCGCTCTTTGAACTGAATCCCGAATCCTTTGAGTGGAAAGTCGATGATGCCATCCGCCTTTGCACCCCAGTTGTGCCATCCCTGAGGGATGTTGGCGAACTGAATCGACAGCTTGCGCCAACCGGACCAACTCACGTTTACCTTGGTGACCGTCTCAAATGTTTCGCCTTCGTCATCTACAAAAAGAAACGAAAGGATGTGGCCCTGTGAATCGCCTTTGATGTACATGGAAAGCTCCAGCGGGATGCCGTCGAGATGCATGGGCGTAGTAGCCACGACATGTTCCTCACGTTCGGCGAGGCTGGTCGATACGCATTCGTAATTGATCGCGCAGCTTCGCTTTTGGTCGTGAGCATCCTGGTCAGTATCGACAAAGTCTGTCTTGCCGGCTGAACTGCGCCAGATGTCCCAATCGATGGGATCCTCGAAACTGAACTGCACCACCAGTCGCGGGAAGCCGGCGTTTTCGAATTCGTGATAAGAAGGCTCAATCCGTGCCGGCGCTTGTGCTATGGGGGTGAGTTTGGCCGGATCGGCCTCCTCCTCCAGTGTGGTCAGCACGCCCATGCTGCGCGGTAGGAGGGTCATCATGAGAACGCCCGCTTCTTCACTTTCGAAAGGCAGACTTTTGTAGCCATGCCCACAGGGCGCATAAAATAGAAGCCCGCGAAGCTCTCGGTCTTTTGGCAGGTGTTCGCCAAGGATGAGCGTGACGGTCTTGGGTTGTGTGCCGGAGTTGTTCAGCCAGACCGAAAGGTCACTATCCCCCTCGTGGGGGATGACGGCTGCCGCGGTAACGCGAGGTGACCCAAGATCGTCTGCTCCACCTTCAACCTTTACGCCAACGATCTTTGCCCCTCGGGGTCCGTAACGGCATAGCATCGCATGGGGATAATAGACCGGCGGATAGGGCGCGAATTTATGCTTCGGATCGAGTCCGGTCAGCGCGCCAAAATTCTGCCAGGATTTGCCGTACATCTTGAATTCCCACCGCAGGAATCCGCTGATGCCGGCGGGCAGAGCCCGGAGCACGAACTCGTTCAACGAAAGCGAGCCTTTGAATACGTCAAAGTCGCCCTCAACCGGGCCCGGGCCATTGCCGTGGTTGCCGTATTCCGTAATCGCGAAATCAATTCCAGGCCGCCCGAGCTTTGCAGTGACTTCGTCCAGCTGTGCTCGGAGGTTTGCATAGTGCTTCACAGCGCGCCCGATGGTCGCTGAGCCGGGCGGACGGTAATGCGAAAAGAACGCGTTGTAATCATGATCGGCAATCAGGTCGAGGGGAGCTTTTTCCGTATCAAGAAGTTCGGCTATCCGCTCGGTTTCAAGATAAGAGCCGGTGGCGGAATCCGGGCCCGCAATGCCAATCTGGTCACGCAGCCCCATCTCCTTCAGTCGAGTATCCAGCTTGGGATAGAGCTTCCAGAATTGCGACGGGTAATCAGCCTTGGGCGAGTTGTAGGTCCAGTTCCCGTCCGGCTCGTTCCACAGCGAGATATCTTTCACGCACGAATATTTCTTCTCCACCTTCAGATAGTGGACCAGCGCGGCGATGCTTTCGATGAACTCGTCGTCGTTTCTGGGCGCGTCATTTTCGAATTTGTGTCCTTGCGCTACGGTGAGCGAACCTGTCTGCTCGGCGAGCCAGGTCGCGCCCGTTGCGGGATTTCCAACGTACCAATTACAGAGCATGACGCCGATGCCGCTGGCCTCAAAGAAATCGAGCATTCGGTAGTGATGCTGCATGATGGGAGCATCAAATCGAAAACCTTCCCAATTGAAGTTCATCGGATCGTCATCGTCGTTGTTTGGCTCCCACTGGCCGAGATTAATTCCGTAGCGCACCCATGCCGGCTTGGTCCACGCGAGGAGTTTCAGGTACGCGTCCCATTCCGAATCTTTCCAGGTGGGCAGATGCCCGTTATAGAACTCCACATTCCAGCCGAAGCCGCGGGAGAGAGTGTGTGGTGTCAGTTTTTGAAGCGAGACCTTAACCTCATTGTCCGTCTCATTAGCTTCCCCATGCAGAAACTTGCGCGCACGAACGGAATCGTCAGACATCTGGCTGAGAATTGGCCGGATGTCATCTGCAAGGGTTTCGATCAGGATGAGATCGCCGAAGGTCAACGGGCTTCCGGCCGGATCTTTGGCCGTTGACCAACTGAGTCCATGCTGAGAATTATCCCGGTCGCGATCCCGCATATCGTTCTGAAAACCAACCACGGTGAGCGGCTTTGGCGTCGTGTTACGTCCAATGCTCTTCCATGGAATGGCCGATTCAAAGATGTAACCGGTACGGGTGCGCAGGAATGCGAGTGAGACCTCCGGGGCCTCAGGATCGGCAACCGAAGGATTGCGGAAGATATATTTGAGCGGCCCGGTAAAAGGGCTCAACGGCACCGAGAAAACAAACTGAAAGTCATCCTCGCCGTAGCTGCCTTCCCACGAGTCATGATTGGCGTCGATGCAGATTTCGATGCAATCGTTGTCGTAAATCTTATCGCCGGTGTAACTGGCCATGACAGATTCATCCGAGACGACCACACTGACATACAGATTGGTCTCATCCCACATGGTGTACAGGGTGTAGCTGGCATCCATGTCGCCCCTCGGTTTGGTGCCAAAGGTCATCATGGTGTGATTGACCCGCACCGGAATCGGCTGCTTCCATTCATTCAGATCGCCATCAATCTTGATAGGAACTTCCGTACGACGACAAAGTGCGTACTTCAGTGAATGCGCCTGCACCGGTGCAAGGAAGGCGAGGATGAGAAGAATGCGGATGTCCGTCAATGTCGGAGTTGGAGTGTGGGAGTGTGGGAATGGTGGATGATGTTACACGATTAAAGATCCTGATTCGTCAGGCGTTGTAAGTGGGAGGTCACTTCTTGTCGGGTGCGGGGCTGTTTACTTTCATTTTCGCAGGTAACTCCTTCCCGGCCCCGTTGATGTGGGTAATGGGTAGTTTCGCCGTCAGGAGTAGCCCAGTTTGCGAAGGACCGGGCGCAAGTCACCGGCAAGGAAAAACGAACCGGCAATGACAATCAGGTCATCATCCGTTGCTTCCAGAATCGCTGTCTGGAGGGCTTCTACCGGCCGTTCGAAGCTGCGTACAGATTCTCCGGTCGTCTGCGTTACTGCCTGCGCGAGTTCCCCAGGTGACATTGCCCTGGGGCTCGGAGCGGCGGTGGCGATAATCTTGTAGGCGAGTGGCGCCAGTGCTTCCAGAACCGAATGAACGGCTTTGTCTGATGAGATTCCCAGGACGAGGTAGAGCCGCTCGTATTGAAAGGAAGCTTTGAGTGTCTGGGCGAGTGCACCGGCCGAGATGGCATTATGCGCGCTGTCAAGAATGATTCGTGGCCGGCGCATATCGAAAAGCTCGATCCGACCGGGAAGTTGAATTCCTGATAAGGCCGATTGAATGTGTTGCCGGGTGATCGGCCGCTTCTGATTCTCGTTCAGCCAATCGCAGAGACCAATGGCTGTGGCTGCATTTTCTCTCTGGTGAACCCCTGCAGCAGGGAGGCGCAGGCCGCGATGCTCGCGAACGGGGGTCACAACATCAAAGTACTGCTCATCGATCAGGACGACCTGTATCTCTTTACCAAACCACCATACCGGAATGCCAAGCCTGGCGGCGCGGCGTCGAATGACCTCTGCAGCTTCTGGGGATTGCGGCCCGACAATCGCTGGCACGCCAGGCTTAAGGATGCCGGCCTTCTCGTACGCTATCTCTGAGAGCGTGTTCCCAAGTTTGTCCATGTGGTCGTAATGTACCGGGGTGATTGCGGTAATGGTAGGTTCGATGACATTGGTCGAATCGAGCCGGCCGCCAAGGCCCACCTCGATCACCGCGGCATCGCAATCCTGACGGGCAAATTCGCGGAATGCGATGGTGGTCATGATGTCGAAGAATGTCGGAGACAGAGTTTCTCGCGGCATATCGAGATATTCCCGGAGCGCGTCGATGTGTTCGTCGAGAGCCGACGGGGTGATCCAGTTGCCGTCTACCGCGATGCGTTCACGAATGTCTTCCAGATGTGGAGACGTGTACGTTCCGGCCCGCCAGCCGGCCTCCTGCAGAATGGCCGCGGTCAGGAGCGTGGTGCTGCCCTTCCCTTTTGTGCCGGCCACGTGGATGCGCAACGGGACGGCTCGATCCGGATGCCCGCACCAGCCGAGCAGGTCACGCATTCGTTCAAGATCGAACGTGGTGCGCGAGTATTTGTACCGCCCCAGGTTCTCGTAGTTTGTGAAGCGGTAGAGGTAGTCGAGTGCGGCCATCAGAGGGTTGCGCCGCTATTCAAAAGTTTCATGAATGCGTTCTACTCTGCGCCGGGCGAAATCGTCGGGATCAGTCACCACGCGATCCGGCCAGCGGGTGCTTCGGCAGAGGAACGGTGCTTCGCCAAATCCGGTAGGCATTGTCGGCACCTGGTAGCGAGTATCGACAGACCAGCGCATGACGTTACGAGTATGGCCCCTGGAACTGTGCGGGAGCAGGTGGTGCAGGAGGAGCGCGTCGCCCTTCTTCATCGGCACGGGGATCTGTTCGAAATCGTTAAGCGGCTCCATGTCGATCTGCAGATAGTGTTCGCCCCGGCCGTGATTGATGTACCCAAGTTTGTGAGCCTTTGGGATGACCCACATGCAGCCCCGATCGAGTTCGGCATCGGTCAGCGGAATCCAGAACGCGATGGAATAGGTGCTGCGGCAGTCTTCACGGGCGTAGCCGGCATCCTGATGCCAATTGACTACGGTGTTGGCGTGGTCGGGGAGCTTCGGCCGCAGACGATAAATCCCGCAGTTCAGCAGGTCCGGGCCGACGAAATCTTCGGCAACGTTGAGAATCTCGTTGCATGTCAAAAATTGAAAGAACTTCGGCCCGTGAAGCCGGCCACAGAAAACGCGGTGATAAAACTCCTCGCTCTGCGCGTGCAGGCCGACCATGCGGGTCTCAAAGCCCTCGCCCTCAATTTTGTCTTTGATCACGCCTTTGGCGTAGAGCTCCTCAGCAATAGTGTCGATCGTTTCAGAAATTTCATCGATCAACGGCTCAACGATGCGGTCTGGAACCAGGTTGTTAATGACCAGGTAGCCTTCGTTGTTGAATTGATCGATTTGGCTTTCGGATAAGGTGTGCATTTTTTCTACTCAGCTTTTTTCAGGACGGGTACATTCAGTTGCACTTTGATTTGGGCTTTTCCAGTTGCCTTTGCGGCTGGTTGTTCCTTCTTCTGTTGCTGGGCGCCCAGCAGCTCCTGGCGGCGTTCTTCGCTGAAGAGCTTCCCGCTGCCTTCATAGCCCTCAACAGGTTTGCCATCCTGGCCCAGTTTGCCGGCTACCCAAAGAACACCCCGGCTGACCACATCGAGGTAGACGGGATCGAGCATGGTTACATTGTGGTGGCCGAGCGTGCAGCCAAAAGTCTTGATGCCTTTGTATTCGCTGGTCCATAGACATGCCTGGGCGGTTTTCTGGTCACCGTCTTTGGTGCCTTCGGCGAGGGCTGTTGCGTTCTCGAGGAGCTTGGTGTGATAGAGCTCGCCCATCGGAGTTTTCCAGTCTGCCGGTACGCCTTTCATGATCGGATTGTCTGAAGCAAGGGTCTTGACTGAAATGGGGAACTGCGCCCCGTGCCGGTTGGACTGCACCCCTTGAAGATTGTCCCACTCCCTGGTCGTGGTGCCGCGAAACGTATGCATCGCGCAATGGATGAGAATGACCCCGACTTTGGCTTCGATGTGATCATTGACAATGCGTTCGATGGTCGTTGGATCGCTGTAACTGGCGAAACATTCATTGTGGAGAATGACGTCATAGCCTTTGGCCCAGCCTTCCTTCGTGAAGATTTCGGGCAACCCGCCTGGCGCATTCTTTACGAATTCGATGGTCCATTCAATGTTCGCGCGGGCACTCAGGCCCTCGGCCAGGATGTGCTGCTGGCGGGTGTAGTCATGGTAGCCGCCACCGGTAATCATGAGTGCTTTGATCGGCTTGGCGTCTTCCGCATGCACATTGAAGGCAAGCAGGATGGTCAAGGCGCAAAGGTGTGTAATCAACTTATTCATCAGCGCTCCTTGTCGATTCGGTGAGTTCTGTTTCTGCCGCGAGTGCAGAATTTCGCCGATCCAACCCGAGAGTGCAATTGATGTGAGGTGGAGAAGTGTTTGTCCGGCTGGACGGCGAGGATGGCTTGAGACTGCTTTCCGGCCCATCCAGGGGGGATCAGGGATCGTCAACTCAGGGGGTATGGGCCGGATAGCCTGTCGAGATTGGCCTTGATTTTCCCGGGCATTCCACTAACAAGTAACCCTTCCCAAAATTCCACTAGCGACCAGAGGTACGGCAACATGCTGCTTCAAGGAATGCTTCTTTTCATATTCTCACAGTTAAGGGCCGAAGAGGGCCCAACACGTATTTATATAGAGGCCGAAGACTGCCAGGGCCTGGAGCGGCTCGCCTGGGACAATGAAATGCTGGATGGTTGGTACGCCCGCATTTCTACCTGCCGTTATTACGGGGCGCCTGGCCGCACATGCCACGCGGCGATTCATGAGAATGCGACGAACCGCACCATCTCGCAGAAGCTGAATAATCCTGTGCCGGCAGGCAAATACAAGGCGTTCCTGCGCACTCTTGGCCCAAGACACTTTGAAGAGGGAAAGCCGACCTCGGTAAGAGTGGCACTGGGCGGGCAGGAGCTTGTGTTCACATGGGTGAAGGGCGACAGGAAATTTGTCTGGCAGGCTGAACAGGACGTTGAGCTGAAACAGCCGGTGGCCGAAGTCTCATTCACCGCTCTCACATTCGGCGGTCACGGTCACGGCGCCATGTACGAAACGAAGAATAGAAGCATCTGGATCGATACGCTGTACCTGACAAATGATCTGAACGAAAAATCGCCGCCCCCGGTGGAGGCTGAAACATTTCTTAGAGATGGGCTGCCTGCCGATGCTATCCCTCCACGCCCGGCGTTCGCCGCCGACGATCAGGAGACCCCTCGTGCCATCGGCAACCCCGATCTTCAGCCCATAGTGCTCAACGAGAAGGAAGGCCGGAAGAATATGTGGCCGAATTCCTCCCTCGAACTCGGCATGAACGATGGATGGAGCTTTGGCGGGTATGGCCAGCCTTACGTTTTTACTGATGAGGACCTCGATAAGACGAACCCGTTTCATGGCAGCTATTCATTAAAAGTGCCGGCTAAGAAAAGTCCCTTCAGCCGGCCGTGCTATCTGCCCGAAGGTTCAGACGTCACGCTCTCAGCATACGTCCGGGGCAGCGGGCCGGTTTCTCTGGAACTCATCCACGTGGAGCACGACAGCCTTGAGCCATTTCGTGGTGGGACTATCCCGATCAAACCAGTACTGAACAAGACGGGAACCGCCGGGGAGGCCTGGCAGCGTCTCTCGATTTCCGGACCACTCACCAAAGGCTGGTATTACATCAAGTGCATCAATACCGACCAGATATGGGTGGACGCACTGCAATTTGAGAAAGGCAACGAAGCCACGCCTTACGTACCGGCTGCATCCATCGAATGCGGACTCAGAACCGGGCAGGTCGGCAACATCACCTACGAAGATCAAAAAACGCTCGATGTCTGGTTTCATAACAGCGGCGCCAAGGCGGAATCTGCCAGTCTGAAATACCGCATTGTCGACGTCCGGGATCAGATCATTGCAGAAGGTAAAACCGAGGCGGTTCGTATTGAGCCGGGGCAGACGTTACGGAAACCGATGGCGATCATTCCCCCCGTCCGTGGCATCTTCTCCGTGGTTTACGCCGTCGATGGCCGTGAACTGCCGGAGGGCGAAACCGTATATGTAAGAATGCCAAACCCGCCCGAAGGAGAAACGCGTCACCAACTCGGAGCGAACATCTCGTTCAATGAACAGGAACTGCGTTTGAAGTCCCGCCTCGGCCTCAAGTGGACCCTCACCTGCAAGACCCGCGTGGCAGGCGCTGCGGTCGAATACGTGCACCCCAAGCCAGACCTCTGGCAATGGGCCGATGAGGCGGTGCAGTTGCCGAAGAAATTCGGCATGAGCGCGGTGACCTGTTTCTGGCCGCATCGTATTCCGCCGTTCATGAAGTCGGAGGCCAACCAGAATTTTCGAACCGTGCGGGGTGGCCATACTTTCTCGCCCGAACTGAAGCAGTGGAAGGACTACGTCGGGCGCGTTGCCTCCCATTACAAGGACATGATCGGTTACTGGTGTGTGGACGATGAGGCCGAACTAAGCTGGGCTCCGGAACAGTTCGCCCCCGTAGTGAATGCCACCATCGAGGCGGTCAACGAACAAGCTCCGAACGTGAAAGTCGGGCTGAGCGGAACTCCTGAGTTCACCGAAGAACTTTTAAAAATGGTGGACGTAAAAGAAGTAGATTTTTTCGGAGGCTCTACCTTTGACTTTCATCACTGGGAGAGCAAACGCGTGAAGCACCTCTGCGAACGTTACAACAAGACCTGGGTCTGTTACGGAGTGGGGCAGCGGCCGCCGACCCATTCGATGTACCACACTCTCTACACCTACGAGTCTCCAAGATACAAAGCCGCTTGGATGGCCAGACAGATGATTTACCTGCTCCTGGTGCAGGATCTCAAAATCGCCGGACACTACGCCGGCGTATTGCGGAACGACGGCCGCCACTACGGCCAGAATAAACCGCTCTGCGATTACGATGGCACGCCTATTCCATGGGGAGCTACCTTTGCGGTCATGGGTACCTTGCTGGCCGATGCGATTCCTGAAGGCGATGTGAAACTTGGCGACACCGGGGTTCTTGCCTATCTGTTCCGCAACGGGGACCAGCTTGGCGCCGTTACCTGGTCGACAGCAATTGAAGAATACGATCACCACTGGAAAGAGACGCGCCGGCGATTCGAAAACCTCAGGCTCGGCAGTTCCGCTGCATCCGTCGAGGTGCTCGACATGTATTGGAATCCCCTGCCCGATGTTCAGCAGACAGCCGCCGGGATCCGTTTTCTGCTCGATGAAGAACCAGTCTTTATCATGAATCGCGGGTTGAGCCGCGAAGATTTCATCAAGATGCTTTCAAGCGTATCAGCGCCGGGCCTGCCCATCGAAATCACCCCGGAAGTCGTAGGCTCGAAAGATGGGCCGCGCCTCAGTCTAACCATCACCAACCGTACCGGAGCTGCTCTCAAGAATGCAAGCCTTGATTTGCGTTCGCCCCTCAACAAGCCTGTTTCCATCGGTGCCCAATGGATTTTTCCACAACCGATCGCCAGCGCGGGGGACATCGATGCAGGCAAGGCAAAGACAGTCTCGCTTCCCCTTCATCAGGGCCCTCTGGGTATTGAAGATGGCCAGTTTCGCGCCACGCTCCGGAGTGAAGACGGCGCGGAATACGCCATGGACGACTGGCTCTGGCTGCATCCTGCCGACGCAGGCAAATTGACCATTGACGGTAACTTTGACGAATGGCAGAGCCTGCCCAATTCAACCATTGCATACGACTGGGCATGGGCACGTTTCGGTCGTTCGACCACCCAGATCTTCGAGGGCGGTGAGTATTTCAGTTACGCATCCTATTCCCTCGATGCTCGGGCTGTTTTCAGAGTCGCCTGGAACGATACCCATCTATACGTGCAGATGACGCTCGAAGACGACCAGCCGATTCTTGAAGCCGCAAACGGCGAGAGCATTCGCCTGGTGACTGCAGGTACAGAAATCAGGGTGCGACCAAAGGACGGCAAGGGCGGGGCGGCTATTGTCACGAAGGGCACTGAACAGGAACTCGATATCCATTCAAAAGTGGATGACAAGCGCATACGCACCGAGTTGGCCGTGCCGTGGGAAGCATTGAAAGTAACTGCCAGGAAAGGCGATGTCATCGGGTTTGACCTCTACTGGACCGACGTCGACCGTGAGGAAGAGGATGTGGTCGCAGGCACCCTTCGCTGGGCCGGAGGAAGCAGCAAGGGCGGGTATCTCATATTGCGCTGATTCGGGAATAGCCAAATGAGTAAGAATGTCCTTCAACGTCAAAAGCAGTGACTAACCTGCGGGCCTGCCACAAAACGGACAATGAGTGGGGTCTTCTGTCGGCCAATCCTCCGGCTCATCCGAACGGAACCCCCCGGTCTCTCGGAAACCGCAATCCTTGCAGCGATGTTCCCAGGTGTGGATCTCCTTTTCCTCATCCGAGAAGTAATTGTGCTTGCAGCGCATGACCTTTGCCTGGCAAGTCTGGCATTCCGCGGCAACTTCTTGAAAATCAGTGGGCATTACGCGGACCGAAGCTTAATGGGTAGCTGGTCAATTTTGGCTGCGACGATGAAGTCATTTTCTGACAGACCGCCGATGGCATGAGTCCAGAGTTCGACGGTCACGTTACGGTAGCCCACCAGATGAAAGTCCGGATGGTGCCCCTCTTTTTCAGCCACTTCCGTTGCCTTGTTGAAGAACTCCATCGCAGCAACGAAGTTCTTCACAGTCCACTTCCGTGTGATTCGGATGCCATCATCGCTGATCGCCCACTCCGGTGTCTGCTTGAGCAATTGCCCAGCTTCCGCCCTGGTCAAGGGAGCCACCCCGCCTTCGCAGGGTTTGCATTTTTTACTGGTGAGGTCACATGTTTCACTCATGGCGTCGCTCCTGAAATAAGGTTTGGGAAAACAGAGGGCAAAGTGTAGTTACCAGTAAATGGGAAGAAAGCCAAACTTGCTTGAGGACAGATTTTTGGTCTTTCAGGATTCAGCACTCACCCCCTCCCCCCTGATTGTTACCTCTTATCCACTCCCTATAATTCACCCCGCGACGCTCGTCCACTTTCACTGAATTGGTTTCATGTCTCACTTCGGCCGCATACTTCAACTCGTTGCACTTTGCATTTTGCCGATGGGGCTGATGGCCGGCTTTATCGAAAATGACATTAAGTTTGAGATGAAGGTGCTGGCCGGCGGAATCGCTCTTTTCTTCATTGGGAAGCTGCTTCAGGGCAAAGACGCCCCTGACAGCCTGGAATAATCATGGAACTTACTCACTTCGATGAGTCGGGGGCCGCCAGGATGGTGGACGTCAGCGGCAAAGAAATCAGCGTGCGCACAGCAACCGCAGAGGGCACGGTCACCATGAAGGCCGAGACCCTCCAATTGATCCGGGACAAACAGGTATCCAAGGGAGACGTCCTTCAGATCGCCAGGATTGCAGGCATCATGGCATCCAAGAAAACCCCGGAGCTTGTACCCCTCTGCCATCCGATTCCTCTGGAAAAGGTGGAGGTTGAATTCAAGTTTATGAATGACACCAGTCTGTTAGTTCGTGCGTTCACGAAAACATCCTCGAGAACCGGAGTCGAGATGGAAGCCCTGACTGCCGCAATGGCCGCTGGCCTGACCGTCTACGACATGTGCAAATCCGTTGATCGGGGCATGGAAATCGGTCCTTTCTACCTGACCGAGAAGACTGGTGGGAAGAGCGGACATTTTCAGAGGAAGGCGCCCGATGTTTCCTGAAGGCAAAGCCCCGTTCCCGCCCGGCAGCCCCGGGGAAGAGACTCCGCAACCATCGACGCCATGGTGGGAAGACGCTGCCGTCATAGTCGCCATCGCCTCGCTGTGGCCTGTCTTTCTAAATTGGCCGGGCCGCCACTGGATGTATCTCCTGTATGCCGCGGCAGCCATCATGATCATCATAATGGTCCGCAGAATAAGAAGGCTGAACAAGCTCACGAGAGACCATAAGAACAAAGGCACCGGCCAGTTTCCGTTTGGGCAGGGCAGGCCACCGAATTCCTGGCAAGACCACAAGGAGAAAAACGAATTATAGTGGCCAGTCGCGGCGTGAGAGCGGGCCTGCGGCCGAACGGCAAAGGACGATCACGTCCGGCAAAACACTTTTACACGGTTACAGTTGAGTTTCTTGTTTTCTTTGAAAGATTTTGGAGGGGTAAGCCTCATCAGGCTAAGCCAATGCCAAATTGCATTCTTCCTCCCTCCCCATTCGTTGTTTCCTTGAATTCGTTGGAAGCACTTCTCTTCTCTTTGGTTGCGGCCTTACGGCTGCGATACATGGTTACAGTTGAGTTTCTTGTTTTCTTTGAAAGATTTTGGCTTCCCCATTCGTTGTTTCCTTGAATTCGTTGGAAGCACTTCTCTTCTCTTTGGTTGCGGCCTTACGGCTGCGATACGCATTACGAATCCCACAACATGACCTTTCAGGAAATTATTCATTCATTAAATCAGTACTGGTCCGACTATGGCTGCGTTCTCTGGCAACCATACGACATCGAAGTCGGCGCGGGGACGTTCAATCCCGCCACCACACTCCGTTCGCTCGGGCCCGAGCCGTGGAAGGCCGCATACGTCGAACCTTCAAGGCGCCCCACCGACGGACGCTACGGCGAAAACCCCATTCGTCTCCAGCACTACTACCAGTACCAGGCCATTCTGAAGCCAGCGCCTGAAGATTCTCAGCAGCTTTATCTGAACAGCATTGAATCGCTCGGCGTCGACCTGAAAAAGCACGATATCCGCTTTGTCGAGGATGACTGGGAATCCCCGACCCTCGGCGCTTCCGGGCTCGGCTGGGAGGTCTGGCTCGATGGGATGGAGGTCACACAGTTCACCTATTTCCAGCAGGTCGGCAGTCTCGAGCTTGACCCCATATGCACCGAGATCACTTATGGTCTCGAACGCATCGCCATGTTCATCCAACAGAAAGAAAGCGTCTACGATCTCACCTGGGTCGATGGCGTGACCTATGGCGAAATTCATCACGAAGATGAAGTGCAGTTTTCCAAATACAACTTTGAAACAGCAAACATTGTCATGCTGTTCGACCTCTTCAACAAGTATGAGCAGGAATGCAAAGATACCCTCGCAGCCGGCCTGCCGATTCCCGCATACGATTACGTGCTGAAGTGCTCGCACGCTTTCAACCTGCTCGATGCCCGCAATGCCATCAGCGTCACCGAGCGCACCGGCTACATCACCCGCGTACGGAACATTGCCCGTGACTGTGCCAAGGCATATCTGGCACTTCGGAAGGGGATGAAATTTCCGCTTCTCAAGGACGAAGCCGAACGGGAAAAATGGTTGAAAGAGGAAGAATGATAATCAGGAGCACCCCACGTTGTTCCGTTGGATTTGCTCTTCTGTCCTGAAGGGACAACGGAACGCAGATCTGAATCTGCCGGGATTTACTAAAGAACTGAGACACAAGAACAAGAAGAACTAAGAAAAATGCCAGACCTGTTATTTGAAATCGGGGCCGAAGAAATTCCCGCCGGCTACATTGAGCCGGCACTCGCCGCGTTGAAATCTGGATTTGAGAATGCCCTCAAGAGCAATCGCCTTGAGGCGAAGGCTCTAAGAACAACCGGAACACCCCGCCGGTTGATACTGCACGCGGCCGGCCTTCCCTCCATGCAGGAAAGTATCGACATGGAAGTGGCCGGCCCACCCAGGCGGGTAGCCTTCGATGGCGAAGGTAAACCGACCAGGGCCGCGGAAGGTTTCGCCCGAAAGAATGGTGTCGACGTTTCCGAGGTGATGCTTCGAGAGACAGACAAGGGCGAATACTGTTACGTAGTCACCCACGTCGAAGGCAAACCCACTGCCGAAATTCTTCAAGGGGTTCTCTCCGCGCTCATAGAAACGCTGCCGTTCCCGAAGTCCATGTACTGGCTTACCCCAAGCACACGATTCGCACGCCCTGTCCGCAGCATTCTTGCCATTTTTGATAAGGATGTTGTGCCGTTCGAATACAGCGGCGTTGCCTCCGGCCGCAAGACCGCCGGGCATCCATTTCTTGGTGAAGATTCTGTGTCGATCGAATCGGCAGATTTCAATGCCTTCGAGAGCGCTCTTGAAGCGAACAAAGTCGTCGCCGATCTCGATAAACGACGCGATCAGATCGAGAGCCAGTTGGCCATCATCTATGCCTCGTACGGTTCATCGCACAATCAGCCGGAGCTGGTCGAGGAGGTAAAAAACCTCGTCGAATGGCCTCACGCCATCGAAGGCTCATTCGAAGAAGACTATCTCGAGGTACCGGCCGAAGTGATCGAAGCGGCCATGATGGGGCATCAGCGCTACTTCCCGGTTCGCAACAGCGACGGCGACCTTGTCAATAAATTCGCATTCGTCAGCAACCGCGACGGATCCCATGATGATGTTATCCGCACAGGAAATGAACGCGTCCTCCGGGCGAGGCTGTCCGACGCCCGCTTTTTCTGGGACGAGGACCGGAAGACCAGACTCGCCGACAGAGTCGAAGCCCTGAAAGACGTGCTCTATCAGGTCAAACTCGGGAGCTATTACGAGCGAACAGAGCGCCTGCGCAGCATGGCTGGTTTCATCGCCGATAAACTCGGTCTGGATGAAGCGACGGCAGGTCATCTCGACCGGGCAGCAATGCTCTGCAAGACGGATCTGCTTACAAACATGGTCTATGAGTTTGCAAAACTGCAGGGCGTCATGGGCCGGCACTACGCTCTGCAGGACGGTGAACACGCGGCGGTCGCCAATGCCATTGAAGAGCACTACCTTCCCAAACAGGCTGCCGGAGCGCTGCCTGAATCCGACATCGGCGCCTTCCTCGCCCTGGCCGAAAAGGCGGACACTGTTTCCTCCTGTTTTGCAGCAGGATTGTCTCCTACCGCAAGCCAGGATCCTTATGGCCTTCGGCGTCAGACCCTCGGCATCATTCGTATTCTGCTCGAAAAAAACATCTCAATTTCGCTCCGGGCCATGTTCGAACATGGGCTGAGTAACCTGCCCGATTCCCTCGAGGTCGAGAGTGGTGTTCTTGACCAGATCCTTGACTTCGTCCGAGACCGCCTGAACCATTTCTTTCTTGACGCGGGCTATCGATACGACCTGGTCAATGCCGCGCTCTCCGCGGGATTCGAGAACCTGCTCGACCTCAAAGCCCGGCTGGATGCCATCACCGAGCTGTCCAAACAGAATTTCTGGACTTCACTGGTCAAGGTAGTCGAGCGCACCTTCAACATCACTAAGAAGAGCCAACCCACCGGCGACCTCTGCACCGACCTTCTCAAGGAGGAACTTGAGCGAGCCGTGTTCCATGCGCTGAAGGAAAACGAGGACGAAATCCGATCACTCTTCGAGCAGCGCGACTTTGTTGCCGCCGCCAGACGCTACCACGACGTATTTGCCGAACCGATCGAAAAATTCTTTGCCGACGTCATGGTGCTCGTCGACGATGAAGCGATAAAAAACAATCGCCTCCTGCTCATGAAAAACATCCACGACCTGATTGCCGACCATCTCGGCAATCTTGGCAAAGAAGTCGTCCTGGGCGGAGAGAACTGAAGTCAAAAAGGCCGGCGTTCAGAATGCCGCAGCCGGAAACTCCGACCACGGGGGCCTCTGTCGCTTTGGCAGTCGAGACACTCATCACACATAAAAGTCATCCTTGAGAGTCGCGGAGTTCCCGCACCACGGGGTTCCTGCATCCAGCTTCTTGACCGCAACTGGATTCGACATTATCTCTTCGCCAACAGAAGCACGGCCGCGGCTTTCCGGCCAGACCTCATCCACGATTTATCAGCAGGGACACGACATGAATAATCTTTCAAAGATCAGCCTGATCCTCCTGGGCATCTGTTGCGCCAGTTGGTTGCCCATGAATGGCGAACCAGAGCCGATATTCCTCGATATTCAGGGCGAGGATTTTGACAATGCCACCCATCGGCCGGACTGGCATACGCTGCCGGGGCAGGGCTGGTATTCGATGGAGATGAAACACAGCAACGGGTACGCGATTGCCATCTGCGATGCGCAATCTGTCGGCGCTTCGATCGATTATTCGCTCAAACAGGCCCTGGCTCCCGGGAAATATCGGTTCTTCCTCCACATCATCAAGATGCGCAGCGGCGGCAAGAACGGAGTTGAGGTGACCATCGGCGATCAGAGCTGGAAGGTGATCTGGGACGCCGACACCTATAAGGCCCGTGACTATTCGGTAGACGCACATGACTTCACGCTGACGAGACCTGCGCAGCAGATCACGATTAAGACCCTCATGATCGAACGCTGGTCCATCGGCGACGTGCCGGAACATCCCATCCCGACCATCATGCTCGACCGGCTCATGGTGACGAATGATCTTCGTTACCAGGTCGTGACTCCGGGCCGCAGGGAGGAGGTATCCATACCGGAAGACGAGCAGACAAAGGCAACAGAGACACAGCTTGCGCCCATTGCCGAGGGTAATCGGATAGCGAACGGCTCATTCGAAGTTGGGACAACCACTTCCTGGTTGGCAAATACCGGCTACCACGGCGCGGCGTTTTTGACTCGGATCAATCTCGTCAAAACTGATCCCCAGCACGGTCAGCACTGCCTTGAGATTGCCACCCCCGGAGCAGGTGTGTTCAGCGAGATGTTTCGGGGCCACTCGGGCGAACGGGTGAATCTGTCCATCAGCCTCCGCGGTTCTGCACCCACCAGCGTGGGTATCTTTGTCTATGACACCAAAGGGAAGTCCGTCAGTCTGGCCCCCAAAGGCGCTCTGGTTGAGAGTGGATGGAAGACATTTTCGGGAACGGTCGAGTTGTCGCCCGACCCGACCGGCCGCTATTACGTTCAAGTCGTCCCCGGCGGCGATCCGGCGAAACCGGGCAGTGTGTGGATCGACTCTGTTTCCGTCGGCCTGAAGGAAGGGGAGGCATTCAAGACCCGTGACGTGCATGAAGTCGGGCTGATGAGCGACCGGGTCGCAAACATCTATCACGATAAAGACACCGCACCGGCCATCCTCACGCTGGCGAATCACGCGGCAGAATCATGGCAGGCAGATCTGGAGCTGATTGTTCGTGACCACCGGAATATCGTTGTGCTGTCCAGGCCGGTTAACGTCCAGTGTGGCCCTGGCGCGGCTTTGAATCTTCCCCTGGATCTCGCGTGTGGACGGTGGGGAATCTTCAGCGCGGCTATCCACGATGCAGGAACCAATCAGGATGTCGCCGAGCTTTCGATCATCAATCTGCCGGCGCGTGAAGCGGGCGGCATGTGCGGTTTTTACGGCAAGACGGGCCACGAATGGACCGTGAAAATCATGCAGGAACTCGGCACGCCCTGGAACGGCACACTGGCGGACGGCGAAGCCCGCCACATCAAGGAGCCGAAGGATTTCGACGCCCTTGAAAAGGTATTCATGGTGGCTGAGAAGCACGGAATAAAAGTCCAGCACGCGACCGAGATTCTCTATCACCAGCAGCAGAAGAACCTGCATTACGAAGGCACTGTCAGAGGCCATCACAATCCGCCAAACCTGGCCGCATTGGAGAAAGACCTTTACGCATTCGCCCTTCGCTTCAAGGACAAAATCGATGTCTGGAATCTCCAGGATGAGATGACGGATTTCAAAATGCCTTTCGAGGTCTACCCGCTCTATCACAAAATTGCGGTGGACGCGGTGCGTAAAGCAGATCCGGACGCCGTGGTCATCGTCAGCTCTGAGCCCAACCACCAGGAACAGGTGTTAAAAGTCCTTGGTCCGGAGTATCTGAATGCTATTTGTGATGCAAACTTCAGCGCGGTCCATGGCGAACACTCAAAACACGCGGCCTATTCCCAACTGGCAAAAGAGTGGAATGTGCCGCTCTGGTTCAGCGGGTTTGCTTTCCCGACGCGCAGCATGTACCGCACCCGCGCCGATATTCTGGGCCTGCAGGAGATGAACAAAACAACGCTCTACCGCAGCCCGGTGGATACGACTGCTGCCGCGATGACGGTGCATCGGCTGCGCTATAACGTCGAACGATTTGTTTTGTATTCGGCTATTCCAACGGTCATCAATCCTTATCGATTACGGCCCACGAACATATTTGATTTCGACGGCACCGTTCACAACGTGGCGGCCGCTTACTCCGCTACCGGTAATTTTCTTCAGGACGCGATAGACGGCCAGTTGCTCGAAACCCAGAGCGAGGAACTCGTCGCGTTTTCCTTCAAGCGGAATGGCGACCACTGGCTCGCATTCTGGGTGGGCCCGATCCTGAATTACGGCGAAGTGAGATATGGCGACTACCGCCTCGATATGGAATTGACTGGCAGTCTTCATGATTGCTTCGGCAATGCTGTTCCTTCAGAGGTCGCCGGTGGCAGGACAAAAGTGGAGTTTGAGGGACAGCCCCTCTATCTGAATGCTGGCTCAGTCCCAGTCGAAAACATTGCCGTGGCGATGAGGAGCGCAAAGTTTATAGAACGCATCTCTTTGAGAGGTATTTGCATCGGCACCGAAACAGGTGGGACGCTCTTCAGGGCCGCAGTTGCCAACAGTTCCGGAGATCCGCTAAGCGGCACGCTCAACATTACAGAGGCGCGGGGAATGTTCAGCGAAGGCGGCCAACTCGAACGTGACATCACCGGCATCTCTGCTGGCGACACCAAGTGGGTAGACATCGCATTTCGTGAAGGCCTGGCCGTGAGACGTCCCCTGAGCCAGGGGGTTGCGAGCCTGCAATTCGCCGGAGGCCGGGTCAGTCAGACGGCCGGGCTCTGGTGCATGCCCGCGCCACGGGCCGCGGAGCCCCCGATCCTCGATGGCCGTCTCGATGACTGGAAAGGCGTCGCTCCCGCGTTCATCCACACCACACGCAGGGCATCCGGCAGCTATGAGCTTATCCAGGTCCGCAGCGGCCCGAACCATATCGCCGATCAGGATGACATCGGCGCATCTACCTTTGCCAGGTGGGATGCGAAGAACCTTTATCTTGCGTTGAAGGTGAAAGACGATGACGTGCGATTCCCCACCGGTCATACAGGGCCTTGGACGGGTGACAATGCCATCATCAGCATCGATACGAAGTTGATGGACGACCTCTTCGACACCAGGCAGAGCGACGATGACTTCCTGGTCCAGATTCGCATGACTGGTCAAGACCTGCAGGCTCTCCTGGCCAACAGCAAGGGCGAAACCACCAGGCTGGATTCGGCTTTCGCCCTCGTGAAATCAGGGCTCGAGAGTGGCTTTGCCATCGAGATCATCTGCCCATGGGAAAAGCTTGGCGTAACCCCAAGCGCAGGCATGACCCTCGGATTCGACACGACGGTCTTCGATGCGGATGGATCGTTTGAGGTGCAGGTTGAAGCCGCGTGGGCCGGCTTCAACAAGAGCTACACAAACCCCACTGGCTACGGGCAACTGATCTTGCGGTAGATTGTTGGACTTTAAAGGGACCTGCAGATTACCTCCAGGCAGGAGGCGCTAATCGAGCACTATGTGAAAAATGAAGGCTCAGCTCCTGGAGCTCATTCTATATTTGCGCCAACAATCGCTGCCATCTGCATCATGTCGATCGTTTTGCCCACCACCAGCTTGGTGAGATCGGTGACTTTACCGGATTTGCTGGTGGATTTTGTTTTCTTGAATATCGGGAGCAACTTGGCATCAACTACAATGAACTTGCCAGCGTTCTCTGGCTTGCCATTTACAGTTTTTGTCTGAAGTTTGTTCTTTTTTATGTAGTCCCATAGCTTTTTGGTGATTTCTGTCCTTGGAAGCTCCTTTGCTCCCAGAAATGCCGCAAGTTCAGCTTTCAACTTTACCGGTTTATTCAATCCTTTTACTTCTGACATCATAAACTCCTCGATTCAAGGTTATAAAGAAACTCCTAAAAGCACTTTGATGTCTCAGCAAACACTGGAGACATCCCGGTCGTTACACAAGGCCTGACGCCAATAATTAGCAATTTAATGTTGAAATGTAAACACTGATTTATTTTTCACTTGCTGCAGAACATTTACGTGGCGGGTAGCTCAGCTCTGACATTAAAGATCTACTTCCGGGCTTCGGTGCGTAGCAAGTGCAAATTTTTTGGTCGCGGCCACAAGGCATCGGTAAGCTGGTAAGGGACAATCTCAGAATTCTACCAGTCCCGGATATTGCGCCTTCCGTACCACTCCGGTCCACGTCTATGGGCATTGCATGGGTGATTCTGGCGCTGGATTCAGGAGCCTGTGCCTGCGTCAGCCCCAGAAAGAGTCATCTCTTCGAGATCTGCACCAGCGTGGGCTCTTCAGCGCCATTCGTTGCACAGCTTCCGTTCGACTCACTCGCTTCGCTGCCGCATGAACCTTTTGAGTGGCCGTTCGTTTGCCCGTTGCCGTTGTGATGTCCGTTGCCTGGGCCGGTGAGGTGGCCGTGCCCGTTGGTGACGCCATTGAAGGCCGCAATGTCGGCGCCTGCCTTGATGGTTTTCGGCCTGGGGCCAAAGTTGTAGACCATGTTCTTCCAGTTATCGCCGCTCTGATAGTTTGTGCCGAGCGCGCCGCTGGGGTCGTACCCGCAATGCACCATACAGTTTTCGCAGCGGGGGTCCCTGGCTACGCCGTCCACTACGCCGTACTTTTCCCATTCGACCTTATCAAGCATCTCGTGATACGAGCCGAAATGTCCATCGGTCATGAGGTAGCAGGGCGCTTTCCAGCCGGCGACGTTGCGGGTCGGGATGGCCCATGCGGTGCAGGTGAGTTCCCTCTTGCCGGCGAGGAATTCCTGGTAGACCGGTGTGCCGAAAATGGTGAAACGCTCTGACCAGTCCTGAATCCTGGCGAATTTTTCCCGTGTCATCTCCCGTGTGAGGAAGAACTCCTCCGGATCTTTGCCCAGGCGGCTTGCCATATCCTTCTTGGCTGCATCGTAGTCGTACCCGGGTGAGATGGTATGGCCGTCTATTTCCATGGCGGAGAGGTATTCGAACATCTGTTCGATCTCGGCCATATCCGTCTCCTTGAAGACGGTCGTGTTGGTGGCCACCTGATAGCCGATAATCTTGGCCATTCGCATCGCGAGGACGCATTCCTTGAAGACGCCTTCCCGTTCGACGACCAGGTCGTGGGTGTACTCGAGGCCATCAAGATGGACATTCCAATACATCCACTTGCTCGGGTAGATGACCGGTTTGCCTTTCATCTTGCCCTTGCGAATCTGCTCGACATCTTTGTCTGTGATGAGCTCTTCATCGACAAGTTTTTGGAGGACAGGCTCTTGAGAAACAGCATAAACGCTTGAGAGGTAGTCCCTCATTTTCTTGCGCATGATCATGCCGTTCGTGCAGATATACACGATGCGGGACTGATCGAGCAGGCCGCTGATGAGGGCCTCGATTTCGGGATAGATAAGGGGCTCGCCACCACATACGGAGACCATGGGCGCGTCGCATTCGTTGGCTGAATTCAAGCAGTCTTCGAGGGGCATCACATCCTTGAGACTGGTGGAATACTCGCGGATGCGCCCGCAGCCGGTGCAGGTGAGATTGCAGGTGTGGAGAGGCTCAAGCTGCAACACAAGGGCGAACTTCGGTGTTCGCTTAATTTTGTGCTTGATAATGTGCTTGGCGATCTTGACCGTTAATGGCAGTGGAAATCTCATAGTTTCGCCCTATTTGGGGTGCGAAGGCTTGTAAAGGCCGGAATGTTGGATTTGGGCCTGCCCTGGGCCCTCGCTATCGATATGGGAGGCGGTAAGTTAGCATCTGACATGACTTCGGCAATGATTTTCTCAAAAGGTTTCGTACCGGTCTCGAAGAATTACCCCGGCCCGGATGATTGCCGCCCGGATGGATAAAACCTTCCAGCGGAAAAGCCCCTTTTTGTCGTCTTCGGGCCTCCTGGCCGGCGTCCCGGGAAGCAGCGGGCCGGCATCCAGCGAGTATTTGAGGAATTCGATATCTTCATCGAGCATCAGCTCAGACACCGATTTTGCAGGTCAGCAAACCTGCCACACTGTTACCCCACTTCATCATGCCCACTTCATTAAGACACAACCTCCCGGATCAATGGTCGTTACGAACATTTTCCCACCGGAAAGAGAATGGACGGGAAACTTTTTACGACGGAGACGAATGTTTTTTTCAGATCGATCTCAAAGAATGCTGCATTCGATATGGCCGCCTGAAGCCCGGGGGTGAACCGTTGATTGGTGGCCACGCCCGCTCTGAAGGATGGCGGCTCTGGTGGGGGCGAAGCAATCATTACAAACCGATGGAAGTCGAGAGTTTTGAGATCGTCTCGCTGCAGCCGGAGCATATTCAGCTTGCCCTGATAGCGGTCGATGAAGACGGCATGCGCACCCACACAGGCATCAGGGCTGGTTATTCGAAGACTCTTGACAGCTATGTTTATGAATTCGATCAGAGGCTGACGGTCGCTCGAGACCAGCCCTGGTTTGGCACGGCCTCCGGCATGTATCAGGGGATCGAATACTGTAATTTCTGGCCGAGCGGCGCGTTCAATCACGCTTCCTGCGGGCCGGTGGAACAGCCCGGCGCCGAGCCGCATCTCCAGGGCTATTACGGGCGAGAGCTCTGGCAGTGGATGGTTTACGAGGAAGCTCTGGGGAAATTCTGCAAGGTGCCGATGAACCGGCTGTCACGGACCACATCCGAAAACATGCGCCCGTGCGACGGTGGGATATTCATGCTCGCAACGGAAGACGTGGGAAACCCGACCTTGCAGTTTCTGGGGGACACGGGAGGGCGTACTTTCCTCCATCTTTGCCATGCCATCTATGACGTGCATGTGAATCTTTCCGAGATCGGACGCATCGCACCCGGGCGTGAGCTGAAGGCGCAATATCGGTTATTCGATACGCCAGCGAAGAAGGCATCGGAAATCCTGGAAGAGGCTGAAGTGGCCAGGGAGCCCGTGCCCTGGATCGAGCGCCGATTCGTACTGCCGCGAGCGGTGATCCCCGGTCTGAATAAATTCGATGAGCCACTCGACCCTTATCAGCCGTGCGATGACTATTTCTGGCGGCCGGTGCATACCGGGTATGGCGGCATGACCTTCGAATATCCCCGGAGCGGGCCCCAGTATCGCGCTCAAACAAGTTGGGACAGGCAGGCAAATCAACTGGTGATGCAGTCGCCGTTTATGACGTTTCTCGGATGGGGCCTTCATGGCGCGAATTACATTACCGTGAAGCCGGGCTGCCGATACCGGTTCCGGGCCTCGGTAGACTTGGAAAATGTCGAGGGGGAAGGCGTTTGCCTGGCATGGTCTTTCTATAGCGACCGGGTGGATGCCGAAGGCAAAACTCAGCCGGGGGTCGACCCCATAGAGAGCGAACACCTCACCGGCTCTGGCAGCTTCCAGTTAGCGGGTGAATCAGCGGAAGCGTTCGACTGCGTCATCGATCACACCGGGATGCCATTCCACTACAACTTCCTCGAATTCTGGATAGTCCTGAAAGGCAAAGGATCGGTGAGAGTTTCAGAGGTGGAGATCGCTGAAATCTGAGCTGACGGTAATCAGAATCCTGAATCGAAATCGTGTACCGGGCAGGGGGACACCCCCTGCACCCCCGATGCTCCGTGCTTGCTTGCACGGGCTGGCCGCGGTTCCGCTCCGCTCCACGCTTACCAGCCCATGCCGCCGCACTTCGCTTCCTGCCTGCCCGTCCTGCTCAAGAGAACGGACGGCCCTCTATTCCCTGGGGGGAAAGCACCAGCCGGAACCCGAGGAAGTGGTTACGGTCGTCCGGGAGCCAGTAGAAGCGGTACGCACAACGGCAGTAGCGGGCGAAGTAGGGCCAGCAACCGCCGCGGGAAACGCGGAACGTGCTTTTGCTATCCGTCCGCCAGGGAGATCCATCAGTTGGTGCATTTTCATAGTTGTTATGCCACTCGTCTTCGCACCATTCCCAGACGTTACCCAGCGTGTCATACAGTCCCCACGGGTTGGCGTGTTTCTCTCGCACCGGATGTGTTCCAGCCCGGCTGTGATCATGTTGCTTGTCTTTCCAGTCCGAACTGTCATATCCGCCCTCGTATTCAACCCCGCTGTTGCCTCCGTACCAGGCGATGTCATCCAGTTCGGGACCATGATTGTGCCCTTTGATCGTGAGCGGCCCCGTGTAGAGCGCAGTCGTAGTGCCGGCCCGGTAGGCATACTCCCACTCGGACTCGGTCGGCAGCCGAAACGCCAGGTCATCGAGGTCAGTCATGGCTTCCGACAACTTCTGGTTAAACGTCTGACACTCTTCCCAACTGACCGTCTCCACCGGTGCCTCGTCCCCGGCATGTTTGAAGTAAGAAGGACGCTCCCCGGTAACCGCGGCATATTGTGCCTGCGTTACAGGTGTCGCCCCCATCCAGAACCCATTCGGGATAGTCACCCGGTGCTGCGGCCCTTCCCTATCAAATCTTCCCGGTTCATCCTCCGGCGATCCCATCATGAACTCACCGGGCGGTATCCACCGCAACTTGAAGGTGACACCTTCAACCTCGAGATCGGCAAAAAGCCCATATTTATCCCAGCCAAAACGGGTGACCCAGTGAGGGGGGGCCACGGTGGCAAGCTCCAACTCGCAGGAATCGCTGGCAACAGAGATGCGGCGAGGCATTCCAAGCGGGCAGGAGCGCCCAGCTTCAAAGTTCGTCCTGAGGTCCCGGGCACGCCGTCCTGTCTTGTCACGAAACACGAGGGACAAGCTGGGTAACTGTTCTGGAATGGTGGCGAGGGGAGTGCCAGGCAGAGGCGGGTGAATCGGGGGACAGATCTCCAGGTTGCTGCCATGCTGGCGGAGCTGCCACACACGGCTGCGCTTGTATTCTCTCAGAGCGTAGAAACGGGTTTGTCGGTACGCCTCGAGGTTGATGCCTTCCGGCGGCTCGGCAGAACCACCGGATGCGAGCACCTCGAGGGCACAGGCTGATGCAAGTTCGGAGTCTACCTTTTTCCGTGCACCGGATACGCGGGCCCGTTCCCGTGAATTCCAGGCGGCCAGGCCCATCACGTCGGTGGGGAGCTGGTCCTCAACTGTGGCATCTATTTCATCCATCCTGGATCGGTTGGAGGCCCTGAAGACCGCCTCGGCCCATGCGACCTCCTCTTTGGGGACCTCTAGTCCTGCAGCTCGCAGGTTGTATGTTTCACTGGCACGCAGGAGGCTGCCGTGGACGCAATGATGTCGCCGGAGCAGTTCCGGCAGTTTTTTCCGGAGCGGTTTAAGAAATTCGTTATTACCATGCGCGTACTCTTCCATCCGGTTCGATATATGCTCGAGTTTCAGGGCGCATAGCTCGCCGGCAGCGTTGGCCTCAGGATGGCTGCGCAGGTCCGACTCCAGGCCGGCATCGGCCCCAGGCAGGAGCAGGCGCATCTCACGCAACAGAGGAGATTCAATGCGCAGGGCCACACTGCAAGCGCATAGAAGGGCTTCTAACATCCGTTCTCGGATTTCACTGGCCGGACCGGTGTCGGCGGGCTGCCAGCCGTATCTGCCCCGCGGCATCCGGTCATTCCCATCCCACGGTGCGCAGGCCCAGGTTCGGGCGAGCTTTGAGTCCCAGCGTTCACGAGGGCAGGGCGACAGAGCAAAGCGATCCACGCCCTGCTGCCTGAGGTACTGGCCATAGCGATCCCAAGCCCCTATTCGACCCAGGTCTTCATTCATGCACCCCAGGTCACCCAGCACAAGCACGGTATCCTCTGCTCTGGGCTCAGCCCAATAGGAGTGCCCAGGTGACATATCGCCTCTCTTCTTGCGTGGGCCGTCATCGTAATCCTCGTCCTGTGCCTCGGGCCCATTGGGCAGCAGCAGACAGTGGAATCCTTCGCCCCCCCTGAGTTGCTTCAGCCGATCCAGGAGTGCGTTTCTGTCTCCTCGAAAGTGTTCCATGGCCTCGTGCCCGTCTATGAGGATGTAGAGGTGAGGCGCCCATGCCAGCCGGGGCCGGCGCGGGAGTTCCACCACCGGCCGGAGCCGCGCCATGTCATCCACCAGCTTTGGCATGTTAATACGCCGCCCGGGCCGGTAGTTGCCGAGGACGCGATGAAGCCAGGGCCAAAGCCTGGACCAGGGCTGGAGAGGTTTGGGTCGGAAGCGATAGGGCTGAGCATTGAGCTCACCCGGTGTGATGGGCCGGTTACCGATTTCCGGCGGCGCTTCCACTTCCACGACTTCCAGTTTTGTATAGGAAACGGCCTGCAGGAAGCGGAGTTCTGCGGGCGGGGCCGGTTTTTCGCCGGCGGGCGTTACGGGCACCACGGGCGTTACGGGCACCACAGGCGTTATGGGGTCTTCCGTCCTGGGCTCCAGCCTGGCCTCGAATCCACAGGAAGCCGCGGCTTCTGTGGCCCCCTCGAGGGTCCGCCCTGCCAGGGCATGAAAGAGATCGGCACGGCTGACGAGAGTGCCGGGGATTCTGTGGCGCGACGGGTTCATTCTTCGCGATCCATGCTGTCCTTACGGAAAACGAATTCCCGCAGTTGGTCGAGCTCTTTCTGCTGCTTTGCCGCGTCATTGGGGTAGGTTCGCCCGACTGCATAAAGCAGGGGATGCAGAGACAGGCGGCCTTCGTAGTCCTTTTTGTCGGTCAGTTGCAGAAAGGATGAGTTCAGGCCGGCGATGCCCAGGCGCAGGTCGCCCCTGGTGAAGGTGCAGGAGAAGTCGCCGGGAAGCTCGCCGTGCATGACGCCTTCAGGTTTGAGTGGTGTGTTACGCCACCACTGGTCGTATTTGGCAAAAGCGGTGTTGATGACTTCGCGGTATTGACCCTTTGGCTCATTCCAGAACTCTTTCCGGATATCGGGATCGTTGAGCCATTGTTCCAGCAGTTTGACCTCAGCCTTGGAAGCAGTGGGCCGTTGCAGGTCGTGGTTGCCTGGCACGGCCAGAAGTTTGGGGTCGCAGCCGAGTTTCTTAAAACAGTTCTTCAAACGCAGCCTTCGAATGCCTCACCTGCTACGAGCTCGTAATCCGGCTTTTCTCCTTCGCCGACGTATTTCGACTCTGCGCTCATGTACGCCACGGTCAATCCGATGCGACGGTGGTCCGTCCGGTTGGCATCTGTACGGTGCATTGCGAGGCTGTGGTGGAAAGAACATCCGCCGGCCTTGAGGGGGACAGCTACTTCGGTCGCGTAGTCCACGTTTTCGTCCTCCACTCGGAAATCTTCGAGGTGCTTGTGCTCGATGACGCCATGCTTGTGCGAGCCGGGTATGAAACGCATGCAACCGTTGTCTTCGGTCGCGTCGTCGAGGGCCATCCAGCAGATGACGAGGCTGGGCGGGTCGATGCGGGTCCAGTAAGCAGAGTCCTGGTGCGGCGGCTTCGGTGAGCCAACCCTGGGTGGTTTACAGAGAGTCTGGTCCACGAAGATTTTTATATTGGGGCCAAGCAGGCTGGTGACCACATCCAGAATCCCCGGGTGACGAGCATAGGTCTTGAAGAGCTCATCGTACTTGGTCAGATTCCAAATCTTGCGAACGTTATTGAATCGCACCGGGTCTTCGGGCAGTTCGCCATTTTTCACGCGGGGTTCGAGCTGAACATAGTCTTTCGGGAAATCGACGACTTCGTTGCCGATGTCTTCGAGGCGCAGGTGTAATGCTTTCACCTCAAGCGGGGTGAGCAGGCCTTCGACTGGAAGGAATCCGTTTTCGTTGAACTGGTCTATGTGCTGTTGGCTGAGTGGCATGGAAAGTAATGGTTAATGGTTGATGGTTGATGAATATGTGCCGGCCGTTTCCCGTTGTAGCATGGATCAGACGGCGATTTTTATCAGGGCGGGCAAGCACGAAGAACTGGACTGATTGAGCACAATACACCTGGTTAAAACAGCAGGCAACTTGATCACTGGAAGCAGGTTGGCTCATTGACAAAGGCCATTCTTCGGGCACATTTCACCCCTGTTTACCGCAGATTGACACGTGGATCCGACATTGCTAGGATGCCGCGTCGCTTCTCCCTTAGCTGCATTGGTTTAGAGAATACAGGTAACCGGTAAACATGAGCGAAGAGAAGGAATTGCTCGATATACTCTGCTGTCCGGTATGCCATGGAGAATTTGTGAGGGACGAAGACTGGCTTGTGTGCCAGGAATGCAAGAGACGTTATCCCATCAGGGATGGCATATATGTCCTTCTCGCCAGTGAAGCCGTCATGCCTGCCGAGGGGGCCATATCGACAGAGTCGCAACCATGAGATTACTCTGTCCTGATTGGGGACCGGGAGACCTGAATTGATCGCGCTGATATCAGACATCCACAGCAATATTGACGCCTTCGAGGCTGTGATGGAAGACATCCGGAAACGGAACGTGGAGAAGATCTATTGTCTCGGCGACATCATCGGATACGGCCCCAATCCCAAAGAATGCCTTGACCTCGCCATGGAGTGCGACCTGACGCTCATGGGCAATCACGACGAAGCGGTCCTGTTTGGCCCCAAAGATTTTAATCTGCGGGCGGAGATGGCCGTTGAGTGGACCCGTAAAGAACTTACTGAAGGGACTGCGGATAAAGAGGTGGGGAAGAAGCGATGGGAATTCCTCAAGAGCCTCGCTGAAATCGTTGAAGAAGGCGACCACATGTTCGTCCACGGCTCGCCACGAAAGCCGTTGCGTGAATACGTCTTTCCGCGGGACGTGAACGATCGGAAGAAAATCAGCGACATCTTCAGCCGCATCAAGAATCTCTGCTTTGTCGGCCACACCCACGTCCCCGGCATCTTCACCGAAGACATGCGTTACGCGCATCCGAGCGAGCTCTATAACATCTATATGCTCGATTCCCGCAAGACCCTCTTCAACGTCGGCTCGGTGGGCCAGCCCCGTGATGGCAATCCCCAGGCCTGCTACGTCACCTTTGATGGCGATAGCCTTGTCTTCCGCCGGGTTCCTTACGATGTGGAGAAAACCGTGCAGAAGATTTACGCCATTCCCGCGCTCGATGATTCGCTTGGGGACAGGCTCAGGGAAGGGCGATAGCCAACACCTTACTGCCTGCTAAGATAGCCCCCCTTTGCCGGAGGAAGCCCCTTTCCCCGGTTTGCGACAGGCCCTGCGAACGGCGAAATTACAGTGAGTGACGAGAAAAAGCCCAAGGTGCTCGACAAGCAAGCCATCAGCATCCTGCTGGTGTCCTTCGGCTTCATTCTGGTCTACAACCACTTCATCCTGCCCCATTGGTTTCCGCCGCAAAAACCAACGCCACAACAGAAACAGGGCGGTAATGTAACCACCCAGAACGCGGATCAGCCCGCAAACGCAGACAATACCAACCCGGTCATGTCCGCGGCCAGGGACAAAGACAAACCAGACAAACCAGACCAGTCAGCCGAAGGTGAACCGGACAAGACCGACAATGGCACACGGCACACAGAACCGCCCACACCAGCAGCGAAAATCGAACTGATCGAAAACCTGGTTCTTGAAGTGCCCGAAGGACAGAACAAGCTCAGGGCTACGTTCACCAATCGCGGTGCAGTCGTCACGAGACTCGAAATCCTGGACTTCAAAGAGAGTCCTGTCAGCAAAATGCCGCTGGTCATCCTGCAGGAGCTCGATGACGGCGTCTTCTCTTTCGCTCTGAAAGACCGTGAACTAAAGCTGGATCTCGAACAGGCGATATACGAACACGAGCCAGGCAAGCTACGGGCTGATCCCCCGGTCATGAGTTTCGTCACCCGTCCGAAGCCTGGCCTCACCTTCCGAAAGGCTTTCTGGTTTGGAAATCAGGAACGTGAGCTGAGGCTGGCCATAGAGATTCTCAATGAGAGCGCCGGCCCGGAAGTCCTGAATCTGGAACTTCGAGCCGCCGCGGGTATCCCGACTGAAATTCCCATCTGCGGGAAGTTCGATCCACGCCTGGCCGATGCAGACATAGATACTTTCGCTTTTGCCGGCCAGCGGAAACTGAACGGCAAAGTATCCGTCGAGAAGGAAGCCCACAGTGCCATCCTGAAGCACCAGAATAATGAAGGCCAGCCCATGTCCTTCATCCAACTCGCCACGCCTTTCGTCGGCTCGATGAATCGATATTTCGCTGTCGCACTCATGGCGCCTGAAGAGACTACGGACTGGAGCCGCAGCTCAATCTTTGAAGCCGTCGGTATATCTAACCTGTCCGCCAGCCTTCAGTCCGCCAAGCTTGAAATTCTGCCTGGGCAAAGCAGGAATTACGAGTTCACCATCTATGCCGGCCCGCTTTCACCTGCTGAACTCGATCCCTATGGCGACGTTGCGCTGATCTACGACCTTGGCTGGTTCGCCGCCATCGGCAATCTTCTCCACATATGTCTTGATTTCTTTCATGCCTTCTCCAAGAACCTGCCGCAAGTGGTTGGCGGCTATGGCCTGGCCATTATTCTGCTGACCTTTCTCGTCCGGGGCGGCCTGCACCCACTCAACCGCAAAGCGCAAGCAAGCATGCATGCCATGTCAAGGCTTGGGCCGGATCTCCAGAAACTCAAAGACAAATACGGCGAAGATAAACAACGCTATCAGAAGGAGATGATGGGCCTCTACAAGGACAACAACGTCAATCCTGCAGGGGGTTGCCTGCCGATGTTTTTGCAGCTCCCGGTTTTCATAGCGCTTTACCGGGTCATCCAATCCTCCGTCGCCTTGCGAGGCGAAGGATTCCTCTGGATGGCCGACCTTTCAAAACCGGATTGCCTGCTCTGCCTTCCCTTCACTTTACCGTTGCTCGGTGAGTCGCTGAACCTGTTGCCGCTGCTGATGGTAGCCCTCTGGATTCTGCAGCAGAAGTTGACCCCAAAGAACACAACCGATCCACAGCAGGTCCAGATGCAGAAAATGATGACCTGGATGCCCGTCATCTTTGGCTTCATGTTTTATGGGATGCCGTCAGGCCTGGTCCTCTATTTCGTTGTCAGCTCCAGCCTGGGCATTGTTGAATCAAAGATGATCAAGAAAGCGCTGGCCGAAAAGGACGGCACGCCGGTCAAGACGAGCAGCGGGTTCATGGACACCCCAGTCTCATCACGGCCCAAGGGCAAACTGGTCCGCAGAGAAAAGAAAAAACGGGACAAGTACGGCCGTTAGAACTTTCGCAATCACTCCATATAATCCCGCCGCTCCGCAGCCTCAGGGTTGTATGAGAGTTTACGGTGGATGTAGCTCAGTTGGTTAGAGCAACGGATTGTGGTTCCGTAGGCCGGGGGTTCGAGTCCCCTCATCCACCCCACTTTACCTATGTTCGAATTTCGGCAGGCGTCACTTTACCAGTTCGTTCATACCACAAACGGTGCCAGCAAGTGGTTGCGGCGGGCTAAATGGCCTGCAGAAAAATTCGTCCCAACAGCAAAGAAGTAACTGACGGTTGCCATGTCGCAATTCTTACTTTGGAATCTGCTATACAGGCAAAGTTGAGCCATAGAGTTTTGCAGCACAAGTTTGATATGATCAACTCCATTTGTGACTGAATACATGAGTGACAGGAAATGAAAGCAGATCAGATCTACGAAACAGCTATCAAGCCTCTCAGTCCATCCGACAGGTTAAGAATAGCGACCTTGATCCTGAACGAAATCCCTCCTGAAAGTGTTGCGGAATTCAATGACACCTGGTCAGACCAGGACCTGCAGGATTTCACTGTGCAGAATTGGGCTGCAATAAAACCAGAGGATGAAGGGGATTTGAGTGGCTCAAACGGGTGATGTGGTGACCGTTCGGTTTCAAGGAGCAACGGGTTTAAAAACTCGCCCCGCAGTGGTTGTCTCAAGTGCTTTGTACCATTAGGAACGTCCTGGCATTATCTTGGGCATCCTCACTTCCAATATTCAGGCCGCTATCGCATCGACAGACTACATGCTGCAAGACTGGAGTTCCGCTGGCCTTCAGAAGTCGTCCGCATTCAGGTCCTACTTCGGAATGGCGATGCCATCTGCTGTCAGAGTTATTGGCAAGCTTTCAGCACGCGATTGGGATGAGGTCGCCAAATGTGTTGAAACAGCATTTGCATAGGCGTCGTTGCTCCTTGTACCCACAAGCCAGGCGTGCTTCAGGCCTACCCCGCCTGGCTCAGAAACTTCTTCAACCAAATAATGTGGGGCATCTGACGTCTTACAAGGGGCTCAGCGAAAGGCGCTGGAATCCGCGGGTTTCATGCGAACAACGGACTGCCTTCCACCCCAATTTTGCAAGCTGCGGTTCACATGTCTGACCAACGCCTGACTCTGAACAGTCGTAAGCGCTTCCTTCCAATTTCAGCAGGAACTGCTTCCGGGTGACCCACTCACGGTCACATTCAGAAATCTCGGACGTAACCGCCTGCGGTCCAGCCTCCGTCCACAACTAAAACCTGGCCGGTCATGTAGCTGTTTTCCGGGTCGGCGAGGAAAAGTGCCGCCTGGGCGATTTCCTCCACTTTGGCGGGGCGGCCCAGTGGGATGTGATCAAGCAATCGTTGCGCTGAACCCTTGAACTTCCCATCCTCGCCGTAAAAGAGATCTTTCGTTCCATCAGTCAGAGTCGAACCGGGTGCGATGGCGTTGACCAGTATTCCGTGGCCGGCCAATTCGAGCGCCATGGCCTTTGTCAGATTCACGACGGCAGCTTTGGCCGCGACAAATGCGCATTGGAGACGTAGAGCGACAAGCCCGGCGATGGATGAAATATTGATGATTCGCCCAGCGCCCTGTTGTTTCATCACCCTTGCGCCAGCACGGCTCACGTCAAACAGCCCGTTGAGATCCACCTCAATGATGCGATCCCATTCCTCGCGGGGGAATTCATCGATGGTGACGCGATGTTTGAGTGTGTTGACGCCTGCATTATTGACCAGAATGTCCAGGCTGCCGAAATCGGCAACGGTCTGACGGATGACTTCGTTCACCTCTGATTCGAGGGTCACGTCCATTCTCATCGCACGGGCATTCTCGAACCGTTTCGCTGATTCGACTGCCGAAGCTTCATCAATATCTGTGTAAATCACCGTTGCCCCGTTCCGGGCGAAGGCATCAGCGATGGCCTGGCCGATGCCACGGCCAGCGCCGGTCACGAGGGCAATTTTGTTGTCCAGTTGTACTTTCAAGGCTTCAAGTTGTTTCTTTGGTAAGTCCCCATTGAGCCTGGACTCAATGGGGTATTTTTCAAATCCTCAGTTTATCCAGAGGTGACATAAAGCGAACGGTTCTGGAGGGGCAACTCTACCTTCTGGCCACCAAGGCGGTGCGATTCGACCCAGCCGAAAATGATCTCCTGGCTTCGGCAGGCGAGACGAATGTTGCCTTTCGTTTCAGTGTCGTTCCGGATGGCGTTAATGATGTCTTGAATGCATGGAATGCCGCCGCTCTCATTGCGAAAGGGGGGCACTTCCACGTCGCAGAGGAGCTTGGACGGGCCCATTCGTTTTTGCATCTGAAGCGAGCCGGTGTCATTCACTGTTCGGATGCGGCCTTTAGTCCCAACCACTTCGAAATCCCAACCTGGAACGCCAACGAGGTGGCCGGTAACGCCGTTGCTGAATTTGATATAGCCGTCGAGAATCGATGGATCTTTTTCGACTCGGTTATCCGCGTAATCTGTTTCACCCAGTGCGGTCATTCCTCTGACGAATTCCACCTCACTGTCACCCGATTGAAATAGAAGCTGATCGGACGCGTGAGTCAGGCTCCATAGCGCGCTCCCCAGGCAATAAGCGATAACCGAACGCAGGTCACCTATTTCGCCCGCCTCTACGAGTTGCCGCACCAGGTTGTAGCATGCCTGGTAACGGCGGTTAGTGCCGTAGTTGAATTTCACGTTGTTCTTTTCGCATGATTCGAGAATGGCGTCTGCTTCCTCCATCGAACAGCAGAGCGGCTTTTCGCAGTAAATTCCTTTCACCCCGTGCTCGGCGCAGAAGATGGAAACTTCCGCATGGTTCACCGGTCTGGTGGTCACGCTGACGATGTCCGGTTTCTCTTTCTCGATCATCTCCCGGTAATCGGAATACCCGTTGGGAATACCATACCGCTGCTTTGTGCGTTCGACTTTTTCCTCAACCATGTCAGAGCAAGCGATCATCTCCGCTTCCTCGACGGCCGCATAGCATGCTGCGTGTGAGTAGGGAATCCGGCCGATGAGAGGATGTTCAGTCACCTCATCGTCAATGGTAGTTCCCATCCGTCCGCATCCAACGATTGCAACTTTAAAAGAGGACATTTTCTAATACTCCGGAATTCAGGGATCTGAAGAAAGTTAAATGCTGACGGGCAGGAAGTTACTTCATAGAGGCGTGCACAACCAAACGATTGTGCGCCTCAATTGTCGTCGCTCCTTATTTTACTCTGGTCAGATTGAGAATCGCATCCCATTCATCGATGTCGATGTCTGCAACATAGGCGGTGTGAAACTCCTCCAGGGCTACCTGCTCACGGAGCGGAACGACCGAGCGGACATCTTCGGGAAGGCTCTTGGTGATCATGGTGTAGTTGTGTTCGAGCAGGCGGTAACCTGAAGTCTCAGATCTGGAAAATTGCGGATGCTGAGGGACGAGGCCAAGGGAGACCATTTTCTTGTCGAGGATGTCTGACACTTTGCAGAAGTTTTCGAATCGTTCATCCCACGGGCAGTCAGGTTCGACCGAACGGGAAATCAAAGGGTCCATTTCATCCGCAAGCTCGGGGAGACGGCGGAACATCGGATACAGCCATTTATCGTACGGGAAGTAAGTGCGATTCAGCAGGAAGGCCAGCTCCATCGAGAGCTCCAGAGTCCGGCCGAACGAAGTCATCGCATAGACCCAGTTCTTGCGAAGAATCCCTCTCTTCATCATGTAGAGGCCCATCCCTGAGTAGTAGCGGCACCAGTGTGCAATTCGCCGTTTCCAGACCGGGTCAGGATAGTAGCCCTGCAATGTTTCACGTGCCTGAGTGAATCGACCGCCCGGGTCGTGCCAGACTTCTCCGTTGATGACGTGGATGATGTCCACCTCGGCGATGTTGAGCCATTCCTGATGGGTTTCCGGCGCCCGCGGATATCCGAGCATACGTGTGAGGAAAATCTCAAGGGACTCCGGCGAAACGCCTGCCCCTTTCACATGCCCGGAGCGCAGACTTATACCTTCGAAGTTTTCCGGCAGGTCGGATGAAAGAGTCTCCAGCATCTCGCTGAGCCGGCCCGGGGATGTGCCATCCGGTACGAGCATATCCACCCGGATGCCGAAATGATGGTCGCGTGAAAACTCGTCATCCATTTCAAGGCATTCGGATCCGTATCCGAAAAACCCGATCGCAGATTGCCCGGTTAATTCGGGAAACTTTGATTCAAGGATGGGCAGAACTTGTGACTCAAAGAAACGGCGACTGATTGAGATGATACTTTCAGGCATGGCGGAGTAATGAGTAAGGCGTAATACGTAATACGTAAAGATGCGCTACCGCAATGATAGTTCTATGCCTTCGTTTGAGAAGACTCATTTGCGATTCATTCAACTCTTTTCCTGTTCATACATAACAATAAAGGGTATAAGCACAGCTCGGCCTCGCTCACGGCGACAGCCTCATCTTACGTATTACGTATTACGCCTTACTCATTACCCCGCCATGCCACCACTCAATATCAGCTCACGTCTCGAACTCTTCGTCGATGATTACCTCATCGAGAAGCAGCGCCGCGTCGAGCAGCGGCTTACCCCCCCGATCCCTCGCGAGATTGCACTCGAATTCGACAAGCCCTGGGAGGGCAACACGAGCTGTTATTACAGGGTGTTCAAAGATGGGGACATTTATCGCCTGTATTACCGGGGTGGTTCATACGACCGCGATACCAAGAAAGCGGCTGAACAGTTTGTTTGTTACGCGGAAAGCAGGGACGGGGTGAAATGGGAAAGACCGGCCCTAGATATTCACCCCTACCGTCGCCACAAAAAGACGAACATCCTTCACAGCGGCGCCGGAGCCCACAATTTTTCGCCCTTCAGGGACAGCAATCCGAGATGCAAGAATGATGCGAAGTACAAAGCGCTCGGCTCCCATGCTAAAGCGCTCATCGCGTTCAAATCCAAAGATGGATTGCGCTGGAGCCTGATGCAGGACGAGCCGGTGATTACCGAGGGCGCTTTCGATTCACAGAACCTCGCCTTCTGGGATGATGAGCGGGGTTGTTACATAGATTTTCACCGTGACTTCCGTCGTGTCCGAGGGAAGGGAGTGCGTGATATCAAGACCTGCACCTCTCAAGATTTCCTCAACTGGACAAAGCCGCAGTGGCTGGACTTTGGCAAGACTCCGCCCGAACACCTCTACACTAACGCCATCACCCCGTATCCTCGCGCCCCGCACATCCTGATGGGTTTCCCCAAGAGATTTCTCCCGTCACGAAAAGTAGTGGATGTTGAAATGAACGGATTGTCGGACGGCGTCTTCATGACGAGCCGTGACGGTCTGCACTGGAATCGCTGGCGTGAAGCATTCATCAGACCCGGCCTGCAGAGCGACCGCTGGTACAACCGGAACAACATGACCGCCTGGGGCATGCTTATCCTGCCTTCAGCTATTGCAGGTACCCCGGATGAAATCTCCCTCTATTCTTCAGAAGGCTACTACTCTCCCAACGTCTGCCGCCTGCGTAGATACACGTTGCGGCAAGACGGATTCGTTTCCATGCATGCCGATGCGCGAGGAGGCGAGGTACTGACCAGGGCTCTGAAATTTGAGGGCAGGCAACTCCAGATCAATTACTCGACATCCGCGGCCGGCTCAGTTCGAGTGGAGCTTCAGGGAAGCAATGGCAAGCCGATCAAAGGATTTTCTTTGGACGATTGCGAGCCGATCTACGGGGACGCTATCGGGCAAAAGGTCCGGTGGTCTAAGCAAAAAGACCTCTCGTCACTGGCAGGAAAGGCGATCCGTATCCGCTTCATGCTGGAGGATGCTGATCTCTATTCGCTGCAGTTTGTGAAGCGCTAGCACCCGCGCGTACTCCAAATAAGATTCTTCCACCTTCCCACGCTCCCACACTCTTCCCCTGCCAACCCTCCCAAACACTCCTCCCATGCCTGCCGGTAGCGATCTCCGCAACGCTCTTCAGTACGTCAGACGTTTCAGGAATGAGATTTTCATCATTGCGTTGGATGGGGCGGTCGTCGCGCACGATAACTTCGGTAATGTGCTGATGGATATCGCGGCGCTCCAGAGCCTGGGCATTCGAGTAGTCCTGGTGCATGGAATCGCTCACCAGCTTCAGGCCGCGGCAAAGGAACTGGGCGTGGAAATTTCTGATATCGATGGCACTGGCTCAGTCGACATGAAGACGCTCAAGCTTGCCCGGGGATGCGCCAGCAGGGTCAGCCAGGAAATCCTCGATGGACTCTTCGCTACACACCAGACCCGGGGCGCCATTCCAAATGCCATCAAGGCGAAACCGGCCGGAGTGATCGGTGGGAAGGATCGCCAATACGCAGGCAGAGTGGATCGGGTTGATATCGAGTATCTGCAGATGCAGCTCTCACATGGGGCCATCCCGGTGATATCACCCGTAGCTTCGGATGCTGGAGGGCTCGTGTATCGATTAAATTCCGATGAAGTCGCCGAACAGCTCGGCCAGGCGCTGGGGGCTATCAAGCTGCTCTATCTCACCTGCGAAGCTGGCTTGGAGCTGAATGGCGAGGCCCTCCGGAATATCTCGACCGAAGAGATGGGAAAAATGCTGAAAACTTACCGTGGAAGTTTCAGCGCGACGATTCTTTCCAAGCTCGAATTTTCTCTTCAGGCCTGCCAGGGCAGAGTTCGGCGCGCACACATCATCGACGGCCGGCTGGATGAATGCATTGTCGATGAAGTGTTTTCGAACGAAGGGATCGGCACGATGATCCATGCCAACGAATATCAGAACATTCGTTCGGCGACGCCCTCAGATGTGAATTTCGTCTGGGCTCTGGTACGCCCCGCGATGGAGAAAGACGAGCTCGTCCGACGCCCCCTTCAAGGTATTCAGGAATCGATTCTGGATTTTTTTGTATTTGAAATCGATGGAGCCATCCTCGGATGTGCGGCTCTGCGCCGATACGATGCCCATACGGGCGAAATAGCGTCGTTGCATGTAAGCCCGCCTCATACGAATCGGGCGATTGGTTCAAGGCTGGTGCGATTCATCGAGGAAAAGGCGAGGGAGGATGGAATAAAAACTGTCTTCTGTCTTTCGACTCAGGCGTATTCATTTTTCCAGCAGAAGCTGGGATACATCGAGACGGATAGTGCATCTCTGCCTGAATCCCGAAAGGCCAGCTACGAGGCATCCGGAAGGAATTCGAAGGTGTTGAAGAAGGAACTTTGAATTTACCACCTGAATTTGTTGTCGCTGAGAGCCCCCCTTCATATCGATTGCGTGAGCCCGGCAGACACGCCATTCTTCGAGCATGAGTATGAATGGATTCAGCGCTATTGTGCTTAAGCCGGAATCAGAAACGGATTCGCTCGGCCTCCTTATGCACTCCGTTGGAGGTGTCCCCCTTTTACTTCGGACGTTTCTGGCACTTCAGCGCGCCGGCTGCGAACACATTATTTATTTGGACGACGATCCTGATGGCGGCCTCAAGGCCCTGCAAAGGGATAAACGTGTTCGGGCCAGAATCGAGTGGCTCCCGCCTGAGGCATTGAAGGAGGCCAAACTTGAAAAAGGGCAGATCGCTATTGTGCCCTCAAACACCGTGTTCGATTACCAGATACTGCGCGAACTCGACGATCTCGATGAATCCGGCTGCCTGAAAATCAGCGAATCTGGAATTCTGATCTGCGGTGCCGGACGAGCTGCAGAGTTTTGCCAGAACCCCTCTTTGTCGGACCTGGAGGGCGGCGAAACAGTGGAATTCACCACAGATCGTTACTGGCATCGAATCCAATCCGAAGACGATATCAGGCCTGCACTGCAGCAGATCTACAAATCTCTTGCGGACAATGAGGGCGGACTCGAAGGCTTCCTTGATCACGTCATCTCCAGGCGCTTTTCGATTCTGTTCACCCGGATGCTGATTCCGTTCCCCATCAGCCCCAATCTGGTGACTTGCCTGAGTTTTCTTACTGGGTTGGTAGCGCTCTACTTCTTCTCACTGCCCGGCTACATGAACAAGATCTGGGGTGCCGTGCTCTTGCAGGTTTCTGCGGTGATCGACCATTCCGATGGCGAGATCGCACGTCTTAAATTTCAGACCTCCCGTTTTGGTGGCACCCTCGATCTCGTGCTCGATCAGATCATTTATACCTTGCTGATGCTCGCGATCGGCCTCGGGGTCGCTGCGGATCACGGCCAGACCTATTTCTGGCTCGGAGTCGCGTGCTCGTTCGGGTCGTTAATGGGCTGTCTTTACACCACGATCAATCAGCTCTTTGAAACGCGTATACTCGCGCTTGTTGAAAAACCGGAGGAAGAGGTCGTTGAGTCGGAGTCCAAATTCAGCAGAATGATCGAGACCTTCGGCACTCGTGAATTTGGTTACTATCTTCTTTTTGTCACGGCGATCGATAAACTTCACTGGCTCCTGTGGGTGTTTGCGATTGGAGTTCAATTCTTCTGGATCATCCTGACCGTGCTTTATCTGACCGAACATCGTAAAGCCAGGAAGGCGGTGGCAAATGCGTAAAACCGTTCCGGGCATTTTGCTGGTGCTGCTGGCCACCCGGGCCACGGCAGAAATCCCTGAAGAGCACACCAAGGTGCTCGAACAGTTGACGCCGGATGCTCACCGGTTTGTTCCAATCCAAAGGGAATTGACGGAAGAGTTTTGCAGCAGGATCAGGGAAGCGGTCGGCATCGATCTGGAACCAGGCAGCAAGATTTCCGGTTATGCCTGTCTCACCAGTTTTCCGCACCAGATGGTGGTGCGCCTCACTTTGCCGATCGGGAATTACAAGCCTTCCATATGGCTGGGCATCGATCGCCGTTACTGGAGCATCACGGCAATTACCGCCCCCGAGCCGGAAGAGTTCTGGTCGGCGTCCGCGGAATTTCTGGTTCAATTCGAAGGGCTTCGTCTGACAGAGGAGACTGCGCTTTCGCTGGAGGTCTTGAGCAAAAAGGAAGCAAGGCAGTACGCCCCGGATACTCTGGAATCGTTTCTGGAGAAGCAGAACTTACTGATGAAGACGATGGCCAGGTCGGAGTCAGCGATCCTCGATGCCCTCGACGCCAGGGAAGGCGATATCAAGCAGCCCGTTGCCGATTTGCTGAAAATTTGTGAGGAATACGATGCCTTTATCAAGTCCTCCAAAGTCTCCGAAATCGAGAAGGAGGACCTGGAGTTTCTACTTGCGACGGCGTCCAAGCCCATTGAAGCCATAAAGAAGTTTCAGAATACACCAGACCTTAAAGAGTGGAGTAAGGTCGCTGATGCATACGGAAGTGTGGGTCGTTCCTGCGACGCCTGCCATGCATCGTATCAATCGCGGATGTCTACGATGCGGAAGCTGCGGGGCGGCAGCTTTCCCGGCCACTTCGTCGTCGGCCACGATCTGCGGACGGATGAGGAGATTGGCCAGAATGCACAACCGCTGGCAAACGCGATCAGGGCCGGGCTCCTCCTTGCCAAGTGGCTCTGGCCGAATCCAAAAGAGAAAAAGTGAAGACATAAAAAAACGATGTACCCCTGAAAGGGGCACGACGTTCCGGAAGCCGAAGGCCGATCTTTACGCTTAACAGGCATATTTCGGTTTGGTTGTTTCTTTTGAAAAGGCGTGGCGTGTATCGGAGAAATCGTGGTTCATGATGATGCGTTCCGCCGGCACTTCGATGTGGTCCGAGACCACAGTGTATGCGTAGCTCGTTTCGGCCAGGCGCCAGGCGGAGGTGCCCACTGAGTAGATGATGACCGGGAGAATCATGAAGAGCATGGTGAGATTGCCGGCCACATTATTGCCGAGCAGGTGGGCGACTCTCAAAGTGCTGAAGAGTGCCGGAATTCCGGGCCAACTTGCCACTCGGAGCCAGATGAAACGTGCCTTGCCGCCTGCTCTGTTTTCTGACCATCTGTTCTTGTCTGAGGTGTTGATGGTTTTCTCCTTAGTGAGTGGGTGTCCCGCATTCATGCCAGATTAGGCTTCAGGAGCGAGACATAGTCCCCGAAGTCCAATCCATCAGTGCCGCCCTGATTCACCTGAAATCCTTGCAGTGTGAGAGCCGGCCACAATTACCTGTAGACGGCTCCCTCACCGCCCGCCAGCTCCACCGACGGCATTTTTCCATTCTTCCATGAACCATCAACCATCAACCATCCTCCCCCTCATGGCGAAACCCTTCGGAATCGATTACACAAACCGGCCC
>JAQBXN010000211.1 GCA_027625095.1 Planctomycetota bacterium | reverse complement strand
CCGCGGAGCGTGGAGACCACGTAGTGCCCTCGCTCCGCGAGGGCTCTGAAGACTCCCCGCGGAGCGTGGAGACCACGTAGCTTCTTAGGATCAGCACGAACTTTTTGAACCCAACACCATCACATCACATGAACGACATCGAAAGTAAAGTTCAGCAGTTTCATAAGGACGGATATCTGGTCTTGCCCGGAATTCTTCCTGAAGAGGACGTAGCCCGGCTGCGAACGGGAGTCGAAAAGGCGTTCGGCCAACCGTGCGAAGAGTCCAAGCTCTACGGCATGCCGGAGATGTGGCGACCTCGAATGTTCGAGCGAGGGGAAGAGTTTGAGAGCCTTGTAGATCACCCGGCCACGCTCGATCTGGTGGAAGCGATCCTTGGCGGCAACTGTCACCTGATCGCGATGAGCGCGCTTAGAACGCTGCCGGGCACTGGTCTTGATTCCTGGCATGCGGATGAGACCGTGCGTTTCCCGATTCCAAGGGGAATTCGACTCGATGAACGGATTCAGGCGCCATGCTTCATCGTGAATCTGAATTACTACCTCTGCGACGTGGATGCAGAACTCGGGCCGACTCAATTCGTTCCGGGAAGCCATCGGAGCGGTCGGCAGCCGGAGGCCGAAGATCGGGATAAAGATGGCAACCCCTCTTTCGAGGGTCAGGGCGTGTTCAGTGCCGTCGGCCCGGCAGGCACCTGCGTGATGTGGCACGACCAGACGTGGCACCGCGGCGCAAAGAATGTCTCAGGCGACCGCGTCCGGTGGGTTCAACAGGCGCCGTATGGACGGCGTTATATCTCCCAGCGGTTTTACCCATTCATCAAGTACCGTATGCCGGAAGAGATTCTGGATCGCGCCAATCCGAGAAGACAGAGGCTGCTCGGCATGCACGGGCTGGGAGCTTATGGGTAACGGGCCGATGGCGTCCGGCAGCTATCACAATCTGGTTCACATCCAAATCGACCACCAAACGCTTCGTGGCCTTTTTCATTGTCCCCGCTTGCTACTCAGTTTCCTCCGGTGCGCGCCAGGCGCCATCTAAGAAGTAAGAGAATCCGTTTCTTGTCTTAAATTGACCGCTATGGGCGGGACGCCTGCGCGGGCTTTCCGACCGCCGGGACGTCTGTCCCGCATACGTACACGCACGACGCACAGAATTACCGCATAGCCATATTCATAACTTCAACTACGGTCTCTTTTGCAATGACTTAAACCGGGCCGCAGCCTTTTCCAGCAGCAGACGATAGACGAGGCACTGGTTCAGGCCGCTGACCGGCGCCATCTGGCCGGGAGCGAAAGGGACAGGCACTTCGGAGTCTGGCAGAGACCAGGAAGCATCGATGTGGGCTGCGGCATCAGGGGCGTTATTGGACTTGTTCACGTCCTTTAAGTGACAGGTGATGAACTTCGCTCCTGTCTGGCGAAGCGGTGTAGCGTAGTCTTCGTACGGTGTGTTCATGCCGTAGAAGGAAAAGTACAGGACAAGGTCATCTCTTTTTACGTTCTCTGGGAATGCTGTCTTCGCTCGCCAGATGACGTTGAATTCATGGACCGGGAATGGGGTGTTGCGGCCCATCTCCTGGGTGAGAAGGTGCGTGGCGTGAGTGGCGCAGACTCGGCCGCCCTTCTCCAGTTGTGCCACAATTAAACTGGCGGCGCGATCTAACTGCTGCTGTGTCTTATCGCTCTGCAGATCGGACAGAAGCTTATCTACCCGTTTCAGATAGACCGAAGCCAGTGCACCTGCTTCGATGGTCTTCTCGCAGTCGAATTGCCGATTCCGCTGATTCAGTACCTGTATCTGGGCGTTGTGATCCTTGTGACCTTCCTCAAGAATGCTCTGCAGGATACCGGGGTGTTTGCCGCCGCGGGTCATGGCGGCCGCAAACTCGCATACCCAGAGCCAACCGTTCAAGGCGTTGGCGGCACAGTTCACAGCACCTTCTTCTTCAGACCCTGATACAGCCCCGTTATCGATCAGGTAATCGATCTTCAACTTTTCCGCTTCAGGAGGCATACCGGCCCTGGACGCGAACAGGACGACCAGCCAGCCGCGCTTTATGGCATTTTCGATCTCGCTGATGTTCTTGATGCCGTCGGTTTCCCAGGCGCGAACTGAAAACAGAAAAATGTCGCTGGCGGTCGCCTGCTTCCGCCGCGCCCATTCATCAAGGCAATTGGCCAGCCCACCGGACCTGTTCATCATCTCTTCGGCAAAGCTCGCCTGTTTGCCGTAGGTTGCTGTGATCAATGCATCGGGATTCGCAAGGGATCGCTGTGCTGCCGCCGAAGCTGCCTCAATTATGTGTGGTAATTGCCTGGTCGAAAAAGCTGCCCGGCGGGCAAATTCGTCCAGCACCTCTGACCCCGTCGACGTCGATTTCTGCTGAGCGCAAACATCGCCAGCAGACAGGACGATGACAAGAAAAGGCAATGCCCCGCCGAAGCGCGCAAAGGTGTCAGTGTGGAAGGTTGTTCGGATCATGAGGACGACTGGTAGAAGGATGTCCTGATGGAGTGGGCCTCCAATCAAAAAAGGAATATCCGAAAAACGAAGACTAACGGACGAACCATCGAACCGGATGGTGGTAGACGCGATCGGTAAATTTGAGGGTGTATGGATCGCAGCGCCTGTAAACGACACGCCCGTCGGTCCGCACCATCAGCCAGCCGAAATCCCAACCACCGGTTGAGTAACGCATCGGGATATCAGCCTTCACTCGAATGACTGGATGTGTGCCCACCATGAACAACTTCTGCTCGGTGTAGTAATAGCCGGAGCCGGTCTCCACAAAGACCTCATGTTCCAAAGTTGTCTCTTCTTCACCTTGGATATCCGAACACAAACCGCGAACAGCGATCTTGACGGCGCACCCGGAAGAAAAAGCATCCACCAGATCTTTCAGCGAGCCGGATGCGACTCGCCCATGCTCTTCGTGAGTCAGCACTTCCCGCCAGGAATCGCTGACTGAATAACGGTAAACGTCAAAGTCATAGATGAAGTTCTGGCTTGGCGCGTTTGTCCCACCGTCCCAACTGTCAAGCACCTCGTACTTGTGCATTCCTTCTGGAGAGTGGTCGGGCGATCTGCCCGGTGAGCCGGACGCGGGCGTTCCATCCAGGTAGGGCCTGGCAATAGCCTGCTCACCGTTCTGATTGTAGAGAAAGAAGGACATCGACGGCCGTGGCCCAAACCCTTCCGGCAGCTCGATTGGCTGCCGCAGACTCATGATTCCAGCCACCCATCGATCCTCCACCACGCAGGTGACGCCGAATGCGGCGACCTCCCTGATACGTTCGGCATTTTCGGACGTGACATCGATGTGCTCGTTGTGCAGAAACTCGGTGCAAATCCGAAGGTCCGCTCCATTGCGGATGGCCTGCACGAGTTGGCCCTCGCTGCCGGAAAGAAGGCGGCGATTGGTATCGAGTTCAAGAACGCATGTCCATGGTGGCATTTGAATTACTCCCCGTTCGGTTGCCTCTCGCACTTGCTGTTCACCGAATTTTTTTCCTCAGAGTGTCGGACGCACCTTCTTGGCATCCTTGAAAAGGACTTCGCGAACTGCGTTCGCTGCCCGCTCGTGGAATTCCACGGCTGCAGGATCTAAGTCCTCTGCAGGGCGAGGGGTAAGGGCAAAGTTTCCAAATTTGTCCTCGCCCCGCACGAGTGCCGCGCTATCCCAAGCGCCGACCACCTGTTTGGTGCAAGTAGGCATGTAGTGGAATGAAACGCCGATACGTCGATCTGTGGAATTGTTCGGGCCGGAAGCATGCGCCAGCCGGCCGTTGTGCATCGATGCCTGACCGGGCTGCAGCGGCATGGCCACGGTTTTCGCCTCATCTACCTCGACAGAAATCTCTTGTCCGCGGGTCAGAAGGTTGTCCGGCTTGTATTCATCTTTGTGCGGCATGAGGTCTCCCTTGTGGCTGCCCGGCAGAACGCTCATGCAGCCGCTCTCAAGAGTTGCCGGTGAAAGGGCCAGCCAGACGGTGACCAGGTCATTGGTATCGAGCCCCCAGTATCGGAGATCCTGGTGCCATGAAACGAAATTCTGGCTCTTGGCCTCCTTGACCCAAAAGAGCGTGTTCCAACAAAGGATGTCCGGGCCAAGCAGATCCTCGGCCGCATCCAGAATCGTCGAATCGCGCATCAGGTCATCCACCCACTTGAAGAGCAGGTGGCACTTATTGCGCTGTGCCCCGGCGATGGGTCTGCCCTGCGAGGCTTCAAAGTTTTCCATCGACTTTCGACAGGAAGCGACCCGTTCCGCGTCCAGCAGCTTGACCGGGAAAAAGTAACCGTCCTCGATGTATTGCGAGATCGCTGCTTCGCTTAGAAGTTTTGGCATGAGTTTCCTCTGGATCGGCGGCCGGATATGTCCCTGATAACAAGCGGCCAGTATACCAATACAATCCAGAATCCAACCAGAGCGTAACTTTTGAGATCATGGGTTAAGTCAAGTGCGAACCGTCCCCGTCCATCTCAAGCTTCCAGCCTTCATTTGTCCTTACGACTTTGGAAAGATGGCAAGGCTCGCACCCTTGCGGCGCAACATCTGACAACGCCTGGATTGCAGAGACCACTGAAGCCCCATGACCGATGACGAGTATCTGACCCGAATGTTGCTGAACAATCGCGTTGATTGTTACTGCGACCCGCTGATTCAATTCCTGAAAATCCTCGGGGAATTCTGAATGGCCGACCGACTGATAATCTCGATTCACTTCCATCCGGGAGTCGATGTAATCGTCGGTTCGCAGCTCCGGCATATTGGGAAACCACTTCGGACTCAAAAATTCACCAAGCCCGTTCTCAATCTGAATCGGCAGGCCGAGGGCCTGAGCAACCCCGTGTGCCGTTTCCAGACATCGAAGGAACGGCGACGAGAAAATCATCTGGATCTCTTCCTGCATCAATCGCCGGCCAAGCGCTTCAGCCTGGCGAACACCGGTTGGTGAAAGGCTCGGGTCCAATGGATGCGAGGAGCGCGCCACGGCCTCCACGTCTTCGGTATCCATTCGATGTCCATGTCGTGAAAACCAGACAGTATCTACCAATGGTACTCTCCTTGGGTGATGTTCAGGCGGGCAGCGGTTAGCCTTTTTACTTCGGACTTTGGGTGTCGGCCAGTGGCCTGATCAAGAAGTCAGACTGTAGTTTTCCAACAAGGAAGTGGTGACGATTTCATCGTAGCACAGAGTTGCACTCCGTTATTTCACGGAATGCAAATCCGTGATACAAGACTTCTCTGCACAGCGCTGTCCTGAGCCAAATGCCCCGTCTACCTTTCTCCAGATCGGCTCTTGCACGAATATGAAAAGCTACTTTTCAGCCCCCCTGGCTTACCTGTTTGCCGTGGCTTGATGAACCGGCAGATTCACAATCGAGGAATGAAATGATGAACTACTGGAATTTCGGAACAGATGGAGTGTCAGAAATCATCTCCGAACGATTTCGTGGTCTCCACGCTCCGCGGGGGGTCTTATTCAGAGCCCTCGCGGAGCGAGAGCACCACCTTCAGAGCCCTCGCGGAGCGAGAGCACCCCGAAGGGGATTTTTTCGTTTCTCCAACTTTATGCGCTCCCTGGTTTGCGCTTGCATCGCAATCGCCACTCTGGGTGCCGAAGAATTTGCGCCACCGCTCTTCGTCTTCCACAACGGCGCGAGCTTCGGCAATCCACAGCAGCAGGCCGCGGCACTGAAGGAGTTGGGTTACGATGGCATCGGATCCGTGAAGCTACCCCAACTGAAGGAACGGCTCGCAGCGTTCGAAGAGGCCGGGCTTCGGCTGTTCAGCATTTACACAAACGCCACTTTCAATGAGAACGGAGGCTCTTATGCAAAGGAGCTCCCAGAATCGATCGACCTGTTAAATGGGTACAAAGCAATCGTCGAGCTCACGCTGAGAGGCGACAGCCGTCTGAAGAACGCCGACGAGCTGGCGGTGAAGGTCGTTCGGGAGATCGCCGATATGGCGGAGAGGGCCGGCCTGCGCGTCGCCCTGTATCCTCATGCCGGGTTTTACGTCGCCCGTGTTCCTGAAGCGCTACGCATCGCAAAGAAAGTAGACCGCCGCAACGTCGGCATCATGCTCAACCTTTGCCACTTCCTGAAATCCGAAAAACCGGACGACCTTGAAGAAACAATCGAGGCTGCGAAGCCATACCTGTTCCAGGCCAGCACGTGCGGGGCGGACACCGACGGCAAGAGTTGGAAACAACTCATCCAGCCGCTCGACAGTGGGACATTCGATCAAGTAACTTTACTCCGGCTACTCAAAGACGCGGGTTTTGAAGGCGCGGTCGGACTTCAATGCTACGGAATTAGCGATGCGCCAAAAACACTTGGCCGTTCTATTGCCGCGTGGAAGAAGAACTTGGAAGCGATGCGCGATTAACACTGTTCAACCGTGCCTTTCCCTGGACGGGAAACCCTGATCGCGGACGCCTCGTACGTCTGGTTGTCCAATCTCGATTTTCGTAACATCCCGCTTTCATTCATCGGAGACACATCATGGACACTCTGGGCAAAGCACTACCCGACAACGCGGCACTCCTTCTTAATCGCACGGATACGAGCAACTGGACGACACGCTCCGGCGATGCGGCCGGCTGGAAAGTGGAAGACGGAACCCTGCACGTCGTCCCGGGGAAGGGGGACATCATGACGAAGGAACTCTTCACCGATCACTACCTGCATCTTGAATTCCGCTGTCCCGACATGCCAGATAAGACCGGGCAGGCGAAGGGCAACAGCGGGGTGTTCATCGCTGGACGATACGAGATCCAGGTGCTCGATTCCTACGGATTAAACATCCCGGGTAAAGGCGACTGTGGCGCTATCTATAACCAGTTCGCCCCGCTCGTAAATGCCTGCCGCCCTCCGATGGAATGGCAGACTTACGATGTCATCTTCCGTGCGGCCCGGCTGGATAAAGAGGGCAACGTGGCCGAAGCCGCCCGGATGACAGTCATACATAACGGCATCGTCATCCATAACAATGTCGTAACGCAGGGCGTCACCGGTGCGCCGCTCGATGAGCGGGAGGGCGTCCCAGGCCCACTTCTTCTTCAGGACCATGGCGACCTCGTCCGCTATCGAAACATCTGGGCGATCGCACTGCCCCTCGAGGGTTCAGACACCTACCAGCCGCGCTGAAGAGTGGTTGCCGCGAGCGTTAATGATTGCGACCCGGATTTTGGAAGACACCGGATTTGTCATTTCGGATCAACTTTCTTTCGAAGCAGCCGGACGTTTCGACCAGTATCCAATTCGGACTCTCCTTCTCATGAACGACTATTTTCTCCCGCTCGAAAAGATTCTGACCCTTCGAACGCGGCTACTATTGCTGACAATATCTCTGGCCGGTTTGCTGACTCACCCGCTGGGGCTTTCGGCAGAGCAGATAAAGCTCAACCTGATTCCCTGGCCGAAGTCGATGGAGATGTCTGAAGGAACGCTGCGGATCAGTGCTGTGAATCGCGTTCGGTATGAGCAGCCAGAGCTCGGGATCAAAGATTACGAGTAGAGATTTCCTCTGAAACTTCTGCGCGCTGTGCGTGTACAACGTTTGTAGCGCAGGCTTTAGCCCGTTTCCGAACAGCCGAAGAAACGGGCTAAAGCCCACGCTACGAACACCTTGGTTGCGGCCAAAGGCAGCGGCAGGATTACGGGGATGAGTTTTTAAGTTTCTTCAATATCGGCGGACCATTCGAAGCCAAAGCACTTCAAGAAAAATGTGGGCAAAGAGCAAGGCGTTGCCCTGCTCTTTGCCCACATTTTCTCTCTTGAACACCAAAGGTTTTCGTAATGAGTGCGTGCGTGTTCGAGTTCCTCGGCATTGTAGAGGGTGACGATGATCGTATCGCCCGATACTCTTATGT
>JAQBXN010000210.1 GCA_027625095.1 Planctomycetota bacterium | reverse complement strand
CCCGCTCGATGGTTTGAGGCGAAGCTTCGCTAGTAGTTACGTTGTCATCGGCCGAGGATAAGAGGGCAAAGATTCAGAAGGCAGAGGATCGAAGATTACGAGTAAGATTACGAGAAAGATGTCCTTCGATGTCAATAGATATATGGGCAAAGAGCAGGGAGCTACGCCAGGTTATTCCACTTGCGAACCACCCACTCTACGGTCGCCATGGATGCAAAGAGCAGGACGATCAGCCAGGTATCCCAGAGTTCCTCTTCATTGCGGATGGTTGTTTTCTTTTCCTCGGCTTTGATGTCTTTCGGGAGTTCGGCCAATTGGTCGATTTCGTAATACTTGCCACCGGTGGTCTGGGCCAGCTTTTGAAGCAGGTCTCGATTAAGCGCAGGATTGTTCAACTCAAGCTGGGGAGCTGTGACGGTCAACTGTGTCTGTGAAGTGATATCGCCTTCCTGAATTTCGAGATTGAATTCGCCCTGATCGGAGGCAACGAACTGGCCTTCATACATCCCTCCCTTACCTGGCACCTGGCTCAGCGAGAGCTTGGTTACCGGTGCGCCGTGCTGGCTGAGAACGGCGGAGACGCTTTCGCTCTTCAGCGGCTGATAAGAGGAATCCATTATGCGTGCGTAGACCTTAACTGTTTCGCCGACCGAATAGGTGCGACGTTCAGTACTGACCTGTGCAAGGGATGCCTCACCGAGCAGATGCGGCATGCCAAGGTGTTTGATGGCCTGATTCCAGAATCGGTAGAAGAGCTCATCACCGCGCTTGAACCGCCAGCGCCAAGTGGCATCCACACCTGTGTAGAGCACCGAGCCCTTGCCGTAACGTTGTGTGGCAATCAGCGGGTACGGGCCGTCGTCGTTACGTTCGGAAGCGTGCTCCGCAAGAACAAGTGCAGCGGGGCGGCGTTTGCCGACTTTCGCAAACCAGAACATCCCTGGCAAACGGGCCCAGAGGGTCTGATTTTCAAGCGCGTCGAAATGCAGCGACATCATCGGATGTGATTTACCGTCTTCGGTTAGATTCATAAGGAACGGCTGAGTCAGCGGTTCGTAAATCTCCGCGTCTTTTCCTCGCGGTTGGAAGGGCTGGATCTCTACGGGAAAGAGGTTTTCAAGCGGTGTATTACGGTAAGTGAAAGGATTGTTAGGTTCGCCTGCGATTAGAATGAGGCCGGCGCCTTTCTCGCTCACAAAACGCTGGATGAGGAGCATCTGCTCTTCGGAAAAATAGTCCGAGTCAACGTTACCGAGGATCATCAGGTTGTAGACCGGGAACAGATCCTTCTCTTCCTTTGGAAACTCCTTCACAAACTGGCTGGCATTGAACTTGGACAGCGATTCGTCTCCCCGGCGGAGCAGGACCTTTAAATCCATGCGGTAGTCGCGCAGGATCGCGTTCTTGAGATAACGAAATTCCCAGCGCGGCTCATGCTCGACGAACAGGACTTTGATACGGTCATCAATCACTCGCACGCTGCGGGAACGTCTGTTGTTTTCGGTAAGCAACTCCCCTGCATCCACTGTGATTTCTGCTACCAACTGCAGGGCGCTTGCCTCTTTTCTGGAGAACTCAAACCTGACTTCCTGTGCACCGTCCCGGGCCGTCACGTCCACACGTCCGAGTTCTTCGCCTTCCGCGGTTTTGAGAATGACTGGAATCTGTCGTCCTGCGAAACCGTGACTGCGGAATCGAACGTGGACCGGAATCTTGTCCTTCGAAAAGACCACATCCTCGACAAAGATGTGTGTGACCTCGATGTCGCGCGCCTGTTCGAGCCCTATACCGACCGTATAGATTGGGATGCCCAGATCCTTGAGTTTGGCTGCCGCGGTTATGGGGTCGTCACCATGATTGTGGCCGCCGTCGCTGAAGAGTACGACCCCGGCTACCGGCTGGCCTTGATATGCGTGGCTGACTTCCGTGAGAGCGCGGCCGAGTTGCGTGGTAGTACCACTGAAAGAAAGCCGTCCCATCCAGGCACTGTCGTCGACCTTTTCGCCCTCGGCCAGCATCAGGTGCTCGGCGGCGTCGGCGAACTGAGTCACCTCCAGCCGAAATTGTTTACGGAGTTGTGGCAGCAGATCTGCATGCCCGGCCTGGATGCTATCCTTGCATGCACGGAGGCGTTGGTACGAGCGAAGCTGATCCCGCTGTTCCCCGTTCAGATCGGTCGCTTTCTTTCCGTGCAGGGCGATTGCGAGGCGGTTCAATTCTTCGTCCGTCTGGCGGCGATCTTCAATCTCCATACTGTGCGAGGTATCAATCAGCATCACCAGCGAATTTTTCAGCGTGCCATGCCTTACCAACTGGATAGTCGGCTCAAAAAAGAGGGACAAGGCAAGCAAAGCCATGAGCGAGCGCAGGCACAGCAAAAAATACCAGTAACCTGTGCTGGTTTGCGCCTTCTCCTTTTTGTAAGCCGCCCATACCAGGGCAACGGCCACCAGGCCCAAGGGCACGAACAACCACGCCGGCCACGCACCGGCAAAGTAGATCTTGCCCACCTCAACCTGGGAGTCGGTGAGTTCTTCGAGAGCGAGTAGCTTGCTGAGAATCCAGTCCATCTGCGTCCTGTGCCTGTTGAAGTGGAAGTTTTACCGACAGAAAACTGGTTTGGGAAACGAACTGCGGCCACAAAAGCCAGAACATGATTGCATTCGTACACAAGTAAGATTTCAATTCCCGTCCCACCTTTTTCCCGGCAGATTCAACCCATCCTAACGCCTGCTGACGCAGAACTCGGCTGAACAGACAGCAGGAACTCAGCCCTCGGTTTCTCCCCGAGTCGAACAGGATTTCGCCAGTTCGGTAAGGTCGCGCGAAGTTTGCGTGCAAATTTTCGTGCGGCCTTCCGATCGGTTTCGCCAGGAGGTTTTATGGAGCACTTAGTCGTGCATGGTGGTCACCGGCTCGATGGCAGCGTGCAGGTGGGAGGTGCGAAGAACGCCATCCTGCCGCTGCTGCCTGCTGCATTGATGGCTAAGGGCAAAGCGATTATCCGCAATGTGCCGCGCCTTACAGACGTTGAGACCATGATGGAACTCCTGCGGTCCCTGGGCTGCACCGCTGAATGGGAGGGAGAACACCGGCTCGCCGTGGAGAGACAAGATGACGCAGCCTTCGAGGCGCCGCTGGAGCTCGTCCGCAAGATGCGGGCGTCAATATGGGTGCTCGCGCCGCTCCTGGCCACACGTGGCCAGGCGGTGGTACCGTTGCCCGGAGGGTGCGTCATCGGCGACCGGCCTGTGGATATGCATATCAAGGGATTATGCGCCATGGGGGCTGAAATCGAAATCACGGGTGGCAATCTCACCGCGATTGCGCAGAACGGCCTTCACGGCGCGGAAATCTATCTTGGTGGTCATTTCGGTTCGAGTGTCGGCGCCACGGTTCAAGTGATGCTTGCCGGCGTTCTAGCCAAGGGGAAGACCATCCTGCACAGCGCCGCATGCGAGCCTGAAATCTCTGACCTGGCAAACTGCCTCAACCTGATGGGGGCGAAAATCCTCGGCGCCGGCTCGCCGAGACTCGAGATTGAGGGGGTCGAGGAACTCAATGCTGTGGACTACTACGTCATCCCCGATCGCATCGAAGCGGCTACCCTCCTGATGGCCGGGGCCATCACCGACGGTGAAGTGGAAGTGACTGACGTGCGGCCGGACCATCTCTCCGCCGTTCTCAGCTCACTGCGCCAGGCCAACGTATTTGTCGAAGTAAACGAACGCTCGATCCGGGTACGCAACAACGGTCCCCTGAAATCCATCGACGTCACCACGCACCAGTATCCAGGCTTCCCCACCGATGCCCAGGCCCAGCTCATGGCGCTCCTTACCAACGCGGAAGGCTACAGCATCATCAGCGAACAGATTTTTCCCGACCGATTTCGACATATCGGTGAGCTGAATCGACTCGGCGCCAACATCCGCAAAGCGACCAACCACGCGATCGTCCGCGGCCGACAGACTCTGACCGGCGCAAGAGTCGAAGCGACGGACTTGCGTGCCAGCGCCGCACTCATCCTGGCAGGACTGGTCGCAGAAGGGGAGACGGAGGTGGAGCAACTGGAGCACCTGGATCGCGGCTATGATCGGCTGGAGGATAAACTGCGAGCACTGGGCGCGGTTTTGGAGAGAGTGGCATGAGGATTCATTGTGGTTGCGACCGGCCGGCCGCCTTTGCGAATACGGTTATCAGATCTCCTCATAATGCAAAGTTGTTTGGAGCCACGAAGACACGAAGGTGCAAGCAACAACGCCAACGGAGTGTTTGCCATTCTCATTCCTTTGGGTGTCTTTATGCCCTTATCGTAACCCTCGGCTAATTGAGGTCATAGGGCCTGGTTGGGATTACGAGTAAGGTTGCCAACACAGCAACCGCATCACCGAATCGCGCCTGGCCTTTCGCTCCTTAGAAAATACATCCACTGCCTGATCCCTTTTTCAAGGCCTGCGGCGTCCCTGCCAAATATCAACATCCGGGTGGGTGCATCGCCTTGCGGAAATTCCACATGAATCACGTACTCGCCTTCGGCTGGATATCGGTCGGTGATGTGCAGCTTCATTGCCTTCCACTCGGCTGAGAGGCCGCCAGTGTGCAGGGCGATCTCAAAGCCGCCGGGCTGTGCTTTGCCGTGTTCGACGCCAATGGAGAACTTCTCTTTAAGTAGGGTGCTCAATAGCTTGGCCCCCGCCCCATCTGAAGCCGGCGACAGTGTGGCGAACAGGTTTCCCTCCTCGGCAAGGGAGTGCTCGCCGTAGTAAAGCGAAGGGCCGAGTTCGGCCACTTCAGGTTTCAGTTCGGCCAACAAGTTCAACGTGGCAGCGCGGGCCTTTTCTGCTTCGGCGATCGGGAGATCCGGGATGCGCTCAACCCACTTGAGCCGATCGCGTTTTCGCTCAAGTTTGATCAGGGCGTTGGGGCCTCCGATGACTCCATCAAGCTGTTCCTGTGAGTTCTTGACCACCGGTCGTAATGCCTCATTCTTCTTTGATGCCCGTTCGAGCCGTTGAATCCAACGCCTGGCAAGGGCTATGTATTGCGCGTCCGCCAGGCCGTCGCGCATTCCCTCCCATGCGGGCGAATCCGCCGGGCCGTCTTCCGAGGGGAAGATGATCGCATCGAGTTTGTGCCAGCGGTAATAGACGTGCACGTGATATCCGTCGAGCCCCGCTGCCGCGGCAAACCAGCCGGGACGTCTGTTCTGTTCGTACGTGATCCATGTCGCCCCCCAGCCTTGATACATCCACACCTCGTCGGTGTTATCAAGTGTCTGGTCATCGAGTCTGGCCTGCAGGTTTTCCTGAGTGGTAAAGCCGCCCTGAAACATGTCGAACGCAGGATTGAGAGTCTTCATAAAAGTGGGGACGGCGAGGATGTTGTGAAACGTGCTGAACGGCCGGAAGCCGTTCTGCCGCAGCCATTGCACCTCTTCGACCATCTTGGGGTGTTCGGTGGAGGGCTGCTCGTCGCGGTGTTTGGCCCAGATATCTCTTCGAGGATAGCCACGGTCGCGCAGGTAACGTGCCGCCTCTTCCATGGCCCATTCTCCGAAGCGGCCCTGAGGCGGGAGGACACTGCCGGTGTTGGTGCTGAAGCGCACCATACCATTCCGAATCGCTGCATCGAAGACGGGGTTGACGTAGGAATAGTCGATGGGCGGCGGATTCTTGAGTTCAGGATCTTTCTTTAAGTAATCGCGAATTGGCTCGCCGGTGGTCGCCGTCGTCAGCATGAAGCTATCGCGAGGCCCGGAGAACCAGCCCCAGAAGCTTTGTTCGATATCCACCAGGTGTTCGCCCAGATCGCGGGTATAGCGCTCGACAATCTCTTCGTTCCAGCGTTTTTCTTCAGCGTTCCAGCAGCCCGGCAGGATCATCGTCGAATGTTCCGCCTCCATGCTGATCAGGTTTGGTCTTGGCAGGGCTACTGGAGATACCTGTGCCGTGACGTTGACAGTTTGCGGCTGGATTCCCTCCGCCGTCACCAGGATTCGACACTTCCTTTCTCCGACATCTTCGGCATTGGTTCGAACACGGATCCACACGATTACATCTTCGCCGGCTTTCAGGTCGGAAGGTTTCCAGGGCATAAACTTGCCACCCATCTTCCCTTCCTTGCCAGAAGCCTTATCGCCTACATCGATGAATTCGACCGCGAATACTTCGATCTGCCCCGCCTTGAGATCGCCTGGCTCGGCGGTGACAGCCAGACCGTTCAGCGGTTTCAACGCGCGAATTTTGAATTCGAAAGATTTGATATCGCCTTGCCCCATGTGCAGGTCATAACTGGTGATGTGCCTGCCGCTCTGCGCTTCCGGCGCAAAGGAATCCAGATACATCACGACGCCTCTTGTTTCATCGGCTGCAGTGGCCTGAACGACGTCCGGCTTTTCAATCTTCTTCCAGCCCGGTGCCTGTGTGAACTTTGCCGGAGCGGGGAAGACGTTCGGCCTCACAAACTCCTCTTTTGATTTGCCGACAGTGATTGATTCTTCGTACTCACCAAGAATGGTCCGGCCGTTGAGCAGACGCTGACGGATGACGTATGTGCCGTCCGCGGGGGGCTTCCATTTCACTGTCGTTTCCCCTATTCCCGCGAGGGGGATTTTCTGCATCGAAGCATCCGCCAGCCGAGTGGACAGTCCATCCGGAAGCTGGCGAATCTCCGTCTCCAGCGTCGGTTCAGCAAGTTCCATTTCGGCAGTAAAGACGCGAGCGCGAAATTCATCGGTATCGGCAACAAATTGAACGTCTGCTGCCACATATCGATTGGCGAAAGAGAAGCCATCCACACCTTTTACCACGTGAATCCAGAGTGTAATGGTGGCCTCCTGACCCGCGGGCAGGTCTCCGAACACCCACTCATAGGTCGGGATCTCGACACCGTTTTTCCAATAGTAGAACCAGCGGTAGTAGTCATTGGAAAAAGCAGTGACGATCCCCCGCTGTTTCGTCGTGCTTGCGATGCCCGTCCATGGTCCGACATCCTGTTTGAACTTTCCTCGCAACTCGGGATAGACCCAACCACCGGAGAAACAGGGAATTCGGCGTACCCCGCGGCTTGTTGGCAGACAATAGACATCCTTGGCACTGATGGGCGGGCCGCTGGGAAAAAACCAGTTCTTGGTCATCACTTCGTAACCTGTCAGGTCACGTTGAGTTGTATTCCGGTAGCGGTAATCCACGCGCACTGTCGAGCCCAGATCGCTGAGGGTAATGATCTTTTCGATGGATACTTCGGGCCGAAAGAAGGACATCGCAACCGCGTGTTCCGGATAGCCCGCAGGTGCTGGCATCACTTTGTAAGGCTCAAACGTATTTCGGCGGTCATCGAGCGCGCCGCCTTCCCCGTGATAGATCGCCTTGTCGGACAGATCCCAGTAGAGCAGGTCGTCCCCATCCGTCTTGTCCACCATATGCCCGATACGACCGCCAAGGTCAGGGAACAGCACCAGCTTGAGTCGAGAATTTTCAAGAACAATGACTCGCTCATCGCCTTCTTTAATCTCGGTGCGCTGAACCTGGGCAAAGGAAGTATCTAACGGCAGCATTGCAAGGAGCAGTGGAATAAGCATAGGTTAGGTTAGGTAGGCTGTATTGGATTTTGTCCCACACCACATGGTCATGATTTACAAGTACGTGTGATTGAGGATGTCCCTTCGACCGAAATCGATCACCAGATAACCGACACACCCAATGGCGTGAAGGGCTGATCCGGTGTCACCACGGGCATGGCCAAACTTTGTGCCTGCGCAATAAGCAGGCGATCGAAAGGATCACCATGGAAGAGTGGTAATTCACCACTCGGGTAGATTGCTTCCTTCTGAAGAGCAAGGCGACGAAGCTGACAGAACTCCGTCTGAGCTGGCACCCCAACAGCACGGTGCGCTTCATGGGGCTTACCCAGCATCTCACAGACCTTGGGTCTTGGCCGACTTTGTGGGGAATCGAGTGGCACAAGGCACGCCACCGGAAGCTTACCGAGCGTGATGATAAACTCTTGCCGCTTCACTACTTCGGCTAGATAGCGGGAAAGGTGGGTCTTTGCCTCGAGGGTCGAAATCGTAGACACCTCTTCAGCTCCTCTCTGCTTTGGCTGGGACTTATAACTTAGTTAACTTAGGACTCCGACCAAAATAATGTTGC